>NZ_JBNDMM010000004.1:0-585529 GCF_050436585.1 Paraburkholderia sp. GAS199 | reverse complement strand
CGGCCAGACAGGCGCCCGTCACGAGGCCTACGTAGCCACTACCGATGATCGTCAGGTTCATGTATTACACCTCGGAAAATGGTTGATTCGGAAAACAGCGTCACGCGGGTACTGCCTTGCTTTGCGCGAGCGGTGCTCAGTAGGCGTTGCTGCCCACGAAGCCCTTCCACAGCGTCAGCACGACGATCTTGATGTCGAGCCAGAAGGTCCAGTGCTGCATGTAGTACAGATCGAGTTTCACGCGGCCCATCATCTTTTCGATGCGATCGGTTTCGCCGCGATAACCGTTGATCTGCGCCCAGCCGGTGATGCCCGGCTTGATCCGGTAACGGTGCATGTAGCCCTTCACCAGATCCTTGTAGATGTCGTCGTGTTCGAGTGCGTGCGGGCGCGGACCGACCACCGACATCTCGCCGCGCAGCACGTTGATGAACTGCGGCAGCTCGTCGAGACTGGTGCGCCGCAGGAATGCGCCCACCGCCGTGATGCGCGGATCGCGGCGCGTGGCCTGGGTGATCTTGCCGTGCTCTTCCTTGTGCATCTTCATCGAGCGGAACTTGTAGATCTCGAACTGGTTGCCGTCGATGCCCTTGCGCTTCTGGCGGAAGAACACGGGACCCGGCGAGTTGATCTTCACCGCGGCGGCGATGACCAGCATCACCGGCGCGAGCGCGGTCAGCGCGCCGAGCGCGAACAGCCGGTCGAATACACGCTTGGGCAGGACGCGCAGATCGGTGATCGGCGAAGCGGCCAGGTTGATGGCCGGCACGCCGAGCAGATCGACCATCGGCTGATTGAAGAGCGTCAGGCTGCGCACGTCGGGAATGAAACGGATATTCACGAAGTCGTTGCGCAGGTCCATCACGAAGCGATGAATCTCGCGTTCCTTCGAGATCGGCAAGGCGAGCCAGAGTTCGCGGATCGCGCGTTGACGCAGCATTTGCAGCATGCGCGCGTAGTCGCGCTCGACCGGCACGCCGTCGATCGCCGCGCCCGCGTCGGGGTCTTCGTAGTGGTTGATGGTGCCGTCCTGATCGAACACCACGATCGGCGTGAAGCCGGCTTCCGGACGGCTGCGCATCTGCTCGATCAGGAAGCGTCCATACGGCGCCCCGCCGACGATCGCCACCGCGCGCTGATTGAAACCCTCGCGACGCAGTCCGCGCAGAATCGAATACACGATCACCTTGGTGACGATCAGCAGCACGATGGTGGCGACCGCCCAGTACAGCAGCCAGAGGCGCGACAGACTGTCCGAGCGGTGCAGGCTGAAGCTGATCAGGATGCCGGTGACCTCCACCATCACCCAGCCGCCGGCGACGCGGCACAGCAGGTCGTAGAGCGGCTTGCCGCGCCACGACTGATAGATGCCGAGAGCCGGGAAGAACACCACCACCAGCAGGCAGTCGAACGCGAGCGAGACGCTCTGGATGTCGTCCAGCCACACCAGTTTCCCGCTGTGCACAGCCGTGGCGATAGCCGCGCCGAGCGCGACCATGGCGATGTCGATGATTCTCGATAGAACGCTCAGCATGCGCTGCACCTCAGTTCGTCAGTCAAGTGCCATCCATCCGTTTGTTTGAAAACATTCACGTGCGTCATTAACCGATGCCGCGCACAACGCCGGTATCCGCGTCTTGCCGAACTGCTGCACGACGCGAAACTGTTTGAACCGGTGCTAATTGCGCTGTCATTTCCCACTCTGAAAAAAGCCTGAACGGCCGAGTTGGAAATGTTTGTCGGAATGAGTGAATACCCTTGTACAGGTATAGATAAAGCGATATTAAAATTCGCGCTGCAAGACAGCAAAATATCTCAAATTGTATCGGTCAGAATTTCGGAATTTTTTCTCACTTTTATTCGGCAATTCTTACCTGATTCAGCGTTTGAGCATAGCTTTTCCGCCCTTGATGCGCTGGACGCCAGCCGTTTCTTCGCGTTTGCCTACGATGCTTACGACCTCGTTTCCGTCTCCATTGTGCGACACCGGTTCGCGTAAAAAAATAGCTCGCGATTTTTTTCGGGTAATTTTTCTTTTTTATAAATTCACCGGACATTTTTTCTTCATCTAATCGTTTAATTTTTATTCACGGTTTTATATTCGATTCTATTTAACGCGCTTTTATTGATTCCGGAGTTCGTGATAAAACTCGACGCATTCACCCCAGCCTCGAGGAGTTCACCATGACAGCTCCGGTTACGGCAACGCCCGCCGACACCCGGTCTACGCAAGCTAAGCCCCTGAACGTCAAGCTCAAGGTTCATCCCGTGATTCTGGCGGGAGGCTCCGGTACGCGACTGTGGCCGATGTCGCGCGAGCAGTATCCGAAGCAGTTGATCGGACTGCTCGGTGACGATTCGCTGCTGCAGTCCACCACGCGCCGGCTCGATACGCTCGAAGCCGGCTATCCGCTCGCCGAGCAGCTCGTGGTGGTGGCGAACGAAGAACATCGCTTCACGACCGCCGAGCAACTGCGCACGAGCGGCAAGCAGAGCCGTCTGATTCTCGAACCGGTCGGCCGCGATACGGCACCCGCGCTCACGGTGGCGGCGTTGTCGATTGCCGCCGACAACGAAGACGGCATCATGGCGGTGATGCCCGCCGATCACGCCGTCACCGACATCGACGGCTTTCACGCCGCGGTGGCCGCAGGCGTGCGCCACGCCGCCGCCAATCACATCGTCACGATGGGCATCGTGCCGACGCGTGCCGAAACGGGTTATGGCTATATTCGCATCGGTGCAGCGCTCGATATCACGCCTGGGACACCTGACGAGATTCCGGACGCCTTGTCGGACGCGCCTGCCATCGCCGCGCACAAGCTCGACCGCTTCGTCGAGAAGCCGCACCTCGAACTCGCCCAGCGCTACATCGAATCGCAGGAGTACTGGTGGAACAGCGGCATTTTCATCATGCGCGCGTCCACGTGGCTCAAGGCGATCCGTCACTTCCAGCCGGCCATTCTCGCGGCGTGCGAAGCAGCCATCGCGGGCGGCAAGGCGGACGGCGACTTCTTCCGTCTGCAACGCGAAGCATTTGCCGCATCGCCGTCGAACTCGATCGACTACGCCGTGATGGAACAGCTCGGCAACGATCAGAGCGCGGCGTCGGGCGTCGTGGTGCCGCTCAACGCGGGCTGGTCGGACGTCGGTTCGTGGGACGCGATCTGGGACATCTCCGAGAAAGACAGCGACGACAACGTCGGCCGCGGCCGCGTGATGTTCGAAGGCGCGGCCTCGACCTTCGCTCATTCGGAAGGACGCCTGATTGCCTGCGTGGGTACGCAGGATCTCGTCGTGGTGGAAACGGCAGACGCGATTCTGGTGGCCGACAAATCGCGCGTGCAGGACGTGAAGAAGATCGTGGGACGTATCCGCAACGATGGCGGCCTCGAAGCGGCCAACCATCGCAAGGTGCATCGTCCGTGGGGCAATTACGATTCGGTCGACACGGGCGAGCGTTTTCAGGTGAAACGCATCGTGGTCAAACCGGGCGCGCGTCTCTCGCTGCAAATGCATCATCACCGCGCCGAACACTGGATCGTGGTGCGCGGCACGGCACTCGTCACGCGTGGTGAAGAGCGTTTTATCGTGTCCGAAAACGAATCGGCCTATATTCCGCTCGGCGTCACGCATCGTCTCGAGAACCCGGGCAAGATGCCGCTCGAAATGATCGAGGTGCAGTCGGGCTCGTATCTCGGCGAGGACGATATCGTGCGCTTCGACGACACGTATGGCCGTCAATGAGACATTAGTGGTAATTCACGACGAATGAAGCGGGAACCTGCGGCTGTTGCTCCTGACGGCCGCGGGGTACTGCGATCGACGCTGGATTCTCACTCCGATCCTGTGCGCCGCTGCTCACCCCGCATGGGAGATGAGTTCTGGAAACGACGACGGATAACGGTCAGACGCATTGCCCGATGTACTACCCGATGCATTGCTTTCAGACGATGACGCACCACCAGCCGCGGCAGGCTCGCCAGGATAACGGCGCAGCGGTCCGCGAAACGCATTGAGCGGGCCATGAGCCGGACCGCCGTGACTATGGTGACCGTGACTCGCCGCGACAGGCTCCGGCACGTGACGCATGGCCGGCAACGGACGCGCCACCGGTACGGCGGCCTGATGATCGCTTGCGGCGCGCGTTTGCATGCCGGCCGCGGCTTCTTCCGTGCGGCACTCGCGATCGATCCACTGCCGCGCCCAATCGAGCGCGTACTGCTCCGCTTCGGCGGCCTGCCCGAAACGCGGACCCACCAGACCGGAACGCTCGACGCGCTTGCCGTCTTTCATGATTTCCGCCCACGCGCGATACATCGCGTTAGGCACTTGCTCGGCGGCGACGTAGATCACATAGCCGTACTGGTCGGCGATCTGTGTGCCGCGCGGCGCGAGCGTGGCGGGCAATTGCGCGAGCGGGTCGTCCGGCTGGACATAGGGGTCGTGGCGCGGCTCGTTGTGCCGCGCGTTGCCATACTGATCGAGCGGCCGGTAACGCGCCTGCATGTGCGCTTGATGCTGCGAATCGCGAGCGGCATGAATGGCGGAGTCGAGTCCGTGCATCGCCGCGCCGACCGCGCCTGCCTCGGTCATGTCCAGCATCTCTGCGCGCATTTCCGTGCGCATGACGGGACGCGACGCGGGCGTGCGGGACACCGGCGGCGGTATGTTGGCGAGACCGGACAGCTGACGCGTGATGTCCGCGATCGGATCGGCCGAGCGCCACGCGCCGGCACGGCCCGGCGCGTCGGGCGCCTGCCACGACTCGGGACTCTTCCAGGAGACACCGCGCAACGGCTCCTCGCGAACGCCGGGCGTTTGCGTGACAGGTGCTGCGGGTTTCGCCGCGACGGGCGGTGCCGGTTGCGGCACGTAGGCGAAGGTACGCCCCGTGCCGGATAACAGCCGAACCATGTCGAGAAGCGTGCCGTTCAACTGCCATTCTTCAAAACGGCGCCGGCATGTGGGACCCGACGGATAGCGGCCCGGCAACTTCGACCAGGGCTCTCCGGTTGTCATGATCCACAGGACGGCATTCGCCACGATGCGCGGTTCAGCGCGGGGCCGGCCGCGTCGGTTCAGACGGACGGCCGGCTCGTCGGAGACAAGCGCTTCCAGCAGCGCCCATTCGTCATTGCTTAGCTCATCGTAAAACATTGGGTTCTCCACGCAGCCTGGCCCGGCCGCGGCTTTGGACCGCCACGGATTCATTGTCGATCCGTGTGCAGCCCGCGGTTGCACAAAAATGTTGTGTACGTTCTATTGGGTGGCCAATATCGCACTGGCTTAGTGCGGTTTGTCCCTATTGCGAAGCACAGAACGTGGTCTCACTCGTGCATGGGAGAATTTGTGCACGAAGCATACCATCACCAGGGTTTGCGTGAATATCGTTGAGACAAGTGTTACGGATGGAAACAAACTTGTGCTTTTCGCTGCATCGAATCACTTATTGCCGTAACGGAAGCGATGGTGAATCGCGTGTCGAAAACCGTTATAGAGCGGCAAATCGGCCGGTGATCGGCCGTAAATATTCAATATGAATTTCCCGTTTGAATCGAAATGCAATTCCATGCATTTCGCACGAATTTCGCGTGTCGAAAGTTCGTGTCAGACACAAGCGCGACGTGTTGCGTAACAGCGACTCGCACGGGGTTTGCGCCGTGCCGGGAAGGATGCGAACGCCTCGATCGCCTACGCGATTCGCACTTCCCGCACACGTGTTCATGGCAGCGGCCCGCGCTGTTTCAAACGCGTGCACGCGACGTTTTCAGCGCACCGGATTCGACGCGCCCTCGCCCGCCACGGTCGACCACTCGCGCACTTGCCAGCGCGCCACGAGGCCGGATAACACATACGGGTCGGCTTTCGCGAAGGTTTCAGCCACGGCGGGCGAGTCTGCCTTGAACAGCAATACGGCGGTGTCCACCGGGTCCGCCAGCGCTCCGCCGAGTTGCAGCTCGCCACGATCGGCTGCGGCCCACGCCAGCTTCAGATGCGCGTCGCGATACTGCCCGCGTCGTTCGAGATAGTCGGGCACCAGGTCGTAGATCAGCAGGTAATGCATGGTGAATCTCCTAACGTTGGAAAATGGCGACATGCGAGCGACCTTCCGTTACTCGCCTGCTTTGCCGTGCGATTCGAATAAGGCCGATGACACGGCCGTGCAAGCGCGATGCATGGTCAATATTACTGGCACAGCGAGTGCTGGAATTTTATGCCGATTTTTGATTGAATTTGAATCCCGGTCTATGCGGATTTCATGCTTCATTTCCACTCGTTCCAGTCGATTTTGATTCGGCCCAATTCGCACCCATTTCACTCGGCAATTAATCTGGATTGCATAACATTATTCAACGCGATTCAAACAGGATTTTGGATATCGGAAGCGCTCGAACGCCGTGATCGAGGCCTTCGACGTGCCCCGGCGTTTCATCACCCGAGCCAGGGAAAACGAGCGCAGGCGGCTGTCAACCGGATCGTCTCTTTGTCCGTTCTCGCAGACAGCATTTGCCATAATGGTTATGCCGAGGGGCCCTGGATGCCTTCGACGCCCACGCGCATGAACGATCAAAAAACGTTTTATCCACCGGAGTGTCACATGAAAATCCAATCCGCTATCGCTACGCTGGTGCTGGGTGCTGTCCTCGTTTCGCCGGCGTTCGCACAGAACAGCCAGCAAAGCAAAATGACCGACTGCAACAAGCAGGCGGGCGACAAGAAAGGCGACGACCGCAAAGCCTTCATGAAAACCTGCCTCTCCGCCAAGCCGGCGGCCGCCGCGCCGATGAGCCAGCAGGACAAAATGAAGGCGTGCAACACGCAAGCCACCGGCAAGAAAGGCGACGACCGCAAGGCGTTCATGAAGTCCTGCCTCTCGTCCGCGCCGGCTAACTGAGCGGCTGAGAGCGGCGGCTGACTCCATCAAGTCCACCGCCGCGTGACGACTCGCAGAGCGAGGCGCCTGGCCGTGCGAGCGCGCCCCGGCCACGCTTCGACATACCTGCCTCGAATACAGCCGCGCCGGCTCACGGCGCGGCTTCTGTCCTTCTCCCCCGCCTTGCTGCTTCGCAGAGCGCCCGAGCGCGCCGTTTTTCTTCTATGATGGCTGCGGAGACGGCCCACCCCCATATACAACATTAGACGGGCCGCCATCTTGTCGTTGGTGCTGCAGAGCATCCATCGGAGGCAAGGATGGTATCGAAGCATAAAAACCGCTGGTTGAGGCGGTGGCTGGTCGTCATCGTTTTCTGGGCGGTGCCCGTGGCGATCGTGGCGGTCAACGAAATCCGCGAAGAGATGGCCTATAACGCCGTCGACCTGGATCGCGCGCTGACCACCTGGAACTTCACCGACGCCCAGCGCGCCGCCGGCGCGCCCGCGCGCTGCCACGGCAAGCCGGACGAGGCGCAAGCCGCCGGCTGTCCGGCCGACGTGCTGGCCGCCAATGCGCCGCGCCAGCAGGACGCCCGCAACGAATACAGTATCCGGCGCTCCACGCTCATGGCTTATCTCTGGCACGCATTCGTCGGCTACTGGATCGTGCCGGCCGTCACGCTGTTTCTGATCGGCGCGTTGATCGGCGTGATACGGCGCGTGTTGCGGCGGCCGCCGCCGCCGGTCAAGAGTCCGGTGAACCATGGCTGACCGCGCGCGAGCGTTGCGGCGCATCCCGACGCGCGAGGTGCGGCAGGCCGCTCCGGCACGGAACACCACGGAACACATGACGCAGCGCCGCTCGCAAGGCCCGGTTGCGGCATTCCGGCAACACTTTCAGGCCAGTTTTCGGACGCGTTGTGACGCTCCATAATCGGTAAAAACGGCGCGTCGGACCGTTATTAACCCTGCATGCGCGACGCCCGGCAGGGTCGCGGGCGGCTTCGCAAAATCCCGCGCGAATGCGCTATCCGCGCGCGTTTCAAACCCCTTCATGACCTCGGTCAAAATTACAGGGTGATCCCTTACGAATTCGCGCAAACCCCCGCCGCACAAGGCTTTTCGAGAATCACGAGGAAGGCGCGTTTTACGCTTGCGTGTGATATAACTTAATGGCAGCCCGTCAACACCACCTGAGGTTGCGCCCAGGAACCATGATGGAGAAAAACGATGCAAAGACGAAACTTCATGTTGAAAACCACCGCTGCGCTCGCTTTCGGAGGCCTTGCACTCGCCGGTTGTACCACCAATGGCAGCAACCACGACAACGCCTCCACTGACTCCTCCAAGCGTCAGTCGATCGACGCCAGCGTCGACGGCACCATGTCCCGGCTGTACACCACCGTGAAGGGCTCGCGCGAACTGGTTTCGAAGGCGCGTGGCGTGCTGGTCTTCCCGTCGGTGCTGCAGGCAGGCTTCATCGTCGGTGGTCAGTACGGCGAAGGTTCGCTGCGTGTGGGCGGCGGCACCGTCGGCTATTACAGCACCATCTCCGGCTCGTTCGGCCTGCAGGCCGGCGCGCAGTCGAAGGCCATCATCTTCCTGTTCATGACGCAGGACGCGCTGGACAAATTCCGCAATTCAGACGGCTGGGCGGCAGGCGGCGACGCTTCCGTGGCACTCGTGAAGATGGGCGCGAACGGCGCTATCGACACGACCACGGCTACGGCGCCGGTCGAAGTGTTCGTGCTGACCAACGCCGGTCTGATGGCCGACGTGTCGCTGCAAGGCACCAAGGTCTCGCGTCTGAAGATCTGACGCCGCGCCGCATTCGCGGGGTCTTTGCATCGTGGGCCGCTGCTGGTCCGCCGGGTTCCGCCCGGTGGGCGTAGCGGTCCAGAGGCGGTTTTTGCATGTTCACTGGGCTCCAGCCACGCCTGCGGGATTGTCGGGCTTTCGTCGGGGTGTTGTTTTGGGCTTTCCGATGGCTGCCGCACTTGCGGCAGTGTCCGCGCGGCGCGTCGGCACGACGCCCGGGCCATAAAAAACGGCGATGCGCAACGCACATCGCCGTTCTTTTTTAACGCTGCATTCGTCCTGCGCTTGCAACCTTCAGCAACAATCACCAGCGTTCAAATATCACGCCCTGCAAGGCTTCAGCCGCCCGTCGACGTGTCGATGACCTTGAAGCGCGAGCGCTTCTGCGCACGAATCACCGACTGATACGCGTCCACGTATTGCTGCGCCATGCGGTGCGACGTGAAGCGCTCCTCGAAGCGTCGCCGCACGGCCGCGCGCGACATCTTGTGCAGCCGGTTCACCGCAGCCACCGCACCGATTTCGTCTTCCACGATATAGCCCGTCACCCCATCTTCCAGCACTTCGGGCACCGATCCGCGATTGAACGCGACCACCGGCGTACCGCAAGCCATCGCCTCGATCATCACCAGACCGAACGGCTCCGGCCAGTCGATCGGAAACAGCAGCGCATGCGCGCCCGATAAAAATTCGGCCTTCTGATGATCCGCGATTTCGCCGATGAACTCCACATGCGGCAAATCCAGCAACGGACGGATATCGCGCTCGAAATACTCGCGGTCGGCGGCATCGACCTTCGCGGCGATGCGGATCGTCATGCCGCAACGCTCGGCAATCCGAATGGCCGTATCGACGCGTTTTTCCGGCGATATGCGGCCGAGAAACGCGAGGTAGGTCTGCTGGACCGGTTGCGGCGTGTAGAGATTTTCCGGCAGCCCGTGATAAACGGTGGTCAGCCATCTGGCCTGCGGCAACGGATGACGTTGCGAGTTCGAAATGGAAATGACCGGCGCCGTGTTGAACGTGTCGAAGACAGGCTGCTGCTCGGGCAAATCGAGCCGGCCGTGCATGGTCGTGACGAACGGCGTGTCCTGACGTTTGAAGACCGAGAACGAGTAATAGTCGAGGTGAAAGTGCAGGACGTCGAATTCTTCGGCGCGGCGCCGCACGAGTTCCATCAGCAGCATATGAGGCGCGACGCGATCGCGGATCCCGGGGTCCAGCCGCAGCGCGCGCGGCCACACCGCCTCGAGCTTCGCACTCGTGACCGAGTCGCCGCTCGCGAACAGCGTCACGTCGTGACCCAGGTCCACCAGCGCCTCGGTGATATACGAAACGACGCGCTCCGTCCCGCCATACAGCTTCGGCGGCACCGATTCGGTCAAAGGGGCGATCTGCGCAATCTTCATATTGTGTCTCCGTTGACTGACGGCTTGCGCCTGCGGCGGTGCACGTCAGCGGCGCTGAGTATGACAGTGCCACCCTCTTCCAGCAACGCGCGCGCCACCCGGACACACGCGCCAGTGCGCCGTTCGTGCGCCACCGATGGCGGTCGTCAAAACTCATTATTCATCAGCCTGCCGGCAAAATCCCCCGGCCTTGCAATTCATGCGAGCTGTTACATTCAGCTTACATACAGCGGTGTGCCGTTCGCCGCATGAACGCGCGGCGCTACCTGGCCGGCCATTTCCACGCCGGCAGATCGCGCTCGTCGGCGTCGGCAATGCGCGTGGCGCCGAAATGTTTTTCCAGCACGATCGACTGGCTGTCCGGCTCGCGCTCCAGTGCGGCGATCAGACGCGCCGCGTGCGACACCACGAGCACCTGCGAATGCGCCGCCGCGCGCGCGATCAGACGGCCGAGCGGCGGCAGCAGATCGGGATGCAGACTGGTTTCCGGTTCGTTGAGCACGAGCAGCGCGGGCGGACGCGGCGTGAGCAAGGCGGCCACCAGCAGGAGATAACGCAAGGTGCCGTCCGAGAGTTCGGCGCCCTTGAGTGGGCGCAGCAGGCCGTGCTGCTGCATCGTCACTTCGAAGCGGCCGTCCTGGGTAGCGATGTCGATGCTCGAACCGGGAAAGGCGTCGTCGATGGCAGCGTCGAGCGCGGCCGGATCGCCGATTTCGCGGATGGTCTGCAACGCGGCGGCGAGGTCCGCGCCGTCGTTCGACAAAACCGGCGTGTGCGTGCCGATCTGCGGCAGACGCGCCGCGGCGTCGGCGTCCGTGCGGAAGTGGTCGTAAAAGCGCCACGAGCGGATCTGCTCGCGCACGGTGATCATCTCCGGCGCGGTTCGCGGGTCGGAAAACTCCGTCATCATGCTGTCGAAACTCGCGACCGACTGGGCGATGGTCTGCCACTCGCCGTGCTCGTCGCGCGTGCGCAGCGCGGCGCCGTGACGTTCCACCAGCAAGGCCGAGGGCCGCAAAACCGGGCCGCTCCAGATGCTTTCGCGCTTGATGGTGGGATCGAGCGGAAAGCGCGTCACGCGATCGAGCGGCGGCAGACCGAGGTCGATCGCGTAGCCGAATTGCTCGCCCGAAAAACCGAGCCGCAAGCTCACCGGCTCTTTGCGACGCAACGGTTGGACTGGATGCTCGCCCTCCAGCACCGCACGCGAAAAACGCTCGGGACCGGCCCACAAGGTGGACTGCAAGCCACCCTCGCGCGCCAGCGAGACGATCACGCCGCCGCGCGCGGTTTCGGCCAGCAACCGCAACGCGCGATAGACGCTCGACTTGCCACTGCCATTGGCGCCGGTGATCACGTTCAGCCTGCCGAGCGGCACGATCAGATCGCGCAAGGAGCGATACCCCGCAATGGCGAGCGTGCTCAGCATGACGGCCTCCGCTCGCGAACGCCCCACTTGCTGGTATTCAGAACCGCCATTACCGATGCCCGCCGCCCTTGCCCGGCTTCTGCACCGGCACGCTGCGCAGATCGCGCAGGAACGTGTCGCGCCACACGCCCAGATCGTTCTTGCGCAAGGCCGCCATATTGATCTCGTGACGCCGCTGGCGCGCGTCGAGCGGCATCTGCAAGGCGCGCTGCAAGGCTTCGCACATGCCGATAGCGTCGTGCGGATTGACCAGCAGCGCGCCGGTCAACTCGGCCGCCGCGCCCGCGAACATGGACAGCACGAGCACGCCGGGATCGTCGGGATTCTGCGCGGCCACGTATTCTTTGGCGACCAGGTTCATGCCGTCGTGCAGCGGCGTGACGAAGCCGATCTGCGATTCGCGAAACAGCGACATCAGCTTCCACCGGTCGTATTGCTGGTTCAGATAACGGATCGGCGTGTAGTCGAGACCCGAGTAGCGGCCGTTGATACGCCCCGCTTCGTATTCGAGATCCTGGCGGATCTTCTGGTAGGTGGCGACGTCCGAGCGCGTGGGCGGCGCAATCTGCACCAGCGTGACATTGCCGCGCCATTCCGGCGAGCGCTCCAGCAGTTGCTCGAAGGCCCGAAACCGTTCGACCAGCCCCTTCGAATAGTCCAGCCGGTCGACGCTCATGATGAGCTTGCGGCCTTCCAGGCTCTGCTTCAGGTCGAGCACATGCTGACGGCTCTCGTAGCGCTTGGCCTGCTCGGCGATTTCGTCGGGGAACACGCCGATCCGGTAGACACCCGTGCGCAGCTTGCGGCCGAACGCTTCCACTTGCCCGTCCGCGCTGACCGTGCCGCGCGCATGGCGCACCACGTAGTCTTTAAATGCTTCTTCGTCGGTGGCGGTCTGAAAACCGAGCAGGTCGTAGCACGACAGCGACTTGACCAGCTCTTCGTGCGGCGGAATGTTGAGCAGAATCTGCGGCGCGGGAAACGGAATGTGCAGGAAGAACCCGATCCGGTTCGTGATGCCTTCGTTGCGCAACGCTTCGGCGAACGGGATGAGGTGGTAGTCGTGAATCCAGATCACGTCGTCGGGTTCGAGCAGCTTGATGAGCTTGTGCGCGAGCCACGCGTTCACGCGCCGGTAGCCGGCATATTCTTCGCGCTCGTAGCGCGCGAGGTCGTTGCGATAGTGGAACACCGGCCATAGCGTGGCATTCGAAAATCCGCGGTAGTACTGGTCGTAATCCTTGCGCGTCAGGCCCACGGTCGCGAAGGTGACCGCGCCGTCCTGCTCCAGCGTCGGCCCGGCATTGGCGACGGTTTCGCTCACCACGTCGCCGCTCCAGCCGAACCAGACGCCGCCCGCATCCTTGAGCGCGCCGAACACGCCCACCGCGAGTCCGCCCGCCGACCCTTTGGTCTCCGTCGGCGTTGCGACGCGATTCGACACGACGATCAATCGGCCCATGTTTCATGTCCTCCAGGTTGCGCGGCGCGGGCCGCGTCAAAGCGGGACCCGCGCCAGTTTTCCGTTCACGTGGACTGTTCGACCGCTTTGGTGCCCGATCAGTTGCACCGATCTGCACGCCGATTCTGCCCGCTCGCTACGCGTTCTCGGTGACTTTGCGGGCGCTCTCGCGGGCTTGCGGACGTCCGACGCGGCTCGCCACCGGGTCGGCCTCGGTGTGCGCGGCCGTGCTGCCGGCCGGCGTCTGATCGCCGCGCGGCACCCAGGCGAGCGGCTCGCCCTTGACGTTTTCGAGTTCCGCCGACACCTCGGCGCGTGCGCGCGGCAGGTACTGCGGATAATTCTGCTGGATGAAGTCGAGCAGTCCTTCGCGCACGCGGCAACGCAAGTCCCAGTTCAGGCCCGAATCGAGCGAGCTGACCAGCGCGCGCAGCTGCATCGAGCGCTCGGTGCCGTCGGTGACTTGCAGCACCTGCACGCGCCGATCCCATTCCGGCGCGCTCTCGACGATACGCGCCAGTTCTTCGCGCAAGGGCGCGAGCGGCATGCGGTAGTCGACGTAAAGAAACACGGTGCCGATGATCTGCGAACTGCTGCGGGTCCAGTTCGAAAACGGATTTTCGATGAACCATTGCAGCGGCACGATCAGCCGCCGCTGGTCCCACAGACGCACCGACACGTAGGTGCCGGTGATTTCCTCGATACGCCCCCACTCGCCCTGGATGACGACCACGTCGTCGAGGCGGATGGGTTGCGAGAGCGCGATCTGCAAACCGGCGATCAGATTGCCGAGCACCGGTCGCGCCGCGATACCCGCGACCAGACCGGCCACACCCGCCGACGCCAGCAGGCTCGCGCCGATCTGCCGGACATTCGGGAAGGTCATCAAGGCGCCGCCCACGCCGACGATCACGATCACCAGCATCACCGTGCGCGCCAGCACGCGCGCCTGGGTGTGGATGCGGCGGGCGTGCAGATTGTCGGCGGTGTCGAGCGGATGCGCCTGCACGATCGCCTCGCCGATGGCCGCCGCCGAGCGCACCGAAAGCCACGTGATGCCGCCGATCAGCGCGATTGCCGCCGCGTCGCGCAGCGGTCCGATGAAGTTGAGCGTGTCCGGCGCTTCCCAGCCGATCGCTTCCAGCGCGAGGATCACGAGCACGAACAGCGAGGGCTTGTCGATGTAGCGCAAGACGACGCTGGTGAGCGGATAAGGACGCGCGATACGCGTCACGATTCGCGCGCCGACGCGATGGACGCCCATGGCGAGCAGCACGGCGATGGCCGAGACCGCGAGCGCGCCCAGCCAGCTATGCAGCGGCGCTTCGGCAATCCGGCTGAGTTCGTCGAGAGTTGGCATGGAAGACGTTTCCTCGTGGCTGGCGGGTGAACGAAGCGGCGAACAGAACGCCGAAGCTGAAACCCGCGACGTGAAGCGCGGGCGGCGCACTGCGGCGCCTTCGGAGATGCAATTGGGGCTGGCCGATGAAGGCTCGAAGCCGCGTCGGACGCTGCGGCCGGCCTCGACAGGAAACCAGCACAGTGTCCCGATGCGCCGGTATGTCACGCGGTTACTGGCTCGGGCGGGACGATGTTCACGCGGCACTCAAACTCTGCCGGAATGCTGCTTGAGCGCTACGTGGGCGCTACCTGAGCGCTACCTGAGCGACGCATAAGCAGACTATAGGCGGACAATAAGCGGACTATAAGCGCCTCGAGCGGCGCATTGCGTGACACGTCCGTTGACGCTCGATGCGCCCGCTCACGCACAAACCTGCCGGCACGCCACGGCCGCAAAACAAGGCACGACGGACCGACGCATCGATTCGTCAATGGCGAGCCCGCGACGGGTCCGGCAACCGGACCCGCTGAACCCGCGCGCGGGACTAGTTACCGCTCTTGCAGGGAAAGGCCTTGCCCAGACCCAGCGAGATCGCCGTACTCGCGTTATAGCCCGCGACGATCGGATTTTCCGCGATGTACTTGCGCACCGCGTCGGTGAGCTGCGCCGAACGCGCGTCTTGCGGCAAGCAGAAATACTGGCCGACGCGCGGCCCAGTGGTGCCGCCGATCGCGTCGATCGTGTTGAAGATGCCGTCGGCGGCGCCTTCGATATAGGCCGCGCAGGCGCTGCGCGAAGCTACATCGGTTTTCGTGCACAGCTTGTTGAGGTCGCCTCCCGTAAACGCGAATGCCGAAAGCGGTGCGGCAAGCGCGCTGGCGAAAATCAAAGCCCGCAGCATGGTGTTCCTTTCCAGGGTCGTTTATCGGGCGGTCTTGCGCCGCGTCCGGGCGGCACGCCAACACGGCGCGCCAATATCGTCATTCTGCACTGTTTTGCGAACCGGCAGTCGTGCCGGCGTACGCTATCTTCAGGCAAATTTCAGGGCGCCCCGCCATCTATGCCGATGGCCGCCTGCGCCCGGAGCGAAACAGCCGCGAGCCGGTGGCCACCGGCTCGTCGGCTTGCTTCGCGAATACTTCACTTCTGCGTCACTTCTGCGGCATCTGCTGCAGACGCGCCGTCAGGCCTTCCACCACGTCCGGCTCCTTGTACGTCTTGGCGAAGTCGAGCGCGGTCATGCCGATCTGGTTCTTGACGGTCAGATCCGCGCCGTTGTCCAGCAGCAGCTTGACCGTCGACACATGACCGCCGCGCGCGGCCATCATCAGCGGCGTCGTGCCGTTCGGCGAGCCCGCGTCGACATAGGCCGAATGGTCGAGCAGCACTTTCACCACGTCGTCGTGACCGTTTGCGGCGGCGTAGTGCAGCGGCGCCCAGCCGTGCTTGTTGACCTCGGCATCCTTGGCGATCAGCAGGTTGACGAAGTCGAGGTCGCCGTTCAGCGCCGCCATCATCATGGCGTTTTCGCCGGCTTTGTCCTGGATTTCGATGTTGGTCTTCGGATTCGCGACGAGGGCCGCGCCCACTTTGTCGGACTTCTCGCGCGCCGCGATCACCAGCAGCGGATAGCCCTGATTGTCGACGCTATTCGGGTCCATGCCCTTGGCGAGCAGTTTGTTGACGCCGTCGACGTCGTCGAACTTGACGGACTTGATCAGCGAATCGATCGGCGCGGCCTGCGCCGTGCTGGCGAAGAGCGAAGCGAACGCGGCGCACACCAGCGCGGCATTCATCGCGACCCGCGAAACACGGCGGCGTGCCGCGCCAGCCGTGGTTTGCACGGCAGACGTCGCGGAGAAAATCGAAATCGGATTCATCATCATATTTTGCTTTAGGAAACTTCCCTATCCTTTTGATATTTCTCGACTTTACGACTCAGACGCTCGCGGGCGCAGGAATCTTGAAGAGCCGGAAAAAGTTTTGTGTCGTCGCGGCGGCCAGCGCCGTATCCGGCATGTCGCGTTGTTGTGCGATGAAGCGTCCGACATAACTTACGTACGCAGGTTCATTAGGCTTGCCGCGATACGGCACCGGCGCGAGGTACGGCGAGTCGGTCTCGATCAGCAGACGGTCGAGCGGTACGCGCCGCGCCACGTCCTGCACGTCCACCGCGCTCTTGAAGGTCACGATGCCCGACAGCGAAATGTAAAAATTTTGCGCCAGCGCCTGCTCGGCGATTGCCCACGGCTCTGTGAAGCAATGCATCACACCGCCGGGCTCGCTCGCGCGCTCTTCGGCCATGATGCGCAGCGTGTCTTCCGAGGACGAGCGCGTGTGGATGATCAGCGGCTTTTTCGTCGCGTGCGCGGCGCGAATGTGGGTGCGGAAACGCTCGCGCTGCCATTCCATGTCGGCAATCGAGCGGCCTTCCAGCCGGTAGTAGTCGAGTCCGGTCTCGCCGATCGCCACCACTTTCGGGTGTGCGGCCAGTTCGACCAGTTCGGCAAGGCTCGGCTCGCGCATGTCCTCGTGATCCGGATGCACGCCGACGGACGCATACACGTTCTCGTGCCGGCTGGCGATGTCCAGCACCGACGGCAGGGTCTCCAGATCGACCGAAACGCACAGCGCATGCGTGACCGAATGGCTGCGCATGTTCTCGAGCACCTGCGGCAGGCGGTCGGCGAGTCCTTCGAAGTTGATATGGCAGTGCGAGTCGACAAACATGGTGAATCCTGCAGGTTGAGGCCGATGAGCCCGTCGGGGCTCGGGTCAGGCAAAACGCCGGGACAAAGGCAGATCAGGCCGCCGCGGCGTCGAGTCGTTTGCCGACGATGATCAGATCGCGCTCCACGCCGTCCAGCACCGCGACGCGCGGCAGCGAGCCCCAGGTGTCGAAGCCGAAGCCGCGGAACAGGCGCAGGCTTGCATCATTGTGGCCGAAGATGAATCCGAGCACGGTGTCGATCCCGAGCGACGGCGCGACTTCCAGCGACGCCGCCAGCAGGCGCTTGCCGAGGCCCTTGCCACGCGCGCTTTCGTCGAGATAGATGCTGACTTCGGCCGTGCGCAGATAGGCCGGGCGACCGTAAAAATCCGAAAAGCTCAGCCACGCGATCACGCGGCCGGGCGCATCTTCGTCTTCCACCACCCACAGCGGGCGTTTTTGCGGACCGTGGGCGTGAAACCAGGCGAGACGACTTTCGACGCTGACCGGTTCGAGGTCCGCGGTGACTTGCCGCGACGGCACAGTGGAGTTATAGATGGCGACGATCGCGGGCAGGTCGTCGAGTGTGGCATCGCGGTAGGAAAGGCTCATGGCGGTTCGAACGTAAAAAATGGGAGGCAGGAACTCGGGGAAAACGGCCGCCCTGAGCTTCGGGCAGCCGGCGTGGCGCCATGCCACTCAGAAGCAGGACAAAGGCTTAAGCGAACAACTCGCGATAGCCGATAAACAGTTCTTCAAACACAAGGCGCGCATTCAGCGGATGGTTTTCGACGGCACGCTGGCGCGTCACCGTGCGCATGAAGCGGGCGAACGCGCTGGCGTCGGCCTGCGACGCGCATCGTACGAGTGCCGCCGACGCCTGCGGGAAATAGCGCGGCGCACCCGCGGTGCGCTGCGCGAGCAGATCGTACATCCAGCGCTGCAGCCAGCCCAGCACCAGCGGCACCGGCAGCTTCTGCAGCGCCTCGCCGCAGGCGAACGCGTCGCAGCCCGGACCGGCCGCCAGTTGCTTGAGCGTCCAGTCGCGAAGCGCGCGGTTTTCGTCGCTCGCCAGCGCGAGGGCCGCGAGTGGCGCGCCGCCGGCTTCCGCCAGCAACGCGGGAGCGTCGGCCACGCCTTGCGCGGCGAGCCAGGCCGTGGCCGCTTGCGGCGACGGCAGGCTCATCGGCCACTGGCGGCAGCGGCTGATGATGGTGGGCAGCAGCCGGTCGATGCGCGCCGACACCATCAGGAACACGACACCGGCCGGCGGTTCTTCGAGCGTCTTGAGCAAGGCGTTGGCCGCGGCGATATTCAGCGCCTCGGCCGGATACAGCACGACCACCCGCGCGCCGCCCCGATGCGAGCCCACGCCGACGAAATCGAGCAGACCGCGAATCTGCTCGATCTTGATTTCCTTGCTGGGCGCGCGCGTTTTCTTGCCCTCGTCGCCGTCGGATTTGTCGGCTTTTTCATCCGCCGCGCCGCCGACACCCGCTTCCGCGGCGAGCGCTTCCGGCACCACGATCCGGTAGTCGGGGTGATTGCCTTGCAGAAACCAGGTGCAAGCCGCGCAGGTGCCGCACGGCTCGCCGTTGGGCTTCTGCGATTCGCACAGCAGCCCCTGCGCCAGATGCTGCGCGAAGCGCAACTTGCCGATGCCCGCTTGCCCGTGCAGCAGCAGCGCATGCGGCCAATGCCCGCGCAATTGCTGCAGGCGGCTCCAGTCGTCGGCTTGCCACGGATAAATCATGTTTTCTCTTTCAATTCAATTGACTAGCAACATCTCGTAAGACATCACCCGAACTTCGCCGCGATATGACGCAACCTTATATTCTTTTAAAATCAAAGAACTGCGATGAGTTCTTCAAGTTTTTTCTGAATCGACGTAATGGTTTGCGACGAGTCGATGATAGCGAACCGGTACGGCGCCTCTTCGGCACGCCGCAGATATTCGGCGCGCGTGCGGTTGAAAAACGCCTCCGATTCGCTCTCGAAGCGATCCGGATCGCGCGCCGCGCTGCGCCGTTCGCTGGCGATCTCGGGCGCGAGGTCGAACAGCACCGTCAGATCGGGCTGGAAGCCGCCTTGCACCCAGCGCTCCAGCGTTTCGAGCTTGTCGCGCGGCAGGCCGCGGCCGCCGCCCTGATAGGCGAAAGTCGCGTCGGTGAAGCGGTCGGACAGCACCCAGTCGCCGCGCGCGAGCGCCGGTTCGATGATCTCGGCCAGATGCTGGCGGCGCAGCGCGAACATGAGCAGCGCCTCGGTTTCGAGGTCCATTTTCTGATGCAGCACGATCTCGCGAATCTGCTCGCCGAGCGTGGTGCCGCCCGGCTCGCGCGTCATCACCACCGAACGGCCGGTGCGCGCCACTTTCTGTTCGAGGCGCTCGCGGAACCACGCGAGATGAGTCGTCTTGCCGGCACCGTCGATGCCCTCGAACGTAATGAATTTGCCCCGCGCCATCATTGACCTCGAATGTATTTGTCCACGGCCTTGTTGTGATCGCCGAGTGTGTCAGAAAAAATGCTGCTGCCGTCGCCGCGCGACACGAAGTACAGCGCGGTGGTTTGTGCCGGATTCATGGCCGCCTGCAAGGAGGCGACGCTCGGCAGCGAGATGGGCGTAGGCGGCAAGCCCATCCGGGTATAGGTATTGTAGGGAGTGTCGGTCTGCAGGTCTTTCTTGCGGATATGCCCCGCGTAGCTGTCGCCCATGCCGTAGATCACGGTGGGATCGGTTTGCAGCGGCATGCCCACCCGCAGACGGTTGGCGAACACTGCGGCGACCATCGGCCGGTCGGACTTCTTGCCGGTTTCCTTTTCGATGATCGAGGCCATGGTGAGCGCGTCGTACGGCGTCTTGTACGGCAGGTTCGGCGCGCGCGCGGTCCACGCTTCGTCCAGACGCAAACGCATCAGACGGTAGGCGCGGCGGTAGATGTCGAGGTCGCTGGTGTTCTTGTCGAACAGATACGTATCGGGGAAGAACAGCCCCTCGCCGTTGCCGATCGACGCTTCCGGCGCGTTGATCGCGTTCATCAGGTCGGCGTCGCTCATGCCGGCGGTGTCGTGCTTGAGCGCGGGATTGGCGTCGAGCTCGGCGCGCATGCGCTTGAAGGTCCAGCCTTCGATGATGGTTGCCACGTACTCGTTCACGTCGCCGCGCGCGATTTTCTGCAGCACCTCGTACGGCGTCACGCCGCTCTTGAACTCGTAGTTGCCCGATTTCAGCTCGCTCTGCAAACCCAGCAGCCGCGTCATGATGACGAATAGCTCCGGTTCCACGGGCACGCCGCCGCGATTGAGCTGCAGCGTGACGCTGCGCAGGCTGCTATGCGGTTTGACGGTGACGTCGAGCTGCGCGGGGTTCAGATCGAGCGGGCTGTTGGCCCAGTGATATCCGCCTGCGATTGCGGCTGCGGCCAGCACGACGACGATCGTGCCGGCGACGAAACATTTTCTCAAAAGGGACATGCGGAACGTACGTGGGGTGGACTGCATATAATACTTGTTTGCCTTAGCTAAAGTCAGAATTGACTGTTCCCGGAATCCATGAACACACCGCTCGCTACTGCTTCAGGCACATCCCCGGTTTCCAACGCACAACCCGCGCAGGCTGCGCAGTCTGCGTTACCCACGCTGCCGCTGCCCGCGGCCGGTGAATTCGACGCGGCGATCCAGCGCGGCGCCTACATGCCGCTCACGCAATTCGGCGTGATCGACGCAAGCGGCGACGACGCGGCGAGTTTCCTGCACGGCCAGCTGACCAACGACACCCAGCATCTCGACGCCGCCAACGCGCGTCTGGCCGGCTACTGCTCGGCCAAGGGACGCCTGCTGGCGTCGTTCCTGACCTGGCGCAGCGGCGAGACCATCCGTCTGCTGGTGTCGAAGGACGTGCAGGCCGCGGTGCAGAAGCGTCTGTCCATGTTCATCCTGCGCGCCAAGGCGAAACTCGCGGACGCCAGCGGCGAGACCGCCGTGATCGGCCTCGCGGGCGACGTGCGCAAGGCGCTGTCCGGCGTGTTCGACGCCTTGCCGGACGGCGTGCACGTCAAGGTGGACGGCGCCGCCGGTTCGCTGATCCGCGTGCCGGACGCGCTCGAGCGTCTGCGTTATCTGTGGATCGGACCGAAGGCCGTGGTCGAAGCGCACCTGTCCGCGCTCGACGGAAAGCTCGAACGCGTGTCGCCGGCCGTGTGGGACTGGCTCGACATCCGCGCCGGCGAACCGCGTATCACGCAGCCGGTGGTCGAGCAGTTCGTCCCGCAAATGGTCAATTTCGACGTGCTCGGCGCAGTCAATTTCCGCAAGGGCTGCTATCCGGGCCAGGAAGTGGTGGCGCGCAGCCAGTATCGCGGCACGATCAAGCGCCGCACTTCGCTTGCCAACGTGGCGGGCGATCTGGACACCGTGAAGCCGGGCGTGGAACTGTTCCACTCCGACGACCCCGGCCAGCCGTGCGGCATGGTGGTCAACGCGGCGTCGGCGCCGGAAGGCGGTATCGACGTGCTGGTGGAAATCAAGCTCGCCGCACTGGAAAACGGCTCCGTGCATCTGGGCGCCGCCGACGGTCCCGCCCTGCACTTTCTCGCGTTGCCCTACGGCCTGCCGACCGAAGTTTGACAGTCCAGCACGCAGCGGCGCACAACAGCGCCGCTTTTCATTTGCGCGCAGGCTGGCGCGTCGGGTTGAGCGTCAAGTTGAGCGCCGGAATGCGCGTCAAGCCGAGCGTCTGGATGCTCGACCGCCCGCGCATCGGCCCGCGCGCCCTGCCTGCGTATCTCGCCCGCACGCCCGCCTGGCGTCGGCGACACGCCACTCTCCTGCGGAGACCCACCCGATGTGCCTGATCGTGTTCGACTGGCGGCCCGACGCGGCCGATGGTCCACTTTTCACGCTCGCTGCCAATCGCGATGAGTTTTTTCGACGCACGGCCGAACCGGTCGGCTGGTGGCAGGATGCGCCGGGCGTGCTGGCGGGCCGCGATCTGGTGGGCGGCGGCACGTGGCTGGGCATGTCGCGCGACGGCCGCTTTGCCGCGCTCACCAACTACCGCGCGCCTCACGAAATGCGCGCCGACGCGCCGACCCGCGGCACGCTGGTCGGCGACTGGCTGAACGGCAACGCAAGCAGGAACCATGGCGGCGAAAACGACACGCCGCTCGCCTATCTGCAGCGCGTGGCGCAAACCGGCGACATCTACAACGGCTTCAATCTGCTGGTCGGCGACTGGACGCGCCGCGAACTCGGCTGGTATTGCAATCGCTCGGACAGGGCGCCCGCGCTGCTTGCGCCCGGCACGCACGGCATCTCGAATGCCGTGCTCGACACGGCCTGGCCTAAGCTGGTGAAAAAGCGCGCGGAACTGGCCGCGATACTCGCGCGCGACGCGATGCCGCCGCTCGAACGCCTGATCGATCTGATGCGCGACCCGCGCCTCGCCCGCGACGACGAACTGCCGGCCACCGGCATTCCGCTGGAACGCGAACGGGCGCTGTCGGCGGCCTTCATCGAAACGCCGGAATACGGCACGCGCGGCACGACGGCGCTGCGCGTGACCTCGCATGGCGAAGTCGTCAACGTGGCCGTTGCCGAACGCAGCGACGACAACGGCTCGCACCGGATCGTGCGTCCGGGCGACTTCGAGCGCAGCTTCGCCTTCAACGTCGAACGCGAAGCAGGCTGAAAAAACTGGGCGGAACGGACTGAGCGCGCCGCTCAATCCGTTCCGAATGCCTTACTCAATGCAGCCGCGGCATCCGCGTGCGCCTCGGCAACCTCGGGCACGTAGCCGCCCATCTTGAAGAACTCGTGGATCATGCCGGCATAGCGCTTGAGCGTGACGCGGTTGCCCGCCGCGCGCAATTTCTCCGCGTACGCCTCGCCCTCGTCGCTCAAGGGATCGTATTCGGCCGTAGCGATCCACGCGGGTGCCAGACCTTCAAAGGACGGCGCACCGTGCTTGCCGTCGAGCGGTGCGAAGCGCCAGTCGTCACGATCGTCGCGGCTGCGCACGTACTGCTCGAAAAACCATTGAATCGTCTCGCCCGAAAGCAGATAGCCCGACGCCAGTCGTGAATGCGAGTCGGTCTGCTGATAACCGCTCGTGCCGGGATAGATCAGCAGTTGCAGAGCGAGACCGATGCCGGCGTCGCGCGCGAGCACCGCGCAAACGGTGGCCAGCGTGCCGCCCGCGCTGTCGCCGCCCACCGCGAGACGCGTCGCGTCCACGCCGAATTCGGCGGCGTGAGTGTGAAACCAGCTCAAGGCGTCGAACGCGTCGTCGACGGCGGTGGGAAACCTGAATTCCGGCGCGAGCCGGTAGTCGACGGAGAGCACCGCGCAGTGACCGTCGCCCGCGAACATGCGGCAGAGCGCATCGTGCGTCGCCACGCTGCCGACCGTGAAGCCGCCGCCGTGGTAGTACACGAGCGCCGGCAAAGGATCCGTCCAGCCCGGCTCGACCGGCTGATAAAGACGCGCACGGATCGCCGCGCCGTCGCGCGTCGGCACCCGAATATCTTCCACGGAAAACATCGGCGCGCTCGCGATTTCCAGAATCGGCGCACTTTTCTCGTACGACGCGCGCGCCTGTTGCGCCGACATCTCGTGAAGCTGGGGACGCTTGGCGCGGGCGATCATGTCGAGCACCTGCGCGACTTTCGGATTCAAAGGCATCGGATAGCGGATAACAAACCGGACATCAAAGCGGACATGGAAACGGACAGGCGCGGCGCAGGCGCACGCATGGTTGTGAACCCCGCAGCGTGCGACTCGCCACGAACCTAGCCTGCGTTCTTCACTTCCGGCTTGAGCGAAAGCGGATCGGTCGGGTTGCGCAGATGCTCGATGTCCTCGTGACGCAATCTGACTGTCGCCATGATGCCCGGATGCGTGACGATGTAGAAACGCCGCGCGGCGATCGCTTCGAAAGCGATATCGGCGACATCCGCGGCGGTCAGCTTGCCGGACTGCACCGCGCGCTGCAACTGCTTGCCGGCGGCGATCTGCGAGCGCGTCGGCGGCGTGTCGTTGCGCAACGCGTCGGGACGCGCGCGCTCCGCCTCGGCGATCCCGGTCGGCACGAACGCCGGACACAACAGCGAGCAGCCCACCTCGGCGCCCGCTTCGCGCCCGGCCTGGGCAAGTTGCAGATCGTGATGGAGCGTTTCGGTGAGCGACACCACCGCATGCTTCGACGCGTTGTAGATGCCCATCGCGGGCGGCGACAGCAACCCCGCCACCGACGCCGTGTTGACGATATGCGCCGGCTCGTTCTGCTGCAGCATGATCGGCGTGAACACGCGCACGCCATGCGCCACGCCCATCACGTTGACGTTGAATACCCACGCCCAGTCGTTCGCCGAACTCTCCCACAAAAAGCCGCCCGAGCCGACGCCCGCGTTGTTGAACAGCAGATGCACCTTGCCGAAAGCGTCGAGCGCGGCGCGCGCCAGCGCTTCGACCTGAGCGGGACTGGCGACGTCGGTCGGCACGCCGATCGCTTCGGCGCCGCCGGAGCGGAGCGCGTCGACGGTTTGCGCCAGCGCCTGCGGGTTCACGTCGGCCAGCACGAGCTTCATGCCGAGCGACGCGCCCTTTTCCGCGAACGCGCGGCCGAAACCGCTGGCCGCGCCGGTGATCACCGCCACCTTGCCTTCGAACTGGAACATCGTGGGTCTCCCTGTATTGTGGTGATCGGTCGGGCGAGTGACGCGGTGTCGCGGTGTCGCGGCCTCGCCCGCGTGCCGAACGTCAGATCAGTTTGACGAGCTGCTTGCCGAAGTTCTTGCCCTTGAGCAGTCCCATGAAAGCTTCGGGCGCGGCGTCGAGGCCTTGCGCGATGGTTTCGCGATACTGCAGCCGGCCTTGTGCGACCAGCATGCCGAGCTGCTTGAGCGCTTCGGGCCAGACTTCCATATGTTCGCTGACGATAAAGCCCTGCACCAGCAGACGCTGCGTGAGCATCAGCGACGGATGCTTGAGCGGCAAAGGCTGTCCATCGTAACCGGCGATGAAGCCGCACAGCGCGATGCGTC
The DNA here is from genome assembly GCF_050436585.1 of Paraburkholderia sp. GAS199. Classification (NCBI taxonomy): domain Bacteria; kingdom Pseudomonadati; phylum Pseudomonadota; class Betaproteobacteria; order Burkholderiales; family Burkholderiaceae; genus Paraburkholderia; species Paraburkholderia sp. GAS199. The sequence goes on along the minus strand of NZ_JBNDMM010000004.1, from coordinate 560,439 downwards.
CGAAAGCGTTCATGCGCGCGAGCGTCACGTCGAACACGTCGCCGCCGACGTTCTCGAAATAGCCATCCACGCCGTCCGGCGTCACGGCCTTCAGGTCCTTGTACAGATTGCCCGCCTTGTAGTCGACGCAGGCATCGAAGCCGAGCGTCTCGACCACGTAGCGGCATTTGTCCGCGCCGCCGGCAATGCCTACCGCGCGCGCGCCGGCCAGTTTCGCCAGTTGCCCGACCACGCTGCCCACCGCGCCGCTCGCTGCGCTCACCACCACGGTCTCGCCCGCCTTCGGCGCGATGATCCGGTTCAGGCCGTACCACGCGGTCACGCCCGGCATGCCGACCGGTCCCAGATACGCCGACAGCGGCACGTGCGTGTCGTCCACCTTCTGCACGCCCGCACCGTTCGAGATGCCATATTCCTGCCAGCCGAACATGGCCACGACCTTGTCGCCCGCCGCGAATTTCGGATTCTTCGATTCGACGACTTCGCCGACCGTGCCGCCGATCATCACTTCATCGAGCGGCTGCGGCGCCGCGTACGATTTGCTGTCGTTCATGCGGCCGCGCATGTACGGATCCAGCGACAGAAAATGATTGCGCACGCGAATCTCGCCCTCGGCGAGCGGCGCGAACGGCGTTTCGACGAGCCTGAAATTGTCCGGCGTCACCGCGCCTTGCGGACGCGAGGCCAGCACGAGTTGGCGATTGATCTGGGGCATGAGGTACGTCTCCATGAATAGCCGATCGATTCGGCGTTGAGTTCTAACAGCACGTGCGGCTCTCAGCCCGCACGCCGGTACAGCCGGTCAGCCGTCGCTGGGACCGGGTTTCGCCGACGGGTCGCTGCGCAGGCGCTGACGCGTCACGTCGCGGCCCACGGCGAGGCGTCGCATGTACTTGAAGGTGCCGAGCGCCTTGGCGACGAAGTGGCCTTCGCTATCGCGAATCTCGCCTTCGCAGTACGCCATGGTGGTCGAGCGATGCAGCACGCGGCCGACGGCGCGCAATTCGCCGCGTCCCGGCTGCATGAAGTTGACCTTCATTTCCACCGTGACCACGCCGACGCCGTCGCCTGCGAGACTGCGCGCGGCCATCGCGAGCGCGACGTCGGCGAGCGTCATGGTGACGCCGCCGTGGGCGACGTCCCACGTGTTCATGTGATCGTGCTGCAGCGGCAACACGAGTTCGGCGACACCGTCGGCGGCGCTCAGCAACTGCGCGCCGAGCCGGTCGACGAACGGGCTTTCGGGCAAGGTGGCGTGGCCCGGCTGGGCGGAAGACGAATCGGTCATGAGCGGTAGTCGGATGGCGTGATCGGGAACATGAGCGGCTTGATGAGCAACTGCACGAGCGGAACAGCGCCGCCGCGCGGCAGTACGCACTCGGCGCCGCGAGTAAGCCGGGAAATGATACCCGCTATGCCGTTCGGCCATCGGCGGACCCGGCACGCACGAGGCGCATGGCGTCGGTCAGCCCGCATGCGTCGCCATGCGCGCGGCGAGACGTCCCAGCCGTCGCACGGCTTCGTCGGCCTGGTCGAGGTCGGTGCTCGGACAACTGAGTCGGATGAAATGATCGAAGCGCGCCGAGTTCGAGAACACCGTGCCCGGCATCACGCGAATGCCGTCGTCGAGCGCGGCGTCGAAGAACGCGTCCGACGACACCTCGCGCGGCAACTCGATCCAGAAGAACATGCCGCCCGCCGGCGGCGTGAAGCGCGTGCCGTCGGGAAACGAGGCGGCGACCGCCGCGGCCATCCGTTCGCGCTGGATTCGTAATTGCTCGCGCAGGCGCCGCAAATGCCGTTGATGCGCGTTCGTGCCGAGAAATTCGGCCAGCACGACTTGCGACAACTGCTCGTTGTGGCGCGACTGCGCGAACTTCAGCATGCCGATTCGCGGATGCCAGCGCCCGCCATTGACCCAGCCGACCCGCATGCCGGGCGCGAGCGTCTTGTTGAACGACGTGCAGTGGATCACCGTGCCGTCGGTATCCCAGGCTTTCAGCGACTTCGGCGGCTGCGCGGCGTCGGCGAGTTCGCGATAAGGATCGTCTTCGATCAGCGGAATGCCGGCCTGCGAGCACAGCGCCACGAGACGCGCCTTGTGCGCGTCGGGCATCACGCTGCCGAGCGGATTCTGCAGATTCGGCACGACCACCACCGCCTTGATGTCGGTTTGCGTTTGCAGCGCGAAAGCGAGCGCCTCGATCGCCATGCCCGAGGTCGGACTGGCGGGAATTTCCAGCGCGCGCAGGCCGAGACTTTCGAGCGCCTGCAGCAAGCCGAAAAAGCACGGCGATTCCACGGCGACGGTGTCGCCCGGCTGGGTGACGGCGCGCAGCGCGAGGTTCACGGCCTCGATGCCGCCGTGCGTCATGATCACGTCGTCCGCGCCGATCTGAATGCCGGCGTCGAGCGCGCGGCGGGCGATGACCGCGCGCAGATCGGGGGCGCCCTGATCGTGACCGGCGGCCGTCAGCAAGGTCGGCCGGCGCCGCAAGGCGCGCAAGGCGGCTTTTTGCAACGCGTCGCTGGGATAGAGATCGGGACTGGCGGTCGCGCCGCCGAGATTCAGGGCTTGGGGATGTCGCTGGTATTTCGACACGATCGTCGAGATTGTCGAGTGAATGCCGACGAACTGCGCGGCGCCCGGCACCAGCGCGAGATCGGGCTCGCTCGCCGCGGGCAGCGCCGACGCGAGCCGCGCGCGCACGAAATATCCGGCGCGCGGCCGGGCTTCGATCAGCGCCTCGCGTTCCAGCGCGCGGTAACTGCCGGTGGCGGTCGACAGGCTCACGCCATGCCGCTGCATGAACACACGCATCGACGGCATGCGGTCGCCGGGACGCAGCGCGCCGTTGTCGATGGCGCGACGATACTGGTCGGCAAGCTGGCGATACAGCGGGAGGCTATCAGCGATGGAGTACTCAGGCATGGTGGTCGGACAGGTCATCGGGCAGTTCGTGAACCGATCTTGCAGACAGAACGGCGCGAACGACAGATACACATCGGCCTGAATACAACCGATACAGCAACACCAAACTCATCCCTGTACCGGTTCAGATTATGAAGTGCTGCGTCTGTTTTCACGATGACGGACTCAATAAGCTGGATGGCATGCCAAACCGTTCGAGGAAAACCGGTCATGACCTTCAGTGAAGCTCCCCTTCGTCCAATGGACCCGGCGCCGGCAACGCGTCTCGGCGCGGGTCAGACCGCGCTGCACGATCTGCCGGCGCACACCGCGATCGTGGCCGTAGAAGGCGATTTGCGCGTCGAATTCAGCGACCACACGCTGGCCTGGCTCGGCGACAGCGCGCCTGTCATGTCGCACAGGATCGACGAAGGCTGCCGATACGTGCTGCCGCAGCGCGGCGTTGTCTCGATCCGCGCCACCCCCACGGCGGGCGTCATGTTCATCGTGCAGGCACCCGCCGCAAGCGGCGGCCTGCCGCGCTTCGTCTCTCGCGCTGCGCAGATGCTTGCCGCCAGGTTCGGCGCGCGTTTCAGACGCCGCACCGACACCCGGCCGCGCCACACGGTTTGAAACACCGGTTCGTCGACGAAACCGCCCGCTACAATGCATGACCAACCCGTTGCAGCGAGGTGCCGGTCATGTCTTTCTTTCGCGCGTTGTTCTCCGGCCGTGGCGCTCGCGTGCCGGCGCTGCTTGCAGTTTGCCTCGCCGTCCTCGCTGCGTTGTCGCTTGGCGGCTGTGCCGGCTTTTTCGGCGGCGACCCACTGCGCGTGAACGTGGCGGGCATCGAACCGCTCGCGGGCCAGGGGCTCGAAATGCGCTTCAACGTCAAACTGCGCGTGCAGAATCCGAACGAATCCGAGGTGAGCTTCAACGGCATCGCACTCGATCTCGAACTGAACGGCAAGCCGTTTGCCAGCGGCGTCAGCAACCAGAGCGGCACCGTGCCGCGTTACGGCGAAACCGTGGTCGACGTGCCGCTCACCGTGCCGGCCTTCGCCGCGGTTCGCCAGGCCTTCGCCTTCGCAGATGTCGCGCAGTCGGGTCAGATTCCGTACCAGTTGCGCGGCAAACTCGCGGGCGGCCTGACCGGCACCACCCGCTTCGTCAATCAGGGCACCTTGAGCCTGCCCGCGCTGGGCATGGCGACGCCCTGAGTCGGGCGCGTCAGACTCCGCTCACACCACTTCGAACAGACCCGCCGCGCCCTGGCCGCCGCCGATACACATGGTCACCACCACCAGCTTCGCGCCGCGCCGCTTGCCTTCGATCAGCGCGTGACCGGTCAGCCGCGCGCCCGACACGCCATACGGATGACCCACCGCGATCGCGCCGCCGTTGACGTTCAGGCGGTCGTGGTCGATGCCGAGTTTGTCCGCGCAATACAGCACCTGCACGGCGAAGGCTTCGTTCAGTTCCCACAGGTCGATGTCGCTCACCTTCAGGCCGGCCTGCTTGAGCAGTTTCGGCACCGCGAACACCGGGCCGATGCCCATTTCGTCCGGCTCGCAACCGGCGACCGCGAAGCCGCGGAAAATGCCGAGCGGCTGCAAGCCTTCGCGCTCCGCGACCTTCGCGTTCATCACCACGCAGGCCGACGCGCCGTCGGAAAACTGGCTCGCATTGCCCGCCGTGATGACGCCGCCGGGCAGCGCCGTGCGGATCTTCGAGACCGCTTCGAGCGTGGTGTCGGCGCGAATGCCTTCGTCGCCGCTGACGGTCACTTCTTTCGTGTAGAGACGGCCGCTCGCTTTATCCGCGACGCCGGCGAGCACCGTCATCGGGACGATTTCGTCCTTGAACTTGCCGGCTTCGAGCGCGGCCGCCGCGCGCTGCTGCGAGCGCGCGCCGTAGCCGTCCTGACGCTCGCGCGAGATCGAATAGCGTTTCGCGACGTTTTCGGCGGTCTGCAGCATCGACCAGTAAATCTCCGGCTTGTGCTGGCTGAGCCAGCCTTCGGCCAGCATGTGCCGGTTCATCTCGTTCTGCACGCACGAGATCGACTCCACGCCGCCCGCGACGAACACCTCGCCCTCGCCCGCGATCACGCGCTGCGCCGCGAGCGCGATGGTTTGCAGTCCCGACGAGCAGAAGCGATTGACCGTCATGCCCGGCACGCTCACCGGCAAGCCGGCGCGCAAGGCAATCTGCCGCGCGATGTTGGCGCCCGTCGCGCCTTCGGGATTCGCGCAGCCCATGATTACGTCTTCGACGCGCGCCGGATCGAGCTTCGCGCGCTCGACGGCCGCCTGTGTCACATGACCGCCGAGCGTGGCGCCGTGCGTCATGTTGAAACCGCCGCGCCATGATTTGGCAAGGCCCGTGCGGGCAGTCGATACGATTACGGCGTCAGTCATGCATGTCTCCTGCTTGCAGATGTCGATGGTGAGCGCGCCGGCCATCGGCGGCGCCTCACGTCTGTCAGTTCACCCGGTTCAGCGGGCGATCGAGTGGGCGATTCAGCCGTTGAAGCCCCGGCCTTTGGCCGCGAGTTCCACGATGCTGGGCGCGAAATGCCACGCGTCGCCATTGGGTCGCGACGCATAACGGCGAATCGCGCGTTCCACGTTGTAGAGACCCACCGTGTCCGCGTACAGCATCGGGCCGCCGCGATAGAGCGGAAAACCGTAGCCGGTCAGATAGACCATGTCGATATCCGACGCCTTCGACGCGATGCCTTCCTCGAGAATCTTCGCACCCTCGTTCACCAGCGCGAACACGAGGCGCTCGACGATTTCCTCGTCGCTGATCTTGCGCCGTTCGGTGTTGGCGTCCTTCGAATAGGCGCCGATCATGTCGTCGACGACTTTCGACGGATACGCGGTACGGTCGCCCGCTTTGTAGTCGTACCAGCCGCCGCCGGTTTTTTGTCCGAAGCGGCCGGTTTCGCACAGGCGGTCGGCGATCTTCGAGTAATGCATGTCCGGCTGTTCCTGATAGCGGCGCTTGCGGATCGCCCAGCCGATGTCGTTGCCGGCCAGATCGCTCATGCGGAACGGGCCCATCGCAAAGCCGAATTTCTCGATCGCGCGATCGACCTGCGCCGGCAGCGCGCCTTCTTCGAGCATGAAGAGCGCCTGACGGATGTACTGCTCGATCATGCGATTGCCGATGAATCCATCGCATACGCCCGACACCACCGCGGTCTTCCTGATCTTCTTCGCGAGCTTCATGACGGTGGCGAGCACGTCTTTCGCGGTCTCCTTGCCGCGCACGACTTCGAGCAGCTTCATCACGTTGGCGGGGCTGAAGAAGTGCATGCCCACCACGTCCTGCGGACGCTTCGTGAAAGCGGCGATCTTGTCCACGTCGAGCGTGGACGTGTTGGACGCGAGAATCGCGCCGGGCTTCGCCACTTCGTCGAGCCGCTTGAACACCTGCTCTTTCACGCCGAGTTCTTCGAACACTGCTTCGACGATCAGGTCGGCGCGCTTCAGGTCGTCGTAGGACAGCGTGGGCGAGATCAGCGCCATGCGCTGTTCCAGCGCCTCGGGCTTGAGCTTGCCCTTTTTCACCGATGCTTCGTAGTTCTTGCGAATCGTGGCGAGGCCGCGATCGAGCGCTTCCTGTTTCGTTTCCAGCAGCGTGACCGGGATGCCCGCGTTGACGAAGTTCATAGCGATGCCGCCGCCCATCGTGCCCGCGCCAATTACGGCCACTTGCTGGATGTCGCGCACCGGTGTGTCGGAGGGCACGTCGGGAATCTTGCTCGCGGCGCGCTCGCCGAAGAACGCGTGACGCAGCGCGTGACTCTCCGGCGTTTGCACCAGCGCCACGAAACAGTCGCGCTCGAACGCCAGACCTTTGTCGAAGCCGTTCTGCACACCGGCTTCCACGGCGTCGATGCACTTGAGCGGCGCCGGGAAATTCTTCGCCATTGCCGTGACGGTATTGCGCGCGAACTGGATGAAACCGGCTGCGTTCGGATGATCGATCTTGCGATCGCGCACCTTCGGATGCGGGCCCGCCTGCGCGCCCACTTTGACAGCGAATGCGAGCGCCGCCGCGGCCAGATCGCCTTCCACGACTTCGTCGAAGAGGCCCGAGTCCGCGAGTTTCTCGGACATCACGGGCGCCCCGGAGACGATCATGTTCAGCGCGGCTTCGAGGCCGATGGCGCGCGGCAGACGCTGCGTGCCGCCCGCGCCCGGCAGAATGCCGAGCTTCACTTCGGGCAGCGCGATCTGCGCGCCGGCGGCGGCAATGCGGTAGTGGGCGCCGAGCGCCAGTTCGAGGCCGCCGCCCATCGCGACGCTGTGAATGGCCGCGACCACCGGCTTCGCGCTGTTCTCGACGGTCTTGATGACCGTGGCGAGCGTCGGTTCCTGAGTGGCTTTCGGCGTATTGAATTCGGTGATGTCGGCGCCGCCCGAGAAGGCTTTGCCCGCGCCAGTCAGCACGATCGCGCGGATCGCCGGGTCGTTCTGCGCGCGCTCGACGCCCTCGACGATGCCCGCGCGCGTCGAGAGGCCGAGGCCGTTCACGGGAGGATTGTTCAGCGTGATGACGGCCACGCCGTCATGGGTTGTGTAGTCCACTGCCATCTGCCTGCCTCCATGCGATGAAGCGGCGCATGACGCGCCGCCCGTCCGGTGGTTCGGGTCGGCTCATTGTCCGACTTCGCGACCGGCTTCGTGTCCGATCATTCCGGGTCAGCAGGCAGAATACACAAAAAAGCACGCTCGTTCAATTTATCGTCAGGCGGGGTTTCCCCTGGCAAGCGGCGTGAGCGGGCAATTCTTTTCGTCTTCCAGCGCGGACGGCAGGACGTGCTCGCGGAACGTGTCGCGCAGCTTGAGTTTCTGCAGCTTGCCGGTGGCCGTGTGCGGCAGTTCGTCGACGAAAGCCACGTCGTCGGGAATCCACCACTTCGCCACCTTGCCCTCGTAGAACGCCAGCAGTTCTTCACGCGTTACGTCGAAACCCGCGCGCTTCACGACCACCAGCAGCGGCCGCTCGGTCCACCTCGGATGCGCGCAGGCGATGCAGGCGGCTTCGGCCACCGCCGGATGCGCGATCGCGACGTTCTCGATGTCGATCGAACTGATCCATTCGCCGCCCGACTTGATAACGTCTTTCGAGCGGTCGGTAATCTGCAGGAAGCTGTCGCGGTCGATCGTGGCGACGTCGCCGGTCGGAAACCAGCCGTCCACCAGCGGCGAATCGTCCTTGCGGAAATACCGGTCGATCACCCACGGGCCGCGCACGTACAGGTCGCCGAACGCCACGCCGTCCCACGGCAGTTCGCGCCCGTCTTCGCCGACGATCTTCATGTCGACGCCATAGAGCACGTGCCCCTGCTTTTCGAGCAGTTTGCGCTGTTCCGCGACCGGGCGCTGACTCTGCTCCCACGTCAGTTTCGACAAGGTGCCGAGCGGCGACATTTCGGTCATGCCCCATGCGTGAATCACCTGCACGCCGTATTCGTCTTCGAAGGTGTGCAGCATGGCAGGCGGACACGCCGAACCGCCTATCACCGTCCGGTTGAGCGACGAGAAACGCACCTTGGCTTCGCGCAGGTAGTTGAGTAAGCCGAGCCATACGGTGGGCACGCCGGCCGAATACGTAACGCGCTCGTTCTCCATCAGTTCGTAGAGCGACTTGCCGTCCAGATCCTTGCCGGGAAACACCAGCTTGGCGCCGGTCAGCGGCGCGGCGTGCGGAATGCCCCAGGCGTTCACATGGAACATCGGCACGACGGGCAGCACGGCGTCGCGCGCGGACAGGCTCATGGCATCGGGCAAGGACGCGCCGAACGCATGCAGCACGGTGGAGCGATGCGAATAAAGCGCGCCTTTCGGATTGCCGGTGGTGCCCGACGTATAGCAGAGGTACGAAGCCTGACGCTCGTCCAGTTCAGGCCAGGCGAACTCGCCGTCCTGCGCCCCGAGCAGCGTTTCGTAGCTGAGCGCGGGTGTCTGCATGGCGGGCAGATGCGCTTCGTCGGCGAGCGCGATCCAGCCGCGCACTTTCGGACACTGCGGCGCGAGCACGTCGACGAGCGGCGCGAAGGTCGTATCGAACAGCACGTAGGCATCGTCGGCGTGATTGACGATGTAGGCGATCTGATCCGGAAAGAGACGCGGATTGATGGTGTGGCACACGGCGCCGAAACCCGTGATGCCGTAATACGCTTCCAGGTGACGATAGCCGTTCCACGCGAGCGTCGCGACCCGTTCGCCGGGCTCGACGCCGAGCGCGATCAGCGCCTGCGCCAGTTGTTTCGCGCGCTTTTCGCAGTCGCGATAGGTGTAGCGATGCACGTCGCCTTCGATGCGTCGCGACACGATCTCGGTGTCGCCGAAATGCCGCGCGGCATGCGCGAGCAGCGAAGACACGGTGAGCGGCACGTCCATCATCTGGCCAAGCAGCGGCGTCGTCATAAAGCGTGGTCTCCTCGCCTTGTTTGCGTCGTTGTCGTCAAACCCGCCACCGGAATCGGCGCCGCACCGGCCGCCTGCCAGCAGGGCCGCGGGCGCGGACTTACAATATCGGTTAATCCAGAGGCGCTCAACATGTCGTTTTCCCCAAGCATTGCAGGCTTATCCGGGCCCTTGACGGCCTTCTCCGAGGCGCTTGCCAGCCCGCCCGAAAACGCGTTCGCGCGGCTCGGCAACCTGTTTCTGACGCGCCTGCCCGCCACGCCGCTCGGCGCGCCGTACGTGGTCGGCTTTTCCTCGGAGACAGCCGCGCTGCTCGGTCTGGAGCCGGGTATCCAGAACGACCCCGGCTTCGCCGAACTGTTTTCGGGCAACGCCACGCGCGAATGGCCGGCGTCGGCCATGCCGTATGCCTCCGTGTATTCGGGACACCAGTTCGGCGTGTGGGCCGGCCAGCTCGGCGACGGCCGCGCACTCGGCCTCGGCGAAATCGAACACGACGGCCGCCGTCTGGAATTGCAGCTCAAAGGCGCCGGGCGCACGCCCTATTCGCGCATGGGCGACGGCCGCGCGGTGTTGCGTTCGTCGATCCGCGAATATCTGTGCTCCGAAGCCATGCATCACCTCGGCATTCCGACCACCCGCGCGCTGTGCGTGATCGGTTCCGATCAGCCGGTGCGGCGCGAGGAAGTGGAAACCGCCGCGGTGGTCACGCGCGTGGCGCCGAGCTTCGTGCGCTTCGGCCACTTCGAGCATTTCTATTCGAACGATCGCGTCGACGCGCTGCGCTCGCTCGCCGATCACGTCATCGACCGTTTCTATCCGCATTGCCGCGACAGCGACGACCCGTATCTCGCGCTGCTCGGCGAGGCGGTCGCGTCGAGCGCCGATCTGATGGTCGAATGGCAGGCCGTGGGTTTCTGCCACGGCGTGATGAATACGGACAACATGTCGATTCTCGGTCTGACCATCGACTACGGTCCGTTCGGTTTCATGGACGGCTTCGACGCCGGCTACATCTGCAATCACTCGGATTCGCAGGGCCGTTACGCTTACAAGATGCAGCCGCAGATCGCCTACTGGAACCTTTTCTGCCTCGCGCAAGGGCTCTTGCCGCTAATCGGCGAAAAGCACGAGGAAAGCGTGCGCGGCGACAAATCCATCGAAGACGCGCAACGCGTGCTCGGCGGCTTCAAGGACCGTTTCGCGCCCGCGCTCGAAAAACGCATGCGCGCCAAACTCGGCCTCGACACCGAACGCGCGGGCGACGAAACGCTCGTCAACCGCTTGTTCGAAGTCATGCATGCCAATCGCGCGGATTTCACCCTGACCTTCCGCAATCTGGCCCGTGTTTCGAAGCACGACGCCAGCGGCGACGCGCCGGTGCGCGACCTGTTTCTCGACCGCGCCGCGTTCGATGCGTGGGTGAACGACTACCGCGCGCGGCTGTCCGAAGAAACACGCGACGACGCCGCGCGCGCCATTGCAATGAACCGTGTGAACCCCAAATTCGTACTTCGCAATCATCTGGCGGAAACGGCGATCCGCCGCGCGAAAGAAAAAGACTTCTCCGAAGTGGAACGGCTCGCCGCCGTGCTGCGCCGTCCCTTCGACGAACAGCCGGAAAACGAGGCGTACGCGGGCTTGCCGCCGGACTGGGCGAGTTCGCTGGAAGTGAGCTGCTCTTCGTGACGGCGAGCGCATTCTCCAAACAATCCCGAGACACAGTATCCCCTTAGGAATCCGACCATGAACAAGCCCGACGATCTCAACACCGGCTCCCCCGCTGTGCAGAAAGACGACGCCGAGTGGCGCAAGCAGCTGTCCGACATCGAATACCAGGTGACGCGTCACGCCGCCACGGAGCGACCGTTCACCGGCCGTTATCACGATCACTGGGACCGGGGCGTTTACGATTGCGTGTGCTGCGGCACGCCGCTGTTCGAATCGGACACCAAATTCGATGCCGGCTGCGGCTGGCCGAGCTACTTCAAGCCGATCAACGGCGAAGTGATTGCCGAAAAAACCGATCGCACGCACGGCATGTTGCGCATCGAGGTGCAATGCAAGAACTGCGGCGCGCATCTGGGCCATGTTTTCGAAGACGGGCCGGCGCCCACCGGCCTGCGGTACTGCATCAATTCGGCTGCGTTACAATTCGAGCCCAAGTAACGCAGCGCCGGTCCGGCGGCCATCGAGCCGCCGCGACCGACTCTCCGGCACGCACGCCACCGGGCGCCTTCGCGGCGCCCTTCACTTTGCGAATTCCCGACCAGAAATGAAATTCCTGTTCGATCTGTTTCCGATCATCCTGTTCTTCGTCGCCTTCAAGATCTGGGGCATTTTCACGGCGACGGCAGTGGCGATCGTCGCCACGCTGGTGCAGATCGCGTGGGTGGCCTTCCGCCATCGCAAGGTCGATCCCATGCTGTGGGTCAGCCTCGGCGTGGTCACCGTGTTCGGCGGCGCGACGCTCGTGCTGCACAACGACACCTTCATCAAATGGAAGCCGACCGTGCTGTACTGGGCATTTTCGGTCGCGCTGATCGTCTCGCAGCTGGCGTTCAACAAAAACCTGATCGAAGCCATGATGGGCAAGCAGATCACGCTGCCGCACGCCATCTGGAGCAAGCTGAACGTCGTCTGGGCGATCTTCTTCGTGCTGCTGGGTCTCGTGAATCTGTTCGTGGCCTACAACTACACCACCGACCAGTGGGTCAATTTCAAGCTGTTCGGCGCGACCGGCTGTCTCGTCGTGTTCATCGTCGGGCAGAGTCTGTGGTTGTCGAAGTACATGAAGGAAGAATGAGATGAGCGACGTATTCATGCACGCCACCACGGCGGAGCGCGCCGCGCTGATCGAAGCGCGCCTCACCGCAGCACTCGCGCCGGTCGCGTCGATCCAGATCACGGACGACAGCGCGCAGCACGCAGGCCACGCCGGCGCCTCCGCCGGCGGTCATTTCAGTGTCACGATTGTCGCTGCCGCATTCGCCGGCAAGGCCCGCGTGGCGCGGCATCGCATGGTGTATGATGCGCTGGCCGATGCCATGCAGCGCGGCATTCACGCCCTTGCCATCACGGCGTATACGCCCGAAGAATTCGCTTTGTTGCCCCGCTAGGAAACCTTTCGATGACCTTGAAGAAAACCCGCCTCTGGGTATTGCTGGCTGCGTTTGCGGCCGCTCCTGCATTCGCACAGAACATCGCCGTCGTGAACGGCACGCCGATTCCGAAAGCGCGCGCAGACGCGCTGGTCGATCAACTGGTTCATCAAGGCCAGCAGAACACGCCGCAACTGCAAATGGCAGTGCGTGAAGAACTCGTGAATCGCGAAATCCTGATGCAGGAAGCGATGCGCCGCGGTCTGCCGACTCGCCCGGACGTCAAGGCGCAAGTCGCCGTCGCCCAACAAACCGTCGTGCTGCGCGCGCTGATCGAAGACTTCGTGAAGAACAACGCCCCGACGGACGCCGAAGTCACCGCGCGCTACAACGCGCTGATCAAGGACGCGGGCGGCAAGGAATATCACCTGCACCACATCCTCGTCGACAACGAACAGCAGGCGAAAGATCTGATCGCGAAGATCAAGGCCGGCGCGAGCTTCGAAGACCTCGCCAAGCAGTTCTCGAAAGACCCGGGATCGGGCAAGAACGGCGGCGACCTCGACTGGTCGGACCCGAAAGCCTACGTGCCTGAATTCGCCGACGCCGCCACGCATCTGCAGAAAGGCCAGATGACCGACACGCCGGTGCACACGCAATTCGGCTGGCACATCATCCGTGTCGACGACGTGCGCAACATCACGCCGCCGCCGCTGGAGCAGGTGCGTCCGCAGATCGTGCAGCAGATCCAGCAGGAAAAGCTGCAAGCTTTCGAAGAAGGCCTGCGCAAGAACGCCAAGATCCAGTAAGCGTTCTTTACGCGGCAAACAAAAAAACCGCCCGAGGGCGGTTTTTTTGTTTCTGTGGTCGTTGGAACGGTTAGAACAGCCCGCGGTAACGGCTGTGCTATTCGGCAGGTTACCGCGCGAATGACTGCACGTAGGATGCAGGCGTCATCGCGCGGCAAGCCGCCGCGTCAAACCATCAACCCAGCCAGCGACGCGCGTTCTGGAACACGCGCATCCACGGACTTGCGTCGGTGCTGCCCTCGCCCCAGCCTTCCGGATGCCAGCTCATCTGCACCGCGCGATGCACGCGCTCGGTGTGCGGCATCAGCACGGTGAAGCGGCCGTCTTGCGTGGTGACCGACGTGATGCCCTGCGGCGATCCGTTCGGGTTGAACGGATACTGCTCGGTTGCCTGACCACGGTGATCGACGTAACGCATTGCCACCGCCACCTTCGACGCGTCGCCCTGCTGCGAGAAGTCGGCAAAGCCCTCGCCGTGCGCAATGGCCACCGGGATGCGCGAGCCTTCCATGCCGGCGAAGAAGATCGACGGCGAGCTTTGCACTTCCACTAGCGAGAAACGCGCCTCGAATTTCTCCGACTTGTTGCGCGTGAACTTCGGCCATGCTTCGGCGCCGGGAATCATGGACGCGAGACTGCTCATCATCTGGCAGCCGTTGCAGATGCCCAACGCGAACGTGTCTTCGCGGCCGAAGAACGCGGCGAACATGTCGGCGAGTTGCGAATTGAAGCGGATGGCTTTCGCCCAGCCTTCGCCCGCACCGAGCGTGTCGCCGTACGAGAAGCCGCCGCAAGCCACCGCGCCGGCGAAGTCCGCCAGGTTGGCGCGGCCCGCCAGCAGGTCGCTCATGTGGACGTCGTGCGCGTCGAAGCCGGCGCGGTCGAATGCGTAAGCGGTTTCGAGGTGCGAATTCACGCCCTGTTCGCGCAGGATCGCCACTCGCGGACGCGCGCTCTTGCCGACGAACGGCGCGGCAACGTCTTCCGCCGGGTCGAAGCTCAAGACCGGCGAGATGCCCGGATCGGCCACGTCGGACAGCGCGTCGTATTCGGCGTCGGCACAGGCCGGGTTGTCGCGCAGACGCGAAATGCGCCAGCTCACTTCGCTCCAAGTGCGATGCAGTTCCGTGCGCGGCGCTTCGTAGATCTTCTTCGCGTCGCGGTAGATTTCGATCGTGTCGCGGTCGTTGATCTTGCCGATCACGTGCGAGCACGTGGACAAACCGTGTTCGCGCAGCGCCGCCAGTACGACATCGCGCTCGGCCGCGCGCACCTGAATCACCGCGCCCAGTTCTTCGTTGAAGAGCGCGCGGATGGTGCGATCTTCGCGGCGGCCGCTGGTCTGCTTGGCCCAGTCTTTCGCGTCGCCGTAATCGGATTCGTGATGCGGATCGAGCACCAGCATGTCGACGTTCAGCGACACGCCGACGTGACCCGCGAACGCCATTTCGCACACCGTGGCCCACAGGCCGCCGTCGGAGCGGTCGTGGTAAGCGAGCAGCTTGCCGTCGCTGTTGAGCGCCTGGATGGCGGTGAAGAAGCGCTTGAGGTCTTCGGCGTCGTCGACGTCGGGCACCGTGTCGCCGACCTGTTGCGTGACCTGCGCGAGGATACTACCTCCCAGACGATGCTTGCCGCGGCCGAGGTCGATGGCGATTAGCACGGAGTCGCCCACGCCTTCCGCGCCGCTTGCGCGACGCAGTTGCGGCGTGAGGTGACGGCGCACGTCTTCGACCGGCGCGAACGCCGAAATGATGAGCGAGACCGGCGCGACCACTTCCTTGGCGACACCGCGGTCTTGCCACTTGGTACGCATGGACAGCGAGTCCTTGCCGACCGGAATGCTGATGCCGAGCGCCGGGCACAGTTCCATGCCGATCGCCTTGACGGTGTCGTACAGGGCAGCGTCTTCACCCGGCGCGCCGCATGCGGCCATCCAGTTCGCCGACAGCTTCAGCTTGTCCAGCGACGCGATCGGCGCCGCCGCGATGTTGGTCACCGCCTCGCCGACCGCCATGCGGCCCGATGCGGGGGCGTCGATCACGGCGAGCGGCGTGCGCTCGGCCATGGTCATCGCCTCGCCGCGGAAACCGGCGTAGTCCATCGTGGTGATGGCGACGTCCGCCACCGGCACCTGCCACGGACCGACCATCTGGTCACGCGCGGTGGTGCCGCCCACCGAGCGGTCGCCGATGGTGATGAGGAACGACTTGCTCGCCACCGTGGGATGACGCAGCACGCTCACCGCCACTTCCGGCAGCGAGATATTGGTGACGTCCACCGGCTCGAGCTTCTGCTCGACGCGCGTGACATCGCGATGCATGCGCGGCGCCTTGCCGAGCAGCACTTCCATCGGCATGTCGACCGGCTCGTGAGCCACGCCTTCGCCCGCTTCAGGATCGAGCACCTTCAACTGACGCTCGGCCGTGGCCGTGCCGACCACCGCGAACGGGCAACGCTCGCGCTGGCACATGGCTTCGAAGGCAGGCAGATCGGCCGGCGCGATGGCCAGCACGTAACGCTCCTGCGCTTCGTTCGACCAGATTTCGCGCGGTGACAAACCGCTCTCTTCGAGCTGGATCTTGCGCAGATCGAAGATCGCGCCCTTGCTCGCGCCGTCCACCACTTCGGGGAACGCGTTCGAGAGACCGCCCGCGCCGACGTCGTGAATGCTCAGGATCGGATTCTTCTCGCCGAGTTGCCAGCACGCGTTGATGACTTCCTGCGCACGGCGCTCGATTTCCGGATTGCCACGCTGAACCGAATCGAAGTCGAGTTCGGCGGTGTTCGTGCCGGTGGCCATGGAACTTGCCGCACCGCCGCCCATGCCGATGCGCATGCCGGGACCGCCGATCTGGATCAGAAGCGAACCTTCCGGCAGATCGTGCTTGTGAGTGTGCTGATCCGAGATGTTGCCGATACCGCCCGCGATCATGATCGGCTTGTGATAGCCGCGCACCAGACCCGCGACATTCTGTTCGTAAGCGCGGAAATAACCGCCCAGATTCGGACGGCCGAATTCGTTGTTGAACGCGGCGCCGCCGAGCGGCCCGTCGATCATGATCTGCAGCGGCGACGCGATGCGATCGGGACGGCCGTACGCTTCGTGCGACTCGTTCGGATTGCGGTGCGCAAGTGGTTGCGCGGCGTCGCGCGCGTTTTCCCATGCCTCGACGCCGTCCGGCAATTCCAGATTCGACACTGTGAAGCCCGCCAGACCCGCCTTCGGACGCGCGCCGCGGCCGGTTGCGCCTTCGTCGCGGATTTCACCGCCCGCGCCGGTGGAGGCGCCCGGGAACGGCGAAATGGCCGTGGGGTGATTGTGCGTTTCCACCTTCATCAAGGTGTGCGTGAGCTCGACGTTGCGACGGTAGTGTTCCGGCAGTTCGTGCTCGCCGAGTTCGGCCGCCGTACGCGGGAACCAGCGCTCGGCCACGCCGCCGGCCATGATCGCCGAGTTATCCGAGTACGCGACGATCGTGCCCTGCGGATTGAGCTTCTCGGTGTTGCGGATCATGTTGAACAGCGAGATGTCCTGCTTCTCGCCGTCGATGGTCCAGTCGGCGTTGAAAATCTTGTGACGGCAGTGCTCGCTGTTGGCCTGCGCGAACATCATCAGTTCGACGTCGGTCGGGTTGCGGCCAAGTTTGGTGAACGCGTTCACCAGGTATTCGATTTCGTCTTCCGCGAGCGCTAGGCCGAGTTCCGTGTTCGCCGTTTCCAGCGCGCCGCGGCCGTTGCCCAGCACGTCGACGGTTTGCAGCGGCTTGGCCGGCAGTTCGTCGAACAGATGCAGCGCGTGATCGCGCGAAGGCGACACGCTCTCGGTCATGCGGTCGTGCAGCGCCGCGACGACCGCCGCGCGCGCTTCTTCGGAGAGCGCCTTCTTGCCGCCGAGCAGGCCGCTTTTCAGCGTGACCGTGTACTCGACGCCGCGCTCGATACGGCGCACCTGCGTGAGGCCGCACAGATGGGCGATGTCGGTCGCCTTGCTGGCCCACGGCGACACCGTGCCGAAACGCGGCACCACGAGGAAGGTTTCAGCCGTGCCGCGCTCTTTCGTTTCTTCGAGCGGATCGCCGTAATGCATCAGCGCTTCGATTTTGGCGTTGTCTTCCGCGGACAGCGGAGTCTGCGCGTTGACGAAGTGCAGGTACTGCCCGCGTACGCCGGTAATGTTGGCGTCGATGCGCGTGAGCGTGTCGAGCAGGCGGGTTTGACGGAAATCGGAAAGGGCCGAAGCGCCGGGGAAACACGAGAAGTGGGCCATGGACTTGACGTTGCGTCTATGAGTCGCGCGTGAAGGCGACGTGAGGCGGAAGGGAAGTCCGAGATTATAACCCGGGAACGCGCCTCCAGCGGGCATGGCGCTGCGCTTTCGGGCGACCGCGAGGCTTGCGCGGACGGCTCGCCCGGGCGCCGCGGCAAGCCCCGGCGGTCGCGCTTGCGTGGCCGGGCGCCGTCTTTGACTGCTATCATTCGCCCTTTCACCAGATCGGCGCGAATCGGCCGGCCGTTACGGCCACCGCGCCGCATGCCACGCTTGACGGGGAACGCGCAGCTCGGCGTCCCGCCGGCAAATCGAATCAGAACATGGATGTCATCGTCATTGGCGGCGGGATAGTCGGCGTCGCCACCGCTTATCAACTGCGCGCGGCCGGTCACCGGGTATGCGTCGTCGAGCGTCACGCCACCGTCGCGCAAGGCGCAACCTATGGCCACGGCGGCACCGTGCTGCCCACGCCGCTCGACGTCTGGTTCGGCCCGACCTTCATGGCGAGCCGACAGTCGGCGAAAAACGGCGTCATCAGCAAACCCGGCTTCAATGGGCCGGCACGCCAGTTCATCAAACAGTTGACCGAATTGCAGGACCCCGAGGCTTTCGGGCGGCAGTACGCGCGGCTGCGTCCGCTGATCGAGCTGTCGCGCGACGCGATGGCCGACATGGAGGCGCGTTTCGCGCTCGAATACGAACAGGCGAGCGGCCTGCTCTACCTCGTGCGTTCGCCGCACGAGTGGGAACAGACGCAGCCGGCGCTGGACATCCTGCGTCAGTACGAAGTGCCGCATCACGTGCTGACGCCGGCCGAATGCGCGGCCTTCGAACACTCCGTGCCGACCGATCCGGAATTCGCCGGCGGCATCCTGTTCGATCAGGAACGCACCGCCAATTGCCCGCTGTTCGCCAAGCTCATCAAGCAGACGCTCGACAACCAGGGCGGCGTGCAGTTCATGTTCGGCTGCGAGGTCTCGTCCATACGCCTCGAAGGCCAGCGCGCTTCGGTGGAACTGGCGCCGCGTCCGGGCGCGGCTTCCCGTTCCCGCGAAGTCGATGTGATTCATGGCGACGCGGTCGTGGTCGCGGCCGGCCACGGCAGCCTGCCGCTGCTCGAACGGCTGGGTCTGCGTCTGCCGCTGCATCCACTGCGTCTGCATAACCTGGTGGCGCCCATCGCGCACGAGGAATGCGCGCCGCATGTCGCCATTGTCGACGCGGTCAAGCGGATCGCGATCAGCCGCATGAACCAGCGCCTGCGCATCGCGGGCGGCGCCGTGCTGCAAAGTGCAAGCCAGATCGACAAGCCGCTTGGCGAATCGCTGACGAAAGAAGCCCTCGCGCTGCTCGGCCAGGCGACCCACGACTGGATTCCGGGCGCCGCACGCATTTCGGCGGCGCTGCCCTGGGAAGGCGTCAAGCTGCTGTCGCCGGACGGCCTGCCCGTGATCGGCAACGCGCTGCATCCACGGCTCTTCGTGAACCTGGGTCATGGTCCGGCGGGCTGGGGCGTGGCATGCGGCGCGGGCAAATTGGTCGCCGAAATCGTGTCGGGCCGCACACCGGATGTGCCGGCGGACACGCTGGCCGCGTTTCGCGCCGACCGGTTCTGAACGCTTCTGAGCGCTTCAGGCACGGCGGGCCGGGCGCGCCATGCGCGCGGCCCGTGCATCCTCGCTCAGACACGTTTACCGTGACTGATGCAACTGGACGTGGCGTGAATCGCCCAACCTGAACTCGCGCCAGACCTGCACCGGCATATTCACCACAACCGCTGTTATCTCGCACATTGCCGTCCGGCCGTCACGCGCGACCGTCATCGGCACTAACATAGTGGCTCCGACATGCTCCCACCGTGCAACGGTGACATCAGGCCGCCATGACCGACTCCGCCTTCCCTGCTCTGCCCACGCTGCTGTCTCCCCGTAACCGCGCTATTGCGTTGCTCACGCAAACCGATCTGCGCATTCTCGAGACGCAAGCGGCGGCGGCGCTGCCACCCCATACGCTGATGTCGCGCGCGGGCGAGGCAGCCGCCAGCTTCCTGCTCGAACAGATCACCCGCGACACCTCGGTCGAGCGCGCAAAACATAAGGTCTGGCTGATCGCCGGCCCCGGCAACAACGGCGGCGACGCGCTCGTCCTGGCCAGGTTGCTGCACGAGGCGGGCGTCGCGGTCGAGCTGTGCATGCCGGTCGAAGTCAAACCCGACGACGCCCGCTGGGCACTCGAAACGGCGCGCGCTGCGGGCGTCGTCATCGCGACGGAACCGCCCGCGTCGTTCGACGACTATACCTGTCTCGTCGACGGTATGTTCGGCATCGGCCTCGCGCGCCCGCTCGAAGGCGTGTTCGCCCGCGTCGCGCGGCAACTGTCGCAACGAGCCACGACGCGCCCGCGAAAAGGCGGCGTCCTCGCGCTGGACGTTCCGAGCGGCCTCGACGGCGACACCGGCACGGTGGTGGCGGCCGGCGTCAGCGGCAACGACGGCCATGCGGTCAAGGCGACCCACACCCTCACCTTCATCGGCGCCAAACCGGGCCTGTTCACCGCGCAAGGCCGCGATCTCGCCGGATCGGTGACCGTGGCGCCGATCGGCATCGACAGCACCGCACGCGCCGGCATCCAGCTCAACGCGCCGGAACTCTTCGCCGCGTTCCTGCCGCCGCGCGACTTCGCCACCAACAAGGGCAGCTTCGGCAGCCTCGCCGTGGTCGGCGGCGACACCGGCATGTGCGGCGCGCCGATTCTGGCATCGCGCGCCGCGCTCTACACCGGCGCCGGCAAGGTGCACGTCGCGCTGCTGGGCGACGGCGCGCCGCCTTACGATCCGCCGCATCCGGAACTGATGCTGCACGCTATCGACGCTTTGCCGCTCGACAAAATGGACGCGCTGGCGGTTGGCTGCGGCATGGGTCATCGCGAGCGCGCCACCCAGGTCATGCACGACGTGCTGCCGCTCGACGTCCCCAAACTGTTCGACGCCGACGCGCTGAACCTGATCGCGAAAGACCCCTCGCTCGCCGCCGCAGTCACAGCGCGTGGCGTGCAGGGCGATCCGTGCGTGCTGACGCCGCATCCGCTCGAAGCCGCCCGTCTGCTCGGCACCGACGCGCCCGGCGTGCAGCGCGACCGTCTCGCCGCGGCACGCGCGCTCGCGGCACGCTTCGCGGGTGTCATCGTGCTGAAAGGCACGGGCACGATCATCGCCGCCCCGGACGGACGCCTCGTGGTCAATCCGACCGGCAACGCGGCACTCGCGACCGGAGGCACCGGCGACGTGCTCGGCGGCATCATCGGCGCACTGCTCGCGCAGCACCTGCCGCCGTTCGAGGCCGCGCTCGCCGGCGTGTATCTGCACGGCCTCGCCGCCGACACGCTGAGCGCGCAAGGCGACGGCCCCGCCGGTCTCACCGCGGGCGAACTCGCGCCCATGGTCCGCACGCTGCTCAACCGGCTGTTCTATCCTTCAGTGGATTGAGCGGACCGCGCGTCCCACACTGTGCGCGCGATGTCCAAACCGCTGCCGCCTG
The DNA here is from genome assembly GCF_050436585.1 of Paraburkholderia sp. GAS199. Classification (NCBI taxonomy): domain Bacteria; kingdom Pseudomonadati; phylum Pseudomonadota; class Betaproteobacteria; order Burkholderiales; family Burkholderiaceae; genus Paraburkholderia; species Paraburkholderia sp. GAS199. The sequence continues at coordinate 539,363 of NZ_JBNDMM010000004.1, read as the reverse complement.
TCACGCAAGGCCGCTATACTGGTTGACTGCGCCGCGCGTCATTGTCTGCCGCGGGTTGCCACGAACTCCAGCACGCCCGTTCGTCACGGAACCGGCTCGCGACGTTCGCCGCAATCTGCAGCGAACCTGGCCGCGCGGCATCGCTCTAACAGCATCGTTGCATCATCCTCGGCCGCGCTTCACGCGCACGCCTTTCTCATGCCTCTTCGTTAGACGGACGCTATGACGCAGAACTCGCTCCCCACCTGGTCCTCGCTGCAAACGCATTACGAGAAGATTCGCGATGCGCATCTGCGCGACTGGTTCGCCCCCGAGAACGATCCCGCGCCCACCCGCGCCGAACGCTTCGCGTTCGCAGGTGGCGGTCTCACCGCCGACTTCTCGAAGAACCGCATCACCGACGAAACCCTGAAGCTGCTCGTGCAACTCGCGCGCGAAGCCGGCGTGGAAAAACGCCGCGACGCCATGTTCGCGGGCGAGGTCGTCAACCCGACGGAAGGCCGCGCCGCGTTGCACACGGCCCTGCGCGCCACCGACCCGAAAGCACCTTTCCATGCGCAGGTGCAGGCCGAACGCGCCAAAATGGCCGCCTTCGCCGACAAGGTCCGCAGCGGCGAATGGACGGGCTACACCGGCAAGCGCATCCGCTACGTCGTGAATATCGGCATCGGCGGTTCGGACCTCGGTCCGAAGATGGTCGTGCATGCGTTGCATCACCTCGCCACGCCGGAGATCACCACGCATTTCGTCTCGAACGTAGATGGCGCCGATCTGTACAACGTGTTGCAGCAGATCGATCCGGAAGAAACGCTCGCCATCATCGTCTCCAAGACGTTCACCACGCTCGAAACCATGACCAACGCGCGCTCGCTGCGCGACTGGTTCGTCGAGAAAGGCTGTCCGGAAAACGCGTTGTCGAAGCACTTCGTGGGCGTGTCGGCGAATCCGGCCGAGGTGGTCAAGTTCGGCATCGCCAAAGAGAACGTGTTCGAGATGTGGGACTGGGTCGGCGGCCGCTACTCGCTGTGGTCGGCGGTGGGTCTGTCGATCATGATCGCGATCGGACCGCAGCAGTTCGGCGAACTGCTGGCCGGCGCCAACGAGATGGATCAGCATTTCCGCGACGCACCGCTCGAGAAGAATCTGCCGGTACTGCTCGGCATGATCGGCATCTGGTATCGCAACTTCTTCGGCTCGCAAAGCTATCTCGTCGCGCCGTACTCTGAAGCACTGCACTTCCTGCCGTCGTATCTGCAACAACTGGAGATGGAAAGCAACGGCAAGTCGGCGCGACTCGACGGCGCGATGGTCGACTATCCGACGGCTGCCGTGACGTGGGGCGAACCGGGCACGAACGGTCAGCATGCATTTTTCCAGATGCTGCACCAGGGGCCGACCATCGTCCCGATCGACTTCATTGCCGTGTTGACGCCGGAGCATCCGCTCGCCAACCATCACGCCAAACTGCTGGCCAACTGCTTTGCGCAAAGCGAAGCGCTCATGCTCGGCCGTACGCTCGAGGAAGCGAAGAAAGTGGCCGGCGCCGACAAGCCCGAGCTTGCTCCGCACCTGGTTTTCCCGGGCAATCGTCCCACCAGCACGCTGATCGTGAACGCGCTGACCGCGCGCTCGCTGGGCGCATTGATCGCGCTGTACGAGCACAAGGTGCTGGTGCAGGCGTCGGTGTGGAACATCAATCCGTTCGATCAGTGGGGCGTGGAACTCGGCAAGATTCTCGGCAAAGTAGTCGAGGCCGATCTGACCGCCGCCAGCGTCGACGAAAAGAAGCACGACTCGTCGACCTCGGCGCTGATCGCGCGCGCACGGGCGGCATTGAAGAAGTGATGCCGCGATGTGCCTGATCGCGCGCCCCGATAGGTAGATCGGGGCAAACAGAAAGCGGACCCTTGCGGTCCGCTTTTTTTACGCGAGGCGTCCTGCTTCGATCGTGACCGTGGAATCGCAACGTCGCGCAAGTTCGATATCGTGCGTGACCAGAATGAGCGTTGCGCCGTTCGCGCGATTCATCTGGAACATCAGATCGATGACGGCATGGCCCGTGGCGGCATCGAGACTGCCCGTGGGTTCGTCCGCAAAGAGAATGGCCGGATGCGTGACGAAGGCGCGTGCAAGCGCGACACGTTGCTGCTCGCCGCCGGACAACAGCTTGGGGTAATGGCCCGTGCGTTGACCCAGGCCCACCTGCTCCAGAAAACCGCGCGCCCGCTCGGCCGCCTCACGCGTACCGACGCCGCCTTGCAATTCGAGCGGCAACGTGACGTTCTCCAGCGCGGTGAGATGCGGCATCAACTGGAACGACTGGAACACAAAGCCCACCGAGCCGCTGCGCAGCGCCGCGCGCTCGTCTTCGTTCAACTCGCCGAGTTCGCGCCCGAGCAACCGAACCGAGCCGGAGCTCGCGCTGTCCAATCCTGCGAGCAAGCCGAGCAGCGTAGACTTGCCCGAGCCGGACGCGCCGACGATCGCCACACTGCTGCCTGCCTCGATGGCAAGATCGATGTTGTCGAGAATTGTCAGTTCGCCCGTTGCATCCTTAACCTTCTTACACAAGCCCCGCACTTCAATGACTGGATCAGTTTTGTTTAGCATGGTGAAGCGTAGGTTGAACATGCGCGCCGACAGGTCTCGCGCCACGGCGCTGACTACGGCAATCGGCTCGGCCGTGCTGGCCGCAACCCTCTTTTCATTGCCCCTCGCCGTGCGGGCAGCCAACACGCCCGAGCAAGCCAGGCCGGTGATCGTCGTGCTCGGCGACAGCATCTCGGCCGAGTACGGCCTGCCCCGCGACACCGGCTGGGTTGCACTGATGCGCCAGCGTCTCACCGACGAGCGAATCGATTATAGCGTCGCCAATGCAAGCATCAGCGGCGACACCACGAGCGGCGGACGCGCCCGTCTGCCGGCCCTGATGCAACGTCTGAAGCCCAGCATCGTGATCGTCGAACTGGGCGCCAACGACGCTCTGCGCGGCGTGCCGCTCTCCACGACCGAAGACAACCTGCGCACGATCATCGAGCAGGCCCAGCAAGGTCACGCGAAGGTCGTGCTGGTGGGCATGTATGTACCACCTAATTACGGCCCGGACTACACGCAGAAGTTCCATGGCGTGTACGACCAGTTGTCCCAGCAATTGCGCGTGCCGCTGGTGCCGTTTCTGCTCGCCGGCATCGCCGACAAACCCGACATGTTTCAGGCCGATCAGATTCATCCGACCCAGCAGGCACAGCCAGTGCTACTCAACAACGTGTGGCCAGCCGTCAAGCCACTCCTTCGCACAACAGGTTCTGCGCATTAACCGCGCGTCGGCCTGTTTCCAGTAATTGGGGGACGCGGATCGGCACCGTCGATCAGACTGTCCAAATCCCGCGACCCCAGCTCGAATTTGAGCGACTTCTGAGGAGATAACGTGAAATACCTACCGTTAATCGCTTTGACCGTGGCAATTTCCGCCTGCGCCGCTCAACCGCCCGCTGGCGTCCAGTCGGTCGGCCAAAGCCAGCAACCCCCGAAGGCCGTCGCAACCTGCATCGCGCAGAAATGGGCCGACAATTCGCAGCAGCAAGTGGTCTCGCAAGATACGCTTGCCAACGACCAGGCCATGGACGTCTACGTTCCGGGCCAGCAACCGCCTAACGGCGCAGCCGCGGTGGTTCGTCCGTCGTATTCCGGTAAGGGCACCTGGGTTGGCTTCCGCGCCAACGGCGGTGCCGGCAGCGATGCCACGGGCGCGATCAGCGGCTGCCTGTAAGGCATTCCGAAGACGCATCCGCAGCAAGTCTTTGACGGCGTGAGATTCGCGCCGTCAAACAAAAAAGCCCCGCAATTGCGGGGCTTTTCTGTTTCTGGCCTATCACGGCAACTTAGTCGCCGCTTGCCTGTGCATTGCTGCTGTCCAGCGAGCCGAAGAATTTGACCTTCGAGCGCGCGCGCACTGCCTGTACGTAGGCTTCGGCTTCAGACTGCGACTCGACCTGCGCGATCTGCTGCTGCGCCGCCGCAAGACGCTGCGGATCGGTCGGCGCGCTTGCCACGACTGAATTCACGCGATAGATCGCGTAACCGTCGTCGCCGAGGTCGACACCCACGTAAGCCGGCAATTTTTGCGCATCCGCTTTGTAGATTGCGCTCAGTGCTGCGGGCGGAACGCCTTGCGCGTCGTTGCGCGACACCTTCAGCGGCGACGAGAATCCCGCCGTCGATTTCGACTTCTCGAAATCGGCCAGCTTGGCAATGCCGTCCTTATGCGCCGCTTCGTTCGACTGCGCGGCGATCACCTTCTGACGCACGGCGTCTTTCACCGCGTCCAGCGACGGCACGGCCGCGGCCTTGTAGTCCGTCACGTGCGCCGCGATCAGCGTGTTACCGCCGACGTCGACCGCTTGCGTGTTGTTGCGCGCCGTCACCGAGTCGTTTGCAAAGACCGCGGCAAGGAACTTGGCATTGTTCAACGGGCTGTCAGGCGGCAGTTTCGGGTCCGGTTGCGGCGAGACCGTGGCGGTCTGCACTTGCAACTTGTACTTGTCGGCTGCCGGCTGCAAGCTCTTCGCTTTTTCATAGACGAGCGACGTGAAGCCTTCCGAGTCGTCGCTGAATGCCTTGCCGGCCTGCTGCGTTTTCACGTCCTTCGCGATCTGGTCCTTCACTTCGTCGAACGGCTTCGTGACCGCCGGCTTCACGTCCGTCACCTTGACGATGTGATAGCCGAAATCCGTCTGCACGATGCCGCTGACTTCGTCTTTCTTGAGGCCGAAAACAGCGTCGTCGAAAGCCTGACCGCCGGCGATCATGCCGCGCCCGAAGTAACCCAGGTCACCGCCCTTCGACGCCGAACCGGGATCCTGCGAATTCTGCTGGGCGATCTGCGCAAACTGGTCCGGATGCGCCTTGATCTGCGCGAGCAGGTCTTCGGCCTTCTGCCTGGCCTTCGCTTTATCGGCGGCGCTCGCGTCTTTCGGCGCGGCGATCAGGATGTGGCTCGCGCGCACCTGACCATCCGTGCGGTAATGCGCGATGTTGTCGTCGTAGTACTTCTTCAGATCGGCGTCGCTCGGCTGCACGTTAGCCGACAACGTAGCCGGCGACAGCACCAGATACTGGATGCTTGCCGTCGCGGGCGTCGCGAATTCGTTGCGATGAGCGTCGTAATAGGCTTGCAGTTGCGCGTCGGTCGGCTGGATTTTTGCTGCGTAGTCGCGCGGATGGAACGCGATGCCCTGCACTTCGCGCTGCTGCTCGGCCAACTCGGTGAGATGCTGCGCCAACGTCTTCGACGTGAATGCGCTGCCCTGAATGGAAGCCGGCAGTTGCTGCGTGGCGATGCTATAGCGAACCCGTTCGTCGTACTGATCGGGCGTCATGCCTTGCATGGCGAGCAACTGTTTGTAGCGGTCCACGTCGATCGAACCGTCGGCGTTTTTCAGCGACGAGATAACCGGATCGTTTAGCAGCACGCGACGTACTGCGTCGTCGGAAGCCGTGAGATGCAGACGCTGCGTTTCATCGGCCAGCACGCGCTGCTCGATGAGACCGTCGAGCATTTCGCTGCGACGTTCCGGCGTATCGAACGACTTCATGTCGAACTGCGCGCCGAGCATCTGACGAGCGCGATCGAGTTGCTGACGCATCGCGTCGTCATACTCTGCACGGGTAATCTTGTGGCCGTTCACGCTCGCGACGTTTGCGCTTTCGTCAAAGAAGCCGCGGAAGCCTTGAATACCGACAAAACCCAACCCCGGCACAATGACGAGGATGAGCATGAACATCATCAGGCGTTTGTGATTACGGAAAAAATCGAGCATGCGTAAGGGGTGCCAAAAACAGAACGCCCGATCTTACAACAGCGGGCAATAAAAAAGGCGAACCGGAGTTCGCCTTTCGAGGATACTGGCGGAGTGGACGGGACTCGAACCCGCGACCCCCGGCGTGACAGGCCGGTATTCTAACCGACTGAACTACCACTCCTAATACTGCAATTGCGCTGCGCCGAAACACTGACCTGAATCTGAAACTGGTGGGTGCTGAGAGGCTCGAACTCCCGACCTACGCCTTGTAAGGGCGCCGCTCTACCAACTGAGCTAAGCACCCGTTTCACTATTCAGCGTGCTTCTGCATTTACTGCCTGAATTCCTCAAGCAGCAAGCCCATTAGTTTAGCGCATCCTTCAGAGCTTTGCCAGGCCTAAATTTGGGAACCTTGGCCGCCTTGATTTTGATTGCTGCGCCGGTGCGCGGATTGCGTCCGGTGCGTGCCGTGCGCTTGCCGACTGCGAACGTGCCGAAACCAACCAGCGTAACCGAACCGCCCTTCTTCAACGTACCCTTGACGCCACCGATCACAGCATCCAATGCACGGCCCGCCGCAGCCTTCGAAATGTCCGCTTGCTGTGCAATGTGATCGATTAATTCCGTCTTGTTCATTCCTAACCCCCGAGAATGTTATGGCAATCGTGACGGCGCTTTTCAGCGCCTGATATCACGCGGCTGGCGGGTAACGCCTAGCCGCCTCATTAGAATGGGCCGAAACCCTTGTGTCAAGCGGGGTTGAGCCTGATTCGGACGCTTTCGCGAAGCCTCGATTGTCACCAATTCTTGCAGCCTCGAAGACGCGAGCAAGTCATTGATGATCTGCCGAAGGCAATGCTCAAAAAAGTTGGGAAGATCAGACGCGACCCGATGACTCGACATGTTCCAGCCAAGAAAAAACCCGCGGCCTGAGCCGCGGGTTTTTTTCCAGCAGACGCTTTAGATACGAAGCGCTTTAGTGCTTGACGACTTCTGTCGCTGCGCCGTCCTTGCCGGGTTCAGCTGCAACCGGCGCTGCCGGCTTCGGCTCTTCTTCCGGCAAAGCCTGCGGTACACGTTCGAGCGCAAGTTCGAGCACCTTGTCGATCCAGCGGACCGGCACGATTTCGATTGCGTTCTTCACGTTGTCCGGAATCTCCGTCAGATCCTTAACGTTTTCTTCCGGAATCAGCACCAGCTTGATACCGCCGCGATGCGCCGCGAGCAGCTTTTCCTTCAGGCCGCCGATCGGCAGAACTTCACCACGCAACGTGATTTCGCCCGTCATCGCGACGTCGGCGCGCACCGGAATACCGGTCAATACCGACACCAGCGCGGTGGTCATCGCAATACCGGCAGACGGACCGTCTTTCGGTGTCGCGCCTTCCGGCACGTGGATGTGAATGTCCTGCTTCTCGAAGGCTTCGTCCTTAATACCGAGACGGCGCGAGCGCGAACGAACCACCGAGCGTGCTGCCTCGACCGATTCCTTCATCACGTCGCCGAGCGAACCGGTGCGAATCACGTTGCCCTTACCCGGCATCACTGCGGCTTCGATGGTCAGCAGATCGCCGCCCACTTCCGTCCACGCCAGACCCGTGACCTGACCAACCTGATTTTCCTTGGCGGCCAGACCGAAGTCGTACTTGCGCACGCCGAGGAACGTGTCGAGGTTGCTGCCGTCGACCTTCACCGCGCCTTCCGCCTTCTTCAGCAGAAGCATCTTCACGACCTTGCGGCAGATCTTCGACACTTCACGCTCGAGCGAACGCACGCCCGCTTCACGCGTGTAATAACGAATGATGTCGCGGATCGCGATTTCCGTCACATCGACCTCGCCATCCTTGAGGCCGTTGTTCTTCTTCTGCTTGGGCAAAAGATAACGTTGCGCGATGCTGACCTTCTCGTCTTCCGTGTACCCCGACAGGCGGATCACTTCCATCCGGTCGAGCAGCGGCGGCGGAATGTTCAGCGAGTTCGACGTTGCCACGAACATAACGTCCGACAGATCGAAGTCGACTTCGACGTAATGATCAGCAAACGTGTGGTTCTGTTCCGGATCGAGCACTTCCAGCAAGGCCGACGACGGATCGCCGCGGAAATCCTGACCCATCTTGTCGACTTCGTCGAGCAGGAAGAGCGGATTGCGCACGCCGACCTTGGTCAGGCTCTGCAGAATCTTGCCCGGCATCGAACCGATGTACGTACGACGATGGCCGCGAATCTCGGCTTCGTCACGCACACCGCCGAGCGCCATACGCACGAACTTGCGGTTCGTAGCGCGAGCGATCGACTGACCCAGCGACGTCTTACCAACGCCCGGAGGCCCGACGAGGCACAGGATCGGCGCCTTGACCTTGTCGACACGTTGCTGGACCGCGAGATACTCGAGAATGCGTTCCTTCACTTTCTCGAGGCCGAAGTGGTCTTCGTCGAGCACGCGTTCCGCATTCGAGAGGTCGTTGTTGACCTTGCTCTTCTTGCGCCACGGCAAGCCGATCAGCGTATCGATGTAGTTGCGCACGACCGTCGCTTCAGCCGACATCGGCGACATCAGCTTGAGCTTCTTCAGCTCGGCGTCGGCCTTCTTCTTGGCTTCCTTCGGCATGCGGGCAGCCGTGATGCGCTTCTCGAGTTCTTCGAGATCCGCACCTTCTTCGCCTTCGCCGAGTTCCTTCTGGATCGCCTTGACCTGCTCGTTCAGGTAGTACTCGCGCTGGCTCTTCTCCATCTGGCGCTTGACACGCCCACGGATGCGCTTTTCGACCTGCAGGATGTCGATCTCGGCTTCGAGTTGCGCGAGCAGATGCTCGAGACGCTCGATGACCGGGAACATCTCAAGGATGTGCTGCTTCTGGTCGAGCTTGAGCGGCAGATGCGCCGCGATCGTGTCGGCCAGACGACCCGCTTCGTCGATACCCGACAGCGACGTCAGGATCTCCGGAGGGATCTTCTTGTTCAGCTTCACATACTGATCAAACTGCGACACGATCGCGCGGCGCAACGCTTCGGTTTCAGCGCTGTCGGCGTGGTCGGGTTCGAGCGGCATGACTTCGCACGAGAACTGCGTTTCCTGTTCTTCGATGGAAAGCGTTTTCGCGCGCTGCAAGCCTTCGACGAGCACCTTCACGGTGCCGTCCGGCAGCTTCAGCATTTGCAGGATGTTGGCGATACACCCTACTTCGTACATGTCCTTTTCGGTCGGCTCATCTTTCGCAGCCGTTTTCTGGGCGACGAGCATGATGTGCTTGCCGCCTTCCATCGCTGCTTCGAGAGCCTTGATCGACTTCGGGCGGCCTACGAAGAGCGGAATCACCATGTGCGGGAAGACGACTACGTCACGCAGCGGGAGCAGCGGGAGCGTAATGCGTTCCGGCGGAAGGAGTTGGGTTCCTGACATTTCATTTCCCCATGAGTGGAATCAGTTCGTTCGATAGGTGAGGCCAGCAGAAAAGATTGCAAGCCTCCGCGTGTGGGAAAAGTTCAGTGACTCCGAAGGTTCAGTGACTCCATTGTGAAAACAAGCTTCCTTGACCACACGATAAACGAAAAAGCCGTTCACGTCGCCATGAACGGCTTTTTTGCATTTCCCGAAGCCGATCAGTTCGAACCCGCGACCTTGGGCGCGTCTTCGTAGATCAGCAGCGGCTTGCCGTCGCCGTCAATAACGTTGTCGTCGATGATGACCTTGCTAACGCCTTTCATCTGCGGCAAGTCGTACATCACATCAAGCAACGCCTGTTCCAGGATGGAGCGCAGACCACGCGCACCCGTCTTGCGACGAATGGCTTTACGCGCCACAGCCTGCAACGCGGCCGGGCGAATTTCAAGCTCGACGCGTTCCATGTTGAACAGCTTGTGATACTGCTTCACGAGCGCATTCTTCGGTTCGACGAGGATCTTCATCAGCGCCGTTTCATCGAGCTTGCCGAGCGTGGCAACCACCGGCAGACGGCCGATCAGTTCGGGAATCAGACCGAACTTGATCAGATCTTCCGGTTCCACTTCGCGCAGCACTTCGCCGGCGTCGCGGTCCTGCTTGCTCTTCACGCTTGCGCCAAAGCCGATACCGGTCTTCTCGGTACGATCGACGATCACCTTCTCGAGACCGTCGAATGCGCCACCGCAGATGAACAGAATGTTCGTGGTGTCGACCTGGATGAAGTCCTGATTCGGGTGCTTGCGACCGCCTTGCGGCGGCACCGACGCCATCGTACCTTCGACCAGCTTCAGCAATGCCTGCTGCACGCCCTCACCCGATACGTCGCGGGTGATGGACGGGTTGTCGGACTTGCGGCTGATCTTGTCGATTTCGTCGATATAGACAATGCCGCGCTGGGCCTTGTCGACTTCGTAGTTGCAGTTCTGCAGCAACTTCTGAATGATGTTCTCGACGTCTTCACCGACATAGCCGGCTTCCGTCAGCGTGGTTGCGTCGGCAATCACGAACGGGACGTTCAGAAGACGGGCGAGCGTCTGCGCGAGCAGGGTCTTGCCGGAGCCGGTCGGGCCGATCAGCAGGATGTTGCTCTTCGACAGTTCGATCTCGTCTTTCTTGTCGAGATGCTTGAGGCGCTTGTAGTGGTTGTACACCGCGACCGCGAGAATCTTCTTCGCGCGTTCCTGACCGATCACGTACTGGTCGAGAATTTCGCGGATTTCCTGCGGGCTTGGCAGATCGGACTTGGACAAGCCCGCCTCGATACCCGCGCCAGCTGCCTCATCGCGAATGATTTCGTTGCACAGGTCGATACATTCATCGCAGATGAACACCGACGGGCCGGCAATCAGCTTCTTCACTTCATGCTGGCTCTTGCCGCAAAACGAGCAATACAACAGCTTTTCGCTGTTAGAACCTTTCTTGTCCGCCATAGATGTGTGAGCCTCCGGACACTCGATTACATGATACGCCGTTTGTCCCTGCCTCGCAGTTTGGGCGCGGCAGAGCTTGAGCCAGGATAACGGCGTTTGCCGCAGGCGCTCGGACGATTCTTGATTATTTCACAAAGACCCGGCGAGAGATTTGCCCCGTTATGGGGCAAATCTGCACCAGATCAAGGACGCTTGTGCGCCACCTGATCGACCAGACCGTAAGCTTGCGCATCGTCGCCGGACATGAAGTTGTCGCGGTCGGTATCGCGTGCAATACGCTCGACGGGCTGACCCGTGTGATGCGCGAGCAGGTGATTCAGACGCTCCTTCAGGTACAGAATTTCTCGTGCCTGAATTTCGATGTCCGACGCCTGACCACGCGCGCCACCCAGCGGCTGGTGAATCATCACGCGCGAGTTAGGCAAAGCAAAACGCTTGCCCTTGGCGCCGGCTGCGAGCAGGAACGCGCCCATGCTGGCGGCGAGGCCCATGCACAGCGTGGAAACGTCCGGCTTGATGAATTGCATCGTGTCGTAAATCGCCATGCCCGCCGAGACCGAACCGCCCGGGCTGTTGATGTAGAAACTGATGTCTTTGTCCGGATTTTCGCTTTCGAGGAACAGCATCTGCGCGACGACGAGATTCGCCGTCTGGTCGTTCACTTCGCCGACCAGAAACACGATGCGCTCTTTCAGCAGGCGCGAGTAGATGTCATACGAGCGCTCACCCCGGCCGCTCGTTTCCACGACGATCGGCACCAGTCCGAGCGCCTGCGCTTCGAGATCCCGGGACGACTGGGAGGTCAACGTGTCCAGCATTTGGGCGCGAAAGGTCATGCAATGGATCCTTGTCTGGAAATATTCTAAATATTAGATGCTAGACAGGTGTGGTCGACGAGCCCGGTTTCAAGTGAGCGACCAGTGCACACGCGCCGCGCAACGACATGCAAAACGCAATACACATTCACTACACAAAAAAACGGCGTGCGGGCCGTCGCTCCGACAGCCGGCACGCCGTTGCAGCGACGCTTACGCTTGCGCCGTTGCGCTTGCCAGTTCTTCGAAGCTTACTTCCTTGTCCGTCACCTTGGCCTTGCCGAGGACGAAATCGACGACGTTTGCTTCAACGACGTACGCTTCCATTTCAGCCAGACGTTGCTGGTTGGAATAATACCAGCGGACGACTTCCTTCGGGTCCTCGTAGCTTTTTGCGAACTCGTCGACTTCGGCGCGGATCTGTTCCGGCTTTGCCTGCAGGTCGTTGGCCTTGACCAGCTCGGCCAGCACCAGACCCAGCTTCACGCGACGCTCTGCCTGTTCCTTGAACATTTCAGCCGGGATGGGTGCGTCTTTGGCGTTCGGCACGCCACGTTGCTCCAGATCCTGACGCGCCATACCGACGAGGCGTTCCTGGTCCTGTTCGATCAACGCGTTCGGCACGTCCAGTTCCGAAATCTTCAGCAGCGCGTCCATCACCTGGTTTTTGACGATGGCTTGCGTGCGGCGCTTGGCTTCGCGCTCGAGGTTATCCTTGATTTCGGCACGCATCTTGGTCAGATCGCCGTCTTCGATACCGAGCGACTTCGCGAATTCGCCGTCGATTTCCGGCAGGTGCGGCCACTCGATCTTCTTCATGGTGATCGTGAATTGAGCCGTCTTACCTGCGACGTCCTTGCCGTGGTAGTCGGCCGGGAAAGCCAGGTCGAATTCTTTCGACTCGCCGACCTTCAGGCCTGCCGCTGCCTTTTCGAATTCCGGCAGCATGCGGCCTTCGCCGAGCACGAATGCGAAGTCGTCGGCGCTGCCGCCCTGGAACACTTCACCTTCGATCTTGCCGACGAAGTCGACCGTGACGCGATCGCCATCCTTGGCTGCCGTGTCTGCGCCGCCGTCACCGTGCTCGCCGGATTCGCCGCGAGCGTGGAAGTGAACGCGCTGCTTGCGCAGGATGTCCAGCGTGCGGTCGATCTCGCCTTCGCTGATGGTCGTGGTGGTGCGCTCGATTTCAGCCGTGGCGACGTCGCCCAGCTTCACTTCCGGGTACACCTCGAACGTTGCGTCGAACGCGTAGTCGCCTTCGGTTGCGTCGGCCTTCGGCGCGAAGCTCGGCTGACCGGCAACGCGCAGGTTTTCTGCGCGGCTGATGTCGAAAAATTCCTTGCCGACCTTGTCGCTCAGCACCTCGGCTTCCACCTGGCCCGAGTACTGTTGCGTCACCATCTTCAGCGGCACCTTGCCCGGGCGGAAACCCGGCATGCGCACGTTCTTCGCGAGTTGGCGGATACGCGAGTCCACTTCCTTCTGCACGGCATCCTTCGGCAGGGAAATCGTTACGCGGCGTTCGAGCTTGCCGAGGTTTTCAACAACGTTAGCCATGGCTTCAATCGTCCTAAAATTATTCGAGCGAATCAGTTATCTTCTCCGCGCCGCCGTTCGATGCCGCATTGACGCACAGGAGGCGTTGGCTTGGCATCGATTGCGCGCCTGCGCCGCGGGCTTGCAGGCCGCCGGCAGCACGGTTGGGTCCAAAGAGCCGAATATTTTAGCAAACTATTTGCGCGCTTAGCCGGGATTCCGTGATCTGCCGTCCTTTTATCCGTTTTCCAGTGCGTTTCGGGGCCATTTTCCACATCTTTGTGGACCGTACGGGCTCCCGCTTGCCGGCTTGCGCGTCGCGGCCCGGCTGCAGCCGCCGGGCGATGCCGGCTATGCCTTTCGACATATTCAGCGCGCGCCGCCATGCTGCTAAGCTAACGGTCGCATCCGGGGCTGCGCACGTGTAGGCGCCAGCCGTCCGCCCTCGCCACGACTCCAACCATTCAGAGACACCATGCCGAATCAGCCGTCCTCGCCAGTCGTCGTCATCGCTCCCGACTCCTTCAAAGGTTCGCTCAGCGCCGAGCAGGTCGCGCAGGCAATCGCGTCCGGCATCAAGCGGGCGCGGCCCGATGCGGACGTGCGCATCTGCCCGATGGCCGACGGCGGCGAAGGCACGCTCGACGCCATGCTCACGCGCGGCGGCGAACGTCGCACGCTGAGCGTGCGCGGCGCGGCCGGTCCGGTGCGCGATGCGCTGACGGCCTTGCTGGCCGACGGCAGCGCGATCGTCGAAACGGCGGAAATCGTCGGCATTACAGATGCGGTGGGCATGGGCGTGCCGGTCGAATCGCGCAGCACGCGCGGCATGGGCGAAGCGATCGGCGCGCTGCTCGACGCCGGCGTGCGGCGCTTTTTCGTCGCCCTTGGCGGCAGCAGCACGAACGACGGCGGCGCCGGCCTGCTCTGCGGCCTCGGTCTGAAGCTGTACGACGCGCAAGGCAACGAACTCGAACCGACGCCCGAGCAACTCGGCCGCGTGGCGCGCGTCGACGCGTCGCGGCTCGATGCGCGGCTCGCGGACACATCGTTCGTCGGCATGTCGGACGTCGACAATCCGCTCACCGGCGAACACGGCGCGACAGCCGTGTTCGGTCCGCAAAAAGGCGTGAAACCGGACCAGGTGGCGAGCATCGACGCCGCGCTCGCCCGCTTCGCCGACCTGCTCGAAGCCGCGCTTGGGCGCAAGGCGCGCGATCTGCCGGGCGCGGGCGCCGCCGGCGGACTCGGCTTCGCGCTGCATATGCTGGGCGCACAGTTCGAGCCGGGCGCGGAAACCGTCGCGCGGCAAATCGGCCTCGACGATGCGCTCGAAGGTGCGAACTGGCTGATCACCGGCGAAGGCCGCTCGGACGTGCAAACGCTGCACGGCAAGGCGCCCTTCATCGCCTGCCAGCACGCGCGCGCGGCGGGCGTTCCGGCCACGCTGCTGTCCGGCGCGGTCGACTCCGCCGCCCTGCCGCGCCTCGCCGAGCATTTCGCCGGTTGCTTCTCGCCGGCGCCCGGCCCGATCACGCTCGACGTTGCCATCAGCGACGCCGCGCGCCTGCTTGCCGACGCAGCCGAACAACTCACGCGCCTGAAGTACGGCGCGCGTTGACCGGCGCAACGGTTGCGGCAACAATCACAGCGCCACGATCGATCTTTCATCACGGGAAGACCATGAAGGACTCAGCCAAAGCCGGTCTCGAGCAGTTCCTCACGTACCGTCTGCATGTCCTGAACAAACTCGCCGAACGTGGCATCGGCGAGCGCTATCAGGCCAGGCTCGGCGTCACGCTGCCGGAAGCCCGTGTGATTGCCTCGGTGGGTTCGTTCGGCCCGTTCTCGATCATGGAACTCGCGCGTCACGCGAATCTCGACAAAAGCCAGGCGAGCCGTGCCGCCGAGGCTTTGATCAAACAGGGATTGGTGAAGCGCGAACCGAGTGCCGAAGACGGCCGCGTGGTGCTGGTGTCGCTGACCGTCGAGGGACGCGCGCTGTACCGGAAAGTGATGCCGATCGCGCGCAAGTGGAACGGCGATCTGTTCGACTGTCTCGACGAAAAGGAAAAGCTCGCCTTCAGCCATGCGCTCGACAAGATCATCGACGCGATGGCCGCGCGCGACAGTTAGCCGGCAACCGGTCCGCCGTTGCCGCTGCCCGGTACATTGCTCTCGGCTGGAGGCCCGGTCGAGGCGGCCGGCGCGGTTGCCGTCGCGATCGAAGCACCAACCGCCGTGTTGGGAACAGCGCCCGCACCGGCACCTGAAGCAACACCTGCAACCCCTTCCCCGGAACCCGCCCCTGCACCCGCACCCGGCGCGCCTTGCGCAGCCGGAGCCGCATGCGCCCGGGCACCGCGCGCGAGCCGCCACGCGATGGCGCCAAGCGTGCCGACCGCGAGCAGCAAAGCCGCCCACAGCAGATAGCGGCGCAGCGCTTCCGGATGACGGGTCATCGAAAGCGCGCCGGTGTCCGGCTCTTCCGGCTGGGCCGTGCCCAGACGCGCGGGCACCACGGCCGCGGACGCGCCCATCAGCAAATCAGCACGGCTTACCGCCGTCGACGTCAGACCGGCGTTGCCCACCGCCAGCGTGAACGGCGCGTCCCCGCGCGCGACGAAAGTGAGTGTCGCCGGACGCCAGCCCACGGCAACCGTCAGCGCCCCCGCCCCCAACCCGCCGTTGCGCGTATCGACGACCACACGCCACTGCCGGTCCACATCGGCCTTGAGTTCGAGCGGCGGATTGCTCTGTTCCACGTCGCCATTGTGCAGACGGTACAGCGTGGCGCTGCCGACCTGCCGCCACGGCGCATCGAGACTCGCGCGCGAATAGACCACGGCCGGCGCGACGGTGTTCGGTTGCGGCAGGTTCAGCCGCAGACGATCGACCGGATAAGGACCGCCCGTCGAGAAATAATATTCGCCGGGTTTCGGTCCGCTGCGCGCGACGACACCTTCGCGCCACTCGCGCTGCGCGTCCTCGCGTTGCGTGCTGACCGCGTTCGCCGCGAGCACTTCGAGTTCGAGCGAGCCGATGTACGGCGCGCCGTCGAGCCAATGGACGCGCAGATAACGCGCCGGCGAGCCGATCAGCGGGACCCGGTTCTGACTCAAGGTGCTGCCGTTGTACGTGACCTTGAGCAGCTGACCGTCGCCGGCCGCTTGCCAGTTACGCAGGTCTTCGCTCGACTCGATCGAGACGCGCCCCTGGTAATTGTCGTCGCGAATATGGACCAGCAAGGCGTCCGGCTGGCCCGCGCCCGGTGTCATGCGGCCAAGGTCGATCAGGTCGGTGTCGTGCTGTTCGCGATCCGGCGGCGCGGCGGTGGCGCGCAGCGACCCGTCGGCGGCGATCGTCACGCCGAGCGGTACGCCATTGCGGCCGGTCGCACCACCGTTGCCGGAACTCGACGGTCGCAGCGGAAACCATTGCACGCTGCGCAGCACGGGCCGCGTGCGCGGCGGCTCGCGCGGCGTGTCGAGCGAGAACGGCACAGGCTCGCCTGCGCCGTTCAGCACGCGCAGGTCGCCGAGATCGCCTCGCTGGCTGGCCGCGTAGACCACGGCCGGCAGCGTCACGCTGTAGTACGCGGCGCCTTTGTCGAGGTCGAACGTGAAACGCTGCGCGAACTCGTCCGTGGCGGCGTGAACGGGCAAGCTCCACCCGCAGACAGCCAGCCCGACCCACGCAACACACGCAGGCAGACCCGCCGCGAGACGCCGCCGCGCCGCCATCAGGACAAGATTCAGAACACGATGAACACGCTTCATTGCTCGACTTCCAGTACCGCAAGCTTGGGGGGCAAAGGCGAGAAGTAGCCGACCAGCAGCAACATCACGCCAATACCGATAAACGACACGATCCGCTCGATGCCCGTCACGTGCGACAGGTCAAACAGGAACAGTTTGATCACGGTCGCCGCCAGCAGACCGCCGCCCGCGAACCAGACGAAACGGCGCGCGCGCCGCGTCGCCCAGATCATCGTGGCCAGCGCACATAGCGTCCAGAATACCGAAACCGACGCCTGCACGAGCATGGAGTGCGACAAGGCGTCGAGCCGGTAAGGCACGTCGTACCCATGATGCAACGTTCGCAGCAACAATGCATTGAACCATAGGAACAGCGTTGCCAGCATGACGCCCTCGAACGCCCGTGATGGCCAGCGCACGTCCAGCTCGCGCACGCGTCGCAGCCACACCGCGCAGGCGACGAAGACCAGCATCTGCGCGACGTCGAGCGGATTCACGAGCGGCAGCCAGACGAGTGGCGCGGCGCTGCCGTCGCTGGTCACGCTGGCGACGCTCCACACCAGCAGCAACGCCGCCAGCGGCGCCGCGGCCCACAACTGATAGGCGCGCAGGTAGCGCGCCACTGGCCAGCGCAGGCGTTGCCCGACGCCTGCCAGCAACAGCAGCAACACGCCGAAACCGTATGCCCACGCGCTCCAGCTCCATGCGCCCTCGGGCACGTACGCGCGCAGGCCCCAGAAACCTTCGAGCGCGGCGAGCGCGCCGACCGTCCAGAACATCAGCGTATGCAGCGGCGCCAGCACGCGCTCGCTGGCGTCCTGTTCCTGACGCCACAGCAGCACGTAAGCGCCCACCGCGACGAGCGCGGCTGCCAGCCAGCCGTAGCCGGCAAGCGGCGCGCTGTTCAGCGCGTACAAGCCGATCGTCATCCAGGCGAGACACGGTGCGAGCGCCAAGGCCGGCCACTGCGCGAGCGGCCACCGCAACATGCGCGCCGCGCCGTGCGCGAGCCATGCGGTCAGCAGCGCAAACAGCGCGACGGCGGCAATCTGCGCGTGTGCGCGGTCGCCGGTGACATGGCGCGACGTATAGACGTCGATCTCGTTCAGCGCCCCGCCGATCCACCACAGGAGCCCCCACAACGCGGCGGCCGCGCCGAGCGCCGGCATCCACGGATACCAGGCACGCGCCTCGCTGCGGCCATGCAGACGCCAGCCCGTGAACATGCCGGCCACGCCGATCAGCACGGTCGCGATGTAGGCGCTGTTGAGCACCGGCAGCGCGGCCGCGTCACCGGACGGCAGCACCATGCCGACAACGAACGCGCCGGCCGCGCCCAGTTGCATCAGCACACCGAAACCGAACGCGACCAGGCGCCGCTGACGCACGCCGAGCCAGACGATGGCCGCGCCTTCGATGGCCCAGGTGGCGCTGGTGGTTGGGCCGGTGAAAGCGAGCGGCACGGCGAGCGTCGCGAAGATGATCGCGAGCGCGAGAGTCGCTTCGAACAACAGCTGCAGGCGCGCCCGGTCGCGCCGCAGCCAGGCGGCGATCGCGAGATAGAAAGCGGCGAACGCCACCGCGCTCCACGCGAGGCCGAACTCCGTGCCTTTCATCAGCGCGGCCTGCAGGCCGATCACGACCAGCGGCGTGCCGAACATGAGCGTGCCGTCGACGTAATGGCGGAGTGCGAGTTCGCGCTGCACGGCGTACAGCAAGGCGATGCCCACGTACATCAGGAAGAACAGAATCAGGAACGGCTCGGTGCTCGCGAACAGCTCGGGCCGATACGCCGTCACGCCCCACAGCACACCGATCGAAAACGTAAAGACGAAGCCGAGCAGATTCAGCGGACGCCACGCCTTGAACCAGGCGATGGCGAGAATGCCGGCATTGAGCAAAGCGTAGTAGCCGAACAGCAGCACATGGCTGCCGCCGCCCGTCGAGAGCAGGAGCGGCGCGAGAAAACCGCCCGCGCTACCCATGAACGCCAGCGCCGCCGCGTTTTGCCTGACCGCCAGAAACGCGCTCAACGCGCAGACCGCGATCATCATGGGCAAGGATGCGGCGACGGGCAGCAGATGATAGAGCCGCGTCGCCGCGAACACGGTGAGATACAGCGCGCCGACGCCGCCGCCCTGCAGCACGAGTCCGTAGGCTTGCTGGTTCTGTCGACGCTCGCCGATGCGCCAGCCCAGCGCAAGCAGCACCGTGGCGGCGAGCGCGACGCCGGCGAGTCGCAATTCGATCGGCAGAAGGCTATTGTCGGCCGCGTACTTGAGCAGGAAGGCGATACCGAAGAACAGCACGATGATGCCGACCCGCACGACCGTGTTGCCGCCGACCAGCCAGTCGCGCGCCGCCTGATAGAGACGTTGCCCGATGTTCGGGCCGCGAGGTGCAATGGGTTGAGCCGGCAGGTCCGGTTCGTGTGCGGATGGAGAGACCGGCATGCGCGGCACGGCGTCGGTTTGATGCGCGCTTTCGGCGGCCTGCGGCGCTATCGCGTAGTGTTCCGGAGCGGCGACGGTGCCTGCTCCTATGGGTGCGTCGGCCTGCGCATTCTCACTGGCCGCGGCGGCCGGTCCCGCGACACCCGAGCGCATCAGACGAATTTCTTCGCGCAGTGCCACGATCTCGCGTTCGAGCCAGGCGACGCGTACGCTGAGATCGGCGGACGGCTTCGGTGCGCCGGCGCCATCCACTGCGCCGGGCTCCCTCTGCACGGTGGGCGCCGACGCATCCGGTTTGCGTCTCAGATACCGGACGAGCGCAAAGCCGGCCACCGCGCCCGCGACTGCGCCAATGCCCACCGGGAAGTCGTTCGACAGCGCGGCGACCATGCCGAGCACCGCACCGAGCAGCGTGAATAGTACGCGCATCGCATCCCCCTGTTTATCGTCTTTTATAGCGATTTCCGTTTAACGGCACGGATGGAATTCAACTGGATGAAGCGTCGACCAGGTATCGAAAAACGAGCGAAAATCGGCGCGCAGAATACCATGTAAATGACGGGTGCCGGCTGCCCGAGGTGCGTCGTCGATCGCACAGCGGCGCGCGGGGCATGTCAGAATTCGGGTGGGCCACCAAGCCTCGATTTATCTGTTTTTTTATTCAAGGAAGCTTCAGTGGACATCAACAAACAGGTCGCGGCTCTCACCGCCTCGGAACTCCAGACCGCCGGCGCAAGTCAGGCAACGGCGATTGCCGTTAGCGTGCTGCTGCGTCATCTGCGCTCGCCCGAACTGGTGAAGCTGCTGTCGTCGGCATTCGAAAACCATCAGGCGGTCATGCTGCAAACGCCGTGGCCGGATCAGATGCTGCAGGCATTCGATTCGACGCGCCGCTTTCTCGAAGGCGCCGCGCAAGCCGAATTGCCGGGCGCGGAACCGCAAGCCCCGGCACCGGACGCCTGAGGGACGGGGCGGCGTATGCGCCGCTCCGGCGTTCATGTCATTTTGCGCGCCAGGCGATCCACAGTTTGCGCACCGGCGTCAGCGCGATGCTTTGATGCAGCACCTGATAGCCGTCGCGTTCGACTTCGTCGAGCAAGGCGAGAGCAAGTGCCGCAAGCGCGATCAAGGTGCGCTGTGAACGGCGCTCGGCAGCCGGAATGGCGGCGCGCGCCGAGGTCACGGCGTCGCGCGCGCGCTTCGTCTCGAAGCGCATGAGTTCCGTAAAGGCCTCGGTGTATTTGCGGTTGATCAGATCCGCGGCGGGCACCTTGAAGCGCTGCATTTCGTCGACGGGAATATAAATGCGGCCGTGGCGCGCGTCGTTGCCCGTTTCGGCGACGAACTGCGCGAGCATCAGCGCGTCACCGAGCGGCGCGGCCCAGCCTGCGGCCGCGTTTTTGTCCTTCGCGCTCGCGCGCGCCACGAGCGCCGCAAAGGTGCCGCCCACGCCTTGCACGTAGCGCCGCAGATTCGGATAGTCGAGATAGCGCGCCTGGTCGAGGTCGGTTTCGTAGCCGGCGAGCAAGGCCTGCAACGCCGGGGACTCCGCTTGCACGTCGGCGAGATAGGCGGCCAATGCTTTCGACACCGGATGCGAAGGCGTGCCCGCCGCCAGCGACGCGATTTCGTTCTGCCACCACGCGAGTTTCGTCCGACCGATGGACGGGTCGCTCGTTTCCTTGACCGTTTCTTCGAACTCGCGGCGCAGCGCGAACAGTGCGGTCAACAGCGGCTGGCTTGCTGCCGGCGCCTGGCGGAGCGCATAGTAAGTGCTCGATCCGGGCGGCGCCGCTTTCTGCTGGCAGTATTCGTCGAAATTCACGGGATTGAAATGTGGGAGGGCTGGCGTGGAGGGTGCACGGCGAGCGCCGGCATAGCCAAAAATTGTAGCATCGACGGCGCTCGCGGAGATGCCGGTGAAATGCAGACAAGCGCGATTCAATCGGTTAGAATCTCGCGCTTACGCTTTCGGACGCGGTATTCGACGTGTTCGCAGGCATGCAGGACATCGGGCAATTCGCGTAACGGCGAGCCCGGCTGCGAGGGTGGCGAAATTGGTAGACGCACCAGGTTTAGGTCCTGACGCCCGCAAGGGTGTAGGGGTTCGAGTCCCCTCCCTCGCACCACAAATCAAGGCCCGGAAGGCTTGTCGACATTGGGGTTTCCCTTGCTGATAAGGCTTTTCGGGCCTTCTCGTTTCCGGCTGCGTCTCTGGAGTGTGTCAATTCGCTGTGAAATAATAGCGAGATGCCACCCATGCCGACGTCACTACCCACCGGAGTCCGCCTACGCGGTTCCGTCTATCACCTGCGCGTCGGAATTCCTGACGACATACGCCACTTGTGGCCGCGCCGCAAAGACGGCTCCTTAGCCGTGGACGCTTACCGGGCGAGCCTGAAGACCTCAGACCGCAACGAAGCAGCAGCGAGGGCCCACGCGGTCATTGCGGAATTGAAGCGACAGTTTGAAGACAAGCGGGCTGGCATGCGCCCCGCTCCATTCACGCCGATCACTGACGAACTCATCGCCTATATATGCGACCGTGAGACGCGGACCATCTTGGCCTTTGACGACGGTCTGCGCTTCAACCCCGAAGAGTTTGCACAATTGATGCGCCAAGTAAGCCCAACAAAGCCTGGCTGGCTTTCGGGTGTACCGGTGCGGAATACGACTTGGGATGCTATCGGTAGTTACTTGGGAGATACCCAATACGAGCACCTCGCGGCGCTCCACCGCGCCATCGTCTATGGCATCAGGGCCGACCTGAGCAGGGGGCGACTCGACACAGCACAACACGCTGCGCAGCAAGCCTGTAAGTCGCTGGGCATTGTTGTAGATTGGGGGCAGCCGTCAGCACGCATGGCGCTCGCCCGTGTTATGCGTGCGGTCCTCAAGGCATGGGAAGGCGCGGAAGCCCGCGACAGCGGGGAAGCCGTAGCGACGCCCGTGGAGCCTAAGAAACCCGTGACCGTCATTGCGCCCGAGAAGCCCGTTACCCTGCGTGATGTGATCCCGAATTGGATTACACGCAACACGCCTAAACAAGACTCAATCCGACGCGCGACGAGGGCCGTAACGATGTTTGAGCAGGTGGTCGGGGTCAAGCCACTGGCTGACCTTACCAAGTCGAATGGGGCGGCGTTCGTTCGGTTTCTGCTGGACCCCGAGCGCAAGATCGTGCGCAAGACTGCCTCAAACATTGCCGCAGCAATCACGGCGATGCTGAACGTCGCGGTGAAAGACGACCTCCTTGCCTCAAACCCTTTCGACCTCACATTCGACAAGACGATAGGGTCGCAAAAGCGCGAACCGTGGACGGATGATGAGTTGAAACTGATGCTCTCCAGTTCTCTATTCACCGACCAAATGGCCCAGACCCCCCGCTGGCAGAAGGTGGATGCCGAGGACGGCAGAGCACTTCTACTCATACTGCTTCACACGGGCGCACGTATTGGCGAAGTGGCGCAATTAAGGCGTGAAGACTTTGTCAGGCGTAGTGGCCTTACTGCGTTTCGGTTCACCGTTGAAGCGGGGGACATTAAGAATTCCGAGTCGGAGCGTACTACGCCGCTGGCGCAGCACCTCTTGGACAACCCTTGGTTCTCAGCTTGGCTCTCGAACACTTTAGGCGGGACCGGTCCAGCGTTTCCCTCATTCTGTGGGCGGGCAAATCCCCCAGGCGACATCGCGGGTAGATGGTTTCTGAAATTCCGGGAAGTCACTGGGCTTCCGCCAGGAGACCTGAAGGGTTCCCATCGGTTCAGGCATTCCCTGCGCACTTGGCTGAGCGCGACGAACGGCGAGAAGCGCAGCAGAAGCGAGATGCCCTCAACGCCCGCCGTCGCCGCAATGCCGCAATGCAATTCCGCAGGTCCGGCTCTACGACATTAGTGCCTTTACGAAACCTTGCGGCCTCAGTCCGAATTCGAACGGAAACCCATCAGCGACTAATGGGCGAAGGCTTCTGCGGATCGGACTGGGCGTATGACGAAGAGTCCGGGTGTGTTCGTTGCCGTCGCCGCAACATTCGGAAAGACCACCCGGACAGCGAAGTCTGGTTTGATGTTGGGGCGTTGGCGCTCGGGTTGCGGGACGGCGACGAATACCGCGTGGACGACCCGTTTGACCTGATGACGCTTCGCCTCATCAGCTAGAGACTGTGCGGCCACTTGTATTGCAGACCTCAGTTCCAGCATTACTTACGTCTACTTGTAAAATGTTTGTCTGAGCCGCCCAAATCGGCCTGAGATTAAAAACATTAAACCGGGGGTACCAAATGCATGCGATTCTGGAGGCACTTTGCGTCGAGTTAGATCAACTGGCAGCACAGGTCAAAAGTTCGATTCCAAATGATGAGCCGTTTGGGATTGCGCACGGGAACTGGAGTTTCGCGGCGCTAACGCGGCCCGAATTAGTGGAGGCAGCGGCCTCTATTGCGACGATGATCCGCGAGCGAGGCGGGGATTCCGTAGCGGATAACGAAACGAGACTGAACGACTACGTTCGCCGACTCCAGTTTCTAAAGGCTAGTACCGTTCCCAACATTTGGGGAAGCCCCGCGCAAGGTGTTCCCGCCTATATGCTCACGCTTGACGGATTGCGGCGTGCGCTTTTGCCAGTACTTACTAATGATCCAAACCTTGAAAATGCGGCGGCAGTAAGGCGTCTAGCAACGCAAATAAGGGCGATGGAAGCGCGGGTCAAAGGTCTTGAGCCGAGGTCTGTGGCCCTTGCTGACATGGTGGAACGCATCGAAAGCGCGTACAACACCGCCGATCAATTGCCGACAGACTTGGAGACCTTGGCCGAGTCCCGCCAAAAGGTACAAGAATTATTACGTGAATCGGAAAGGGACCGAGCGCATCTTTCGTCGGCTCGCGAGGAAGCTGACGGTCTCAGCACCCAACTTAAGGAAAACGCAGACGAGGCTGCCGCCGTTCTTGCTCGATGTGAGTCCGCATACTCAGCGGCAACCAGCCAAGGGCTAGCAGCGGCTTTTGCGGAGCGTTCAAAGACGCTTGATAGGTCTATGTGGGCATGGGTTGGCGGGTTGGTTCTAGCTCTTGTGTTGGGTGGACTTCTCGGAGCGAGACAACTGCACCAATTGTCGGAATTGATTAAAGACCCGGCGACCAAGGGCGGCCTACTGTCACTCGATATAGTCTTGTCGCTGCTATCTGTAGGGGCACCTGTTTGGTTTGCTTGGTTAGCGACAAAACAGGTGGGGCAGCGTTTTAGACTTTCCGAGGACTATGCATTCAAAGCGTCAATCTCTCGGGCTTACGAAGGGTATCGACGCGAAGCAGCACGCATTGATACCGACCTAGAGGCGAGTTTGCTCGCATCTGCGCTCAATCGCCTTGATGAGCTTCCGCTGCGGCTGGTTGAGACCGCTACACACGGAAGTCCGTGGCACGAACTGCTATCTTCCGACGTCGTTAAGGATGCGACAAAGACGGTCCCTGGATTCGCTGGGAAAGTAGTGGATATGGCAAGCGAAGCGCTTTCCCGACTTGGCAAGCCGAAAGCGGACGCAGGCGCGACAAGCGCTTTGCTTAAGCAAACATCCGACGCCGACACGTGATAAGCTTAGGGCTGTGTCAATTTAGACAGCGATGTGACACGACACACTCCCCGGAAAGCCTTGATTTACCGTGTATGCGGCGGGGTTCGAGTCCCCTCCCTCGCACCATCTGATTGCAGCGGAAAACCCCGTTAAGTCTTTGACTAACGGGGTTTTTTGTTTTCGAGCGACCGTGCCGGCGCCCGTCCGTTCAGCAGAACTCTCGGCGCGCACAGACGCTACACCCGCAGCAACGGCAAAGGCTCGAAGCGCTGCTGCAGAATCGCCGACGAGTCCAGCCCCCACCACGGTCCCAGCACAGTCGCGTAAAGCTGCCGGAAATCGACGCCCACGGGCAGGTTGCCATTGCCGTCGAGCCGCGCGAGTTCGGGCGCCACGCCATACAGGCCGCCCCGCACACGCCCGCCCGTGACGAAGTGCGGCGCGACCGTGCCGTGATCGGTGCCATTGCTCTGATTTTCGCGCGGACGCCGCCCGAACTCGGCATACGTCATCACGAGCGTATCGTCCCAGCGGCCAAGTTCGACGAGCGCCGACTTCATGGCCGCCAGACCTTCGGCCAGTTGCCGCAGCAACGCAGCCTGCTGCCCCGGCTGATTCTGGTGGGTATCGAAACCATTCAACGTGAGACGGATCACCGCGACGCCCTGTGTGGCGTCGGCCGGAACAATCTTGCCTTGCGCGTCGCCGGCGGCGAGCACCTGCATCGCGGTCTTGACCGACGTACCGAACGCGCCGCCCGGAAATGCCGTCTTCAATGGCGCCTGCACCTGGGTGGGACGTAGACGGTCGGCCGCTTTGACGATGTCGTTTTCCACGTCGAGAATATGCGCCAACTCCGGATTGCGCTCATGCAAGGACACCGGCGTGGCGAGTCGCGAAGCCTTCACGAATTGCGCCGGATTGACGAGCGCGATCGCCCGTGCGCCGTTGGCGAGCGGACCCATCTCGGCGCTGCCGATCACCACGCCGTCGGCGACGAAACCCGCGGGCACCGGCGTCTGCGCAAAAGCGCGCGAGAGCCAGCCTTCACGCAGATACTGATCGGAGCGCGACGCGGTGTCCCAGATTTCGATGGAACGGAAGTGCGACAGATTCGGCTGCGCGTAGCTCACGCCCTGCACGATCGCGAGCTGCTGACTCTGCCAGAGCGGCATGAGCGCCTGCAACGACGGATGAAGCGCCGTGCGCTCGTCGAGCTGGATGGCCTGCTCGCGTTTGATGCCGATGTTCTTGCGCAGCTGATAGTACGCAGGGTCGGCGAACGGTATCACGGTATTCAGGCCGTCGTTGCCGCCCTTCAACTCGACGAGGATCAGCAGATTGCCGTAGCCGCTATAGCGAGCCCCGCCGGCGCCCATCGAGGCCTGAGCGGCGAACGCGCGCGGCAGCCAGAGCGTTGCCCCGGCGGCTGCGCCTATCGAGAGGAAATGGCGTCTCTTCATGCTGCACCTCGTTCTATTGTCTGGCGGGCCAATTTGAGCCGGCTCACTTGAGCTGATAAGCCGGGTCCATCAGCAATGCCTGCAGATACGCGCTCGCTGTCGAACCGGTTTCGATGGCGTCGACCGGCGCGAGCGGCAGCACGGCGTGCTGCATCTGAAGTTCGGCCGACAGACCCGGCTTCGCCGTCGGCGTCGTGTTGTAGTGCGTGAGCCAGGTGTCGATGTCGAAGCGTACTCCGCCCCGCCCCATTGCGCCGATACGCGCCGCCGCCCGCCGCATCGGCTGGCCGGTTTGCGTGCCGCCCATGCTGGCATCCGCGCGCTTCGGACCCACCGCCTCGGTTGCGCGGAACAGCTGCTCGACGAACTGCTTGCGTGCGAGCAGCGTGGAGCTGTTGATCCACGTCGTGCCGCCCGGCCATCCTTTGACGTTCGGCGGATAGAACAGGTTCTCGCCGAGCGCGCGAATCTGCGTGGCGAACGGCGCCGTGTTGTCGTAGCCGATGTCGAAGGCGCGCAAGGTTCCCACCACGAACTCGGCCGGCGACTTCACCAGCACGCCGCGATCGTCGTCCTGCCAGAAGGCGTCGCTCAGGATCAGCGCGCGCAACGCGACCTTGATGTCGTAGTGGCTCGCGCGGAACTGCGCGGCGATCGGCGCGATGCGGGCGGGGTCCGGCGTGTCGGAGACGAACTCGCGCCACAGCTTGGCCGTCACGAAGCTCGCCGTCTCCGGCTGCGCGAGCAGAATGTCGAGCACCTGATCGCCGTCGAACTCACCGGTTCGTCCAAGCACGGTCTTGACGCCGTCGTCGTGCTGATTGGCGCGCCACACGTAGGCTTCGGTGTCGGGATCGAGACTCCAGCCGGTGTACGCCCTTGCGGCCTCCGACACGTCCTGCTGGCTGTAATGCCCTTCGCCGAGCGAGAACAGTTCCATCACCTCGCGCGCGAAGTTTTCGTTCGGCCTGCCTTTGCGATTGCTGGCGCCGTCGAGATAGCGCAGCATCGCTGGATCTTTCGCGACCGCATGCAGCAGGTCGCCGAAGTTGCCGAGCGCGTCCCGCCGCAACAGCATGTTCTGTTGCGCCATCAGTTGCGGAAACGGCACCTTGTCCTGACCGGACGTGAAATGGTTATGCCAGAAGAGCGTCATGCGCTCGGTGAGCGGCGAAGGCGTGGTCAGCATCTCGCGCACCCACCACGCGCGTAATACTTCGTAACGCTGAACCCGCAGACGCTGATCGTCGCGACGCTGATCGACCGTCCACGCCTTGCGCACTTCGCGAGCCGGAACGGGTTCGAGCACCCAGTCCGGCAGCGGCGTGACGGCTTCGGTCCGGGTGGATGCCAGTACTTTATCGACGGCCTGCTCGCGCGTGAGTCCGACGTATCGCGCGAGTTCGGCGCTGTCCGGCGCAAAGCCCACACGGGTCAGAAAGAAACGGGCGTCGTCGGCGTCGAGCAGATCCTGCGCGCTGTTCGATGCCTGCGCCACGGAGGCACCGGCACGACGCTTCGGATGCGCTGCGCTGGAAGGACCGCTGGAGGAAATGCTGGAGACGTTCTGAGCGCCGGCATGCGCGTTGGCATGGGAAGCTGCGGGCTGGCCTTCCTGAGCGAAGACCGGGCCACTGCACAAAATGGTAATGGTCGCTGTAACAGTTACTGCAACCCTGTGCCCGCGATTACCTGTTGTCGGCCGTTTGATCATCGCAGTCCCGTTCACGAAGCGTCGTGGAAATAACGTGCACTCGTGCGATGTGCACAGTGCCATGTCGATTGAACGACAGAACGGACGGGATAGTTGACGCAGAAGTGAAACGAAATCTTTCAGGCGAACCGCGGGCGAGAACTCGCCGCAGTGCAGCAGGCACGAAAATCGCTAACGCTTATACAGTTCACGGACGGCGTCTTCGATATGCTGCCGTAACAAACGCCGTTCGTCGGGCGTCATATGACCGTCACGGCGACGTTGATCGAGATCGGGGGGAACTGCGGTGCGCAACATGACGTCAGAAGCGGGACGCTCGACGTTCGGATCATGGCGGTTGGTCCGGCCGTTACCCGGATGCGAGCCGCGTACGTTCGCTGCTCTGTCGGCTGAAGGCTGGGCGTGGGCGAGCGTTGGTCCCAGTGAGCCCGCGAGCGTGCCGGCAACTGCCAGCGCAATGACGCTCAGGCGCACATTCGGCCAAACCCCTCCCTTCATGTTGTTCCCTTCGTGGCGCGGCAACCGGCTACCTCAAATGCGTATGCAAACCCCGGTAACGAGCCGGGTGCGAGAGTTTTAGTCGAGTGAAGTATCCACCGAACAGCCGCATTCAGTAAAGGAGTCTACCTGCGCGTGCTTTACGTCGTGCCACAGTGCGGGTAAATTTTGTAACTGACTGTAACCCGGTAAATGATGCAACCGCGCACCCCTTTCTAATCGCGCTAAGATGCCGACCATGGAAACTAAAAACCCTTCGAAAATCCTCGTCGTCGACGACGATCCACGCCTGCGCGATCTGCTGCGCCGCTACCTCGGTGAACAGGGCTTCAATGTCTATGTCGCCGAGAATGCGCCGTCCATGAACAAGCTCTGGGTGCGTGAGCGTTTCGACCTGCTGGTGCTCGACCTGATGCTGCCCGGCGAGGACGGCCTGTCGATCTGCCGCCGTCTGCGCGGCAGCAACGACCGTACGCCGATCATCATGCTGACGGCCAAGGGTGAAGACGTCGACCGTATCGTCGGGCTCGAAATGGGCGCCGACGACTATCTGCCCAAGCCGTTCAATCCGCGCGAACTGGTTGCACGGATTCACGCGGTGCTGCGCCGTCAGTCGCCCTCGGAATTGCCGGGCGCGCCGTCGGAGACCACCGAAGTATTCGAGTTCGGCGAGTTCGCACTCAATCTCGCCACGCGCACGCTCACCAAGGCCGGCCAGGAAATTCCGCTCACCACGGGCGAGTTCTCGGTGCTCAAGGTGTTCGCGCGTCATCCGCGTCAACCGCTCTCGCGTGAAAAGCTGATGGAACTCGCGCGCGGCCGTGAATACGAAGTGTTCGACCGTAGTCTCGACGTGCAGATTTCGCGTCTGCGCAAGCTCATCGAGCCTGATCCGGGCAGTCCGCGTTTCATCCAGACGGTCTGGGGTCTCGGCTACGTGTTCATTCCCGACGGTGCAGCCTGAGTTTGTTTTCACCTCCTGTGTCGACTGATGTAAGCGCTTTGGCTGTCCAACCGGGTCCGCGCGCGAACGCGCGGGCTTCGGTGCAATACGAAGCGCCCGCGTCGGTCCCCACCACGATAGTTGCCGATAAGAAGGGCCCATGCGGATCGACCGGCGCCTCCTGACGCTCGCGTTCGGTGGCCTTTTCTGGCGGACCTTTCTGTTGATCGCACTGTTGATCGCAGTGAGTCTCGCCGCGTGGTCGCAGAGCTTCCGGATGATCGAACGCGAGCCGCGCGCGCAGCGTGTGGCCTTGCAACTGGTCGCCATCGTCAAGCTCACGCGCACCGCACTCCTCTATTCCGATCCCGACCTGCGGCGCGCGCTGCTGCAGGATCTGGAGAGCAATGAAGGCGTGCGCGTCTACCCACGCGAAACCACCGACAAGTACAAGCTCCAGCCGGACGAAATGCTGAACCGGCTGATCGAACACGACATCCGCGGACGCCTCGGCGACGACACGGTCATCGCGCAGAGCGTCAACGACATCTCAGGCGTTTGGATCAGCTTCAAGATCGACGACGACGACTACTGGGTCGCGCTCGACCGCGATCAGCTCGATAACGCGACCGGTTTGCAGTGGGCCGGCTGGGGCGTGTTCGCGCTCGGTTTGTCGCTGTTCGGCGCGGCGTTCATCACCAGTCTGGTGAACCGGCCGTTTGCGCGCCTCGCCATGGCCGCGCGGAAGGTGGGCTCCGGGCAGTCGCCCGAGCCCCTGCCCGAACGCGGCATGGGGGTGGCCGCCGAAACCAATCGAAGCTTCAACCAGATGGTCCAGGATCTCGAACAGCTCGAGGCCGACCGCGCGCTGATGCTCGCCGGTATCTCGCACGATCTGCGCACGCCGCTCGCGCGTCTGCGGCTCGAAACCGAAATGAGCCCGTCGGACCAGTCCACCAAAGATGCCATGGTGGACGACATCGAACAGATGGACATGATCATCGGCCGCTTCCTCGATTACGCGCGGCCCGTGCAGCGCACGCCGGAACCGGTCGATCTCTCCGTGATCGCGGGCGAACTCGCCGCGCGCATGCAGAGCGAAGACAGCATGCGCCTGATCACGCGCCTCGCGCCGTCGGCCGTCATCGAAGCCGACGAAACCGATATGCGGCGCGTGGTCGGCAATCTGCTGGAAAACGCCCGCAAATACGGTCTGAGCGACGGCGACGGCATTCCGCACGTGATTCTCGAAACACGCGTGTCGCATTCGCGGGTGGAGCTGTCCGTGGTCGACGGCGGCCCCGGCATTCCCGAAGATCAGCTGGCACTCGTCACACGGCCGTTCTATCGCGTGGATACGGCGCGCACCCAGGCCAACGGCACGGGTCTCGGCATGGCCATCGTGCAACGGCTGGTGGGCCGCTATCGCGGCGCGCTGCGGCTGCGCAATCGCACGCCGGGACCGGGGCTCGAAGTCACCATCGAGTTCCCGCTCGCCAAGGGCGCCTGAGCGCAACCTACCCAGGACGCATTCTTTGCGCAGTCCTTCGCGCAAAGAATGCGCAGCTGGACGTGCACCGGCATATCACCCTCGTACGTGCCTGCGTATTCATCTTCATACGCGCCTGCATACGCACCGTCACACGCACCTTCATACGCACCGTCGACGCACCTTCAGGCGCTTTCACCCCCCCAATCCCCAGCACGTCGCGCCGCAACCGATCGTTGCGTTGGATACCAACTCCTCAGCCCGGTAGCCAAAAACTACTGGCCGAACAATTCCCGGCAACTATAGTCAGAACCTGTAACGCGCTCGTTATATCGGGCTCGTAGCCTTGAGCATGCTGTTTTTTTCCTCTCACGAAGGAGCATTCGCATGAAAACCGTTGGCGATAAAGTCGAAGCGTTCACCGTCACTGCTGCCAAGCCGGGCTTTAACCATCACGAAGAAAACGGCGTGTCGGCATTTGAAGAAATCACGGAGCAGTCGTTTCCGGGCAAGTGGAAGATCGTCTACTTCTACCCGAAAGACTTCACGTTCGTGTGCCCGACCGAAATCGTCGAATTCGGCAAGCTCGCCAAAGACTTCGAAGAACGCGATGCCGTGCTGATGGGCGGCAGCGTCGACAACGAGTTCGTGAAGCTGGCGTGGCGTCGCGAGCACAAGGACCTGAGCAAGCTGAACCACTATGCGTTCGGTGACGTGAAGGGCGAACTCATCGACCAGCTCGGCGTGCGTGACAAGGAAGCCGGCGTGGCGCTGCGTGCCACCTTCATCATCGATCCGGACAACACGATCCAGCACGTGTCGGTGAACAACCTGAACGTGGGCCGCAATCCCGAAGAAGTGCTGCGCATTCTCGACGGTCTGCAAACCGACGAGTTGTGTCCTTGCAACCGTTCGGTGGGCGGCGCCACGCTTTAAGCCGCGCCGTCGGAAGCCCGCCGAGCTCGCAGGAGCCGCGGGCTTTTTTTATCGACACACGCAAAGGAGATGGCCATGGAATTCCTGTCTTCCATCAAGGCGCTCGTCCCGGACTATGCCAAGGACATCCGGCTGAATCTGGACGGCACCATCGCGCGCTCGTCGCTCGAAGGCAATGACGCGGTGGGCGTGGCGCTCGCCGCGGCGTTCGCCGCGAAAAGCACGGTGATCGTCGACGCGATCCGCAATGGCGGCGTGCTCTCGCCGGAAGAAACCAACGGCGCCCTCACCGCCGCCGCGCTGATGGGCATGAACAATGTCTGGTATCCGTACGTCGAGATGACCGGCAGCGCGGACCTCAAGTCGCAGCCGGCGCAGTTGCGCATGAATGCCTATGCGTCGCACGGCGGCGTGGACAAGCGGCGCTTCGAGATGTATGCGCTGGCGGCATCGATTATCGGCAAATGTCACTTCTGCGTGAAATCGCACTTCGATACGCTGGTGGCGGAAGGCATGAGTTCGACGCAACTGCGCGACGTGGGACGGATCGCCGCGGTGGTCAACGCCACCGCGCAATGTATCGCCGCGGAAGGGAAATAGTGGCGTACGCAGTGGCGCGTGCAACGGCGTGCGCAGCGGCGCGTGCAACGGCGTGCGCGCCCAACCCATTCGGGCGGGACGCGCGCACAGCAAACCAAAAAGATCAGTTCTTGATGAGCAGCACGGCCGCCTGGGCTTCGATACCCTCGCCTCGGCCGAGATAGCCGAGCTTTTCGTTGGTCTTCGCTTTCACGTTGACGCGATCGAGCGGCAGTTCGAGGTCCGCCGCGATGTTCGCACGCATACCGTCGATATGCGGAGCGAGCTTCGGTGCCTGCGCCACGACGCTGCTATCGACGTTGGCAATCGAAAAGCCCGCCGCCTTCACGCGCGCAAAACATTCGCGCAACAGAACACGGCTATCCGCGCCGGCGAATTTCGCATCGGTATCGGAGAAGTGGCGACCGATGTCGCCCATCGCCGCCGCGCCGAAAATCGCATCCGTGATGGCGTGCAGCAGCACGTCCGCATCCGAATGTCCGAGCAGACCGCGTTCGTAGGGAATCGTCACGCCGCCGATGATCAACGGACGTCCCGGCACGAGCGCATGCACGTCGTACCCCTGGCCAATTCTGAAATCCATATGCAATGAGTCCGTGTTGTTCACCAAAAATAATTCAGCAAAATGAGCGAGCGAAACAGGTCAGTGAACCACGCCGATGAGACCGGCACCGGATCCTGACCAAAGACAGATCACGAAGCCGCAACCGGCCGGCTGAGAATTGCCTCGGCCAGATCGAAGTCTTCCGGATAAGTGACCTTGAAGTTGCGCAAGCTGCCCTGCACCAGCTTCGGCGCATGACCGAGCCATTCGATCGCGCTCGCCTCGTCGGTCAGATCGTGACCGTCGGCCTGCGCCCGCAGAATCGCCTCGCGCAGCATGCCGATGCGGAACATCTGCGGCGTCTGCGCCTGCCAGAGTCCGTCGCGCGCTTCGGTGCGGGCAATCCGGTTGTCGGTGGACGCCGCGTCGATACGCTTGAGCGTGTCGGCCACCGGCAGAGCCATGATGCCGCCCACGGCGTCGTCCTTGAGCGCGCCGACCAGCGTGCGGATCAGCGCCGGCGTGATGCCGGGACGCGCGGCGTCGTGCACCAGCACCCAGTCGTCGTCGTGAGCACCGAACTCGGCCAGCGCGTGCAGACCGTTGAGCACCGACGCCTGACGCGAGGCCCCGCCCGCGCGACGCACCGCAAAACGCAGGTTGTTGAAGCGGCGGGCGTCGAAGTGCTGGTCGTCCGGCGCGATCACCACCAGCGTCTGGGCGAACTCGCTGCAGGCGTCGAACGCCGCCAGCGAATAATGCAACATGTCGCGACCGGCGACAGTGCGGTATTGTTTGGGCATCGCGGCGCCGGAACGGCTGCCGGTGCCAGCGCACGGAATCAGGGCAAAAAGACGGGAAGTCACGAGTGCGGATGCCGCGAGGTCAAAGTAAAGGACGGATTTTATAATAGGTCCTTCGCATCCACGCCCCGACACGCGTAAACTTGCCGCTCACGTGTGAGCCCGAGGCCGCTTTTTCCTTCTATGCCAGACATCGCCGCATCATCGCAGTTCTCCCCGCCCGTCGCGCTCGTCAAGGCCGGCCAGCGTTTTGCCTTCGACGGCACGCACGGCTCGTCCGACGCGCTGCTGATCGCCCGCTACCATCTCGCCTACCGCGAGAAGGTGCCGCTGCTGGCGGTCGTCTGCGAAAGCGCGGTCGACGCGCAGCGCCTGTCGCAGGAAATCGGCTTTTTCGCCCCGGAAGCGCGCGTGCGCCTGCTGCCCGACTGGGAAACGCTGCCTTACGACACCTTTTCGCCGCACCAGGATCTGGTCTCCGAGCGTCTCGCCACCCTGCACGACCTCGGCGAAGGCCGCTGCGACATCCTGCTGGTGCCCGCCACCACGGCGCTCTACCGCATGCCGCCGGCGTCGTTCATGGCGGCCTATACCTTCGCGTTCTCGCAAGGCGAGCGTCTGGACGAAGCCAAGCTGAAGGCACAGTTGACGCTCGCCGGCTACGAACACGTGAGCCAGGTGGTGCGTCCGGGCGAATACTGCGTACGCGGCTCGCTGCTCGATCTTTTCCCGATGGGCTCGCCCTTGCCCTACCGGATCGACCTGTTCGACGACCAGGTCGACTCGATCCGCGCGTTCGACCCGGACACGCAGCGCAGCCTGTATCCGGTCAAAGACGTGCGCCTCTTGCCGGGCCGCGAGTTTCCCTTCGACGAAGCCGCGCGCACGGCCTTTCGCAGCCGCTGGCGCGAGACCTTCGAGGGCGACCCGAGCCGCGCGTCGATCTATAAAGACATCGGCAACGGCGTGCCGTCGGCCGGCATCGAATACTATCTGCCGCTTTTCTTCGAGGAAACGGCCACGCTGTTCCACTATCTGCCGGAAGGCGCGCAACTCGCGTTCGTCGGCGATCTGGACGCGGCGATCCGGCGCTTCACCAACGACACGAAGCAGCGCCACAACTTCCTCTCGCACGACCGCGACCGGCCGATTCTCGAACCGAAGCGCCTGTTCCTGACAGACGAAGACTTCTTCACTTTCGCCAAGCCTTTCGCGCGCCTTCAGTTGCCCGCCAACGCGGGCGGCGGCTGGTCGATCCCATTGCCCAATCTGGCGATCGACCGTCACGCGGACGATCCGATCGCCGCCCTGCGCGCCTATCTGGACAGCACGCCGAACCGCGTGCTGTTCGCCGCCGAATCGGCGGGACGGCGCGAAACGCTGCTGCAACTGCTGGCCGACAATCATCTGCGCCCCACGTCGAGCGACAGTTTCCAGGAGTGGCTGAGCAGCGACGCGCGTTTCTCGCTGGGCGTCGCGCCGCTCGCCAACGGCTTTGCCGTGCCGGTCGACGGCATTGCGATCATCACCGAAACGGAAATTTACGGGCCGCTCGCGCGCCGCGCGGGACGCCGCCGCCAGGAACAGGCGAGCAACGTCGATTCGATGGTGCGCGATCTGTCCGAGCTGAAGGTCGGCGATCCGGTCGTGCATTCGCAGCACGGCATCGGCCGGTACATGGGCCTCGTGACCATGGACCTCGGCGAGGGCGAGACCGAGTTCCTGCACCTCGAATACGCGGGCGAGAGCAAGCTGTACGTGCCGGTCGCGCAACTCCACGTGATCTCGCGCTATAGCGGCGCCGATCCGGAAAGCGCGCCGCTGCATTCGCTCGGTTCCGGCCAGTGGGAAAAGGCCAAGCGCAAGGCAGCGCAGCAGATCCGCGACACCGCGGCCGAACTGCTGAACCTGTACGCGCGCCGCGCCGCGCGCGAAGGTCACGCGTTCCCGCTCGAACCGAAAGACTACGTGAAGTTCGCCGAGAGCTTCGGCTTCGAGGAAACGCCCGACCAGGCGGCGGCCATCGCCGCCGTGATCGGCGACATGACGAGCGGCAAACCGATGGACCGTCTCGTGTGCGGCGACGTCGGTTTCGGCAAGACCGAGGTCGCGCTGCGCGCCGCGTTCATCGCCGTGATGGGCGGCAAGCAGGTCGCCCTGCTCTCGCCCACCACGCTGCTTGCCGAACAGCACACGCAAACCTTCACGGACCGCTTCTCCGACTGGCCGGTACGCATCGCCGAACTCTCGCGCTTCAAGTCGGCCAAGGAAGTGAGCGCGGCGATCCAGCAGATCAACGAAGGCACCGTGGACATCGTGATCGGCACGCACAAGCTGCTGTCGTCCGACGTGCAGTTCAAGCGCCTCGGCCTCGTGGTCATCGACGAAGAACATCGCTTCGGCGTGCGTCAGAAAGAGGCGCTGAAGGCCTTGCGCGCCGAGGTGGATGTGCTCACCCTCACCGCCACGCCGATCCCGCGTACGCTCGGCATGGCGCTCGAAGGACTGCGCGATTTTTCGGTCATCGCCACCGCGCCGCAAAAGCGCCTCGCGATCAAGACCTTCGTGCGTCGCGAAGAAGACAGCGTGATTCGCGAAGCCATGCTGCGCGAGCTCAAGCGCGGCGGTCAGGTGTACTTCCTGCACAACGAGGTCGAGACCATCGAGAACCGCCGGCAGATGCTCGAGGCACTCGTGCCCGAAGCACGCATCGCAGTCGCTCACGGCCAGATGCACGAACGCGAACTCGAACGCGTGATGCGCGATTTCGTCGCGCAACGCGCCAACGTTCTGCTGTGCACGACCATTATCGAAACCGGCATCGACGTGCCGAGCGCGAACACCATCCTGATTCACCGCGCCGACAAATTCGGCCTTGCGCAATTGCACCAGTTGCGTGGCCGCGTGGGCCGCTCGCATCACCAGGCGTATTCGTATCTGCTCGTGCATGACCCGCAAGGTCTCACCAAGCAGGCGCAACGCCGTCTCGAAGCCATCCAGCAGATGGAAGAACTCGGCTCGGGCTTCTATCTCGCCATGCACGACCTGGAAATTCGCGGCACGGGCGAAGTGCTGGGCGACAAGCAATCCGGCGAGATTCACGAGATCGGCTTCCAGCTCTACACGGACATGCTCAACGACGCCGTGAAAGCGCTCAAGGAAGGCAAGGAGCCCGATCTCACCGCGCCGCTCGCCGCTACCACCGAGATCAACCTGCATGCGCCCGCCATCTTGCCGGCGGACTATTGCGGCGACGTGCAGGAGCGTTTGTCGCTCTACAAGCGGCTCGCCAATTGCGAACACAGCGATTCGATCGACAGCATCCAGGAAGAGTTGATCGACCGCTTCGGCAAGTTGCCGCCGCAAGCGCATGCGCTGGTGGAAACGCATCGTCTGCGTCTTGCCGCGAAGCCGCTGGGCATTTCGAAGATCGACGCGGGCGAAGCGGTGATCGGCTTGCAGTTCATCCCCAATCCGCCGATCGACGCCATGCGGATCATCGAGATGGTGCAGAAGCACAAGCACATCAAGCTCGCCGGTCAGGACAAGCTGCGCATCGAAACCCGCAGCCCCGACCTCGCCGTGCGCGTGGCGACGGTGAAGGAAACCTTGCGCGCGCTCGGCACGCCGAGTCGCGGCACCGCTTCTCCCGCCGCGGCGCGCTAAGCTCGACGTGGCGCTGCGCTGACATGGCCGTCGGCGCAGCACGATAAAAACGCGCTACGTCTGGCCGTTTTTCGCTCATGCTGCGGTGCGCAAACGCGTTCCGCAGCATACGGGGCGATTTTTTTTGGGTATGATCGAAAGACTTAAAAGCTGGAGTCTTGTCATGTCCTACGTCGCTGATTC
This sequence comes from Paraburkholderia sp. GAS199, assembly GCF_050436585.1. NCBI lineage: Bacteria > Pseudomonadati > Pseudomonadota > Betaproteobacteria > Burkholderiales > Burkholderiaceae > Paraburkholderia > Paraburkholderia sp. GAS199. Next base: position 501,717 of record NZ_JBNDMM010000004.1, on the reverse strand, counting down.
AGCGCAGTCCTCGTCAACACCCGCCTCCGCTCAAGCCTCATCTGCTGCAAATCCCGCCTCGCTCCCCTGGGTCACCCGCCTCGTGTCGATGGACACGGTGAGCCGCAATCCGAATCTCGGCCTGATCGAAACCGTGCGCGACGAACTGCGCGCCGTCGGCATCGAAGCCACCCTCACGCACGACCAGCGCGACGGCAAATGGGCCAACCTGTTCGCCACGATTCCCGCCCACGACGGCGAAACCAGCGGCGGCGTGGTGCTCTCGGGCCACACCGACGTCGTGCCCGTGGACGGCCAGCAATGGGACAGCGATCCCTTCAAGCCCGAAGTGCGCGGCGACAAACTCTACGGTCGCGGCACCTGCGACATGAAAGGCTTCATCGGCGCGGCGCTCGCGATGGTGCCCGAGATGCAGCGCACCAAACTCGCGAGGCCGATTCACTTCGCCCTCTCGTTCGACGAAGAAGTGGGCTGCGCCGGCGCGCCGCTCCTGATCGCCGATCTGATGAAGCGCGGCGTGAAACCGGACGGCTGCATCGTCGGCGAACCGACCAGCATGCGGCCGATCGTGGCGCACAAGGGCATCAATGCGTATCAGTGCTGCGTGCGCGGCCAGGCGGCGCATTCGTCGCTCACGCCGAAAGGCCTGAACGCCATCGAATACGCCGCGCGCCTGATCTGCTATATCCGCGACATGGCCGATCAGTTCCGCGAGCAAGGCCCGTTCGACGAACTCTACGACGTACCTTTCACGACCGCGCAAACCAGCACGATCGTGGGCGGCAATGCGATCAACACGGTGCCGGCCGAGTGCAAATTCCAGTTCGAATTCCGCAATCTGCCCACGCTCGACCCGGAACCGATCTTCGCGCGCATCGACCAGTACGCCCGCGAAACGCTGCTGCCGAAGATGTTGCGCGAGCATCCTTCCGCCGCGATCGAGATCACCAAAATCGCCGCGGCGCCGGGGCTCGATTCGTCTGAACAAGCGGCCATCACGCAACTCGTGCGCGCGCTCACCGCCGATCAGGACAAGCGCAAAGTCGCGTACGGCACCGAGGCCGGTCTGTTCTCGCTGGCCGGCATTCCGAGCATCGTGTGCGGCCCCGGCGACATCCAGCAGGCGCACAAGGCCAATGAATTCGTGGCGCTGGATCAACTCGTGGCATGCGAGCGCTTCCTGCAGAAATTCATTCACAGCATGTCGGTCGAGGCCCACGCGCACTGAAACTGCGCGCGCCGAAACGAGTCATAGACATATCGAGGCAATCCACTGCAACACGCCTAGCCGCGCGCTCAAAGCCATGTCAACCGCTACACCGCAGCACACCGACCACACGATCGACGGCGAGCCGATCCCCACGCTGGACGACATCGCCACGCAGCATTTTGCGTTGACGCCGTGGGTCGTGCGAACGCCGGTGTTCGACCGGCAGGACTTCCCGTCGCTCGAAGGCACGGTGGTCAATTTCAAGTTCGAGTTGTTGCAGGCAAGCGGCAGTTTCAAGGCGCGCGGCGCGTTCACCAACCTGCTCGCACTCGACGAAGCGCAACGCAGCGCGGGCGTCACGTGCGTGTCGGGCGGCAATCATGCGGTGGCCGTGGCGTACGCGGCCATGCGCCTCGGCATCAGCGCGAAGGTGGTGCTGTTCCACGCGGCGAACCCTGCGCGCATCGCGCTGTGCCGGCAGTATCGCGCCGACATCGTATTCGCCGACAACATCGCCGAAGCGTTCGATCTCGTGCGTCGCATCGAAGCCGAAGAAGGCCGCGTGTTCGTGCATCCGTTCAACGGCTATCGCACGGTGCTGGGTTCGGCCACGCTCGGCTACGAATGGGCCACGCAAACGCCCGATCTCGACGCGGTGATCGTGCCCATCGGCGGCGGCGGGCTTGCGGCCGGCGTGTCCACCGCCATGCGCCTCGCCAATCCGAACGTGCATGTGTATGGCGTGGAGCCCGAAGGCTCGGACGCAATGGGCAAGAGTTTCGCGGCCAATCACACCATCAAGATGGGTCACATGCACACCATCGCCGATTCGCTGGCCGCGCCGCATACCGAGCAATACAGCTACGAACTGTGTCGCCGCCATATCGACCAGCTCGTCACCGTATCCGACAACCAGCTGCGCTCGGCCATGCTGACCTTGTTCGGACAACTGAAGCTGGCCGTCGAGCCCGCTTGTGCCGCTGCTACCGCGGCCTTGCTCGGACCGCTGCGCGAAACCTTGCAAGGCAAACGCGTGGGCGTTCTGCTTTGCGGCACCAACACCGACCCGGTCACTTTTGCCACGCACATCGAGCATGCGCGTCATGGTGAGTCACACTTTCCAGAATAAAAATCAATCCTCACATTCCCGGCCAAAAGACTAGCCTATCCTTATCAGGTTGGTATCATTGACCCATCGACTTCTGGGAGGAACCTGTATGAGCATGGTCAAGGAATTCAAGGAATTCGCCCTCAAGGGCAACGTAATGGATCTCGCGGTCGGGGTGATTATCGGCGGCGCGTTTTCCACCATCGTCAATTCAGTTGTGAAAGACCTGATCATGCCGGTTGTCGGCGTCGCTACGGGCGGCCTCGATTTCTCCAACAAGTTCATCCGTCTCGGCGACATCCCGCCGAGTTTCAAAGGCAGTCCCGAATCGTATAAAGACCTGCAAACAGCAGGTGTCGCGGTGTTCGGTTATGGCTCGTTCATTACGGTCGCCATCAACTTCGTGATTCTCGCGTTCATCATCTTTCTGATGGTCAAGTTCATCAACAATCTGCGCAAGCCCGCTGAAGCCGCGCCGGCCGAGCCACCGCCCACGCCTGAAGACGTGCTGCTGTTGCGCGAGATTCGCGATTCGTTGAAGGGTGCGCCGCGTCCGTAACGGGCAGCTATTGGCGCAAACAGAAAGGCCTGCTGTGTGAGCGATTCACACAGCAGGCCTTTTTCATGTCCAGCACCTCGCGCGCGATGGCGCAACGCTACGCCTCTTTCTGCGCCTTCACGCTCGCCGCGCTGTCGATCATCGTTTCAAGCTGGCCGAAATTGACAGGCTTGGTGAGATGCGAGCTGAAGCCCGCGCTCAGACAACGGCGCACGTCCTCGTCGGTGCCGAAACCCGTCAGGGCGACCGCCGGCACGTCCGAGCGCTCGCGGAACGCCTTGACGAAATCGAGGCCGGTGCCGTCGGGCAAACCCACGTCGCTGATTACCAGATCGAATTCCTGCAACTGGGTTGCCGCCAGGGCATCGTCTACCCGGCCTACGACCGTGACATCGTGACCCAAAGTGCGAATCAGCTGCGCCATGACCTCGGCCGTGTCTTCGTGATCTTCGATCAGCAGAATGTTCAACAGACTCGCGGCGTGCACTTCGCTGGCCGCCACCACCGGCGTCGTTTCGAGCGGCGCAGCGGCGGTCGGAAGCGTGATGGTGAAGGTGGCGCCGCAGTGCGCACCGGGGCTCTGCGCGGTGACGGTGCCGCCGTGCACGTCGGTCAGCGCCTTGGTAATCGCGAGACCGAGACCGAGGCCGCCGAATTGTCGCGTCATGTTCTGGTTGCCCTGCTCGAACGCATTGAACAGCTTGCCGATCTGTTCGGGCTCGATGCCGATGCCCGTGTCTTCGACCGAAATCTGCACGTGCATGCGTTCGTCGCGCGTGCGGACGTAGATATGGCCGCCGTCGGGCGTGAACTTGGCGGCATTGCGGATGAGGTTCCACAACATCTGCTGCAGGCGCGCGCGATCGGCCAGCACGTAGTGATGCTGGGCCAGCTTCTGGATGTGCACGTCCTGCTGCTTGACCTGAATTTCGCTGCGAAACAGTTCGAGCACGCTGTCGATCACGTCGTTCACGTCCACCGTTTCGAGCGAGAGCCGCAGCTTGCCGTTCGCCACGCGCGTCAGGTCGAGCAGATCGTCGATCAAGCGTGCTTCGAGTTCGACGTTGCGGCGGATCATGCGCACGCTCGCGCGCGCCTGTTCGGGCATGCCGGGAATCATTTCGAGCACGCTGGCACCGGCCAGCACCGGCGTGAGCGGCGTACGCAACTCGTGCGACAGCATGGCGAGGAAGCGGTCTTTCGCCCGGTTGGCGTCCTCGGCGGTTTGCCGCGCGGCCTGCTCGGACGCAAGCAGACGTTCGCGTTCCTCGATGGCCTCGCGCTGCGTATGGATGTCGGTGCAACTGCCGAACCACTTCCTGACCGTGCCGTCGGCGTCGCGCATGGCAACCGCGCGCGCGTCGAACCAGCGGTATTCGCCATCGTGACGGCGGATGCGCAATTCGTGGCGGTAATCGGCCGCCCCGCTCGACACCGCCTTGAGCCAGCTTTGCCGAACCTGCTCACGATCGTCCGGATGCACGGCGTCGAGCCACGCGAGACCCAACGAACTGCTTTCGGCGAGCCCGGTGTAGTCGAACCATTGCTTGGACAGAAAATCGCAGTCGCCCGCCGCGTTGCAGGTCAATACCAGATGCGGCAACGCTTCCGAGAGCGTGCGGTAATGCTGTTCGCGATCGCGCAGCAGCAAGGCTTCGTCCGAGGCCTTCTGCAGACGCACCTGCGACAGCACGCGCTCGACGGCTTCGGGCAGATAGTCGAGATAATCGCCGGATTTCGGCACGACGTCGGACACCCCGGCGCGCAATGCTTCGATCACGCGCGATTCGTCGGTGAAACCCGTCACGAGAATGGCCGGGATCCGCACGCCTTCCGTGCGCAAGCGCCGGAAGAAATCGAGGCCGGTTTCCGGGCCGCTCAACTGGTAATCGAGCACCAGCAGATCGGGGCCTCCGGCGGCAAGCCGTTCGCGTGCCGCTTCCACACTGTTGCAGATCGCGACGCGGCAGCCTGCCCGCTCGAGCGACTTGCGCGCGAGCCGCAGGATGCCTTCGTCGTCATCGACGACCAGCACGTAGGCCGCGGGTTGCGTGGACACTTCTTCGGTCATGCGAAGTCTTCTCTGGCTAGGTCTGATGTGATTATGTTGTCATACGGCGCTTTCGGCGCGCCTTCGCCGCAGCGCGACGGCTACGGCTTGCTGAATCGGTGCCCCGGCGGCAGCTTGACCACTTGCAGGAAGAAGCCGAGACGGCGCACCGCTTCGATGAACGCATCGTATTCGACCGGCTTGGTGATATAGACGTTGCAGCCGAGTTCGTAGCAGCGGGTAATTTCGCGCGGGTCGTCCGTGGTGGTGAGCACGATCACCGGCACGGCCGCCGTCAGCGGCGATTCTTTCAGACGCCGCAGAACCTCGAAACCGTCGACGCGCGGCATTTTCAGGTCCAGCAGCACGACGAAATTCGTCAGATCTTCGCGTGCCGGCAGACCGTTCGCGGCGGCGTCCGTCGGCGCGGGTCCGAAGAAATAGTCGAGCGCCTGCTGGCCGTCGTGAAAGCGCACGAACCCGTTGGAAATGCCGGCACGGCGCAGATTGCGCTCCACCAACGTGGCGTGGCCGTCGTCGTCTTCGATCAGCACGATGCTGACCGTTTTCCCTTGACTCATATCCGCTCCGTGCTAACGATCCGTTGGAATCAGGCGTTCCAGATTCTCGCACGCCGCGCCGCTCACGCAAGCTTCAGGCATCCCGACGCCCGAAGCCGCTCAGAGACGCGTCGGCTGTTCCGGCAGGACGACGAAAAACGTCGACCCCGCACCCTCCGCCGACTCCACCCACACGCGGCCCCCATGCCGCTCCACCATGCGCCTCACCACCGCGAGCCCGATGCCGTCGCCGTTCGCCACGTCGCCGTGCAGACGCTGGAACGCGCGAAACACTTTCGACATATACGCGGCCGGAATGCCGAGACCGTTGTCGCGCACGTAATACGTGCGCGTGCGCAGCGCGCGCGGCTCCGTTTCGTCCACCGGCTCCGAGTCCAGCGCGCCGATCTCGATGCGCCCGTTACGCGCCGGATCGAGATAGTTCAGCGCATTGCCGATCAGGTTGCCGAATATCTGTTCGATGGCGCCCGGATCGCCCCAGGCGGGCGGCAACTCGCGCACGGTGACCACCACCGCACGCTGGGTGATCGCACCTTGCAATGCGTCCACCACGCGTCCCACCGCGCGCCCCACGCTCACGCGTTGCCACTGGTATTCGAGCCGCCCGGCGCGTGAAATACGCAACAGCGCGTCGATGATAGCTGCGGCCCGTGTCACGGCGGTGCGCAGATATTGCAGCGACTCGCGCACGTCGCCGTCGAGAATATGCGTCAGACGCCGATGTTCGCTGTCCGGCAGATTCGCCTGCGCGACCATGCTGTCGAGTTCGTCGCACGAGACCTGTAACTCTTTCGAAAAGCCTTGCAGATTCACCAGCGGCGAGCGCAAATCGTGCGACACGCTGTAGATGAACATTTCGTTGTCTTGCGTTTCCTGGCGCAACTCTTCGTTGACGCCCGCCAGTTCTTTGGCGCGCGCTTCGAGCCGCGCCTTGAGCGTGGCCTGATCGTTTTCCGCTGCGCGCAAACGCGCGCCGGTCTGGTGCAGCACCGCGTCGAGCGAGGCGATTTCGTCGTTGCCCGACAACGGCGCCGCCAGCGCGCGACCGCTGCCCAGACGCTCGGCGTTGTCCGTCAGCACCGCCAGCCGACGGCCGATGCCGCGCGAAAACATCACCGCCGTGCCGGCCCAGATCAGCATCGAGCCGAGCACCGCGGCGATCAGCGCATATTGCTGACGCGCCCGCCGACGCGCAAGCGCAGCGCCGCGCTCGGCGTCGAGGCGCGTCGCCTCGGTTGCAAACGCGCTGAGTTCGTCGCGAAACAGGGCGACCTGCTGCGGCAGCGGCCCCGTCTCCAGCGCAGCGAACGCGCGGGCATTGCCGCCCTCGTGCAGCGCCTGTGAAATCTCGGCCGTTTGCGTGCGATAGGCGTCGATCGCGACTTGCATTTTACGCACGCGCTCGGCCTGTTGCGGCGTATCGGCCACGAGGCTGGCGAGGTTGGACAGGCGGTCGCCGAGATCGACCCAGACACTGCGACGGTCGATGAACGACGGATCGCCGACGACCATGGCCGTGCGCACGCGCGCCGCCTGGCGCAGCAGCGGCTCGACGATGGCCGACGACTGGTAAAGAATCTGCTTGCTGTTGGCGACCCACTGCGCGGCTTGTGCCGTCTGCTGCTGGGTATCGAAGACGACGCCCAGGAGCGCCAGCTCGACCACGCTCGGCACTGCGATCAGCAGCAGACCCTTGGTGAAGAGTTTCATGTTCGCCCGAAGGATCGTTCAAGCCGCGACTACGCGTGAGGACAACCGGCGCCGGCGTTCACGCGCACCTTGCGCGTCATGCCAGATAGATAGGCACGCTGCCGCACGGTGCAATGCAACCGGACGGGCCATTATCGACGTGAATGTGAGATATTTCAATGCAGTGGCAAGATGCGCTTGCCCACATAAAAATGACTTTTTTATTGGTGCAAGATGTTTTTTCGGCAGCACGTGAGTCTATGATGGAGACAGATGTGTTGGGAAGCGAAAGCGTGCGGCGAGGCGATTCGGCATGATTCGTGCGGGAAGCGGTGGGGCGGCGAAGTCGTCGAATCACCGTGAATCCGGCCTTGTCGTATGCTATAAAAGATCGACGAGCGGCGCGCGAAGCCGGGAGTGGTCGCATGAGGACGCTGCGTTTCTTGCAATTCTTTTTCAGGCGAATTTTTATGTCCTTCCCGAAAAAGCGTAGGCGCGCGAAGGTGGACGGCGATGAGTCGTTCCTCGCGGTGCTACGGCATTTCAAACCGTTCGGTCAGCTCGACACCAAAATTGCGCGCGCCCGCGCGCAGGACGAACCGGTGTTGTATGCGCACGTGTTGCCTGGGCTCGACGTCCTGCTATGCAGCGTGCGCGGAGCACAACCTCCCTACCCCGCGCCAGCCGAATTGCGTCGTCGCTGCATCGAGTCGATTACCAACGCGCTGGAGCAACCGCTCGACGGCCTCGAAAACGGCGGCTACTGGTATGAAGCGGATGGCTTCGGCTTCCTGGTGTTCGCCAGCCGCGCCCGCGGCAAGATTCTTCCGGAGTTCGGTGCCACCCGAGTCGGCGCTCGCCGTGGCGTGCGGCGGCAGGACGCCGCCGGCGATGCCGCACCGCGATCATTGCGGTAGGTCCGTCAGGTAATTCACCATTCTTTTTGAACCGGCGCCGGCAATCTGCCGCCGCCGGTTTTTCGTTTCGTGCGTGCCGCTAGTTTCTGTAAGCGCCCGACACCCGCACGTCTTCCCTTTCGAATTCATTCACGTCGCCTCGCGCAGGCGCGACGCTGATCGCCCACAGGAAGATCAGCGAGAGGCCGCCGCCGAACGCCCATTCGACCCATCCTGCCGGCAGTAGCGAAATGAATGGCGACATGATCAGCTCCCTTTGTATTCGGCCGCGCTGGCGGGCGACATCGTCGCCGGCTGACGCGGCGTGCTGTTGGCACGCGCGGGCGCCTTCGACGGCGCCGACGCGCTGCCCGAGGACTTGTTCACCGGCGCGCCGTCGAGCGAAATCGCCGGCTTGGGCGCCTGCTTGACGCCGGGCGGCGGCGCCGTGGGCGCCTGACGAACCTGCGAGAGCAACTGGTCGCACGGCAGCGGCTTGTTGTTGCTCGGCGCAAGCAGCGGAATCAGCGCGGCGAACGGATTGATGAGACCGAGACCCACGGCCGCGCCGCCACGCAAGGCCAGCGCCGCCGCGTTCACGCCGACGTGCGGGTCCTTGAACGTGCCTTTCACGTACAGCGGCGAGCGCAGCGAGAACACGCGGAATCCCTTGGTATGCGGATGCACGCCAAGATCCATCGACTCGTCGCGCAGATTCACGTTGCCGTCGATGTTGATGACCGCGTCGTCGGTGTCGAGCGCGAACACGCGTGAGTCGAGTACGCCGTTGGTCGCGACGAAGTCCGCCGCGGCGCAGTTGATCTTCACGTCGCGATTGCCGAACAGCTTTTCGTAGACCACGTTCGCCACGTTCAGGCCGGCCGCTTCCATCAGCAGACGGCTGACCGTGCCGTCGGTCACGAGCGCCTTCACTTCGCCGTTCGAGGTGGCGGCGAGCGCAGCCGGCGAATTGCCGGTCGCCGTCAGCGCGGCGTCGCCGTTGATTTCGCCCAACGCGTTCTGCATCGTCTTGAAGTTCGGGAACAGCTGCTTGAGCTTCAGATGCCGCGCCGAGGTCGCGAAGCGTCCCTTCAGCGGCGTCGTGCTGCCGTCCAGATGAATATTCGACGCGAGCGAGCCGCCCGCGACGCCGAACTTCAGCGGCTCGAGCGAAAGCACGCCATCGGTCATCACGACATGCGTGTACAGATCGGTGATCGGCAGATTCGTGTCCTTCACGATGCGGCGGCCGGTGAACTTCACGTCGGCGTCGATGGCCTTCCAGCGGTCGGTGCGGAATTCTTCGACCGGCAACACCTTGTTGCTCGGCTGCGCCGTGGCGTCGCCGCGTTTGGCCTTGCTCGCGTTCGAATCCGCGCCGATCACCGGCGCCAGATCGGAGAACTGCAGCAGATGCGACACGAGTTCGCCCTGCAACAGCGGCCGCGGCTCGCGCGCCGTGTAGGTCAGCGAGCCGTTCAGATCGCTACCGCCGACGCGGCCTGTAAAGTTTTCATACTTGAAGACATTCCCGCCCTGCTTGAACTGGCCGACGAGGCGCCCTTCGGTCGCGTACGGCGGCGTGTCCGGCAAGGTCACGCCGGTCAGCGAATACAGGCGCGCCATGCTGTTGCCCTGCAGCCAGAGGCGCAGATCGACGGCGGCCAGATGCGCCGGGTCGGTAATCGTGCCGACGAGGCCGACATGCAGATCGCCGGCTTTCACGTCGGCCTGCACGGGGAACGGCCGGTTGGCATCCTGCAGGGCCAGCACGCCGCCGACCTTGCCGCTGCCCGACACCGGCGTCTTGTTATACGTGCCTTTGACGGTCCAGCCGATCGCGTAAGGCGGGATGTCGGTTCGGCTCGCGGTTCCACTTGCAGTCTCGCTCGCGCCCGAGGCCGTGGTAGACGTGCCCGACGCCGCCGCGCTCGCGCCGCTCGCGCCGCCCGCCGTCAGTGCGCCCGACGCCCCAGTGGCCGCCGTCGTCTCCGACGCATTGACCTCCGACGACGCCGAACCCGACGCCGCTGCGGCGGCCGCCGCCGACGCCTCGGAAGCCGCGGCCGCATTCGCCTGTGCCGTCAGCTTGCTCGCACCGGCCTTGCCGATCGCTTCGGCCGACGCACTGCGCGACGCCGCTTCCTGCTGCTTCATCGCCTCGCCGATGGGAATCGGCTGGCCGAGCGTGTCGATCGCCATCTGCAGATCGACCTTCTTCTGCTGGTCCGACAAGGCCACGTTACCCTTGGCAAACGCGATATCGTGCAGATCGAGCTTCCATTCCGATGGGCCGCTCGACGCCTGCAGCTTGAACGTCCAGTTGTTGCGTCCGTCGAGCAGCCGTTCGAGATCGACCGAAGGATTGACCAGGTTGATGCTCGGAATGACGATGTCGTGCGCGAGCAGCGGCAACACCTTGACCTGGAAATCGATTTCGTCGAGCGAGGCGAAGTTCGGCTGTTTGGTCCAGTCGGGATTGCCGACGGTGATATTGGCGGCCGAGAATCGCGGCCATGGCACCCAGCCGCGCCAGCCTGTCTCGCCCACCGGATGCCGCCAGCCCACTTTCAGATCGCCATTGATCGCGAAAGGACGGCCGATCGCCTGAGTGACCTTGTCGTTGACCCACGGGCGGGCCCGGTTCCAGTCGAAGGTGAGAATAAAGATGGTCAACGCAACGATCAGAATGACGATGATCGCCACCAACCATGCGATGATTTTTGCAATTCGTCTTCCTGTCGTGCTCGACACTGCCATTGCAAAGGCTCCGCGGTTTCGTTCTTATTGAGCTTCGGGCAGCACGTTACATGCCTGACAAAAGGCTGGCCACGGCGGTGTTGATCCCGTCGAGCCGCGTGGCATGGGTGCGCTACAGTGCCGCTACATTCAAGAGCATCTATTCCCCCACCTTACCGACGCCACTTTTCCGACTCATGACCGATGTTCCCATCGTCCTCGCCGACGGCATCACCCGACGCGACGCGCTGCGCGGCCAGATGTTGCTGCAACCTACCCGCTTCGGCCTCCATGCCGGCGACCGGGTCGCGATAACCGGCCCGTCCGGCTCCGGCAAAAGCGTGTTTTTACGCGCGCTCGCGCTGCTCGATCCAATTGATGCAGGACGCATCGCATGGCATGGCGCGCCGGTCGAACGTGCTTCCATCCCACGTTACCGGCGCAATGTCGCGTATATCCGGCAGCGTCCCGCGCTGCTCGACGGTAGCGTCGAAGACAACCTCCGCTATCCGTTCGAATTGCGCGCTTATCGCGACGTGCGTTTCGATCGCGCGCGCGCCGCGAGTCTCGCGAAGCAGGCCGGTCGCGGCGACGGCTTTCTCGATCAGCGGGCGAGCGAACTGTCGGGCGGCGAGGCGCAGATCGCCGCGCTGATCCGCGTGTTGCAACTCACGCCCGAAGTGCTGCTGCTCGACGAACCGACGGCCTCGCTGGACCCGGAGTCGTCGCATGCCATCGAAGCGCTGGTGCAGGCCTGGTTCGATGCCGAACGCGGACGCCATGCATCGATATGGGTCTCGCACGATCCGGCGCAGGCCGCACGCATGAGCGACCGTCACCTCACCATGCGCGCCGGCGTGCTGGACGAGTCCAGCGCGGCGCAGACTCACGAGGAAACGCCACAATGACCTTGCAGAATCTGAGTCTCTGGGACGTCGCGATCGCCGCGTTGCTGATCGTTGTGAACGGCGCGATTTCAGTCGCGCTCAAACTCGATCTCGAACGCAAGCTCGCCTGGGCTGCGCTGCGGACCATCGTGCAGCTATTGGCGATCGGCTACGTGCTCGGCTGGGTGTTCCGGTACGACCACTGGTTCGTCGTCCTGCCTTTGATGATCGTGATGACGCTGATCGCCGGCTTCGCGGGCGCGGGACGCGGCAGCCGCACCTATGCCGGACAACGCGCGGACAGCGTGCTGTCGATCTGGGTCAGTTCGTGGCTCGTGGCGGCGGTCGGCCTGTTCGTGGTGATCCGCATTCATCCGTGGTACGAGCCGCAATACGCGATTCCGATTCTCGGCATGATCCTAGGCAATACGCTCACGGGCGTATCGCTCGGCATCGAACGGATGACGGAGGAACTGACGGCGCGGCGCGATCGCGTCGACATGGCGCTCGCACTCGGCGCCACGCGCTGGGAAGCGGCGCAGGCGCCCGCGCGTCAGGCGGTGCGCGCGGGCATGATGCCGACGCTCAACCAGATGGCCGTGGTGGGCGTGGTGAGTCTGCCCGGCATGATGACGGGTCAGGTGCTGGCCGGCCAGTCGCCGCTACAGGCCGTGCGTTATCAGATCGTCATCATGTTCCTGATCGCGGCGGCGTCGGCGCTGGGCACGGTGGGCGCGGTGCTGCTGACCTATCGGCGGCTGTTCTCGGCGGAGCACCGCTTTCTGTCGGCGCGGCTGGTCGAGCGGGCCACGTCGCAGCGCTGAACGACATCGAACGACACGACACGGCGCGCCCACGCCTCAGAGCCGGGCCTTTCAGCGCTTGGCCGTCACCGTGACTTCCGTGCCGTCGTTGAGCGTCAGCGTCTTGGTGCTGCCGTTCACCGGCATCGTGAAGCGCAAAATCTGACTGACAGTGACGTCGTTCGGACACTTGAGCGTTTTGCCGCCCGCTGTCACGGTTTTGACACCGTGCGGCGTCTGCGCCTGGAAGTTCAGTTGCACCGTCGCGGTTCCATCGCCGCCTACCACCGGCGCAAAGCGGATCTGCGTCTGACGGATCATCGCGCCGTTGGTGTCGATGGGTAGCGAGGCGTAGTTCGGGCAGGCATCCGTGCCCGGCACCGGACCGCCGGGCGGAACGGTCTTCCACGTGAAGTCGTCGGACTCACCCGAACGGATGGTGCGGGTCTCCTGCGAGTTGCCGAACTGCTTGGACGTGACGCGAACCGTGTAGCGGATCGGGCCGTCCAGCGCGGACTGCGACGTGACCGTGATGGGTGTGGCGGCCTCGGCGGCCGGGGCGAACAACGCGGGCGCGAGCGAGAGCGCGTACGTCGCGGCGAGCGTCGTGCCAAACGCTGCAACGGCCGGAACGCGGGCGAAAACGGCGGAGAGTCTGAAGCTGGAGCGCATACTGTCACCTCCTTGTTGTGCCGCTGCGCGCTCGCTGAAAGCGCTACTGCCTGCACATCGCCCGGAGGTTCACTCGCCGGGCGAGCCGCGAGACACGCAACTGTTTGAGCATGCTGCCCTGTCAGTCTAACGCCAAGCGGCGCCGCGCGCGCTGCGTTGCAAGCGGGTGTTAACCCGCTTGCGCCGACGCAGTTTTCCCGTCACGCGGCCCTGCGGATAACGCAGCCGGCTAGAAACCGGTCAACACCAGCTTGCCGATCGCGCGCCCTTCTTCGAGCAACGCATGCGCGCGACGCAGGTTCTGCGCGTTGATCGTGCCGAGGTCCTGACCGACCGTGGTGCGCAGCAAACCGGAATCCACGAGACGCGCCACTTCCGTCAACAGCTTGTGCTGTTCGATCATGTCGGGCGTGCCGAACATCGAGCGCGTGAACATGAATTCCCAGTGAAACGCCGCACTCTTTGCCTTCAGCAATTCGACCGGCACGGGCTTGCTGTTTTCCACGATCGAGCAGATGCCGCCTTGCGGCTTGATGATCTGCGCGGCCATCGGGAAATGACGGTCGGTGTCGTTGAAGATCAGCACGTAATCGACCTGGTCGATCCCGATCTGCTTCAACTGCGCGGGCACGTCGCCGAAGTGATCGACGATGTGATCCGCGCCGAGTTCGCTCGCCCATTTCGCGGACGCCGGACGCGAGGCCGTTGCGATCACCGTCAGCTTCGCAAGCTGTTTGGCGAGCTGGATACCGATCGAGCCGACACCACCCGCGCCGCCCACGATCAACACCGTGCGGCCTTCGTGCGCGCCTTGCGGCGACACGCCGAGCCGGTCGAACAGCGCTTCCCATGCGGTGATCGCCGTCAGCGGCAAGGCGGCGGCATGACTGAAATCGAGCGACGCCGGTTTGCGCCCAACGATGCGCTCGTCGACCAGATGAAACTCGCTGTTCGCGCCGGGCCGCGTGATGCTGCCCGCGTAAAACACCGGATCGCCCACCTTGAACAAGGTCACCTCCGGACCGACCGCGGCGACCGTGCCGGCAGCGTCCCAGCCGAGCACGCGCGGCGCTTTTTCGACGGTCTCTTTCGGCGCGCGCACTTTGGTGTCGACCGGATTGACCGAGATCGCTTCGACCTTCACGAGCAGGTCACGTCCGGTCGCCTCCGGCTGACTGATTTCGACGTCGACGAGCGATTCGTTCTGGTCGATCGGCAAATAGCGGTAAAGACCTACGGCTTTCATGACAGGCTCCTGGTTTTGAATATCGAAGAGGTTGGAATGAAGTCATCGTAGAGCCATCTTTCCTCTTCGAAAACAGCCATAATGACTGAAACATCTTTTTGAAAATCCAGATAATGAGTCAGGACCTTCCCACGGACGCGGCTCGCGCCATGTCCACCACGCCCGACGCGCGCGAGCGGCTCGATCTGCTCGACGTCGCGCTGTTCGTGCGGGCGGCCCTGCTCGCCAACGTATCGGCGGCGGGGCGGGAATTCGGCCTCTCGGCGGCCGTGGCGAGTTCGCGGATCGCGCAGCTGGAAAAATTGCTCGGCGCACGGCTGTTGCATCGAACCACGCGCCGGATCAGTCTCACGCAGGACGGCGAAGTGTTCATGACGCGCGCCCAGAGCCTGCTCGACGCCGCCGATGCCGCACGCGCGTCGGTCGGTCGCGCGCAGGCAGAGCCGCAAGGCCGGCTGCGCGTGTCGATGCCCTCCTCGTTCGGACGTCAGCATGTCTCGCCGGTCATCAGCGAATTCTTGCGGCGCTATCCCGGCGTCAGCGTCGATCTGAGACTGACCGATCAACTGGTCGATCTGGTGGACGCCGGCATCGACGTGGCGATCCGCATTGGCGTGCTGAAAGATTCGTCGCTGGTGGCGCGGCGCCTCGCCGTGAATCGCCGCGTGATCTGCGCGTCGCCGGCTTATCTCGCGGCGCACGGCACGCCGCATCATCCGTCGGAATTGCCGCGGCACGAGTGCATCATCCTGTCCGATCAGCGCGACTGGGCCTTCGTCACGCCCGCGGGACCGCTCGACGTGCGCGTGAGCGGCCGGCTCGTCACCGACAACGGCGAAGTGATCCGCGATGCCTTGCTCGACGGCTTCGGCATCGCATTGAAATCGACGTGGGACGTGGCGCCGCATTTGCGCAGCGGCGCACTTGTCAGCGTGCTCGACGCCTATCCTCTCGCGGAGAACGTGGCGATCTGGGCGGTCTATCCGAGCCGCGCATTCGTGCCGCCGAAGACGCTCGCGTTCATCGAGTTTCTCGCCGGACACTTCGGCGATCCGCCGTATTGGGACCGTCAGCCCGACGCGTCGCAATGAGACGCGGCGAGTCCGTGCAAGCGGCATAGCGCCACGGTAACGCTACCCGCAACTGCATGAGCCGGCCGTGCGCGGCACGACCATCGCTCAGTGCTTGCCCGCGGTTTTTGCCGGCTTGCCGCTCGACTGACTGTCGGCGTTCACGTCGGTATGCGCGTCGTTCTGCGTCTTCTTCTGGTACTCGTCGCCGCCGCGACGGTCCGTGTCTTTCAGCCCGCGTTCGAGGTCGCGATGCGCCTGCTTGCCGACATCGCGTGGACCGTCTTCGTGTTGCGACTCCGGATTCTGATCGGCTTCATGCGGCAGCGGCGCGGACGCCTCCTGCATGGAACGCGGCTCTTTTTTCGCGTGCGGATCGGCTTGCTTGTCGCCGTCCGACGATTGGGCGGAAGTCTTCATGGCTTGCTCCTTTTTGTATTCATGGAATGAGGTGCAGACATGCCGTGAGGCATGTCTGCACGCGGCTGGGGTCACGGTCGAAACCGGCAGGATTCACATTCATGCCGCGCCGGCCAGCCGCTTTTTCATGGCAGCGGTAATACGCTGACGTGTGCCGGCATAATCCGCCCACGGATCACGCTTGAGATCCGCGAGACGTTCGTGCAGGTTGTCGATGTTCCATTGATCGCCGCTCGTGGTGTGAGGCACTTCGTCCCACGCCAGCGGCACGGAAACGCCGAGCCCCGGCCGTGCGCGCGACGAAAACGCCGCGACCGTGCTCGACCCGCGGTTGTTACGCAGATAGTCGACGAAGATTTTTTGTTTGCGGTTCTGCGCGCCCATCTTTGCGCTGAAGTATTTGGGCAAGGTGCTTGCCATATGCTGCGCGACCGCCTGCGAGAACTCCTTCACCTCGTCCCAGCCGGCTTGCTTCGCGAGCGGCACGACCACGTGAAAGCCTTTGCCGCCGCTCGTCTTGCAGAACGACACGAGGCCGAGTTCTTCGAGCAGCGAGCGCGTGAGTTGCGCGGCCTCGATCATGCGCTCCCAGCCGAGCGATGCATCGGGGTCGAGATCGAACACCATGCGATCGGGCTTTTCGAGGTTCGACACCACGCCGTTCCACGTATGAAATTCGACCGTGCCCATCTGCGCCGCGCCGACCAGCGCCTCGACCGTGTCGACGCTGATCAAGGGCGGATGTCCCGGATCGAGTCCCGGATGCTGCGTGACATTCGGAATCGACAGCTTCTGGCTGTGTTTCTGGAAGAACAGTTCGCCGCCGATATCTTCCGGCGCGCGCACGAGCGACACCGGACGGTCCTGCACATGCGGCAGCATCCACTCAGCCACGGATTCGTAGTACCGCACGAGGTCGATCTTGCGCGTCCCGCTGCGGGTGTCGATGACACGATCGGGATGGGACACGCGCACGCCGGCGATTTCGATGCGGTCTTGGGTTGTGGCTGTTTTGGTTGTGGCTGTTTTGGTTGCGGCTGTTTTGGTTGCGGCTGTTTTGGTTGTGGCTGTTTTGGTTGCGGCTGTTTTGGTTGCGGCTGTTTTGGTTGCGGCTGTTTTGGTTGCGGCTGTTTTGGTTGCGGCTGTTTTGGTTGTGGCTGTTTTGGTTGTGGCTGTTTTGGTTGTGGCTGTTTTGGTTGCGGCTTTCGCTGTTGCTGCTTTCGTTGTTGCCGCTTTGGTTGTGGCTGCTTTCCGGCTTGATGTCGGACTGGACGTCGCCTTGGTGACTGCCGCCTTCTTCGCTGCGCTCTTTCTCGCCGTCGTCTTCGGCGCAGCCGCATCAACAGACTTCGCCTTAACCGTACCGGCTTTTTTCGTTGTACGCGGTTTGGCTGCGCCGCTAGCGGCGTCATCTGACACGGTGTCGTTGTGCTGTTCCACGTCGGCTCCTTGACGAGGTGCTTCCTTGACGATCTGTCGCGCCGGTTTGTCGTCGCGCAGGCTGACGAACGACGCCTGTCGCACGATGCGCTCGCTGGTCCATTCCGCGAAATTGCATTCGCACACCAGCTTCGGTTCGACCCAATGCACCGGCGTCCGGCTGCGCTCGCGCGGGGCGCTGGCAAACGGCATGCGCTGCGTTTCGTGAGCGTCGAGCGCTTTTTTCACCGAGCGCAATAGCGCCGCATCGAAACCCGTGCCGACGCGACCGGCATACTGCAATTTGCCGTCTTCGTCATACACACCGAGCAGCAGCGCGCCGAACGCCGCGCGGCTGCCGGCCGGTTCCGAATAGCCGCCGATCACGAACTCCTGGCGCCGTCGGCACTTGAGCTTGATCCACGCCTGCGAACGTCCTGACGTATAAGCGCTATCGCGCCGCTTGCCGATGATGCCTTCGAGCGCCATGTCGCAGGCGCTCTTCAGCAGATCGTCGGCGCTGAAGTCGAAGTCGTTCGAAAATCTCAGCACGCTGTCGTCGTCCGCGTCGAGCAGCGCGCGCAAAATGGCGCGGCGCTGTTCGAGCGGCACGCCACGCAAGTCGTAGCCGTTCAGAAACGGCACGTCGAACAGATAGATGACAATGTCTTGCGGACGATGCGCGTCGAACGCGTTCTGCAGCGCCTGAAAATTCGGCACGCCGTTCGCGTCGAGCACGACCGCTTCGCCGTCGAGCCAGGCGCGCTCGATATCGAGGCGATCGAAGGCCTTTACCTGCTTGCTGAACTTCGCGGTCCAGTCGTTGCCGGCTCGCGTGAAAATTTTCACGGCGTCACGCTTGCCCGCACGGTCGATGCGAACCAGCACGCGATATCCGTCGAACTTGATCTCGTACGACCAGGCATCGCCCGGCGGCGCCGCGTCGACGAGCGTGGCCAGTTGCGGCTTGAACGAAGCGGGCAATGCCGCCTTGACCGCTCCCTGAATGGCGGGCGCAGCGGCCAGCTCGCGCAGCGAATCCGTGCTGCGCGTGGCGACGATGTCGGTTTGCTTGGGGTCGGCGCGTCGCGTCGCAGGTTTTTTGGATCTGGCGCTCGTGCTGGCTTTGGAAGCGGCGCGCGCGTCCGCGGTCGTACCGGCTTTCGCTCTGGATGCGGCTTTGCGCGTCGCCTTGCCGGCCAGTACGCTGCCGGGCCGCTTTTTCAGCACGTCGTATTCGCTTTCGTCGCGCGCTTCGTCGTCGCGTTCCTTGATGAGCAGCCATTGCTCCTTGTCGCCGCTGCCGCGCATGCGGCTGCGAACGATCGTCCAGCCGCCCTGAAGTTTTTCCCCGTGCAACCTGAACTTGAGCTTGCCGCCGGCGTAGTCTTTCGCTGCCTGAGCAGCGCCGCCGACCGGCTCCCACGTTCCGCGGTCCCACACGAGCACCGAACCCGCGCCGTAATTGCCCGGCGGAATCTCGCCTTCGAACGAGCCGTATTCCAGCGGATGATCTTCGACATGCACCGCGAGGCGTTTGACCGACGGATCGAGACTCGGTCCCTTCGGCACCGCCCACGACAGCAGACTCCCGTTCAATTCGAGCCGGAAATCGTAGTGAAGATGACGCGCGTTGTGTTCCTGAATCACGTAGGACAACGCGGCATCGGCGGCAGCCTTGTCGCGCGTTTTGCGACGCGCGGCCACGCCCGACGGCTCCGGCGTTTCATCGAAACGGCGCTTGCGCTTGTAGAGATCGAGCCTGTCGTTCATGGCGAGTTCATGAAGAATCCGGCGCGCGTGCCCGAAGATCAGGCCGCCGCGCGACGCTTGCGCGCCGCCGGCGCGGCTTTGGCGGCAACACCGCGATTCGCACCGCGCGTAGCCGGGGCCGACGTTTTACGGGCCGCGGTCTTTGGGGCGGATCGCGTGGACGTTTTGCGCGCCGGCGCTTTTGCGGAAACCTTTTTTCTGGCCGGCGATGCGTCATCCGACGTGTCGTCGTCTTCGTCGTCGGCTTCGTCCTCATCCTCGTCGTCCGCGGCCGCTTTGCGCGAGCCGGCAGCCGGCTTGCCTTTGCCGCCTCGTCCTAAGCTGCGCTTGAGCAAATCAGACAAATCGAGAATATCAGCCGACTGCCGCGATTCGCGCGGCGTTTCGACTTCCGTGATTTCTTCGGTCTTGCCTTCGTGAATCTTGCGCTCCACCAGCGCCATGATGTCGTCGCGGAAGGTGTCGTGATAGTCCGACGGGTTCCACGTGTCGCTCATATCCTCGATCAGCTTTTTCGCCATATCGAGTTCGCGGCTCGTCACGCCGGCTTTTTTCACGCCGTCCGCGGGCACCTTGAATTCGTCGAAATCGCGGACCTCGGCGGCCCAGCGCAGCGTGTTGAGCGCCAGCATCGGTCCGACCGGAATCAGCGCGGCGAGATGCTGCTTGTTGTGCAGCACCACGTTCGCCACGCCGATCTTGCCCGATGCCTTCATGGCTTCGCGCAGCAGCGCATAGACCTTCTCGCCCTTGCGATCGGGCGTGAGGTAATACGGCGTGTCGAGATAGAGGAACGAGATATCGGGCGCGTCGACGAAAGCGAGAATGTCGACGGTTTGCGTCGACTCTGGATTCGCCGAGCGGATTTCGTCGTCCGACAGCACGACGTACTTGTCCTTCTCATATTCGAATCCGCGCACGATGTTCTCGCGCGCCACATCCTTGCCGCTGCGCTTGTTGATCTGCTTGTAGCCGATCGGATCGATCGTGCGCTTGTCGAGCAGATTGAAACCGACCTTCTCCGACTGCGTTGCCGGATAGAGTTGCACCGGTACGTGGACGAGGCCGAAGCTGATTGCGCCTTTCCAGATCATGTGTGCCATCGTCCGCTCCCCAAGGCCTAAGACCTTCGGTGAAGCAGCAAGCGTGCCACGGCGGCCGGCATGGATCGCACGGTCACGACGCGTCACCCGCAGACGGGCCAGTGCATCGCGCGGTGCCAGCGGCGGGCGCAGGGCACGTGCAAGCGGTTGTAAGACTTGCGTCAAGTCGGCAAAAGATACGGAGCGCGGCGGGGGTGAACCATGAACGACGAGCAGCGGGGTTAAAAGCAGGATGGCACTAAGCGACGCGGCACGTATTGCCCAATTTGCCGCCACAGCGTCGAGCCTTGGCCTCAAACCACGCGTCGGCGAGCCGTTACAATAGCGGGATTGTCCGCGCGTCGCGCGCCCGCCCTCTTTCGCTTTGCCGCCTTACCTATGAACCTCGTCATCCAAAGTCCCGCGCCTCTTTCCGCCGATCATCACAAAGCGCTCGTCGCACTTGCACGCGGCTCGCATGCAATCGCCATCGACCCGCAAGCGATTCGTATCGCCGATGCCGATATCGCCCAGCGCCCCGATCTCGACGTGTATTGCGGCACGCATCAACTGGACTACGCGTTTGTCGAAGCGGGACGCCCGCTGAACGACTTCGGTCTGGTTGCCATGGACATGGACTCGACCTTGATCACGATCGAGTGCATCGACGAGATCGCCGACTTCTGCGGTCTGAAGGCGGAAGTGGCAGCCATCACGGAAGCGTCGATGCGCGGCGAGATCAAGGACTTCAACGAAAGCCTGACGCGTCGCGTGGCCTTGCTCAAAGGTCTCGACGCCAGCGCACTCGAACGGGTTTATGAAGAGCGACTGCAACTCTCGCCCGGCGCGGAAAAAATGCTGGCAGGCGCGAAGGCCGCCGGCCTGAAGACCTTGCTGGTGTCGGGCGGCTTCACGTTCTTCACCGAGAAACTGAAGGCACGACTCGGACTCGATTTCACGCGCGCCAACACGCTGGAAATCGTGGACGGCAAGCTGACCGGCCAGGTGTTGGGCGAGATAGTCAACGCCGACGTGAAGGCACGCACGCTGCGCGAGACTTGCGCACAACTGGGCATTGAGACGACTCGCGCGATTGCCATGGGCGACGGTTCGAACGATCTGAAGATGATGGCAGCGGCGGGATTGTCGGTAGCGTTTCGTGCGAAGCCGGTGGTACGCGAGGCGGCGAGCGTAGCGTTCAACTATGTTGGACTGGACGGGCTGCTGCGGCTGTTCTGAAGATCGGAGGTTGCGCCGGCCACGATGGATCGATATGACCCACGACATGACCGGCGCGACCTGGTTTCACCTGTTGCACCAGTCGATAATGAGCACGGCCATAAACATAATGACAGTGCCAAATGCAAGCCCCATCATGAACGACTCGAAGCACTCACGATTGCGCTCGGATTGCAGATACTTATATAAACTTGGCATAACCATCTCCGTTAGGTGTCCTAGTATAAATGGCGGCTCATCCTGAAAAAATCAGTCGAGATAGAAATGAAGACCGCCGGAGATAATCGAGGCCAGCAAGGTCACCACGACCGAGAGTTTTATCGCCGGCAACCGGTCGGCCCAGATGTCGCGTTGTGCTTGCCCTTGTGTTACGCGGCTCGGATATGCCTCGCATAATTTGAGCGACAGCGAAGTCACCAGCATCGAAGAGATAAACGCCAGCATGACCAGCGCGAAAACACTCGCCTCCAGCACCAGCACTCCTACGCGCCCCCGTTCGAACGCCGTCATCGCCTCATAAAGTGCCGCCGCACACAAACCGATCGCACACCAGAACAGTTGACCATCTCGCACCGACGCGCGGATCAAGCGCCATGCGATGGCTCGGCCGTGTGTAGGCGCCATGAGCGCCAGCGTAAAGATCGGGCCGAAGATCGGCACGAAAAGATTCAGCAACGCCCAGAAGAACAGATTCATCGATACTCACCATTGCGTGACACGCCGTTGAACAGGATGTGCGCTATCGTAAGTTCGAAACAGAACGCCGACCAGTCGGCCGAATGGTCAGGTTTGCTTATCAACTGTCCAACAAAAAAGCCCATCGGGCACGAGTGCCGATGGGCTTCGAAGCGTCTGCACCAGATGGTGTGCGCCAGAGAAAAATCAGACGCCGTTCACGCGAGCGCAGCCAGACAGTGTTCAATGTCCGCGCGCAGATCGGCCTCTTCTTCCAGGCCGATATAGAAGCGCACCAGCGTGCCGCGATGCGGCCAGTTGCCGGCGGTTCGCATGGACGCGACGTCGTAGGGCATGACGAGGCTGTGCGCGCCGCCCCAGCTCCAGCCGATCGAAAACAGTTCGAGCGACTCGCAGAATGTGTCGATCTGCGCCGCGCTGAAACGTCCGTCGAAGACGACGGAAAACAGGCCGCCCGCGCCCGTGAAATCACGCTCGAAGAACTCGTGGCCGGGACAGTCGGCGAGAGCCGGATGCAGAACGGCGGCGATTTCCGGCCGTGTTTTTAGCCAGTTGGCGAGACCGAGCGCCGAGCGGTCGTGCTGTTCGAAGCGCAACTTCATGCTCGGCAAACTGCGAAGGATGAGCGAGCAGTCGTCCGACGACACGCCGACACCCATGCGCATGCGCGCCGCCTTCAGCTTGAGGTGCAATTCGCGGTCGACCGTGATCGTTGCGCCCATCAGCACATCGCCGCCGCCCGACTGATACTTGGTCAGCGCCTGCACCGAGATGTCGACGCCGTGATCGAACGGACGAAAACCGAGTCCGGCCGACCACGTATTGTCGATTGCCGTGACGACGTTTCGCGCGCGTGCAGCCGCCGTGATGGCGGGTATGTCGGCGACTTCCATGGTGACCGAACCGGGCGCTTCCAGCCAGATCAGACGCGTGTTCGGCTGGATCAGCGCGTCGATGCCGGCGCCGATCATCGGGTCGTAATAGCGCACCGTCACGCCGAAATCGCGCGCCAGCCAGTCGCCGTGATCGCGGTTCGGCGAATAGACGTTATCGGGAATCAGCACGTCGTCACCGGACTTCACGAGCCCGAAGTACACGTTCGAGATGGACGACAGACCCGACGGCTGCAACAGCGCATGATTGCCGCCCTCGATCGCGGCGAGCCGCTGCGCAAGCGCGAGCGACGTGGGTGTCGCGTGGAGGCCGTAGCGCCATTGCGCGTCGTTCTTCCAGTCGAGCGCACGCATGGTAGCGAGGTCGGGGAACACGACCGTCGACGCGCGCGTGACCGGCATCGAAAACGATTCGAAGCCCGGCGTCAGCTGGTCTTCGGCGCGCACGATGCGCGTTTGCAGGCCACATTTGAGTTTGGATTGGGTCATGATGAAGGTCGGTGAGTGTCGTACGGAAGCGAAGTGCGGCGGTGGCGCGAGCGGCAATGGCCCGCGCGCTGCGCGTCACTCGCCGGTTTGCAGGTTGCTGACGCCGCCGACGGCGTGCCCGCTACCCGAGGACGGCCTGGGCGCCGTGGCGCCCTCCTTGGCATCCGGCGCGGACGCGGCCACGGCCGGCGCACCCGGCGGCGGCACGGCCTGCCCAGCCGCCAGCGGTTTCAGATCGAAGTCGCGCGGATCGGAATCGTCGACGTTCATGCGCTCGCCTTGCACCGAGCCGTCCGCGGCAAATTTGCCGACCCAGTTGCCGGTGATGTGCGTGCCGTCGTTCGATTCTTCGACTTCGAGCGTGTCGCCGTCGCGGTCGCCCGCGATCAGGATGACCTCGCCGGTATCGGTGTACTGATATTCGCCGTGAACGCCAGCGGGGTCGTCCGTCTTCGCGCCGAGTCGCAAGACGATCTGACGCGAACCCAGCATGCCGGCATAGCGCGGGAATCGGGCGAATTCGGGGCTCGGCTTGAGCGGCAACTGGATCGGGGGCGGCGCCGCCAGTTCCTTGACGGCGTCGCTTTCGGCCCATGCCTGCGCGGGCAAAAACGTCATCACGCCCGCGCACATGAGCGCGACGGCACTCACGGCATGCCGGAGCACAGGGACTCGTGAAACAACCTGACCACGCCGACCTGCCGTGCCCTTCATCGCGTTCGATTTCTGCATCCGTGACTTCCTTTGTTGCCTGCTACGAGATTGCCGTGACGCCGCGCCTTCAGATGCGCTCGAAGATGGCGGCGATGCCCTGGCCGCCGCCGATGCACATCGTCACCAGCGCATAGCGTCCGCCAATGCGCTGCAATTCGTACAACGCCTTGACCGTGATCACCGCACCGGTTGCGCCGATGGGGTGGCCCAGCGAAATGCCCGAGCCGTTCGGATTCACCTTGGCCGGATCGAAGCCCAGTTCCTTGCTGACCGCGCAGGCTTGCGCAGCGAAGGCTTCGTTCGCCTCGATCACGTCGAGGTCGGCGACCGTCAGCCCGGCGCGTTCCAGCGCCTTGCGCGTCGCCGGCACCGGGCCGATGCCCATGTAGGCCGGATCGACGCCGGCATGCGCGTACGAAACGAGCCGCGCGAGCGGCTTGATACCGCGCTGCTGCGCGACGCCGCGCTCCATCAGCACGACGGCTGCGGCGGCGTCGTTGATGCCCGACGCGTTGCCGGCCGTCACCGTGCCGTTTTCTTTCGCGAACACCGGCTTCAGCTTGGAGAAGTCTTCCGCGCTCGCGTTCAATCGCGCGTGTTCGTCCGTGTCGAATACGACGTCACCCTTTTTCGAGGGGATCGTGATCGGCAGGATCTGGTCCTTGAAGTAGCCGTTCGAAATGGCGTTGGCCGCGCGGCGATGCGATTCGAGCGCGAGCGCGTCTTGCTGTTCACGCGAGATGTCGTATTTGCGCGCGACGTTTTCGGCCGTCACGCCCATGTGGATCGACTGGAACGGGTCGTTGAGCGCGCCGACCATCATGTCGACGAGACGGGCGTCGCCCATGCGCTGACCGAAGCGCGCGGCGGGCATCGAATACGGCGCGCGGCTCATGTTTTCCGCGCCGCCGCCGATCGCGATGTCGGCGTCGCCGAGCAGCACGCTCTGTGCGGCCGAAACGATGGCCTGCAAGCCGGAACCACACAGCCGGTTCACGGTGAGCGCGGGCGTGTGTTGCGCCACGCCGCCATTGATCGCGGCGACGCGGGCCAGATACATGTCTTTGGGTTCGGTGTGCACGACATTGCCGAACACCACGTGGCCGACTTCGTCGCCCGACACGCTGGCGCGCGACAGCGCTTCGCGCACGACGCGCGCGCCCAGATCGGTAGGCGCGAAGTCTTTCAGACTGCCGCCGAATCCGCCGATTGCCGTACGCACACCGCTCACCACTACGACTTCCCGTTGCATCGTTCGCTCCTCCTTAGTCTCTCAAGATTGGCTGTTTGGGCGGACTGCCGGCTGTACGTTGCAGCGCTTCGTGTCAGCCCGCCAGAATGTGTTCGACCGTCGCGCGCGACGGAATCGGCGCGACCGCGCCATAGCCTTGCGTGGACAGCGCCGCAGCGACGTTAGCATAACGCGCTGCCTGGAAGGGATCGTCGCCGGCCACGATGCGCGCGATGAACGCGCCGCCGAAGCAGTCGCCCGCGCCGGTTGCGTCGAGCGCGTTGACGGCGTGGCCCGGCACGACGCGCCGCTCGTCGGGCGTAGCGATATACGAGCCTTCCTTGCCGAGCTTGAGCGCGACCACGCGCGGCCCCTGCGCCAGCAGAAAATCGACGATTTCGTCGCGGCCCGTGAGGCCGGTGAGTTCGGTGACGTCGTCCCAACTCGGCAGGCAGATGTCCGTGTGACGGATCGCTTCCAGCATCACGGCGCGTGCGCGCGCGAGCGGCCACAGCTTCAGCCGCAGATTGGTGTCGAAGCTCACGCGTACGCCGTTCGCGCGTGCATGCTGAATGGCGGCAAGCGCCGCGTCGCACGCGTTCACGCCGATGGCGAGACTGATGCCGGACAGATGGATGACCTTGGCCGCGGCGATCGCCTCGAGCGGCAGATCGTGCGGCGCGTAGCGGCTCGCGGCCGAGCCGGCGCGCAGGTAATCGAACGCGTGGCCGTTGGGACCGTGGGACACGAAGTAGACGCCCGTGGGCGCCTGTGCGTCCACGCGGACCAGCGACGTATCGACCTGCTCACGCTCCCACAGATCGATCAGCAGGCGCCCGAAATGATCGCTGCCGACCGCCGACACGAAGCCGGTGCGGGCGCCCTGGCGCGCCGCCGCGATGCAGAAGTTCGAGGTATCGCCGCCGAAACCTTGCAGATAGTTCGGCTGGTCTTTGGCCGACTGGTTGAACTCAATCATCGCCTCGCCGAGCGCGAGAATCTCCGGCGTGCGTTCCATGCTGACCGCCATGACTTAGACCTCGCCCCACAGGTCGTGGCCGTCGGCGCCGGTGATCTTCACCGAAACGAAATCGCCGACCTTGTAGCGCTTCGAAGCCTTCGTGGCCGGCGCGATGTACACCACGCCGTCGATCTCGGGGGCGTCCGCCGCTGTGCGGCCGATACCGCCGTCGGCGTTGATTTCGTCCACCAGCACTTTCAGGGTCTTGCCGACCTTCTTCGCGATGCGTTTGGCCGACACTTCTTCGGCGACTTCCATGAAACGCGCGCGGCGCGCTTCACGCACTTCGTCGGGCAACGCGCCGTCGAGTTCGTTGGCCGTGGCGCCTTCGACCGGCGAATAGGCGAAGCAGCCGACGCGATCCAGTTCCGCCTCGCGGATGAAGTCGAGCAGCGTTTCGAACTGTTCTTCGGTCTCGCCCGGAAAACCGGCGATGAAAGTGCTGCGGATGGTCAGGTCAGGACACATTTCGCGCCATGCCTTGACGCGTTCCATGACCTTCTCGGCATTGGCCGGGCGCTTCATGCGCTTGAGCACTTCCGGATGCGCGTGCTGGAACGGCACGTCGAGATACGGCAGCACGTGACCCTTGTACGGGCCCTGGGCCATCATCGGAATGACTTCGTCGACGCTCGGATACGGATACACGTAGTGCAGACGAACCCACGCGCCATATTGCGCCGCCAGTTCGCCGAGCGCGCCGACGAGGTCGGTCATGCGCGTCTTGATTGGCTTGCCGTTCCAGAAACCCGTGCGGTACTTGACGTCGACGCCGTACGCGCTCGTGTCCTGCGAAATGACGAGCAATTCCTTGACGCCGCTCTTGAACAGATTCTCCGCTTCAAGCATGACTTCCGCGACCGGGCGCGACACGAGGTCGCCGCGCATCGACGGGATGATGCAGAACGTGCAGCGGTGATTACAGCCTTCGGAGATTTTCAGGTACGCGTAGTGGCGTGGCGTGAGTTTCACGCCGGCGGCCGGCACCAGATCGACGAACGGATCGTGCGGCTTGGGCAGATGCGTGTGGACATGCTGCATCACTTCGCCGACCGCGTGCGGACCGGTCACGGCCAGCACCTTCGGATGAACCTCTTCGATCAGCCCCGAACCGCTACCGCTTTTCTTCGCGCCGAGGCAGCCGGTGACGATCACCTTGCCGTTTTCGTGGAGCGCTTCGCCGATCGCGTCGAGGCTTTCCTGCACGGCTTCGTCGATGAAACCGCAGGTGTTGACGACCACGAGGTCGGCGCCGTCGTACGTGCCGGAGATCTCATAGCCTTCGGCGCGCAGCTGCGTGATGATCTGTTCGGAGTCGACCAGCGCTTTCGGGCAACCGAGCGAAACGAAACCGACTTTCGGCGCGGCGGTCGGGGAATTCGGGGCAATCGTGGGTGAGGCAGACATGGGGGGACCGCTTGAAGACGTTAAACCTTGAATTGTAGCGGTTCGGCCGGGCGACCGCTCGTAAGTCTTTGAATTTTAGCCCGCAATCGCCGGCTCGCTGGCCTCGCGCGAGCCTTGATCCATGACCGTTTCACCCCGCCCGGCCGCCTCGACTCGCGGGCCGGCTACGCGACCATAGGTGTCGAGCGCCTGCTCGATCACCGCGAGAATATCGCGCGAATCGTGAAGCCGCCTGATCGCGGCGTGCAGTTCGGCGGCCTGCGGCCACGTCCGCTTCAGATAGCTGAGCCACATTTTCACGCGGCCATGCTCGTGACGCGACGCAACGCGGCTGGCGAGCTTCGTCAGATAGCCTGCAATATGGCCCAGCACCATGGGCCATTCCTGCGCCGACGGCGTCGGCTCCATGTGCCCCCGGATACGCAGCGCGAGAAAAGGATCGGACACGGCGCCGCGTCCGATCATCACGTCGCGGCAGCCGCTCACCGCGCGGCAGCGCGCCCAGTCGGCCGCGGTCCAGACTTCGCCGTTGGCGGTGACGGGCACGTCGACGGCGTCGTCGATGCGCGCGATCCATTCCCAGTGGGCGGGCGGCCGGTAGCCGTCGTCGCGGGTGCGCGCGTGCACCACCAGCGACTGCGCGCCGCCTTCGGCCAGCGCCGTGGCGCAGTCGATCGCCAGCGACGTGTCGGACACGCCGAGCCGCATCTTGGCCGTCACGGCGATCCCGGCGGGCACCGCGGCGCGAACGGCCGCCACGATCCGGTTCAGCTGCTCCGGTTCGGCCAGCAGCATGGCGCCGCCGCCGTGCCGGTTGACCACTTTCGCGGGACAGCCGAAGTTCAGATCGACGCCATACGGCGACAGCGCTGCGGCCTGCGCCGCGTTCAGCGCCATCCACGCGGGATCGCTGCCGAGCAGCTGGATCACCATGGGTGTGCCGGCCGGCGTGCGTCCGCCATGCAGAATTTCGGGGGTGTCGCGCTCGTAGACGCGCTCCGGCAGGATCGAGCCGGTAATACGCACGAACTCGGACACGCAGCCGTCGAATCCGCCCGTGCTGGTCAGCACGTCGCGCAGGACGTAGTCGGCCAGCCCTTCCATCGGCGCGAGAAAAAGGCGGCTCATGCGCGTGCGAGCGCCGTATGAACGCGCTTCGAAAGGCGGCTCGGAGAGCCGGAAAAGTCGGGATCGACCGCGCGGACGAATTCAGCCGGGCTGGCCTGCATCGGGCGCGTGTCGTGCATGGCGGATGACATAGAAAATGACGCTGGCAGGCGCACAGCGGTGGCGACGGCGACGAATGGCGACCATGCGCCGGGAGTCCGCAAGCGAAGATCGTCGACCTTCGCTACGCAACACGCCCCGCGCACACAGCCCTGCATTCTACCGCGCGAGGGCGCGAAGCCGCCGTGGCTTGCCTGACGCCCGCCGCCGCAGTGACACGACGATCACGCGGCGATCACGCGGACGAAAACGCAGCATGGGTGTCGTGCCCACGCGCCGATGAAACCGCGCGGCGCGGCAGGCTTACTTCTTTTCCGCTTCCGGATTGTTTTGCGGAGTGAGCGGCGCGCTGCCGGGATTGGCGGCATTCGCCGGACCGCCCGGCACGAACGGGAAAGTCGCGAACATCGACTTCGCCTGGTTCTGCATCTGCTCCTGCATCTGCACGAACATGTTTTTCGACTGCTCGATGTAGCTGGTCATCATGCCCTGCATCATCGGCGCCTGCATGTTCATGAATTGCGACCAGACTTCCGGATTCATCGCCTTGCCTTCGTACAGATTCTTCGACTGGTCGGCGAGCTTCGCCTGAATGTCGATGAAGGCCTGGATATTCTTCTCCAGATACGTGCCCATCATGCCCTGCATCGCATGACCGTAGAAGCGGATGATCTGCGAGAGCATCGACGACGAGAACATCGGCAAGCCGCCGCTTTCCTCTTCGAGAATGATCTGCAGCAGAATGGCGCGCGTCAGGTCCTCGTTGCTCTTCGCATCGATGACCTTGAAATCCTCCTGATCCAGCACGAGCTGCTTCACATCGGTGAGGGTGATGTACGTGCTTGTCTCGGTATCGTAGAGCCGGCGATTCGGATACTTCTTGATCAACCGTTCGGCTATTTTCTTTGTAGTAGTGGTCATGTAACGCCTTTGAGCGCGAGTTGAGCGCGGAAACGGCGCCATGCCAACTGCGCAATCGGGCCACCGCGCAGGACAGACGCCGTCCTAACCATCCGAGCCGGGCGCGCCGCCTTGTGAGCGGCGCGCCGTCGACTCAGCCCATATGCAAACCGCCGTTGAGCGAAAAATCCGCGCCGGTGGAGAAGCCCGATTCGTCCGAGGCGAGCCACGCCACGATCGAGCCGATTTCCTGCGGCTGACCGAGACGGCGCACCGGAATCGTCGCGACGATTTTTTCCAGCACGTCGGGGCGGATCGACTTGACCATGTCCGTGCCGATATAACCCGGCGACACGGTATTGACCGTCACGCCCTTGGTTGCGACTTCCTGTGCGAGCGCCATCGTGAAGCCGTGAATGCCGGCCTTCGCCGTCGAGTAATTGGTCTGGCCGAACTGCCCTTTCTGACCGTTCACCGACGAGATATTGATGATGCGCCCGAAGCCGCGCTCCACCATGCCGTCGATCACCTGCTTGGTGACGTTGAAGAGGCTGGTCAGGTTGGTGTCGATCACCGCCGTCCAGTCTTCATGCGTCATCTTGCGGAACACCACGTCACGCGTGATACCCGCATTGTTCACCAGCACGTCGATCTCGCCGACTTCGGCTTTGACCTTGTCGAACGCGGCCTTGGTGGACTCCCAGTCGCCGACATTGCCTTCGGACGCGACGAAGTCGTAACCCAGCGCCTTCTGCTCTTCGAGCCACTTCACGCGGCGCGGCGAGTTCGGGCCGCAACCGGCGACCACCCGGAAGCCTTCCTTGTGCAGCCGCTGGCAAATGCTCGTGCCGATGCCGCCCATCCCGCCCGTTACGTACGCAATTCGCTGTGTCATAAACTACACTCCGTTTTTCGTTTTCGAGGCGCCGACCGGCTGCCTCTTTCCTCGCCTTGTACTTCATCTCCACTGCCGCCGGGCGACCGGCTGACGAGGCGACTGCTCACCACGCGCCACGCACCCGCCGCGTGGCGCACAACCACTCTGCTTATGCCCGCTCGAGCGCCAGCGCGACACCCATGCCGCCGCCGATACACAACGAAGCCAGGCCCTTCTTCGCGTCGCGCTTCTGCATTTCGTGCAGCAGCGTGACGAGGATCCGGCAACCGGACGCGCCGATCGGGTGACCGATGGCGATAGCGCCGCCGTTCACGTTGATCTTCGACTGGTCCCAGCCCATCTGTTGATGCACGGCGAGCGCCTGAGCGGCAAAGGCTTCGTTGATTTCCATCAGGTCGAGATCGTCGACCGTCCAGCCCGCACGTTCGAGGCAGCGGCGCGACGCCGGCACCGGACCCATGCCCATCACCTTCGGATCGAGACCCGAGGTGGCGTAGGCCTTGATGCGCGCCAGCGGCTTCAGACCGAGCGCTTCGGCTTTCTTCGCCGACATCACCAGCACCGCCGCCGCGCCGTCGTTCAGACCCGACGCGTTCGCCGCCGTGACCGAGCCTTCCTTCGAGAAGGCCGGCTTGAGCCCGGCCAGCGATTCGGCCGTCACGCCATGACGCACGAATTCATCGGTGGCGAAACGCACCGGATCGCCCTTGCGTTGCGGAATCTCGACCGGCACGATTTCGTCGTCGAAACGGCCCGACTTCTGCGCGGCTTCCGCCTTGTTCTGCGACAGCGCCGCGAACGCGTCCTGCTGCTCGCGCGTGATGCCGTATTCGCGCGCGACGTTTTCCGCCGTCACGCCCATGTGATACTGGTTGTACACGTCCCACAGGCCGTCGACGATCATCGAGTCGACCAGCTTCGCGTCGCCCATGCGGAAGCCGTCGCGCGAACCCGGCAGCACGTGCGGCGCGGCGCTCATGTTTTCCTGGCCGCCGGCCACCACGATGTCGGCGTCGCCCGCGATGATCGCGTTGGCCGCCAGCATCACTGCCTTCAGGCCCGAGCCGCACACCACGTTGATCGTCATGCCGGGAACGGCCGTGGGCAAGCCCGCCTTGATGACTGCCTGGCGCGCCGGATTCTGGCCGGAGCCCGCCGTGAGCACCTGGCCGAGAATCACCTCGCTGACCTGC
Organism: Paraburkholderia sp. GAS199; assembly: GCF_050436585.1. Lineage (NCBI taxonomy): Bacteria > Pseudomonadati > Pseudomonadota > Betaproteobacteria > Burkholderiales > Burkholderiaceae > Paraburkholderia > Paraburkholderia sp. GAS199. The sequence goes on along the minus strand of NZ_JBNDMM010000004.1, from coordinate 469,605 downwards.
TCGGGCTTCAGACCCGCGCGTTCGAGCACGGCGCGAATTACCGTGGCACCGAGTTCCGGCGCCGCGATCTTCGCCAGCGATCCACCGAATTTGCCAACTGCCGTACGGGCGGCCGATACGATCACTACATCAGTCATTTCCATATCCTCCGGGCATGTCGGCCTGCTGCGCCGCTGCCCGTCAAGTTAAAAAAATCTTGCTGCTTCTGCACCGCTGAACCGTCAGGCGTTCAGCCGGCGCTCACTCGTCGTACACCGTCCTGTTCACTGCCTCATTCACGCTGCCGCACGTAACGCCCAGGCGCCGGCTCGATAACCGGAAACTCGCTCGAACCCGGCTCCGCGCGCGGCTTCACTTTCTTGCCGCCATACTGGTCGAGCCACGTGGTCCATTCGGGCCACCAGCTGCCCGCGACTTCGCTCGCCTCGCCGAACCATTCCTGCGGTTTCTCCGGCAGCGTTTTCGGATTGCCTTCGAGCACCCAGTAATTGCGTTTCTTCTTCGCCGGCGGATTGATCACGCCCGCGATATGGCCCGACGCGCCGAGCACGAATTTCAGCGGCCCGCTCAGCAACGGCACCGACGCATAGGCCGTTTCCCACGGCACGATATGGTCTTCGCGTGAACCGTAGATGAAGGTCGGCACGTCGATCTTCGTGAGGTCGACCGGTTCGCCGCAGGTGGTCAGTGCACCCGGCTCGCGCAACCTGTTTTCGAGGTACGTGTTGCGCAAATACCAGACGTACATCGGGCCAGGCAGGCTCGTCGAATCGCTGTTCCAGTAGAGCAGATCGAACGGCACCGGCGTGCGGCCCTTGAGATAGTTGTCGACGACGTAATTCCACACGAGGTCGTTCGGCCGCAGGAACGAAAACGTGTTGGCGAATTCGAGGCCGCGCATCAGACCCGGCGCGCCGTTCTTGCCGCCGATGGTCTGCTCGCGCATCTGCACGTGGGCTTCGTCGACGAAGATGTCGAGCACGCCCGTGTCGGTGAAATCGAGCATGGCGGTAAGCAGGGTCATGGACGCCGCCGGATGTTCGCCGCGCGCGGCCGCTACCGCCAGCGCCGTGGCGAGCATCGTGCCGCCGACGCAGAAGCCGAGCGTATTGATCTGCTCGCGCCCGCTGATCTTGCTGACCGTTTCGATGGCCTTGAGCACGCCCTCGCCGATGTAGTCGTCCCACGTCTTGTGGGCGATCGAGGCATCGGCATTGCGCCACGAAATCAGGAACACCTGATGCCCCGAATCGAGCCCGTGCGCGACCAGCGAATTCTCAGGCTGCAGATCGAGAATGTAGAACTTGTTGATGCAAGGCGGCACGATCAGCAGCGGCCGCTCGCGCACGGTGGCCGTGCGCGGCTTGTACTGGATCAGCTGGATCAGGTCGTTTTCGAACACCACCGAGCCTTCGGTGTTCGCGAGGTTCTCGCCGACCACGAAACGCGATTCGTCGGTTTGCGAGATCTTGCCGCGCTGCATGTCGGCAAGCAGGTTCATCACGCCCTGGCGCAAGCTCTCGCCGTGGCTGTCGAGCAAGGTCTTTTGCGCCTCGGGATTCAGCGCGAAGAAGTTGCTGGGCGACGCGGCCGCGGTCCATTGCTGGACCGCGAAACGGATGCGCTCGCGCACTTTCGGTTCGGTGTCGAGCGCGTCGACCATTTCCTGCAGATAGCGTGCGTTCAGCAAGTACCAGGCTGCCGTGAAGGCATACGCGGGCGTCGCACTCCAGGCGTCGGCGCTGAAGCGGCGGTCCTTGAGTTCGGGCGCCTTGACCGCCGAACCGGTGGACTGCTGGATCAGCTCCATGGCTTCACGCGAGTAGTCGGCTTGCAGCTTCTGCAGACGCTCGGCGGGAATGGCCGCGCTCGGCACGTTCAGCCCGGCGAACAGCGGCATGGACGGTAGCGAGGGCATGGAAGGCAGCGCGCCTGCTGCGAGCTTGCTGAAGTCGGGCATGCCGGGAATGCCGGCGAAGGAAGGCATGGACGGAATCGGCGGCATGCCCATTTGCGGCATCTGCGGCATTGCGAAAGGCAAACCCGGCAAACCCGGAAAACCCGGCAGCGCACTGCCGCCTGCGGGTGCGCCGAGCGTGCGCCATGCGTTCATCCATGCGTCGAACAATTGCTGCATGCCGGCGGCCGGCATAGCGCCGCTCGTACCGGTCTGCTGCGTCTGCTCCGTTGAGGAGTCGGTGCTGGGGGAAGCTGAGGAATGTGATGCTGCCATACCTGCTTTTGACCGGTAAGTCCTTGCGGACGGGTTGGAGAGGCAGGTTCGTGCGCGCGTGGGCGAATGCTCGCGACCTCGTCACGCCCTGTCCCTTGCACGAGGAGCCGTGAGGAACATTCTTGCTCCCCATCGCAAGCCATGTCAATGCTTGTTCCCGATTTTGCCGCAGTGCGATAGTTTTTTAATTATCGTTTTCCCTGTGTAGCAGATCGCGCTTCTAGGTCGGCACGGCGACGCGTCGGCGTCGGCGAAAAAACTCCCATTTTGCATGGGCTTATGCGCGCCCATCCATTCGCGAAGACGGGCTTTTTCCGGCATATCCGTGCGTGGTCGGACATTTACGGCGGCGCAGCAAATTTGCCGTGCCGCCGCCTCCCAACAAACCCGCATACGCTGATTCGTCAGACGCGGCGAACGGCTGTTCGCACGCGCCCGAACGCATGGGATGCCTGCGTTTGACGATGAAGAATCAGCGCGCGCTGGCCGGTGCTGCGTCGTCGAGCCAGATCAGCGCGGCCATGCGTCCGGTCACGCGATCGCGCCGGTAGGAATAGAAGCGTTCGCGCAGCGTGACCGTGCACAGATCGCCGCCGACGATGTCCGTCACGCCCAGTTTTTGCAGACGCAGGCGCGCGAGCGCGGGAAGATCGGCGAGGTATTTGTCTGGGTTGTGTGGATGCGTGACGAACGCGCTGGACGTCGCTTCGCGTTGTGCGGCGCCGACGCCGTTCATGAAGGCGTCACGCACGTCTGCGCCGACTTCGAACGTCTCGGGTCCGATCGACGGACCGAGAAACGCATGCAAGGACCGCGCGTCGACACCCGCGAGTTCGGCGACACGCTCGGCAGTCTGCTCGACGATGCCGGCCGCGAGGCCGCGCCAACCCGCATGCGCCGCGCCGACTGCGCGCCCCGCTTCGTCGCACAGCAGCACCGGCATGCAATCGGCGACCATCACGACGCAGACGGTGCCGCTGCGAGCGGTCACGCTGGCGTCCGCGCGGGTGGGTGTGCCGCTGGTGTGCGCGTGCGCCAGCACATCTTCGGCGCGCACGATGCCCGCGCCGTGAATCTGCTCGAGCCACGCAGCTTCCTGAACGTTCGCCAGCTTCAGCAGACGCGCGCGATTCGCCGCGACCGCGGCCGGGTCGTCACCTGACTTCATGCCGAGGTTCAGTCCGCCCGGCTGGTCGACGCCATCGCGCCAGCGTCCGAACGGCGGCTCGCTGACCCCGCCGTCACGCGTCGTGACCAGCGCGCGCACGCGCGGCGAGACGTTCCACGCGGGCTGCACGACATCGTCGAAGCTCAGATCGGGGAAGCTCATGCGCGGTCGTCCTCGTCGTGGTCGTGGCCGCCGTCTTCGTTTTCTTCGCCCTCTTCGCCCTCTTCGCCGTCATCGCCCTCGTAGGCGTCGAGGTCGTCGTCTTCGTAGCCGTCTTCTTCGTAATACGTCTCGTCGAACTCGCCCGCATCGTCGCGTCCAAGACCCAGCGCCGCCGACAACACCTGCATGTCTTCCGGCGCATCGGCGCGCCATTGCATCGTGCGGCCGGTTTGCGGGTGAATCAGACCCAGCCGCCACGCGTGCAGCGCCTGGCGCGCGAAGCCGTCCGGCAACGGCGTGACCGAGCGCTTGCCACGCGCGCGTCCGTACACCGGGTCGCCCAGCAGCGGATGGCCGATATGGGCGCAATGCACGCGAATCTGATGGGTGCGGCCGGTTTCCAGGTCGCAATGGATCGCGGTGACCGGCTGACGCTGCCAGATCGCCGTATCGACGCGCCGGAAATGCGTGCGCGCGGCTTTCCCCGACGCACTCGTGACCACGGCCATGCGCGTGCGCTCGCGCGGATCGCGGCCGATCGGCGCGTCGATGGTGCCCTCTTCCGGCATGTTGCCCCACACCAGCGCGAGATAGCGGCGCTTCACCGTGCGCGCCTGCAGTTGCCGCACGAGATCGGTTTGCGCTTCGAGCGTGCGCGCCACCACCATCAGGCCCGAGGTTTCCTTGTCCAGCCGATGCACGATGCCCGCGCGCGGCAGCCCCGCCGCGGCCTCGCCGTAGCGATACAGCAGACCGTTGAGCACCGTGCCGCTCCAGTTGCCGGCCGCCGGATGCACGACCATGCCGGCCGGCTTGTTGATCACCACCAGCGTGTCGTCTTCGTAGACGATGTCGAGCGGCACCGGCTCGGGCGTGAACGCGAGTTGCTCGGGCAGCAGGTCCGGCACGAGTTCGATAGTGGCGCCGAGCGGCACCGGCTGGCGGATCTTCGCCGGTTTGCCGTCGATACGCACGCGCTCGGCCTCGATCCAGCTTTGCAGGCGATTGCGTGAAAACTCCGGAAAGATTCGCGCGAGCACCTTGTCCAGACGCTCGCCGGCGAGTTCGTCCGGCACCACGACGCTGCGCGGGGATTCGTCCGCCACGCGGCTTTCGACGGCCTGGGCGACGCCTGGCGTGACGGTGCCGGCGAGCGCGTCGCTGCCGAGATCGTCGTCGATCGAGTCGACGTCCAATGCGTCGGAGGGGTCAGCGCTTACGCTATAATCTTTGTTGCTATTCCCGGCACCGGTTGCGGTACCAGGAGTATTTGAGCGGGTCATTGAGTCTGGGTCACCTGGACGTAAAGCTAGACTGGAAAATGCGAGCCTTGAACACCATCACTAAAGCGGCGATCAATTTGGCGGCCATCAAGAAGGCGGCCCGGAAAGTGGCCGGATACATTGCGTGTGCCGCAGCCGTTGCCGTTGTTGCGGCCTGTCACGGCCTGCCGGAAAAGACCGACGAAACGGCTACGTGGAACAACAACAAATTATATACGGAGGCGAACGACGCTCTCTCGGGTGGTGACTTCGGCAAGTGCGCCAAGTACTTCGAGATGCTCGAAGGCCGCGACCCGTTTGGCCATTTCGCCCAGCAGGCCCAGATCAACGTTGCGTACTGCAACTGGAAAGACAACGAAAACGCCGCCGCCGACCAGGCGATCGACCGCTTCATCCAGCTGCACCCGGATCACCCGGACATCGCCTACGCGTATTACCTGAAAGGCATGATCCACTTCAACGACGACCTCGGTCTGTTCGGCCGCTTCTCCGGCCAGGACATGAGCGAGCGCGATCCGAAGTCGCTGCGCGAGTCGTACGACGCGTTCAAGGTCGTGGTCGACAAATACCCGAACAGCAAGTATGCGCCGGATGCGGCACAACGCATGCGCTATATCGTGAACGCGCTGGCGTCGCACGAGGTTCACGCGGCGGATTACTACTATCGCCGTGGCGCTTATGTCGCCGCCATCAACCGCGCACAACTGGCGTTGAAGGAATACAAGAACGCTCCGGCCATCGAAGACGCGCTGCACATCATGATGCTGTCGTACGAGAAGCTGAATCAGCCGCAACTCGCCGACGACACGAAGCGCGTGCTGGCCGGCACGTTCCCGGACAGCCCGTACGTCACGGGTCATCCGCGACCCGGCGCGCAAAAATCGTGGTGGCAGTTCTAAGCCTGGCCATGCACTGAAAGCTCGCTGCAAATGAAAACGCCACGACTGAGTCGTGGCGTTTTTGTTGATGCGCCGGTTTATGGGTCGCGCCGGCGCAACGTGCTCAGGCTCAGGCCCGTTCGAACAAGGCAATCGACTCCACGTGCGAGGTATGCGGGAACATGTTCACCACGCCCGCGCCGACCAGCCGGTAACCCGCCTCGTGCACCAGCAGGCCCGCGTCCCGTGCCAGCGTGGACGGATTGCACGACACGTAGACGATCCGCTTCGGCAGCGGCCCGTCGCCGCTTTGCGCGATTTCCGCGAGCGCTTTCGCGACCGCCAGCGCGCCTTCGCGCGGCGGGTCGATCAGGAATTTGTCGAAGTGGCCGAGCGCGCGCATGTCGTCGGCGGTGACTTCGAACAGATTGCGGCACGCGAACGAGGTATGGCCCGCCACGCCGTTCAGGCCGGCATTGGCGAGCGCCCGCGTGGTCAGCGTTTCACTGCCTTCGATGCCCACCACTTCCTTCGAAATCCGCGCGAGCGGCAGCGTGAAGTTGCCGATTCCGCAGAACAGATCGAGCACCCGGTCGGTCGGCGCCGGCGCCAGCAGGCGCAGCGCGCGGCTTACCAGCACGCGGTTGATCTGGTGGTTGACCTGAGTGAAGTCGGTCGGCTTGAACGGCATCCGGATGTTGTATTCCGGCAGCGTGTAGTCGAGTTGCGCGTCGAGCGGATGGAACGGTGCGACCGTGTCCGGACCGCCGGGCTGCAGCCACCACTGGATCTTGTGCTCGTCGGCGAAATCGCGCAGCACCTGTTCGTCCGCGGCGGTGAGCGGTTCGAGATTGCGCAGCACCAGCGCGGTGACCGAGGAGCCGACCGCCAGTTCGATCTGCGGCATGCGGTCGTGGATGGACAGCTTGCGGACCATGAAGCGCAGCGGCATCAGCAGCGCGGACACGTGCGGCGGCAAAATCTCGCAGCTCTTCATGTCCGAAATGTAGCTGCTCTTTTTCTCGTAGAAGCCGATGCGCATGCCGCCCTTTTCCGGCAGATAACGCACCGCCAGACGGGCGCGATAGCGGTATCCCCAGGACGGCCCGTGAATCGGCCGGAACACCGTTTCCGGACGCAGCTTGGCGAGATGCTGAAGATTGTCTTCCAGCACGCGCTGCTTGACGGCGACCTGGGCGCGAATGTCCAGATGCTGCATGGAGCAACCGCCGCACACGTCGAAATACGCGCATTTCGGCTTGGTGCGGATCACGCTCTCGCGAAACACCTGCACGACCTCGGCCTGCTCGAATTTAGGCTTGCTGCGATGCGTGGAATAGCTGACGCGCTCGCCGGGCAGCGCGCCTTCGACGAAAATCACCTTGCCGGGCGTACCGTCTTCGCTTTCGATGCGGCCCACGCCGCGCGCTTCCATATCGAGCGAAACGATTTCGATGACCGGCTCGTTGCCGGTGATAACGCGCGCCTTGACCGGCGGAGGCGCCTTCTGGCGCTTGGGCGCGCGACGTTGTGGGGCAGTTCGGGACACCTGCGACTTCCTGACAGACTTGGGGAAAGGCGAGATTGTAGACGAAGCGCCGACGTTGCCGGCCATCCGGCACGGCGCCGCGCCTGAACCTACTGGTCGAACGCGGCCAGGTATTCGGCCCATTGCGGCGCGGTTTCGAGCGCCAGCGCATTCTTGACCAGATTGATTTCGTCAGCATACTCCTGCGCCGAAAATGCGCCGCGGATAAGCTGGAAGCGGCAATACAGCAGATACGTATTGACGACGTCGGTCTCGCAGTAATTGCGGATTTCCTCGATCTTCCCGTCCTGGTAGGCCTGCCACACCTGGCTGCCGTCCATGCCCATCTTGCCGGGAAAACCGCACATCTTGGCGAGCGCGTCGAGCGGCGCATTGGCGCGCGCCTGATACATGGCCAGCACGTCCATCAGGTCGGTGTGACGCGCGTGATAGCGGCTGATGTAGTTGTTCCACTTGAACTCGCGGTCGTCTTCGCCGAGATCCCAGAAACGGTAGGCGGGAATGCCGTTCACGAGCGCGCGGTAATTCAGCACCGGCAGGTCGAAACCGCCGCCGTTCCACGACACGAGTTGCGGCGTGTATTTTTCGATCACGCGATAGAACGACTGCACGAGCGCGGCCTCGCCGTCTTCCAGCGTGCCGAGCGAGCGCACGCGGAAGCCGTTGTTGTCGCGAAACACGCAGGAAATTGCGGCGATGCGCTGCAAATGGTGCGGCAGAAAATCGCTGCCGCCGGTTTTTTCGCGGCGCGCGGCAAAGGCGTGCTCGGCGACTTCGGCATCGGTCAGGCTGGCGGGTAAATCTTCGAGGCGGCGAATGCCGGCGACATCGGGAATCGTCTCGATGTCGAATACAAGAATCGGTGTCATCAGGTTATAGAACGGCGTCCTTCCGAACACCGTTGGAGGCAAAGAAACGCTTGAGCCGCACTAGCGCTTCCTGTTGGATCTGGCGCACACGCTCGCGCGTGAGGCCCATTTCGTCGGCGAGTTCTTCGAGCGTGGCCGGCTCGATATGGTTTAGCCCGAAGCGCCGTTCGATGACATGCCGATGCTTGTCGGACAGCCGCGCAAGCCACGCGCGCGTGAGCGTTTCCAGCTCGCGGTGCTGCACTTCGGCATCGGGCGACTGGCTCTGGTCGTCGGACAACAGGTCGAGCAGGCTGCTCGCCGGGTCGAGATCGAGCGGCGCGTCGAGCGAGGCCGTGTGCTCGTTCAGCGCGAGAATATCGGTGACTTCGTCGGTGGTCTTGCCGGTCAGGTAAGCGATGTCGTCGATGCTGGCGTCGCGGCGTTCGGCCGCCTCGCCCGAATTCATCGAGTTCTTCTCGAGGTGCCGCTTGGCGCGCAACACCTGATTAAGCTCACGAATCACGTGAACCGGCAAGCGCACGGTGCGCGCCTGATTCATGATGGCGCGCTCGATGCTCTGGCGGATCCACCAGGTGGCGTAAGTGGAAAACCGGAAACCGCGCGTCGGATCGAATTTTTCGATGGCGTGCATCAGCCCGAGGTTGCCTTCTTCGATCAGATCGAGCAGCGGCACGCCGCGATTCAGATAACCCTTCGCGATGCTGACGACGAGGCGCAGATTGCGCTCGATCATCACCTGGCGCGCTTCGAACTCGCCCGCCTTGGCGAGACGTGAGTATTTCTGCTCTTCCTCGACGGTGAGAAGCGGCTTGACGCTAATGCGGTTCAAATAGTGTTGAATTGTGTCGGCCGTGAGTTCGGCCTGCAGCAGTGCGCGGAAATCGTCGGCGTCGGGCGCGGCTTCGCGGGTCTCGCTGGGCTCGTCCGCGCCACTCTGACGCTCGTCGAGATCGCGTTCTTCCGCGATCTCTTCTTCCACTTCAGAAGCGCTGCCTTCGTCCATCGAAGCGGACGTGGCACGGCTGGTCGTCTCGGACTCGGCTTGCGGCAGGCGGCGCTTCGATTTCGGCATGGTCGTATCGCTTATTGCGGCGGCAAATACTTCAGTGGGTCGACAGGTTTACCCTGCCGGCGAACTTCGAAATGCAACATCACACGGTCGGCATCGCTGTTTCCCATTTCGGCGATTTTCTGCCCCTTGGTCACTGCGTCCCCCTCTTTTACCATCAAAGCACGGTTATGTGCATACGCGGTGAGATAAGTTGCGTCATGCTTGATGATAATGAGATTGCCGTAACCACGCAGCCCATTTCCGGCATAAACCACACGGCCGTCCGCCGAAGCTTTCACCGGATCGCCCGCCGCGCCGCCGATATTGACGCCCTTGTTGGTCGAATCGTTGTACGTGCCGAGTAGCGGCCCGCGCACCGGCCATGCAAACGCGATATTGCCGGACGCACCGGTCGACGTGTCGCTCGCGCCGTTCGCGGGCGGCGGCGTCACGGCGTTGTTCGCCGCGGAGCTATAGAGCGGCGGCGCCGCGACACCGGCTGCCGCAGGCGTGCCGTTGGTCGAGCCGAGCGGCGCGCTTTGCACCGCACCACCGCTGCCGATCGGCGCGGTGGCGACGCCCGGCGTGAGCGCGGCGGTGTTCGCGCCCGGCGGCACGACGCGCAGCAACTGATCCACTTCGATCTGATTCGGATTCGTGAGATTGTTCCACGCCGAAATATCGCGGTAGTTCTGGCCGTTTTCAAGTGCGATCCGATATAGCGTATCGCCTGGCTTGACGCGGTAATAACCCGGCGGCGGCGGACCGAGCGGCACCGCCGGCTGCTGCGCCGCCTGCGTGCCGAGCACCGTGCCGCCGGAGCGATCGACGACGGGCGCCTGATCGAGCCGGCTCGCACAAGCCGTCATCAACAGGGACAAGGCGAGCACGCACACGCTACGCTGGGTTACGGTCATGGGCACATTCAGTGTGGTTCTCTGCATCGCGCGCAACATACTCATCGGTGTCAAATCACTCCGGATTTTAAGGGTACAAAGAAAACGCGATCAAGCCGCGACTCGCGCCACTGCGCGGGTCCGAGTCGCTCGACCAGAGTCAGCACCTGGTTCTGGCCTTCCTGCGAGCCGACCGGCGCGACCAGACGGCCGCCGATCGCGAGTTGTTCAAGCAAGGCTTGCGGCACGTCGAGGCCGGCCGCCGCGATCACGATCGCGTCGAACGGCGCCGCCGAAGGCAAACCGAGGCGACCGTCGCCGTAATGCAGGCGGATGTTCGGAATGCGCAACGGCCGCAGGTTGATCTTCGCGCGCTCGGACAAGGGCTTGATGCGCTCGATCGAGTAAACGTCGCGCGCGACCTGGCTCAGCACCGCCGCCTGATAACCGCAACCCGTGCCGATCTCCAGCACGTTGTTGAGCGCGCGCCCGGCCGCCGCGAGTTCGATCATGCGCGCGACCACCGATGGCTTGGAGATCGTCTGGTGGTGACCGATCGGCAGCGCCGCATCTTCGTAAGCCTGAGCCGCGAGACCCGGATCGACGAACATGTGGCGCGGCACGACCGCCATCGCGTTCAGCACGCGCGGATCGGTCACGCCGTTGGCACGCAGGCGTTCGACCATCCGTTCGCGAACCCGTTCCGAAGTCAGCGACAACGCGCCATTCAAAGCGACGTTGGGCGCGGTGGCGGGACGCGGCGCCGAGCGCGCGCCCGTCACCGACGTCACGGCTTTGGAGGGCGACGGCGTCTGCGCCCGGCCCGGCGACTGAAGCTGCGCGCTGGGTTTCACACCAGCCTGACTGGACTGCGTGCCGGATTGCTGCGTTCTGGCTTGCGGCTGGCCGAGCGCTTTTCCCTGCGGCTGCATCTTCGGTTGCGCCGTGCCGGTCGGCCGCGCCGGCGACTGCATCTGCACCGGCTTGCCGGTGGAACCGAGCGGCGCATTTTTTGCCGGCTGCTTGCGCGCGTTCAGCGCCGCACTCGCGGCGAGCGCGGCTGCGCGCACTTCGCCCGGACGTCCTTCAGGCCGGCGCGGTTCGCGCACCAGGTCTTCGAGGCCGAGCGGAAAGCGCTTTGCGCGCTCGTTCGTCATGAAGCACCGCTGCCTGAGCGCACCCAGTCGCGCGCCGCGGGCAGCATCTGCGTGTGGGTCAGGTCGAGTTGCAGAGGCGTGATCGATACGTGACCGTTGGCGACGGCGTGGAAATCGGTGCCCTCGCTCGCGTCGCGCGCGCTGCCGGACGGCCCGATCCAGTAGATCGGCTCGCCGCGCGGATTGGTCTGGCGGATCACCGGCTGCGACGGATGCCGTTTGCCGAGTCGCGTCACGCGCCACTCGCCGAGTTGCTCGTACGGCAGATTCGGAATGTTGACGTTCAGCAGCGGATGCCCTCTGAGCGGCTGTTCGAGGTAGTGCGCGACGATTTCCGCGGCGACCCGCACCGCGCTGTCGAGATGAACCCAGTCTTTGTCGACCAGAGAAAAAGCGATGGCCGGCACGCCAAACATGATGCCTTCGGTGGCGGCCGCGACGGTGCCCGAATAGAGCGTGTCTTCGCCCATGTTCTGACCGTTGTTGATACCCGAAACGACGAGGTCCGGGGTGTGGTCCAGCATGCCCGTCAGCGCGATGTGCACCGAGTCGGTCGGCGTGCCGTTCACGTAATAGAAGCCGTTGGCCGAACGCAGCACCGACAGCGGCCGCGACAGCGTGAGGGAATTCGATGCGCCGCTGCAGTTCTGCTCGGGCGCCATCACGGTGACGTCCGCGATCGGCTTGAGCGCTTCGTAAAGCGCGGCAAGACCAGGCGCCAGATAACCGTCGTCGTTACTGAGTAGGATTCGCATGCGGCGATTGTAACCGAGGAAAGAAGACGCGCGAACGACACGGCGGACGCCGCGCACGCGATATGCAAAGTGCACGCCACGCCGCCGTCGCCGGCATCTGGCGAGTACACCTTGAAGGCACCGTAAGCATGCCGCAAGCGCGTGGCGTGCACGCGGCGCGTCCATGCGCGCGGTGGCCGCCGCTCCCGTGGAACCGCACGATCGTACTGATTGTTTTACACTCGACATGCCTGCCCCGCGCAGGACGGCGACGCCGGCCCCCTCGCGTCGGCCGCGCTTTGCCCACCATTCATGAGGAGACACGATGCGCGCGATTCGCTGTAATCAGTACGGGCCGCCCGAGAGCCTGGTCGTCGAGGAGTTGCCGGATCTCGAGGCGCCGCCGGGCCATGTCGTGATCGACGTCGAAGCCGCGGCCGTCAATTTTCCCGACGTCCTGATCATCGAAAACAAATATCAGTTCAAGCCGCCTTTGCCCTTCACGCCCGGCTCGGAAGTCGCGGGTGTCGTGCGCGCGGTCGGCGCGGATGTCACCCAGTTCAAGCCAGGCTCGCGCGTGGTCGCGTACACCGGTTCGGGCGGATTCGCCGAGCAGGCCGTCGCGCCGGCCGCGGCGTGCGTGCCGCTGACAGAAGGCGTGCCGTTCGACCTGGCCGCGGCCTTCACGCTGGCTTACGGCACGTCGCATCATGCGGTGGTCGATCGCGGGCAGTTGCAGGCGGGCGAAACCATGCTGGTGCTCGGCGCGGCGGGCGGCGTCGGACTGGCGGCGGTCGAAATCGGCAAGGCGCTCGGCGCGCGCGTCATCGCGGCGGCGTCGAGCGACGAGAAGCTTGCCGTCTGCGTGAAGCACGGCGCGGACGCCACGATCAATTACAGCAGCGAAGATTTGCGCGAACGCATCAAGGCGCTGACCGACGGCCGCGGTCCGGACGTGATTTACGATCCGGTCGGCGGCGTTTATGCGGAACCGGCGTTTCGCAGCATCGGCTGGCGTGGGCGTTATCTCGTGGTCGGATTTGCGAACGGCGAGATCCCGAAGCTGCCGCTGAATCTCACCCTGCTCAAGGGCGCGAGTCTGGTCGGCGTATTCTGGGGCGACTTTGCGAGACGCGAACCGCAACGCAATCACGCCGCGTTCGAACAGATGACGGGCTGGATCGGCGAAGGCAAGCTCAAGCCTTACGTGTCGGCGCGCTATTCGCTGGACGACACGCCACGCGCGCTGCGCGACATGGCTGAACGCCGCGTGATCGGCAAGGTCGTCATCACACCGTAACGCCGGCTGCCTGAAAAAACGGCGCGCGGTTCTGCAACCGTGCGCCGTTCTTTTTGCCCGAAGCGGATCGGGGAACTACAGCTTTTCGGTATCGCCGGTCTTGGGCTGCCACTTCATCAGCCGCCGCTCGCCGATGCCGACAATCGCATCGAGAATCAGCGCGAACGCCGTCAGCACCAGGATGCCCGCGAACACCGTGTTGATGTCGAAGGTGCCTTCGGCCTGCAGGATCAGATAGCCGACGCCGCGCGCCGAGCCGAGATATTCGCCGACCACCGAGCCGACGAAGGCCAGACCCACCGACGTATGCAGGCTCGAAAATACCCAGCTCATCGCACTCGGCAGATACACGAAACGCAGCAGTTGCTTGCGATTTGCGCCGAGCATGCGCGCGTTCGCGAGCACGACCGGACTGACTTCCTTCACGCCCTGGTAGACGTTGAAGAACACGATGAAGAACACCAGCGTGACGCCGAGCGCCACCTTCGACCAGATGCCGAGCCCGAACCACACGCCGAAGATCGGCGCGAGAATCACGCGCGGCATCGAATTGGCCGCCTTGATGTACGGATCGAACAGTGCGCTCGCGAGCGGCGACAAGGCGAGCCACAAACCGACACCCAGACCGAAGGCCGTGCCGAGCACGAACGCGAGCACCGTCTCGACCAGCGTGATCCAGAGATGCAGATAGATTTCGCCGCCGGTGAACCATTCCCAGATGCGTTGCAGCACCTTCTGCGGCTCGCCGAAGAAGAACGCCGCTTTGTTCGGATCGTCGAAATAGAACGCCGGCAGCAAGGTCGGACTCGTCAGCACGTACCAGAGCACGAAGCACAGTACGAGCAGCAGCCATTGCCAGATCACCAGATTCGCCCGGTTCGGGCGCAACGTCTTCCACATGACTCGGTTTGCCTTACTCGATTGATCGATGCACGACCCGTTGAACGCCGGCGGCGGAGATTCGCCCCGCGGGCGCGCTCACACTGCCGTGAGTTGCTGCTGATAACCCTTGAGCACTTCGTCGCGCAGCACGCTCCAGATCTGCGCATGCAATTCGACGAAACGCGGATGCGCACGAATTTCGGCGACGTCGCGCGGACGCGGCAGATCGATCGTGAATTCGCCGATCGGATGCGTGCCCGGCCCCGCCGACAACACCACCACGCGATCCGACATGGCGATCGCCTCGTCCAGATCGTGCGTGATGAAGAGCACCGCCTTGCGTTTGGCGGCCCACAGGTCGAGCAACTCGTTTTCCATCAGCTGACGCGTCTGGATATCGAGCGCGGAAAACGGCTCGTCCATGAGGATGATGTCGGGGTCGAGAATCAGCGTCTGCGCCATTGCGACGCGTTTGCGCATGCCGCCGGACAGTTGATGCGGATAACGGTCGCCGAAACCGCCGAGGCCCACGCGCTTTAACCACTCGTCGGCCTTGCTGCGCGCTTCGGCGGGCGCCACGCCGTGAAACGCCAGACCGGCCATCACGTTGTCGATGGCAGAGCGCCACGGCATCAGCGCGTCGGCCTGAAACATGTAGCCGGCGCGCCGGTTGATGCCGGCGAGCGGCTCGCCGAATACGCTGACCGTGCCCGACGACGGACCCAGCAGACCCGCGCCGACGTTCAGCAAGGTGGACTTGCCGCAGCCGGTCGGCCCGACCACCGACACGAACTCGCCCGGCGCAATGCGCAAGGTCGTGTCCTTGACGGCGGTGTAGCGCTGCGCGCGGTTGTCGCGCGCGGCAAACGTGCAGGTGATGTTCTCGAGCGCCAGAGCGGCAACGGTCATCGTTCGACTCGCTTCGAAATCGGTTTCGGTAGGTCGGTTATCGGGAAGGCGAACGCCCCGATGCTCAGGCCTTGACGGTCGTGAGCGCCTTCTTGACGAAGTCGTTGGTCCACGTCTTCGACAGATCGATCGGCTTGCCCTGCACGTTCGGGTCGAAAGCCTGCAAGGTCTTCAGCGAGGTCGCGGGACCGTCGGCCGGCATCAGGCCGTCGGGCGACATGGCTTCCTTGACGTGCTGCCACGCGTCGAGATACACCGCGCGGTCGCCGAGCAGATAGCCTTCCGGCACCGTGTTGATGAGTTCGCTGCCGGTGGCCGTCTGCAGCCATTTGAGCGCACGCACCATCGCGTTGGTCAGCGCCTGCGTGGTGGTCGGATTTTTCGTGATGAAGCTTTGCGACGCGTAGAGGCAACCGGCCGGCATATCGCCGCCGAACACGCTGCGCGTGTCGGCCAGCGTGCGCGTGTCGGACACCACGCGAATCTCGCCGGTGCGCTCGAGTTTGGTCATGACCGGATCGAGATTGGCGATCGCGTCGACCTGTCCCGACTGCAAGGCCGCGATCGCGCCCGCGCCGGCGCCCACGCCGATGAACGACACGTCTTTCGCCGTGAGCCCGGCTTTCGCCAGCACGAAGCTCGCCATGATCGAGGTGGACGAACCCGGCGCGGTGACGCCGATCTTCTTGCCCTTCAGATCGGCGATCGACTTGTAGTTCGGCATGGTTTTCTTCGACACCGCCAGCACGATCTGCGGCGCGCGGCCCTGCAACACGAACTCGCGGAACGACTGCTTCTGCGCCTGCAACAGCAAGGTGTGCTCGAACGCGCCCGAGACGACGTCCGCGCTGCCGCCGACCGCCGCCTTCAAGGCCTGCGAACCGCCCGCGAAGTCGGAGATTTCGACGTCGAGGCCTTCGTCCTTGAAGTAATTGCGACGCTCGGCGATGGTGAGCGGCAGGTAATAGAACAGATTCTTACCGCCGACGGCAATCGCGACTTTGGGGGTTTCGGGTTTGCCCTGAGCGAACGAGAGCGGCGTGGCGGCAAGTGCAGCGCCCGCGAAAGCGGCGCTGCCGGCGAGGAAGGTTCGGCGTTGCATGGTCTCGAGTCTCCAACTTTGTGGTCCGGCGTTTTCGCCGTGCTTTTATCTCTTACCGCAGTGCCGCGCTTACACGATCTGTTGCGCGTGCAACCTTGCGATGTGGTCTGCATCATAACCTAGCGATTGCAGGACTTCATCGGTATGTTCACCCAGTTCGGGACCCAGCCAGCGGGTTTCGCCGGGTGTCTGCGAGAGCTTGGGCGTGACTGCCGGCAAGGTGATTTCGTGTCCGTCCTGCCACTTGAAGCGCTGGATCATCTGACGCGCCATGAATTGCGGGTCGGTGAACATGTCCGCGACACTGAAGATGCGGCCGACCGGCACGTCGGCGGCATTGAGCACCGCCAGCGCTTCGTCGATGGTGCGCGTGGCGAGCCAGGCGGCGATCGCGCCGTCGATTTCCTGGGTGCGCGGCACGCGGCCGTCGTTATGCGCAAGCGCCGGGTCATTGGCGAGATCGTCGCGCTCGATGGCGACCATCAAACGCTTGAAAATCGGATCGCTGTTGCCGCCGATCACGATGCTGCCGTCGCGGCACGGATAGGTGTTCGATGGCACGATGCCCGGCAACGAAGCGCCGGTGCGCTCACGCACCATGCCGTACACGCCGTACTCCGGCACCACGCTCTCCATCATGTTGAACACGGCTTCGTAGAGCGCGACGTCCACGACCTGACCTTTGCCGCCGTTCACCTGCTTGTGATGCAGCGCCATCAACGCGCCGATCACGCCATGCAGCGCGGCGATGGAGTCGCCGATCGAGATGCCGATACGCGGCGGCGGCAAGTCCGGGTAGCCGGTAATGTGACGCAAGCCGCCCATGGATTCGGCGATCGCGCCGAATCCCGGCCGGTCGCGATACGGACCGGTCTGCCCATAGCCGGACAGACGCACCATGACGAGCCCCGGATTGTCCGCCGACAGCACGTCGTAACCGAGCCCGAGCTTTTCCAGCAGACCCGGCCGGAAGTTCTCCACCACGATGTCCGCTTCCTTGGCAAGACGCCGCACGATCTCCTTACCCTCTTCCGCTTTCAGATTGATCGTGACGGATTTCTTGTTGCGAGCCTGCACGGCCCACCACAGCGAGGTGCCGCCGACTTCCGGATAGAGCTTGCGCCATTTGCGCAACGGGTCGCCGCCTTTCGGATCTTCGATCTTGATGACGTCCGCGCCGAACTCGCCGAGAAAGCGCGCGGCGAACGGGCCGGCGATCAGGGTGCCGAGTTCGAGAACCTTGACGCCGGCGAGAGGGCCGGGCTGGGTCTGGCCGGGCTGTGCTTCGCTGGTTTGTGCCTCAGAAGCGGCGCGCGCGCCGGAGTCGGAATTGACGCTCATATGTCTCCTCTATGTTCTGTTCGCGACGCCGCGCGGGACGCTCGCCGGCGTTACATCGAACGCCGGTCGAGCATCGCGCGGGCGATCGTACCCGCGTCGACGTATTCGAGTTCGCCGCCCACCGGCACGCCGCGCGCGAGACGCGTGACGGCGAGCCCGCGCGCCTTGAGCGTTTGTCCGAGGTAATGCGCGGTGGCTTCGCCTTCGTTGGTGAAATTGGTCGCAAGCACGACTTCCTTGACGACACCGTCCGACGCCCGTTTGACGAGCCGGTCGAAATGGATTTCTTTAGGGCCGATGCCGTCGAGCGGACTCAGCCGCCCCATCAGCACGAAATAGAGGCCGCGATAAGTCATGGTCTGTTCGAGCATGATCTGATCGGCCGGCGTCTCGACCACGCACAGCAGCGACGGATCGCGCTCTTCGTCGAGACAGACTTCGCAGATCTGCGCCTCGGTGAAGGTGTTGCACTTCTCGCAGTGCTGCAGATGCTCGGTCGCGAACAGCAAGGAGCGGCCGAGCTTTTCGGCGCCCTCGCGGTCGTGCTGCATCAAGTGATAAGCCATGCGTTGCGCGGACTTCGGCCCGACACCGGGCAGTACGCGTAGCGCTTCGACGAGCGCCGACAAGGCGGAAGGTTGTTTCATGCGGAATCGGCGGCGTCGAAGTGGTTTGTCCGGGAATCGCCCGGCAATCCGGGAACGACGCGGTAGGTTCTGTCAGATTGACTACGAATTAACGACGACTACGACTGCAACTACAGACCGGCCGGAACGCCAGACCTGAATTTGCCGCATGGCAAATTCATTCTGGCGTTCGTTCAGCCGATGAGCCGTTAAGCCGCCGCGCTGCTCGCAAGGCGGTAGCTACTGGCGCCAACTCAAACGCGCCGCGTAGACGGCACGAACAACGCGAACAGCACAGACTGCAGACTGCGCGACGGACACGCACGGGTCACGCCGCGGCTTATTCCGTCGCGCTCGCCGTGCGCCGCCCATCGGCGGCACCGGGTTCAGAACGGCAGTTTGAAGCCCGGCGGCAGCGGCAGGCCCGAAGTCATGCCGCCCATCTTTTCCTGCGCGGTTGCTTCGGCCTTGCGCACGGCGTCGTTGAATGCAGCGGCGACGAGGTCTTCCAGCATGTCCTTGTCGTCGGCGAGCAGGCTCGGATCGATCGACACGCGGCGCACGTCGTTCTTGCAGGTCATCGTGATCTTCACGAGACCGGCGCCCGACTGCCCTTCGACTTCGATCAATGCAAGCTGCTCCTGCATCTTCTTCATGTTTTCCTGCATCTGCTGGGCTTGTTTCATCAGCCCGGCGAGTTGACCTTTCATCATGGACATGCTCCTTCTTGATAGCGTGAAATCGGGAAATCGGTGCGCCGCGAGGCGCGACGAATCAATGAGCGGACGACGCGCCGCCGGCGCTTGCGTCCTGCGTAATCGGGCGGATCGAACCCGGCACGATGCTCGCGCCGAACTCGCGAATCAGCGACTGCACGAACGGATCGGCGCCGATCTCGCGCTCCGCTTCCTGCTGACGCTGGGCGCGCTGGGCCGCGTCGAGCGCGGCCGCCGTGCGACGCGCCGCGCCGACTTCGACCAGCACCTCGACGCTGCGGCCGAGCTTGTCGGCCAGCGCGACTTTCAGTTTAGCCACCTGCGACGCTTCCGCGTACTGCGGCACCGGCACGTTCAGTTTGAGCGTGTCGCCTTCGAGCGCCATCAGCTCGCTATTGAACGCGAGCTGATACGAGATGCCCTTGAGCGGCAGATCGACGGCGAGCGCGGGCCAGTCGCCCGTGAAGCCCAACGAATCGAGCGGCACGGCGGGCGGCAGCGGCCGTTTGTCGACCACGGGCGTCGGTGCGGCGGGCGCGGCGGCGCTCACGCGAACGTCGTCCGGGCCGCTATCGAAGACCGGCACGAAGTTGTCTTCGGGCATGTCGTAATAGCCTTCGTCGGCGGGCGACAGCGGCATGTAGTCGTCGGGCGGAATGTCGTCCCACGGCGGGGTCGACGAGCCGTTCTGATCGCCGCCGTGACGCGCAGCCGATGGCGACGGCGAGCGTGCAGCCGACGCTGCGGGTGCGGCGGGTGCGGCTTCGGCCTGCTGCGCGCGGCGCGGAGCGCCGGGTGTCGGCACGGGCACCACGACGCGCGGGGCGACCGGCTTGGGCGTGACAGGCGCAGCCGGTTTCGCCGCTGCGGCAGCCGTGGCGCGGCCACGGTCGGACGACACTTTGAGGCCTGCGCTGCGCAATACGTCGAGCGCCGCGCTCGCACCGCCTGCCCGGCGCGGTGCGTCTGCGGACGGCGCGGAAGCCGGTTCCACCGACGGCGCGTCGGGCGCAGCCTCTTCGGCTCGCGCGAACGCCGCCGCGGCAGGCGCGGTGAGCGGCGACTCGGGCGCTTCATTCTGCTGCGTGACGGCGGTGGACGCTTCGCTCGCGGTCGCGCCGGCCGACGGCTCGTCCATCCAGGGTGCCAGCGGGCGGGCCGGGGCAGCTTGCGCCGACGCTTCACGCGCAGGCGTCGGATCTGAAGCGACCCCAGTTGAAATCTGCTGCGCATCGGCTGACGGCGAGTCCGGCGCCGTTTGTGCCGAAACACTTGCGGACTGTGTCGGCGTGCTTACGCGGGCCGCCGGGGTGTCCGGCTCGGACGCCACGTCGGCCTTCGGTGCCGGCGTGTTCTGAGCGGATTCGACGTTGCGCGCCGCGCTATCGGCAGCTTGTGCGCGCGGCACAGGTGCGGCTTCGTTCGTGGCGGCACTCCCAGCGCGATCCGCTGCGGCCACGGGCGCCGCGCCGCGTGCCGCTGCTTGCGTCGAACCAGGCGCCGAACCTGAAGCCGAACCTTGTGCCGCGACCGTCGGCGCGCCGGCGCGCTTCGCGCCCCCGGCTCCCGCAGACCCGGCCGGACGCGCCGGCGCCCCGCCACCGCCGCCCGTGGGCGCCGGTTCGAACGCGAGCATGCGCAGCAGCGTCATGGTGAAGCCGGCGAATTCGTCTGGCGCGAGGCCCAGTTCGCTTCGACCGATGGTCGCGATCTGATAGAACAGTTGCACCTGTTCGGCGCTGAGCGCTTCGGCGAAGCGCCGCAAATCGGCCGCCTCCGGCCACTCTTCCAGTACCGACGACGGCGCGAACTGCGCCCACGCGATCCGGTGCAGCAAGCTCGCCAGATCCTGCAAGGCGGTCGAGAACGAGAGACTGCGCAACGCCATTTCTTCCGCCACGGCGAGCACGGCTGCGCCGTCGCCGTCGGCCAACGAATCGAGCAGGCGGATCAGATAACTTTGGTCGAGCGCGCCGAGCATGCCACGCACCGCTTCCTCGTCGACCTGATTGGCCGAATAGGCGATCGCCTGATCGGTCAGAGACAACGCGTCGCGCATCGAACCGTCGGCCGCGCGCGCGAGCAGGCGCAGCGCCTGCACGTCGAACGGCACTTTTTCTTCGCCGAGAATATGTTCGAGGTGCGAGACGATATGGCCGGCCGGCATCTGCTTCAGATTGAACTGCAGACAGCGCGAGAGGACCGTGACCGGAATCTTCTGCGGATCGGTGGTGGCCAGAATGAACTTGACGTGCGACGGCGGTTCTTCCAGCGTCTTCAGCATGGCGTTGAAGGCGTGGTTGGTGAGCATGTGCACTTCGTCGATCATGTAGACCTTGAAGCGCGCATCCACCGGCGCGTACACGGCGCGCTCGAGCAGCGCGGCCATTTCGTCGACGCCGCGATTACTCGCCGCGTCCATCTCGACGTAATCGACAAACCGGCCTTCGTCGATCTCGCGACACGCGCGACACACGCCACACGGCGTGGACGTCACGCCGGTTTCGCAATTCAGCGCTTTTGCGAAGATGCGCGACAGCGTGGTCTTGCCGACCCCGCGTGTGCCGGTAAACAGATAAGCGTGGTGCAGACGGCCGCCGTCGAGCGCGTGCGTGAGCGCGCGCACCACGTGCTCCTGTCCGACGAGCGAAGCGAAATCCTTCGGCCGCCATTTGCGTGCGAGAACTTGATAGGTCATCCGGAAATTGTATCAGTAACGATGCCGCGCCAAACCGATTCGACGGCCCGCGAATGCACGCCGCCGCCCCATTGAAACTGGCTAACGAACCGATAGAAAAAAATAGCCGCTGCGCCCGGTATTTAGCAATCGAGACAGACGCTCGGCACGAGCTTGGGCCGGGCAAACGCTCAAGACAAAATCGAACGGAAAAGCCGGAGGTACAGTGAGGATGGAGATGAACCGAAGGCTGAGTCGCCCGGAGATAAAACAGAGTACAGCGGAAGAAAGAGGAAGGTGACGAGCCTGACCCTCGGCACTGGTGGAAAACGGCTGTGGCTGCTTCGTTCCCGACCTGACCAGGTTGACCATCCCTCCATGCGAGGAGGCCCGTCACAAAACATTCTATCACCGCGCGGCCGACAATGCGACTGTTAATACGAGCAAAGCGCTGCTGCGCGAGCAAACCAGCGTCGCGACGCCCGTGTCCGCACGCACTCCCCCGCTTGCCGCCGGCGACTCGCACGGCACCTCGCCGTGCGACACGCAGGCCCTTGAGTTCGTCTCGCGAGCCACCAGATAGGAGACGTAGCAACGATTGGAACGGCGCGGCACTTCATCGGCGGCCGTCGGCCCCACCGCCCCTGATGACTACTATCGCCACCGGCAACGCATAGCGAATTAAGCTAAACTGATGTACGGATGACCCGCAATCGCGCGCTTTCCGCACATGCCTGAAACAGCCGGACGGCTTTTCAGGCATGTGCCGGCGGGCCGTGATTGCGGCAAAGCGAACAGAAGTTTCCCTAGGTATTGATGTATCGTGGCGAGCAATTCAGGCGGGCCTCGATCCGATAGAGGTATTCATACAATGAGCGAATCAATCAAGCATATTAGCGACGCGTCGTTTGAACAGGACGTCGTGAAATCCGATAAACCCGTGCTGCTCGATTTCTGGGCTGAATGGTGCGGTCCGTGCAAGATGATCGCGCCGATCCTCGACGAAGTCGCGAAGGATTACGCCGATCGCCTGCAAATCGCCAAGATCAATGTCGACGAACATCAGTCGACGCCGGTCAAGTTCGGCGTGCGCGGCATCCCCACGCTGATCCTGTTCAAGAATGGCGCTGTCGCCGCGCAGAAGGTTGGCGCATTGTCGAAGTCGCAACTCACCGCGTTCCTCGACGGCAACCTGTAATAGCGTAAGCATCGGCGCGCCGCTTACGCTGGCGCGCCCGGTCCGGCGTGTTGTCAGACGACAACACGCCCAGGAATAAGATGCCATGCCGCCGCACTGACGGAAATTGGCGTGTGCTATGCTAGAATCCGCAAAACGTCGAAAAGACGTGTAAGTCCTTGAGCGGTTCCGCTCACTCTCCTCCCAGATTTCATTTCGTCGCACCTTCTCCTGCGGGTTCTCCGTATGCATTTATCCGAGCTTAAGACTCTGCACGTGTCCGAATTGATCGAGATGGCCAATGGCCTCGAGATCGAAAGTGCGAACCGCCTGCGCAAGCAGGAATTGATGTTCGCCATTCTAAAAAAACGAGCCAAAACGGGCGACACGATTTTCGGCGACGGCACGCTCGAAGTGCTGCCGGACGGCTTCGGCTTCCTGCGTTCGCCGGAAACCTCGTACCTCGCCAGCACGGACGATATCTATATCAGCCCGTCGCAAATCCGCCGCTTCAACCTGCATACGGGCGACACGATCGAAGGTGAAGTGCGTACGCCGAAAGACGGCGAGCGCTACTTCGCGCTGGTGAAGGTGGACAAGGTCAACGGCCAGCCGCCGGAAGCCTCGAAGCACAAGATCATGTTCGAAAACCTGACGCCGCTGCACCCGAACAAGGTGCTGCTGCTCGAACGTGAAATGCGCGGCGAAGAAAACGTCACGGGCCGCATCATCGACATGATCGCGCCGATCGGCAAAGGCCAGCGCGGCCTGCTGGTGGCGTCGCCGAAGTCGGGCAAGACCGTGATGCTTCAGCACATCGCACACGCGATCAAGCAGAACCATCCCGACGTCGTGCTGTTCGTGCTGCTGATCGACGAACGCCCTGAAGAAGTGACCGAAATGCAGCGTTCGGTGGCTGGCGAAGTGATCGCCTCCACCTTCGACGAACCGGCTGCGCGTCACGTGCAGGTTGCCGAAATGGTGATCGAAAAGGCCAAGCGCCTCGTCGAAATGAAGAACGACGTGGTCATTCTGCTCGACTCGATCACGCGTCTCGCGCGCGCCTACAACACCGTCGTGCCGGCCTCGGGCAAGGTGCTGACGGGCGGTGTGGATGCCAACGCGCTGCAACGTCCGAAGCGTTTCTTCGGCGCGGCCCGCAATATCGAGGAAGGCGGTTCGCTGACCATCATCGGTACGGCGCTGATCGAAACCGGCAGCCGCATGGACGACGTGATCTACGAAGAGTTCAAGGGCACCGGCAACATGGAAGTGCACCTGGAACGTCGCCTTGCTGAAAAGCGCGTCTATCCGTCGATCAACCTGAACAAGTCCGGCACGCGCCGTGAAGAACTGCTGATCAAGCCCGAAGTGCTGCAAAAGATCTGGGTGCTGCGCAAGTTCATTCACGACATGGACGAAGTCGAGTCGATGGAATTCCTGCTCGACAAGATCCGCCAGACGAAGAGCAACTCCGAATTCTTCGACATGATGCGTCGAGGCGGCGGCAGCTAAGCCACCCCACCACGTTCGCACCGAACAGAAAACCGCTCGCACCACGCGAGCGGTTTTTTTTCGTCCCTACGGCGTGTACGACACCGGCATCAAGGCAACATCAACGCGGCGTTTAGCTTCAAACCTGTACGTGAACGTACACGTTGCACTATAATTTGGACTCGCCTCCACGAATGCGTCCATTTCATGTCGAAAGACACACCCGCGCTGCTGACTGTGCGTGACGCCGCCGAACGCCTCGGCGTCACGCCGCGCACCTTGAAGTACTACGAGGAACGCGGCCTCGCCTCGCCTACTCGCAGCGAAGGCCGCTACCGGCTTTACGACGAAGAAGACCTGCAGCGATTCGGCCGCATTCTTCGGCTGCGCTCGCTCGGTTTTTCGCTGCAAGGCATCACCGAAATGCTGAAGCGTCCACTGGAACCGGTCGAAGGCGGTCACCGCTATTCCGCGGAGTCGCTGCGACAGATTCGCGACGCGATTGCGCAGCAGGTACAGGCACTCGACACGCGCATCGAATCGATGCGCCGCGAACTGAAGGAAGCGCAAAAACTGCGCGCCGAACTGAGTCCCGATCTCGACTATCTGGAGCGCCGTCTCGCGGGCGAAAACGCCGACGCGCTGCTCGAACAGCGCCGCAATGCCCGCGCTCAGGCCGTTGCCACACCACGGGCGCGACGCAAAAAGACTGCGGGCGACCTCACTCCCGATAGCTCGCCCGATCCGGATGCGTCCGCATGAATGCCGCGTCGTCCCGCGCGTCGCTGTTCAGCGTCGACAAGCTGCGCGGCGATTTCTTTCCTTGGGTGCTGGCCGTCGTCACCGGCCTCGACTATTTCGATAACGCGATCTTTTCGTTTTTCACGAGCTACATCGCGGGCGGCGTCAATGCGTCGCCGGACGAACTGGTGTGGGCGTCGAGCACGTACGCGGTCGCCGCGGTGCTGGGCATTCTTCAGCAGCAATGGTGGGTCGAGCGGGTCGGCTACCGGCGCTACGTCGCGGGCTGCATGCTGCTTTATGCCGCCGGCGCGATCGCGGCGACGCTCTGCGAGTCGTCGATCGAACTCGCCTTTGCGCGCGGCTTTCAGGGCTACTTCATCGGTCCGATGATGGGCACCTGCCGCATCCTGATCCAGATGAGTTTCACGCCGCAGCAACGCCCCGCGGCGACGCGTGCGTTCCTGCTGCTGATCGTGCTGAGCAGCGCGCTCGCGCCGTTGTTCGGCGGTCAGATGGTGGGGCATTTCGGCTGGCGCGCGCTGTTCGCCTGCACCGCGCCGCTCGGCGTGCTGTTTGCAGCGCTGGCGCTGCTGGCCTTGCCCAACTCGGGCAATCGACTGCCCGAAGAACGCGGCTCGGCGCATTTCTGGCCATATCTCATCTTTGCTTTCGCACAGGGCGCATTGCAGATCGTCATGCAACAGGTGCGCTTCCAGTTGTTCAGCGCCTCGCCAGGTCTGATGCTGCTGACGGTGGCCGGCATCGGCGCGCTCGGCTGGTTCGTCTATCACCAGTGGCATCATCCCAGCCCGCTCGTGCGCCTGCACGCGTTGCGCGAAAAAACGTTTCAGGCCGGCCTCGTGCTGTACATGTTTTACTACTACATCTCCACTGCGTTCAGCTATCTGATCTCCCGGTTTCTGGAGAGCGGCCTCGGTTATCCCGTGGAAAATACAGGCCGCCTGGTCGGCGCGACGTCGCTGATTTCCGCAAGTGCGCTTTTCGTTTATCTGCGTTACGCGAAGCTCCTGCCGCGCAAGAAGTGGATCATCGTGCCGGGCTTTGCGGTGGCCGCGTTCGCGGCGGCCTGGATGACGCAAATGTCGCCGGGCGTGGGCGAAGCGGCCTTGCTCGTGCCATTGCTGTTACGCGGCTTGCTGCTCTTGTTCATCGTGTTGCCGGTCGCCAATCTCACCTTCAGAATCTTCGCTATCGAGGAATTCACGCACGGCTACCGGTTAAAAAACATCGTGCGGCAACTCACCATTTCGTTTGCAACGGCGTCGGTGATTATCGTCGAGCAGCATCGTCAGGCGCTGCATCAAACTCGCCTCGCCGAGTTCGTGAATCCGTACAATCCTGTGTTCCAGAACGCGCTCGCCACGTTGACTAGCGGCTTCACCGGCGCCGGGCGGCCGCCGTCCGAGGCGCACGCGCTGGCGATCGTCGAAATGAGCCGTACAGTGACGCAGCAGGCGAGCTTTCTGACCTCGCTCGACGGATTCTATTTTCTGATCGGCATTGCAATTTGCGGCGGCGTGTTCGCCGCCTGGCAAAAACAGATCGACTAAGGGTGTGATCCCGCCATGCTTTCGAAACTCACTCAATGGCTCGGCACGCGTCGCCGCGAACGCGCGCTGCGCGAGTACGCCATCGACGATGCACTCTGGCAGACCACGCTAACGGGCCTGCCGTTTCTCGCGCACCTGGATTCCGCGGATCTCGAACGGCTACGCGAACTGAGCAGCCTTTTCATCGCGCAGAAGGAGTTCTCCACCGCGCACGAACTCGAACTGACCGACGCGATGACCGTGGCGATCGCCGCGCAAGCCTGTTTGCCCGTGCTGAACCTCAGCCTCGACCTGTATCGCGGCTGGGTCGGCGTGATCGTGTATCCCGGCGAGTTCGTGATTCGCAAGACGGTGGAGGATGAAGACGGCGTCGTGCACGAAGTCGAACACGACGCGAGCGGCGAGGCATGGGAAGGCGGTCCGGTGGTGTTGTCGTGGGAAGACGCGCAGATGACCGACGGCAGCGACGCCTACAACGTGGTGATCCACGAATTCGCGCACAAGATCGACATGCTCAACGGCGACGCGGACGGCCATCCGCCGCTGATGCGCCGCTGGCATGCACCGCTCGACTCGCAAGCCTGGGCCGACGTGTTCGACCATGCCTACGACCATTTCTGCGCGAAAGTCGATGCCGTGCCGGAGCGGCGCTGGGCGCGGTTCGAGCGCGATTCGCTGATCGATCCGTATGCCGCCGACCATCCCTCGGAATTTTTTGCCGTTTGCAGCGAAGCGCTGTTCGTCAAGCCGCAGGCTTTCGAGGCCGAATATCCCGAGTTGTACCGGTTGCTCGCCCGTTTTTACCGTCAGGACCCGGCGCGCGCCGGATTGAGCTTCGCGCCCGCCTGAGGCCCGCCGCCATTGGCGTGCGGGCCCGCCGGCCCGACGCGGCGAACGCATAAAAAGGTGCCGGAAAGATCGCCAACCGACTGATTTTCTGGCATAATCGCCGTTTTTCGACCATAGGCAAGTGGCTCGCGCCTAGATGCGGTTCACATCAACGTGACTGCACGCGGGTTGGCTACCGCCAGATTAAAGGAAAGACCATGAAAGAAGGCATTCACCCGGATTACCGCGAAGTCCTGTTCGTCGACATGTCGATCGACTTCAAGTTTGTCACGCGCTCGACCATCCTGACGCGTGAAACCGCCGAATTCAACGGCAAGACCTACCCGCTCGCCAAGATCGAAGTGTCGTCGGAATCGCATCCGTTCTACACCGGCCAACAAAAGATCATGGACACGGCTGGCCGCGTCGAGAAGTTCAACAAGAAGTTCGGTTCGCGCGCTACCGGCAAGGCAGCAGCGAAGTAATACGCGCCTCGTTGCGGGTTTCGACCGGCAACGAAGCAGCAACAAAAAAGGGCAGCGCGAGCTGCCCTTTTTTGTCGCCTGTCGAAGGACACGGTTGCTGTCGACGTGACGCGTTTGCGCCGCCAGACGCCCCGCGCGCGCACGCTGCCTCACCCACGTCCGGGGCGGTGTTTCTGACGTGTCAACCTCGTTGCGCGCCGTTACCGGCCGTGACGCGCATCGCACGGCACGACTACAATGCCGGATGCTCAGAATTGGCCATTCCAGCCGGACATTCCGTCCGGTCCCGGCTGCATTGCTTATCCAAGATCAACATACCGCATGAGACCTGCCGTTCGCCTCACTGCCTCTGCGACCAGTGCCTTGCCGCGCTGGCTGCTGCTGACCATCTGTATCGTCTACGCCTTTTTCGGCCTGTTCGGCCGCGATCCGTGGAAGAACGAGGACGCAGCCGGCTTCGGCGTCATGTGGACCATGGCCAACGGCAGCGCCCACGACTGGCTGCTGCCGAACCTGGTCGGCAAATACATGACGGAAGACGGCCCGCTCGGCTACTGGCTCGGCGCCAGCGCCATTCGCGCACTCGCGCCGTGGGTCGACGCCAGCAACGCCTCGCGCGTCTTCACCGGCATCCTGTTCTGCGCGGCCTGCGCGTTCGTCTGGTACGCCGCTTACCTGCTCGGCCGGCGCGCCGAAATCCAGCCCTTCAAATATGCATTCGGCGGCGAGCCCGAGCCGCGCGACTACGGCCGCACCCTCGCCGACGGCGCCCTTCTGATCCTGCTCGCCTGCTTCGGTCTCGCCGAGCGCGGTCACGAAACCACGCCGCAGCTGGCGCAGTTCGTCGGCATTGCGATGCTCGTGTACGGGCTCGTGCGGATGATCGACAAGCCCATCCAGGGCGCGCTGATCTGGGGTCTCGCACTCGGACTCGTCACGCTGGCAAGCAGTCCCGTGCTGGTCGGCGCACTGCTGCTCGGCACGCTGGCCATGACGCTGATCGTGCGCGAAACCCGCTCGCGCTGGCTGCTGCTGGCCGGCTTGCCGGTGGCGCTGGTGCTGTCGGTCGCGTGGCCGATCGCCGCGCTTGCCGCGTTTCCCGACGACGCCGTCTGGTATCTGAACCAGTGGGTGCACGTGAGCGTGATGTCGTTCGCGGGGCCGCCCGGATCCGTGGCGGCGTATGCGCTGAAAAACCTGCCGCTGTTCACGTGGCCGGCGTGGCCGCTCGCCATCTGGGCCTGGTTCAGCTGGGCCGGCCTGCGGCGCGCGCCGCACGTCGCGATTCCGCTTTCGGTGGTCGGTCCGCTGCTGGCGCTGGTGGTGTTGCAAAGCCATCAGTCGAACCGGCTCTACATGCTCTTGCTGCCGCCGCTCGCGGTGCTGGCAGCGTTCGCGCTGCCTACGCTCAAGCGCGGCGCGATCAACGCGATCGACTGGTTCGCGCTGATGAGCTTCACCGTGCTGGGCAGCTTCGTGTGGCTGGTGTACATCGCGGGACTGACCGGCTTCCCGCATCCGATCGCGCGCAACCTCGCGCGTCTCGCGCCGGGATTTGCGCCGCAGTTCAAGATCCTGTCGTTCGTCTGCGCCGTTGCCGTGACGATCTGCTGGTTCGTGCTGGTGCAATGGCGCCTCGCGCGTCACCCGAAGGTTCTGTGGCGCAGCGTGGTGCTCTCGAGCGCCGGCACGACGCTGATGTGGGTGCTGCTGATGACCTTGTGGCTGCCGGTCGTCAACTATAGCCGCACCTATAAGGACGTCGCGGAACAGATCGCCAGCCATCTGCCCGAAGACTACACCTGCATCTCGCCGGTGCGTCTGGGTAACGCGCAGATCGCGACCTTCGCTTATTTCGGCGACATGCACTTCTCGTTCAATCAGGATTGCGACGTGATTCTGCGTCAGGACACGCAGGATTTCGGCGACCCGAGCGCGATGTCGGACTTCATCTGGAAGCTGGTGTGGGAAGGCCGCCGCGTGGCCGACCGCGACGAACGCTTCCGCCTGTACGTGCGCATCGATCGCCCGAAGCCGCCCGTGCCGGTCAAACGGCGCAACTGGCACAAGAAGCCCGACTGACCATGTTCTCCGACGTCCGGAAAATCGCCGCGCTGGCCTGGCCCGTGCTGATCGGCCAACTGGCGATCATCGCGTTCGGCGTGATCGACACGGCGATGGTCGGCCGCTATTCGGCCGTCGATCTCGCTGCGCTCGGCCTCGGCTCGTCGATCTACATTTCCGTCTATATCGGGCTGACCGGCATCCTGACCGCGTTGCAGCCGATTACCGCGCAACTCTACGGCGCGCGGCGCTACACCGAGATCGGCGAGGAAGTGCGCCAGGCACTCTGGCTCGCGCTCGCATTGACGGTGCTCGGCTTTCTGATCCTGTATTTTCCCGGACCGGCATTGCGTCTTGCACGCGTGTCCGAGGCGCTGCACGAGCGCACGGTCGCCTATCTGCGCATTCTCTCGTTCGGTCTGCCGGCGAGCCTCGCCTTCCGTGTCTACAGTTCGCTCACGAACGCCGTGGGCAAACCACGGCTCGTCATGATCCTGCAGATCGGCGCCTTGCTGCTCAAGATTCCGCTCAACACGTGGTTCATCTTCGGCGGACTCGGCGTGCCGGCGCTCGGCGGTCCGGGCTGCGCGCTCGCCAGCATCATCATCAACTGGGCGCTCGCGGCGCTCGGCATGCTGCTGTTGACGCGTGTCGAGGTGTTCACGCCGTTCGCGATCTTTTCGCGATTCTGCTGGCCGGTCTGGCGCCGTCAGGCGGCGCAGTTGCGGCTTGGCATTCCGATGGGACTGTCCTATCTGATCGAAGTCACGTCGTACACGTTCATGGCGCTGTTCATCGCGCGCTTCGGCACGACCACGCTCGCGGGACACCAGATCGCCGGCAACATCGGCGCGGTGTTGTACATGACGCCGCTGTCGATCGGCATTGCGTCGTCGACACTCGTCGCCCAGGCGCTCGGCGCGCATCGCGACGAAGCCGCGCGCACGCTGTCGCGGCACGGCATCGTCATGGCGGTCTCGATCGCCTGCTGTTATGCGGCGATCCTGCTGTTGCTGCGGCCGTACGTCATCCATGGCTACACGCCCGATGCGCAGGTCGCGGCGGCTGCGATGCCGCTCGTGCTGATCGTCGCGTGTTACCACCTGTTCGACTCGCTGCAGATCACCACGGCCTTCGTGCTGCGCGCCTACAAGGTGGCTGTCGTGCCGACCGTGATCTATGCCGTGGCGTTGTGGGGCGTCGGGCTGGGCGGCGGCTATCTGCTCGGCTTCGACGTCGGCGGCGTCGTGCCGGAATGGCTGACGGGCGCGCGCGGGTTCTGGGTCGCGAATACGGCGAGCCTGGCGATCGCCGGGATCGGCCTACTGTTGTACTGGCGCACCGTGAGCAAGCGATATCTGACGGCGCAAGCGCCGTTGGCGGATTCGAGCGTCTGATCGAGAGCGCCGACGCGTTGCGTTGGCGGGAGACGGCACGAGTTTGGGCCGCTCGCGGCGAGTGGCGGTGCATGGCAGGATGAAAGCACGACGGCATAAGGGCGAGACAGCCTGACGCCAACACCCCCGCTTCCTGCAAAACCGCAGTAACACCCACTGACGCAGCAACATCAACCGCAAGCGCCGGCAAACCTCCACTCACAGTCGCCTAGTCAACCCGACCGTTAGTTGCGTATTAAGCGTTCAGAAAAAGCGGCTGTAACCCGTCAGCCGCCCTCCCCGATCTCACGCCGCCTGCACCTCATCTGCCATCCGATCGTGCCGCTCGAAAATCTCGCGCGCTGCGAACAGCGCATTCAGCGCCGCCGGAAATCCCGCGTAGAGCGCCATCTGCATGAACACCTCGACGATCTCCTCCCGCGTGCATCCGACGTTCAAGGCGGCCTCGATGTGCACCTTCAGTTGCGGCTGCGCGCAACCGAGCGTCGCGAGCGATGCAATCGTCGCAATTTCCCGCGCGCGCAGATCGAGTTGCGGACGGCTGTAAATGTCCCCGAAACCGAATTCGATCAGCAGACGGCCGAAGTCAGGGGCGATCGGAGCGAGCGCGGCGATCACCTGCTCGCCGGTCGAGCCGTCGATTTCCTTCAGCTTGTCCCAGCCTCGGGCGTAGCGTTCGTTGTGTGCGTATTCCATGGCGATTCCCTGTCCTGTTCCGTAGGCGATTGATTGTCGTCGATGTGTCCTGTCGAATCGCGATCGGCGGCCCGCTCGATGGCCTCGTAGTACGCGATCTTGTCGACGATCGCGCCCAGGTTGCTCTGCAACCCGGCGATCCGCGCCAAAACCGCGTCGCGATGCGCCACCAACATTTGGCGACGCTCGCTCACCGTAGGCTCACCGTTAGCCCGCAACGCCGCGAAAGCCTGCATTCCGGCGATCGGCATGCCGGTCGCTTTCAGACGCATCACGAATTGCAGCCAGTCGAGGTCGGCGGGCGAGTACAGGCGGTGACCTGCCTGCGTGCGCCCGACCGCCCGGATCAGACCCGCCTGCTCGTAATAACGCAGTGTGTGAGTGGAGACGCCGATGGTCTCGGCGACCTGACCGATGGTGAGTGCTTTCGACATGACGGAACTCAGGTTAGGGCTTCGAGTGCACTCTAAGTCAAGCGCACACCGTTGTCATTTTTTCGAAATGCGCGCGCATTCATCGCGCACGTATAAACACTTATCGCTTCCGGGCAAAAGGTTAAATATTGTCCACGCTGATTTACTTGTCATGAATCGGCCGGTATAAATCGTCGGCGATTGCAATTAAGGGCGCGCAATTTATCCTATGCTTAAGCGCAGCGCCCCTGACAAACTAATTCGTCTGTTTTGTTGCGTGTTTTTCTGTTCGCTTTTTCTTTGCTTGTTGTCTTTTTGCGGCTAACTTTTTTGCCCTCAATGGAGTACTTGCCATGCTGAAGAAGCTTTTAATGCTTTGCGTCGCTTTGGCTTTGTCGCTGTCGGCTGGATTCGCGGCCGCAGTCGAAGTGAATTCCGCCGACCAGGCCGCGCTCGAATCGGTGAAAGGTATCGGGCCCGTCCATGCGAAGGCGATCATCGACGAACGCACCAAGAACGGACCGTTCAAGGACGCCGACGACCTCGCTGCGCGCGTCAAGGGCATCGGCACGAAATCCGTGACCAATCTCGAGGCCGCCGGCCTGACGATCAACGGCTCGTCCGCGCCGCCGGCCGGCGTCAAGCCGGCTGCAAAATCGGCCACGGCAAGCACCAAGGCCGCGCCGGCCGCGGCCCCTGCCGCCACCGCGCCCGCCACCACTGCCACGACTGCCGCTCCCGCTGAAGCTTCGGGCACCAAAGCATCGAAGTCGAAGAAGAAGAGCAAGGCCGCGTCCGATGCAGCCGCAACGGCGCCGGCCACGGCCGCGCCGACCGCAGCCGCAAGCGCGCCGGCCGACGCCTCGGGCACCAAGGCTTCGAAGAAAAAGGCCAAGAAGAGCAAGGCCGCATCGGCCGCGGCGGCCTCGGGCGCCTGAAACGGGTCGGCGCAAGGCAGCGCGACGCCGGTTCCGTCGAACACAGGTCATGGCCACGCGTCGTGACCGGCGATCGACGAAACCGCCCGCTGCCCGCCCGCCTTCCTCCACCGACGCCACGCAACCGCGTGGCGTTTTCACCCGCTGATTCGTCATCCACGAACCGGCATTCAAGAGAGACCGTCATGAGCCTACTCGACACCATCGGATCCCTGATCGGCAAATCGCCCGAAGGCGGTGGCCAGCAAGCCCTGGTCAGCGCGGCACTGGAATTCGTCAACAATCAGCCGGGCGGCCTGAACGGTCTGATCGACCGCTTCAAGGAGAAAGGCCTCGGCGACGTCGTGACCTCGTGGGTCAGCAACGGCGAGAATCAACCGATCGCGCCGGACGCGCTGCACAGCGTACTCGGCTCCGATACCGTCACGAATCTCGCCGCCAAGGCCGGCGTGCAGCCCGACCAGGTCACGGGTCTGCTCTCGCAAATCCTGCCGCACGTCGTCAACGCAGCCACGCCGGAAGGCGAAGTTCCAGCGGAAGGCAAGCTGAACTCGACTACCGTCCTCGGCGCGCTCGGCGGCCTGTCGGCGCTGTTCGGCAAGGGCAACGCTTAAGTCCCATTTAGTTCACGCACATACCTGCGCTCCGCACCATCGCGCGGGCGAAAAAAAACGGCAACGAAGTCGCCTTCGTTGCCGTTTTTGTTTGACGGTTTTGCGTGTTACCGCAAAACCCGCGCGCCGATCAATGCACGACGCGTTCGAACACCAGCTTGCCGTCTTCCACTTCGACCGGAATCACGTCCTTCGGACCAAACTTGCCGGCCAGAATCAGCTTCGCGACCGGATTTTCGATCTCCTGCTGGATGGCACGCTTCAACGGCCGCGCGCCGAACAGCGGATCGTAGCCGACCTTGCCGACGTGCTCCAGCGCTTCGTCCGAGACGACCAGTTGCATGTCGAGCTTGGCCAGACGTTCGTGCAGACGCTGCAGTTGAATCCGCGCAATCGACTGGATGTTCGAGCGATCGAGTGCATGGAACACCACCACGTCGTCGATCCGGTTCAGGAATTCAGGCCGGAAGTGCAGCTTCACTTCTTCCCACACTGCGTCCTTCACCGCTTCCTGCGGCTCGCCCACCATCGACTGGATCACCTGCGAACCGAGGTTCGACGTCATCACGATCACCGTGTTCTTGAAGTCCACGGTGCGGCCCTGGCCATCGGTCATGCGACCGTCGTCCAGCACCTGCAGCAGCACGTTGAACACGTCCGGGTGAGCCTTCTCGATTTCGTCGAGCAGGATCACGCTGTACGGCTTGCGACGCACGGCTTCAGTCAGATAGCCGCCTTCCTCGTAACCCACGTAGCCCGGCGGCGCGCCGATCAGACGTGCGACGCTGTGCTTCTCCATGAATTCGCTCATGTCGATACGGATGAGGTGATCTTCCGAATCGAACAGGAACGAGGCCAATGCCTTGCACAACTCCGTCTTGCCCACGCCGGTCGGTCCGAGGAACAGGAACGAACCATAAGGACGATTCGGATCGGACAGACCCGCGCGCGAACGGCGGATCGCGTCAGCCACGGCGCTGATCGCTTCGTCCTGCCCGACCACGCGGTCGTGCAGCTTCTCTTCGATCTGCAGCAGCTTTTCGCGCTCGCCCTGCATCATGCGCGACACCGGAATGCCGGTGGAACGCGACACGACTTCCGCGATTTCCTCGGCGCCCACCTGCGTACGCAACAGACGCGGACGGGTCGGATTGTTCTGCTCCTGAGCCTCCGCCTGCGTCACTTCCTTCAACTGCGCTTCCAGACCCGGCAGCTTGCCGTACTGCAACTCGGCTACTTTTTCGAGCTTGCCTTCGCGCTGCAGACGCGTAATTTCAGCACGCGTTTTCTCGATCTCTTCCTTCAATTGCGCGCTGCCCTGCACCGCTGCTTTTTCGGCGGTCCAGATTTCTTCGAGGTCCGAATATTCGCGGTTCAGCCGCTCGATTTCTTCCTCGATCAGTTGCAGGCGTTTTTGCGACGCTTCGTCCTTTTCCTTCTTGACGGCTTCACGCTCGATCTTCAACTGGATCAGACGGCGATCCAGCCGGTCCATCTCTTCGGGCTTCGAATCGATTTCCATCTTGATCTTCGAAGCGGCTTCGTCGATCAGGTCGATGGCCTTGTCCGGCAGGAAACGGTCCGTGATGTAGCGATGCGACAGTTCGGCCGCGGCGACGATGGCCGGGTCGGTGATATCGACGCCGTGATGCAGTTCGTACTTCTCCTGCAAGCCACGCAGAATCGCGATGGTCGCTTCCACCGTCGGTTCGTCGACCAGCACTTTCTGGAAGCGGCGCTCGAGCGCGGCGTCCTTTTCGATGTACTTGCGGTATTCGTCCAGCGTGGTCGCGCCGACGCAATGCAACTCGCCGCGCGAAAGCGCCGGCTTGAGCATGTTGCCCGCGTCCATCGCGCCTTCAGCCTTGCCCGCACCCACCATCGTGTGAATTTCGTCGATGAAGACGATGGTCTGGCCTTCGTCCTTAGCGATGTCGCTCAGCACGGCTTTCAGGCGTTCTTCGAATTCGCCGCGGTACTTGGCGCCCGCCAGCAAGGCCGCCATGTCGAGCGACAGCACGCGCTTGCCCTTGAGCGTTTCCGGCACTTCGCCGTTGACGATGCGCTGCGCCAGACCTTCGACGATGGCGGTCTTACCCACGCCCGGCTCGCCGATCAGCACCGGATTGTTCTTGGTGCGGCGTTGCAGGATCTGGATGGAACGACGGATTTCGTCGTCGCGACCGATCACCGGGTCGAGCTTGCCGGCCCGCGCGCGCTCGGTCAGATCCACGGTGTATTTCTTCAGTGCTTCGCGCTGACTTTCGGCGTCCTGACTATGCACCTGCGAGCCGCCGCGCACCGCCGCGATCGCGCTTTCGAGCGACTTGCGCGACAGGCCGTGCTGGCGCGCAATGCGGCCGGCCTCGCCTTTGTCGTCCGCGACGGAGAGCAGGAACATCTCGCTCGCGATGAAGGTGTCGTTGAGTTTTTGCGCTTCCTTGTCGGCCTGATTCAGCAAACCGGTGAGTTCGCGGCCGATCTGCACGTTGCCGTCCGTGCCTTGCACCTGCGGCAGGCGCGTGATGGCGTCGTTCAGCGCGGTTTGCAAGGCCTGCACGTGCACGCCGGCACGCGAGAGCAGCGAGCGAGCCGAACCATCCTGCTGGGCGACGAGCGCGGACAGGACGTGAACGGGTTCGATGTATTGATTGTCATGACCGACGGCAAGACTCTGCGCATCGGCCAGTGCTTCCTGGAACTTAGTGGTAAGTTTGTCGATTCTCATCAAGAGACCTCCAATTTCAATTACCACCAAAATGAGGCGTTTTACGCAGGTTTCAAGCGCTTTTTTGCATTGGACAACAACTATTTGACATTTGATGCGTCGGAACTTGCGCGGGCTTCCGCGCCGCCCTGTTCAGGTTGCCGGTGCCGGGCTTTCGCTGACCGGCGCCGCGACAGGAATCACCGGAATGATCGTGCTCAGCCCGAGCAGCGCCGCCAGCGGGCCGCTCGGCGTGGCCATTTCGCCGATGGTGTGCCGGTCGAGTTCCGATAAGAATGCATGACGCGCCGCCTCCAGCGCATTGCGCAAACGGCATTGCGGCGTGATCACGCAGGCGCGGCGCTCGCCGTGCTGGTCGGGAAAGCAGGCAACGAGCGCAAAATCGCTTTCGGTCGCGCGCACGATCTGCCCGACGGTCAGCGAACTGGTCTGCTCGGCAAGGCGCAGGCCGCCATTGCGCCCACGCACCGTCTCGACCCAGCCGAGTTCGCCCAGTTGCTGGACGACTTTCATCAGATGGTTCTTGGAGATGCCGTACGCATCCGAGATATCCTGGATTGTCGACAAGCCCTCGCCGCGCACGGCAAGATACAACAAGACGCGCAGTGAGTAATCCGTGTAATCGGTCAGTCTCATAAGTCCACGTATCGCGTTAAGCGCAAGCCGCGATCCGGGATAACCGCGTCGATGCAAGGGTTGCCGGAGACCGCCGCTTCGCCATAAGATGCAGGCGCCGCGCATTATTTATTATTCTGCGCCAACGGGCCGGGATTGGTTTTCTAAATGTGATGGTAGCGCTTCCTGTCAGGATCATTCATACGATAAGCGGGGCATATACCGTCTACTTCGCCCGGATTCAACGCTTTTTGCATGAGTTCGCGAAGGAATAAACCGAGCCCGCGGCTATGCTCATTGAATTAAAGCATTTTCTGGAATCCGCATGAAGCCGTCTTTTCCACCTGCCCCGGCCAGCGAACGCGCCGCCGAACCCACCGAAGCGAATATCCGCGAGCTGGTCTACGGCTTCTACGACCGCGTCCGCGCCGACCCCTTGCTGGGCCCCGTCTTCGACGCGAGTCTGGCGGGTCGCTGGGACGATCATCTGCCGAAGATGTGCACCTTCTGGGCGAGCCTCGTGCTCGGCGCGAAGCAGTACCGCGGCAATGTGCAGCAGGCGCACCAGCCGCTCGAAGGCATTGAGCCGCAGCATTTCAGCCGCTGGCTCTATCTGTTCCTGGATACCGTGGAGTCGCGCTACGTGCCGGCGGCGGCAGTCCGCTTCATGGAACCGGCGCTGCGGATCGCGCAGAGTTTGCAATTGAGCCGATTTGGCTGGGATTACCGGATTCCCGACGAGCAACAGGCGTTGCTCGAGCGCGTGGCGCCCCGTCGTCCGCGCGATGAAGGTGCGAACGACGAGCCTGCGCCCGGTGCTACGGCCGCTGGCCGGCGGCCTGCCGAACCGTTCCCTACGCGCATCATCGGCAAGTCACGGGACGAGTGACGATCACCCGCACTTCGACCGTGCGCCCGGCCGCTCATTCAGCCGGCCGATTGCCCGACTCGATGCCCCAGCGGGCCAGCGCGGCGTCGTCGGTGACGCGCGCGTCCACCCAGCGCTCGCCCTGCTCGGTCTTTTCCTTCTTCCAGAACGGCGCTTCGCTCTTCAGATAGTCCATCACGAATTCGCACGAAGCGAAGGCTTCGCCGCGATGCGACGCCGTGGTCGCGACCAGCACAATCTGGTCGAGCGGATAGAGCTTGCCGACCCGATGCACGATCAGCACCTCGACACCCGGCCAGCGCTCGCGCGCACTCACGACGATCGCTTCCAGCGATTTCTCCGTCATGCCCGGATAGTGTTCGAGCTCCATCGTCTCGACTGTGCTGCCCTCGTTCAGGTCGCGCACGGTGCCGACGAAGCACGCCACCGCGCCGACTTTCGGATTGCGCGCCCGCAGGGCGGCCACCTCGGTCGTGAGATCGAAATCTTCGGTTTGAACACGAACGGGCATGGGTCTTTCCTTCGAAGGGACAATGGCAACGCAGAACAACGCCGACAGCCGGTTGTCGTTGATCGACAACCGACGTCAGCCGCCGGTGACGGGCGGGAAGAATGCGACTTCGCAGCCGTCGGTGATGCGCGTGCCGGCGTCCGTCATGACGTGATTGCACGCCATGCGCAAGGCGCGGCCCTCGGCGAGCGTGTCGGCCCAGATGCCGCCGCGCACGCGCAACCAGGCGCGCACGTCGCCCACGGTGGCAATGCCGTCGGGCAGGTCGACGGTTTCGTCGGTGGTGTCGAGCGCTTCGCGCACGCTCGCAAAATATCGCAGCTGGATTTTCATCGGGACGTCGTGGGCCGCGCGGCCTCAGTTCAGCAATTCGGAAAAAGGAATGAAGCGCACGGTCTCGCCGGCGCTGATCGCGTGATTTGGCGGATTGTCGATCAACCCATCGCCCCAGACGGTCGAAGTCAGGACCGCGGAACTCTGGTTCGCAAACAGATCGAGACCGCCCGCCTCGTTGACACGCGCGCGCAGGAACTCGTTGCGGCGGTCGCCCTTGCGCTGCGTGAAATCGGCGCGCAGGGACAGCGCGCGCGGCGCCACGTTTTGCACACCGGCCAGACTCAGAATGAACGGCCGGACGAACAGAAGGAAGGTGGCGAAACTGGACACCGGATTGCCGGGCAAACCGATAAAAAACGTTTCCTGCGACGCGTCGGCTCCGCCGCCCGACACGTTTTGCTGTGCGCGCCGCACCGCGCCGAAGGCGAGCGGCTTGCCCGGCTTCATCGCGATCTGCCACATCGCCAGACGCCCTTCCGCCTCGACTGCCGGCTTCACGTGATCTTCCTCGCCGACCGACACGCCGCCGCACGTCAGAATCAGGTCGTGCGCTTGTGCGGCTTCGCGCAAGGTCGCGCGGGTCGCGTCGAGTTTATCGATCACGATGCCGTAGTCCGTGACGTCGCAGCCTAGCTTTTCGAGCAAGCCACGCAAGGTGAAACGGTTCGAGTTATAGATCGCGCCCGGTCTGAGCGGCTCGCCAGGCATGGTGAGTTCGTCGCCGGTGAAAAAGACCGCCACCTTGACGCGCCGCCGCACCTGCAACTGCGCGCAGCCCACCGACGCCGCCAGCCCCAGCGCCTGCGGCGTCAGGCGCGTGCCGGCCGGCAGGATTACCGAGCCCTGGCGGATGTCCGCGCCCTGCGCCGTGATCCATTCGCCCGGCTGAGGCTGGTGGAGAATTTTCACGGCGTCGCCCGCCGCCTCGGCCTGCTCCTGCATCACGACAGCGTCGGCGCCGGGCGGCACGGTGGCGCCCGTGAAGATGCGCGCCGCCGTGCCCGCCGCCAGCGGCTGCGGCGCGTGGCCGGCAGGAATGCGTTGCGAGACCGGCAACTGGGCATCGCCCGCGCCAGTCGGATTCGCGAGGTCGGCGACGCGGACCGCGTAGCCGTCCATCGAGCTCGTGTTCATCGGCGGGACGTCGAGCGGCGACGTCACGTCGGCCGTCAACACGCGATTCAACGCATCCAGCGTGGAGATCGTTTCCGTGCCCGCAATCGGGCGCGCGGCGCTGAGCAGCGTCGCGAGGGCTTCGGCGGTGGAGAGCATCGGCGCACGTGGCGTGGGTGTGGACATCGCTGGTTCGAGCCGCTGGTTAAAAGAATATTGTAGCGGTCGAGGGGCATGGCCTGGGCAGCGGCGCGTTATGGAGGAGTTTTATGCTTTGAGCGCGGCGGGTGCTGCCGGTTTTTGCGTCTGCGCTTACGGTTCGCGTTGCGCAGACGCTTGGAACCGGTGGAAACCTGTCGCAACGTGTAGCGTCCGGAACAAACGTGAACGGCGCGCCGGCCTCAGGCTGCGCGCCGCCATACGGTCGAGGACCCGCCTCTCGCCGGTCCTCTCCGGTTATTGCTGCATCAGGCGCCCACTTTGGCGACGATGAAGTCCTTCACGCGTTGCGCGTCCGCCGGCAGCACGTCGAAACGCTGCGGCAGCGACTCCAGCCCCGAAAACGCGGCCGGACGTTCCGGTTCGCGCAGCAAGGCTTCGCGAATCGTTTCGCCGAATTTGATCGGCTGCGCGGTTTCCAGCACGATCATCGGGATGCCCGCTTGCAGATGCTCGCGCGCCACCTTCAGGCCGTCGGCCGTGTGGGTGTCGATCATCGTGTCGTAGCGCTCGAACACGTCGCGGATCGCGTCCACGCGGTCTTCATGGCTGCTGCGGCCGGACACGAAACCGAATTCCTGCACGCGCGCAAAATCGCCGCTCGCGGCCAGATCGAAACCGCCTTTTTCCTCGACGTCGCGGAACAGTTGCAGCACACGCGCCGGGTCACGATCCAGCAGATCGAACACGAAACGCTCGAAGTTCGACGCCTTCGAAATGTCCATGCTCGGGCTAGTGGTGTGATACGTCTCGGCCGCCTTGCGCACGCGATAGATGCCGGTGCGGAAGAATTCGTCCAGCACGTCGTTTTCATTCGTGGCAACCACCAGCTTCTCGATCGGCAAGCCCATCATGCGCGCGATATGACCCGCGCACACATTGCCGAAATTGCCCGACGGCACAGTGAACGATACGCGTTCGTCGTTCGACTTCGTGGCGGCGAAATAGCCCTTGAAGTAATACACGACCTGCGCAACCACACGCGCCCAGTTGATCGAATTGACCGTGCCGATCTTGTGCTTCGCCTTGAAAGCGTGATCGTTCGAGACGGCCTTGACGATGTCCTGCGCGTCGTCGAACACGCCTTCTACCGCGATGTTGAAGATGTTCGGGTCTTGCAGGCTGTACATCTGCGCGGTCTGGAACGCGCTCATTTTCTTGTGCGGCGACAGCATGAAGACACTGATGCCCTTCTTGCCGCGCATGGCGTATTCGGCCGCACTGCCGGTGTCGCCCGACGTCGCGCCCAGAATGTTGAGCGTCTCGCCGTGCTTGGCGAGCGTGTACTCGAACAGATTGCCGATCAGCTGCATCGCCATATCCTTGAAGGCGAGCGTCGGACCGTTCGACAGTTCCAGCAGCGACAGCGGCGCGCCGTTTTCGACGCCCAGCGTTTTCAGCGGCGTGATCTGCTCGGCGCTTTCTTCGTCGCGCACATTGCAATACGTCTGCGCCGTGTAGGTTTTGCGCGTGAGCGCGCGCAGGTCTTCGGCGGGAATGTCGTCGCTGAATTTCGACAGGATTTCGAACGCCAGATCGGCGTACGGCAGCGTGCGCCAGCGCGTCAGTTCGTCGGCGCTGATGCGCGGATACTCGGCCGGCAGATACAGCCCGCCGTCTTTGGCGAGACCGCCGAGCAGGATGTCGGAAAACGTGTGGCGCTCGCCGGCTCCGGCGCCGCGCGTGGAGAGGTAGTTCATAGTTCGGCCTAGTTCAGCGCTTCCATGCGCAGCTTGGTAACTTGCGAGACAACGGTCTTCAGCGCCTCGATCGTCTGGATCGCCGCATTGACGTTCTTTTCGACCGTCTCGTGCGTGATCAGGATGATGTCCGTCTCGCCCTTGCCGTTCGCGTCGACCTGCTCGGATTCCTTCTGCAACAGCGCGTCGATCGAGATGCCGGTGTCGGCGAGGATGCGCGTGATATCGGCCAGCACGCCGGTCACATCGGCCACACGCAGACGCAGGTAGTAACCGCTCGTCACTTCGTCGATCGGCAGAATCGGCGTGCTCGACAGGCTATCCGGCTGGAACGCCAGATGCGGCACGCGATGCTCCGGATCGGCCGTGTGCAGACGCGTCACGTCGACCAGATCCGCAACCACCGCCGACGCCGTCGGCTCGGCGCCCGCGCCCTTGCCGTAGTACAGCGTGGTGCCCACCGCGTCGCCATGCACGACCACCGCGTTCATCGCGCCTTCCACGTTGGCAAGCAGCCGCTTCTCGGGAATCAG
The DNA here is from genome assembly GCF_050436585.1 of Paraburkholderia sp. GAS199. Taxonomy (NCBI): domain Bacteria; kingdom Pseudomonadati; phylum Pseudomonadota; class Betaproteobacteria; order Burkholderiales; family Burkholderiaceae; genus Paraburkholderia; species Paraburkholderia sp. GAS199. The sequence goes on along the minus strand of NZ_JBNDMM010000004.1, from coordinate 427,004 downwards.
CGTGGGGTGCACGCGCAATTCGATGCCTTTATCCGAGCGGCGCGCGATGCCCAGCAGCTTGATCCGGTAGCCGAGTTCTTCCGCGTAACGGATGTCGATGGCGGCCAGCTTGCTGATGCCTTCGACGTAGGCCTTGTCGAACTGCACCGGCACGCCGAACGCGATCGCGCTCATGATGGTTGCCTTGTGCGCGGCGTCGACGCCTTCGATGTCGAAGGTCGGATCGGCTTCGGCATAGCCCAGTTCCTGCGCCGCCTTCAGCGCGGTCGCGAAATCGAGGCCGCGATCGCGCATTTCCGAGAGGATGTAATTCGTCGTGCCGTTGATGATGCCGGCAATGTACTGGATGCGGTTGGCCGTCAGACCTTCGCGCAACGCCTTGATGATCGGGATGCCGCCCGCCACCGCCGCCTCGAACGACACCATCACGCCGTTGGCGCGCGCCGCTTCGAAAATCTCCGTGCCGTGCACCGCGAGCAGCGCCTTGTTGGCCGTGACCACGTGCTTGCGATTGTTGATCGCGCGCAGCACGAGGTCGCGCGCGATGCCGGTGCCGCCGATCATTTCCGCGACGATGTCGATCGACGGATCGTCGACCACGGCGTTGAAGTCGTCGGTGAGCGCGACGCTGGTGGCGGCGCTGCCGAGCGCCGCTGTGGCTTTGGCGGGGTTACGCACGGCGATGCGCGCAATCTCGATACCGCGACCGGCGCGGCGTTTGATTTCTTCCTGATTGCGGCGCAGTACCGTGAAGGTGCCGCTGCCTACCGTGCCGAAGCCCAGCAGTCCAACTTTGATCGGTTCCATGCAGCGTGTGTTTTCGAGTAGATGATTAAAAGAAACAGGTGGCGAGCGCGACGCACGGCGCCCGAAGCGGCGCCGCATGCCTCATTGTGCGCTATGCCGTGTGACGTTTGCGGTAACCGTCGAGGAAGCGCGCGATCCGGTTGATCGAATCGGCGAGATCGTCGACGTTCGGCAGGAACACCACGCGGAAGTGGTCCGGCGTTTTCCAGTTGAAACCCGTGCCCTGCACGAGCAGCACGCGCTCTTCGAGCAGCAGGTCGAGAATGAACTGCTGGTCGTCCTTGATCGGGTAAATCTTCGGGTCGAGGCGCGGGAACATGTACAGCGCCGCCTCGGGCTTCACGCAGCTTACGCCGGGAATGGCGGTCAGCATGTCGTAGGCGAGTTCGCGCTGCTTGTAGAGACGCCCGCTCGGCACGATCAGGTCGTTGATGCTCTGGTAGCCGCCGAGCGCCGTCTGGATGGCGTACTGGCCCGGCACGTTCGGGCACAGGCGCATCGAGGCGAGAATGCCGAGCCCTTCGAAATAGTCTTTGGCGGTGCGGCGGTTTTCGCCGGTCAGGCCCGAGATGAACATCCACCCCGCGCGATAACCGCACGAACGGTAGCTCTTCGAGAGACTGTTGAACGTGACGGTGAGCACGTCTTCGGACAGCGCGGCCATCGACGTGTGCACCTTGCCGTCGTAGACGATCTTGTCGTAGACCTCGTCGGCGAAAATGATCAGGCCGTGCTGGCGCGCGATCTCGATCAGGCCGAGCAGCAGTTCGTCCGAATACAGCGCGCCCGTGGGATTGTTCGGGTTGATGACGACGAGCGCACGCGTGTTCGGCGTGATCTTCGCGCGGATGTCGTCGAGATCGGGCATCCAGCTGTTCGATTCGTCGCAGATGTAATGCACCGGCGTGCCGCCCGAAAGGCTCACGCCGGCAGTCCACAGCGGGTAGTCGGGCGCGGGCAGGAGCACTTCGTCGCCGTCGTTCAGCAAGCCCTGCATGGCCATCACGATCAGCTCGGAGGCGCCGTTGCCGATGTAGATGTCGTCCAGCTCGACGCCGTGCACGCCCTTCTGCTGGGTGTAATGCATGATCGCCTTGCGCGCGGCGAACACGCCCTTCGAGTCCGAGTAGCCGGACGAACCCGGCAGATTCAGGATCATGTCCTGAATGATCTCGTCCGGCGCGTCGAAACCGAACGGCGCCAGGTTGCCGATATTCAGCTTGATGATGCGGTGGCCTTCTTCTTCGAGCCGCTTGGCGTGTTCGAGGACGGGCCCGCGGATGTCGTAGCAGACATTCAACAACTTGTTGGATTTGAGAATGGGTTTCACGGCGGGCACTTCATCCTGGTTGGTAGGCTTGGGCGAACAAGCTGGGCGGCCATCACGCCGGGCCGGGCCAGTTCGCCGTTACGGAGAATTCGGGCGTGCGCGGCCGCCAGATAACATGGCTGCCAGACGCGGATAGAGCCGCCTTCGTCTGCCGCTTCGCGTGACTGCCGGCGGATTGCGCCGGATAGACCCGAGAACGGACGAAACTGGACGAAGCCCGCGAAAAGCGGGAAAACGCGGTCGGAACCAGGGCAGGTAGCCGGTGGGCCGCGCCGGTCGCCTCGGCGCGGCTTGTGGCGGCGCATGAAGCGAGGGGCGCCGCAAGGCGGCTAAAAAGTTATAATTTAGCGGATTTTGGCCGACTTCCGCAATGCACCAACACCATCGGCAGGCTTTTTGGCCGCTTCTGTCGCTCGCGTGCCCGGTTTGCGTGCCGCGCGGCGTTGGTTCAATGCTCGCTTCACGCTCGCGGCATGTTCATCACGCGATCCGCACGCGTCCTGCGCATCGCGCTGAGCAACTGCCATTGTCGCAGGTCAGGCCGTCAACCCGCATGATGTCTCACGACGACTTCGGACAATCAATTTGAAATTACATCAGGATTCCAGCGGCGCCCTGAACACCGTCACCGGCTACGGCGCCGACTACGTCGAGATCAATCTGGTCCGCCATACGGGCAGCATCCTCGTGATGCCCGAGACGCCGGTCGTCCCCTGGCCGGTTTCGTCTTTCGAAGACCTCAGCGCCGAGCACTTTGCCATGCTGATCGACGCCGCGCCCGAAGTGGTGGTGTTCGGAAGCGGCGAACGGCTGCGCTTTCCGCATCCCCGTCTCACCGCCGCGCTGGCCGCCAAACGGATCGGCGTCGAAACCATGGACTTCAAGGCGGCCTGCCGCACCTACAACATTCTGATGGCCGAAGGCCGCAAAGTCGCGGCCGCCCTGCTGATCGAGGCATAGCGGGCAGCGTCGCCGCGCGGCTTGCGCCGGTCTGGCCGGCAGCGCGAACGGCGCGCCGCCGGGGCCGCGTACGTGCCCGACCGGCGCGACGAGACCGTAGCACCGGATGCCGCACGCTCGCCGCGTCACGAACGATCACGTACACTGCGCGCCATCGGCGCATCGCCCGCGCCCGGATGCAAGCCCGCGTCACCGTCGCGCGCTCGCGTCCGGGCGCCGCACTGCCGCAATGCGGGCGGCGCAAGCCGCCGTCCGCCCTGCCACACAACCCCGCCGCGCCGGCCATCCGGCGTCGCCCAACAGGCTGACATTCATGAACGATACGCCGACCCGGCTACCGCTCAACCGCACCACGATCCTGCTGCTGGTGTTGACCCTTGCCGTGATCTGGTTCGTGCCGCTCGGCTGGCGCCATCTGCTGCCGAGCGACGAAGGCCGCTACGCCGAAATGGCGCGCGAGATGTTCGTCACCGGCGACTGGATCACGCCGCGCTACAACGGCTACAAATACTTCGAGAAGCCGCCGCTGCAGACCTGGGCCAACGCGCTCACGTTCGCGTGGTTCGGCGTCGGCGAATGGCAGGCGCGGCTCTATACCGCGCTCACGGGCTTCGCGGGCGTGCTGCTGATCGGCTTCACGGGCGCGCGCGTGTTCAACGCGGCCACCGGCGTGTTCGCGGCCATCGTGCTGGCCACGTCGCCCTACTGGAACCTGATGGGGCACTTCAACACGCTCGACATGGGCCTGTCGTTCTGGATGGAACTCACCCTGTGCGCCTTGCTGCTCGCCCAGCGCCCCAACCTGCCGACCGGCAGCGTGCGCGTCTGGATGTGGGTGTGCTGGGGCTCGATGGCGCTGGCGGTGCTCTCCAAAGGGCTGGTCGGCCTGATCCTGCCGGGCGCGGTGCTGGTGCTGTACACGTTCCTCGCGCGTGACTGGGCGCTCTGGAAGCGTCTGCATCTGATCGGCGGTCTGATCATCTTCTTCGTGATCGTCACGCCGTGGTTCGTGCTGGTGCAGCAACGCAATCCGGAATTCCTGAACTTCTTCTTCATCGTCCAGCAGTTCAAGCGCTATCTGACGCCGGAACAGAACCGCCCGGGGCCGTTCTATTACTTCGTGCCGGTCTTGCTGGTCGGCTTTCTGCCGTGGCTCTCCGTCACCGTCCAGAGCGTGCGGCATGCGTGGCGCCTGCCGCGTCAGCCGAACGGCTTCGCGCCGGTCACGCTGATGCTGGTCTGGAGCGTCTTCATCTTCCTGTTTTTCAGCGCCTCGCATTCGAAGCTGCTCTCCTACACGCTGCCGATCGCGCCGCCCATCGCACTGCTGATCGGCATGTATCTGCCGCTCGTGTCGCGCGACCAGTTGCGCCGCCATCTGGCCGGCTATGCGCTGTTCTTCGTGGCGGCGGCGTTTGCGGCGCTGTTTCTGTCGCGACTGGGCAACGCCCGCAATCCGACCGAGCTGTATATCGAATACCGCGTCTGGGTACTGGCGGCGCTCGGCGTGGCCTTCGTGCTGACGCTCGCCGCCCTGCGGCTGAACCGCCGCAGCCGCGCCGGCATTCTCGGCGCGATCGCGACCTTCGGCGCAGGCTGGCTGCTGCTCGGCACCATTGCCGGCACGGGCCACGACGTATTCGGGCAGCTCAGCTCCGGCGCCCCGCTCGCTCCCGCCATCAAGGCCGAGCTGGCGAAGGAACCGGCCGATACGCCGTTCTATTCGGTCGGCGTGCTCGATCACACACTGCCGTTCTACGTCGACCACACCATGATCATGGTCGAACATCCGGACGAACTGGCCTTCGGCGTGTCGGTCGAGCCGCAGAAGTGGGTGCCGACCGTCGACGCATGGGTGGAACGCTGGAAGGCCGAGCGTTACGCGCTCGCGCTGTTGCCACCGCCCACCTACGACCGGCTGCTCAAGGAAGGCCTGCCGATGCAGGTGGTCGCGCGCGATTCCCGCCGGGTCGTGGTGATGAAGCCGGCCGCCGCGGCTGGCGGATCGGAAGCGTCGGAAGCGTCGGGAACGTCCGCCGCGGCCGCGCCGCAGTCTGCGAGCGCCGCGCCCATGGAAAAACCCCAACAATGACCCCATCTCAGGATCTGACCGTTCGATGAACCCGATTTCCCTCTTTTGCATTCTCGCGGGCGTGACGTTGAACGCCGGCGCGCAGTTGTTGCTCAAAGCCGGAACGAATGCCGTTGGACACTTCGAATTCACCCGTGCGAACATCCTGCCCATCGCCTTTCGCCTCGCGACGCAGCCGCCTATCATCGGCGGGCTCGCCTGTTATGTGATCAGCGTGGCGGTGTGGGTGGTCGGGCTGTCGCGGGTCGACGTGTCGATCGCCTATCCGATGCTGTCGCTCGGCTATGTCGTCAACGCAATCGCGGCGTGGTATCTGTTCGGCGAAGTGATGTCGGTGCAGAAGCTGGTCGGCATCGGCATCATCCTGATCGGCGTGGTCGTACTGGCGCGCAGCTAGGCGCACAAAGCCCCGGCGGGTTCCGCCGGACACGAATTGTTGCAGTTTTGCCGGCACTGACTGCGGCTCGCCACAACGGCCCCGGCGCAAGACACGGTAAGCCGGCCGGCGCGGCGAGCTAAGCCAGAGGTAAGGAAGCCCGCGGTATGCTCCGCGGTTGCGCCTTTTTTGCCGCACCTTGGGTTTGCGCGTATTTTGTGCTTTACTTCGCGCCCCGCGGGTTGCGCCCCATTCAAACGAGCCAAGCATTCATGAGCCAGTCAACCGTCCCGTCCTTGCCTTTCCTGCCGTTCGTCAAGCCGGAAATCGATGAAGAAACGATTCAGGGCGTGGCCGACGTGCTGCGTTCCGGCTGGATCACCACCGGTCCGCAAAACCAGAAATTCGAGGCGGCGCTGTCGGAGTTCTGCGGCGGCCGTCCGGTGCGCACCTTCAACTCCGGCACGGCGACGCTCGAAATCGGACTGCGTATCGCCGGCGTCGGTGCGGGCGACGAAGTCATCACCACCCCCGCCTCGTGGGTGTCGACCAGCAACGTGATCTACGAAGTCGGCGCGACGCCGGTGTTCGCCGACATCGACCCGGTCACGCGCAACATCGACCTCGACCTGCTCGAAAAAGCCATCACGCCGCGCACCAAGGCGATCATCCCGGTGTACCTGTCCGGCCTGCCGGTCGACATGGACCGCCTGTACGCCATCGCGCGCGCCCACAAGCTGCGCGTGATCGAAGACGCCGCGCAGGCGTTCGGCTCGACCTGGAAAGGCGAGCGTATCGGCAAGCTCGGCGACATCGTGTCGTTCAGCTTCCACGCGAACAAGAATCTCACGTCCGTGGAAGGCGGCGCCCTCGTGCTCAACAACGAGGAAGAAGCGGTCCTCGCCCAGAAATACCGCCTGCAAGGCATCACCCGCACGGGTTTCGACGGCATGGACTGCGACGTGCTCGGCGGCAAGTACAACCTGACCGACGTCGCCGCCCGCGTCGGCCTCGGCCAGCTGCCGCATCTGGAGCGCTTCGTCGCTCAGCGCAGAAAGCTCGTGCGCGCGTATTTCGCGGGTCTGGAAGGCGGCGCGGCCGTGAAGCTGGGCGTCGGCCTGCCGTTTGCTGACACGGAAAACAGCAACTGGCATATGTTTCAGATCACGCTGCCGCTCGACAGGCTCTCGATCGACCGCGCCGGCTTCATGGGTCAGCTGAAAGAGCGCGGCATCGGTTCGGGCGTGCACTATCCGGCGATCCATCTGTTCTCGCTGTACCGTGCACGCGGCTTCAAGGAAGGCATGTTCCCGCACGCGGAGCGCTTCGGCGCCACCACCGTCACGCTGCCGCTCTTCACGCTGATGAACGAAGGCGACGTGCAACGGGTCTGCCAGGCGGTCAATGAAATTTGCGAACAATACGGAAAATAAGCGGAAATGATTTATTCGGAACATCGCGCCGTCGCACCGGAAGTGTCGATCATCATCCCGGTGTACAACGAGGAAGCCGGACTGGCCGCGCTGTTTGCGCGCCTCTACCCGGCGCTCGACGCGCTCGGCACCGCCTATGAAGTCATCTTCATCAACGACGGCAGCCGCGACAGATCCGCCGCCCTGCTCGCCGAGCAGTTCCGCGCGCGTCCCGACACGACCCGCGTGATCCTGCTGAACGGCAACTACGGTCAGCACATGGCGATTCTCGCGGGTTTCGAGCAATCGCGCGGCGAGATCGTCATCACGCTCGACGCCGACCTGCAGAATCCGCCGGAAGAAATCGGCAAGCTGGTCAGCAAGATGCGCGAAGGCTACGACTACGTCGGCACGATCCGTCTGCAACGCCAGGACAGCTTGTGGCGCCGCAAGGCGTCGCGCGCGATGAACCGTCTGCGCGAGCGCATCACCCGCATCAAGATGACCGACCAGGGCTGCATGCTGCGCGCCTACAGCCGGCACATCATCGACACGATCAATCGCTGCGGCGAAATCAACACCTTCATTCCGGCGCTCGCCTACACCTTCGCGCAGAATCCGGTGGAGATCGAGGTCGCGCACGAAGAGCGTTTCGCCGGCGAATCGAAGTACTCGTTGTATTCGCTCATCCGTTTGAATTTCGACCTCGTTACGGGATTCTCCGTGGTGCCGCTGCAATGGCTGTCGTTCATCGGCGTGATCCTGTCGCTCGGGTCCGCGGCGCTGTTCGTGCTGCTGCTGATTCGCCGCTTCATCATCGGCGCGGAAGTGCAAGGTGTGTTCACACTGTTCGCCGTGATGTTCTTCCTGCTCGGCGTGATCATCTTCGCGCTCGGCCTGCTCGGCGAGTACATCGGCCGCATCTATCAGCAGGTGCGCGCGCGTCCGCGTTATCTGGTGCAGACCATTCTCGAACAGCGCGACGGCACCACCGTCACCGAAACGCCGCGCCAGACGGTCGTGCAGGCCGTCCAGGCCGCGCCGCTCCTCGATCAGGGCCCGAATCCATGAAGCCACGCGCCGTCGTATTCGCGTATCACAACGTCGGCGTGCGCTGCCTGCAGGTGCTGCTCGCGCGCGGCGTGGACGTGGCGCTGGTGGTCACGCACGAAGACAGCCCGACCGAGAACATCTGGTTCGGCAGCGTCGCCTCGGTCGCGGCCGAGCACGGCATCAAGGTGGTGACGCCGTCCGACCCGAAGAGCGCGGAGTTGCGCGAAGCGGTCAGCGCCGCGCGGCCCGACTTCATCTTCTCGTTCTATTACCGGCACATGCTGCCGGTCGATCTGCTCGCGCTCGCTGCACGGGGCGCTTACAACATGCACGGCTCGTTGCTGCCGAAATACCGCGGCCGCGTGCCGACCAACTGGGCGGTGATTTACGGCGAAACGGAAACCGGCGCCACGCTGCACGAAATGGCCGCGAAGCCGGACGCGGGCGCGATCATCGCGCAGACGCCCGTGCCGATCCTGCCGGACGACACCGCGGCCCAGGTGTTCGACAAGGTCACGGTCGCCGCCGAGCAGACGCTGTGGCGCGTGCTGCCGGCTTTGCTGGCGGGCGAAGCGCCGCATCTGCCGAACGACCTCGCGCACGGCAGCTACTACGGCGGACGCAAGCCCGAAGACGGACGCATCGACTGGACCCAACCGGCGCAGCAGGTCTACAACCTGATCCGCGCGGTCGCGCCGCCCTATCCGGGCGCGTTCACCGACCTCGACGGCGAGCGCTTCGTGATCGCTCGCGCCCGGCTGGCCGCGCCTGGCGCGCTGCGTTCGGATTTGCCGCCGGGCCTGCACGTAAGCGATAATGCCATTTTCGCGATATGCGGCGACGGCCGCGCGATCGCCATCCACGAATTGCGGCGCCAGCACGGCGGTAACGAAACCGTCGTCACCCCGGCCGAATTCGCCCAGCTCATTCAAACTCCCCGTCATTCATGAAAAAAGTCCTGATTCTGGGTGTGAACGGCTTCATCGGCCACCACCTGTCCAAACGCATTCTCGAAACGACCGATTGGGAAGTCTTCGGGATGGACATGCAGACCGAACGTCTGGGTGACCTGGTCAACCATGAGCGGATGCACTTCTTCGAAGGCGACATCACGATCAACAAGGAGTGGGTCGAATATCACATCAAGAAGTGCGATGTGATCCTGCCGCTGGTCGCGATCGCCACGCCGGCTACGTACGTGAAGCAACCGTTGCGCGTGTTCGAACTCGACTTCGAAGCCAACCTGCCGATCGTCCGCTCGGCCGTGAAGTACGGCAAGCATCTGGTGTTTCCGTCCACCTCCGAGGTCTACGGCATGTGCACGGACGAGCAGTTCGACCCGGAAGAGTCGCAACTGTCGTACGGTCCGATCAACAAGCCGCGCTGGATCTACGCGTGCTCGAAGCAGCTCATGGACCGCGTGATCTGGGGTTACGGCATGGAAGGCCTGAACTTCACGCTGTTCCGTCCGTTCAACTGGATCGGCCCGGGGCTCGACTCGATCTACACGCCGAAGGAAGGCAGCTCGCGCGTGGTCACGCAGTTCCTCGGCCATATCGTGCGCGGCGAAAACATCAGCCTCGTCGACGGCGGTGCGCAGAAACGTGCGTTTACGGATATCGACGACGGCATCGGCGCGCTGATGAAGATCATCGAGAACAAGGACGGCGTCGCCACGGGCAAGATCTACAACATCGGCAACCCGACCAACAACTTCTCCGTGCGCGAGCTCGCGCACAAGATGCTGGCGCTGGCCGCGGAATTCCCGGAATACGCCGAGACCGCGAAGCAGGTGCAACTGGTCGAAACGTCGTCGGGTGCGTATTACGGCGCGGGCTACCAGGACGTGCAGAATCGCGTGCCGAAGATCGACAACACGATGCAGGAACTCGGCTGGGCGCCGAAGTCGACATTCGACGAAGCGCTGCGCAAGATTTTCGAAGCGTATCGTGGCCACGTCGGCGAAGCACGCGCACTCGTCGAACAGCAATAAGGGCTGATCCTTGGCTCGTATCGTTCTGAAGATCGACGTCGACACGCTGCGCGGCACCCGCGAAGGCGTGCCGAACCTCGCGCGTATCTTCGACCGTTTCAAGGCGCGCGCCACCTTCCTGTTCAGCCTCGGGCCCGACCACACCGGTTGGGCCATGCGTCGCGTGTTGCGGCCGGGGTTCCTGCAGAAAGTGTCGCGCACGTCGGTGGTCGAGCATTACGGCGTCAAGCAGCTGATGTACGGCGTGCTGCTGCCCGGCCCGGACATCGGCGCGAAGACCGGTGCGGAAATGCGCGCCATCCACGAAGCCGGTTTCGAGTGCGGCATTCACACGTGGGACCACGTCTACTGGCAGGACAACGTGCGTTCGAAAGACCGCGCGTGGACGGCTGCGCAGATGCAGAAAAGCCATGACCGCTTCGTCGCGATTTTCGGCGCGCCGCCGGTCACGCACGGCGCGGCGGGCTGGCAGATGAACGGTCACGCGTTCGAGCAGATCGACGCCTGGGGCATGCGCTACGCCTCGGACGGCCGCGGTCACTCGCCGTATCTGCCGGTGGTCGACGGCAAGACGCTTTCTCACGTGCAGATGCCCACCACCCTGCCCACGCTCGACGAAGTGCTCGGCGTGGACGGTGTCGATCTGCACAACGTGGCCGATTCGATTCTCGAGCGCACGCGGAATAATCCGCACGATCAGGTGTTCACCCTGCATGCAGAGCTCGAAGGGCAGAAGCTCGCGCCGGTTTTCGAACAGTTGCTCGAAGGCTGGCGGGCGCAAGGTCACACGTTCGCGACCATGGGCGATTACTACGCCGCGCTAGACCGCGACACGCTGCCATCGTACCCTGTTACCTGGGGCGAAATTCCAGGCCGCTCCGGCGAACTGATCGTCCAGCCCTGACGGGCCGGCCCTCGCCGTGCCTGACGAACGGCCGCCGCGCGAGAAGCCTCCGCGCCGCGGCCGGACTCCCCCAAGAAAGCCTCGATGCCGGCCCGCGCCGCCGCAGCCAATCCAGCGACGCGAGCCATAACAACCGGAGAACCTCGTGCCCATCGCAGTCGACCAACCCATCCCCGACTTCACCGCCCCCGCTACCGGCGGCGAGATCACGCTGTCCAAGCTGCGGGGCAAGAAGGTGGTGCTGTATTTTTATCCGAAGGACAACACACCGGGCTGCACGACCGAAGGACTGCAGTTTCGCGACCTCTATCCGAAGTTCAAGAAAGCCGGCGCGGAAATCCTCGGCGTGTCGCGCGACAGCCTGCGCTCACATGACAATTTCAAGGCGAAACTCGAACTGCCCTTCCCGCTGATCTCCGATCAGGACGAAACGCTGTGCGCGCTCTTCGGCGTCATCAAAATGAAGAAAATGTATGGCAAGGAAGTGCGTGGAATCGAGCGTTCCACCTTCCTGATCGACGCCGAAGGCGTGCTTCGCCAGGAGTGGCGTGGCGTGAAAGTACCAGGTCACGTCGACGACATTCTGGAGGCTGTACAAGCGCTGTGAGGCGCGTTATATTGGGTTGCAATGAGTGCCTGTCCACCCCATTCCTTCCGTTGCTGCGCCAGACTTGGCGGCCGTTTTACCGGCGCCGTCGAAGTCGTGAGGCGCAACGCGATGACCGTAGGCGAGCCGCTTGCCCCGTACGCCGGGGCGGCGGCTTTTTCAATTGCGCGCGGCCGTTCGTTCACTCGGCCAAACGCTTCCGTTAAGGAGCCGATCGAAGACCAGGCGAACCGGCATCTCTAGACCGAATGCGCGCCTCCGGGCGCAAACTGCGTGCGCATTCACTGGCACCGGCAGAATGCGACAGGCGGCGCACGAAATGCGACCCGATTATTTAGAGGGAAACCATGCCTTTGCCTACCCCCCCCAGCAAGCTCGGCAATCTCCTGCCGCCTGACGAATACAAGGCCAAAGCCGCCACGCCGGCGCGCTCCGCCGCGAAGAAACAGGCCAACGAAGGGGCTGCCGCAGAGTCGGCCGATTACGGTCGCGCGAATGTCGCCACGCCCATGGCGCACGCCGCCAATGCCGCGACCACGTTGCGTCCCGTGCCGGTGTCTTCCGCTGCCGCACCGGCAGCCGCAGCCGCTGAACAGGCGCCGTCGCGCTCGCGTAAATCGAAGCAGACCGCCGCGCTGTTGCAGCCGGTTCCTCCCGCGCGTCCGAAGAGCAAGGCCGCGCCGGAAGCCGAACCCGTCGCTCAGCCCGAGCCGGTCGTTGCCCGCACGCCGGGCGCGAAGCAGCCCGTCACCGCAACTGCGGCGGCTGCGCCCGGCACGCGCACGACGAGCCGCAAACGCGGATCGTCGGCCGATCCGGTCGAAGTTCAGAAGCTGTTCGTGCTCGACACCAACGTGTTGATGCACGATCCGAGCTGCCTGTTCCGTTTCGAGGAACACGACGTCTATCTGCCTATGATGACGTTGGAAGAACTCGACAACCACAAGAAAGGCATGTCGGAAGTCGCGCGTAACGCGCGCCAGGTGAGCCGCACGCTGGACGCGCTGGTGGCCAACGCCGGCAACATGTCCGATGGCATTTCGCTCGCCCGTCTGGGCAGCCGCGAAGCGTCCGGGCGTCTGTACTTCCAGACCACGCTCGCCGCAATCGAGCCGGTCGAAGGCCTGCCCGAGGGCAAGGCCGACAACCAGATCCTCGGCGTCGTGCGCGCGTTGCAGCGCGACCGGCCGGATCGCCAGGTCGTGCTGGTGTCGAAAGACATCAACATGCGCATCAAGGCGCACGCGCTCGGCCTGCCGGCCGAAGACTATTTCAACGACCAGGTTCTCGAAGACAGCGACCTGCTGTACTCGGGCATCCGTGCGCTGCCGCAAGATTTCTGGACCAAGCATGCCAAGGGCATGGAGAGCTGGCAGGACACCAAAACCGGCACCACGTACTACCGTGTGACGGGTCCGCTGTGCGCCTCGATGCTGGTCAACGAGTTCGTCTATCTGGAACCGCAGAACGGCGAACCCGCGTTCCATGCGCTGGTGCGTGAACTGAACGGCAAGACGGCGCTTCTGCAAACGCTGCGCGACTACGGCCATCACAAGAACAACGTGTGGGGCATCACGGCGCGCAACCGCGAGCAGAACTTCGCGCTGAATCTGTTGATGAACCCGGAGATCGACTTCGTCACGCTGCTGGGTCAGGCCGGCACCGGCAAGACGCTGGTCGCGCTCGCGGCAGGCCTCGCGCAGGTCCTCGACGACAAGCGCTACAACGAGATCATCGTGACGCGTGCCACGGTGCCGGTGGGTGAAGACATCGGTTTCCTGCCGGGTACGGAAGAGGAAAAAATGCAGCCGTGGATGGGTGCATTCGACGACAACCTCGAAGTCCTGCAAAAAACCGACGACGCTGCCGGTGAATGGGGCCGCGCCGCCACGCAGGAATTGATCCGCTCGCGCCTGAAGGTCAAGAGCATGAACTTCATGCGTGGCCGCACGTTCGTGGACAAGTATCTGATCATCGACGAGGCGCAAAACCTGACGCCAAAGCAGATGAAGACGCTGGTCACGCGCGCCGGTCCGGGCACGAAGATCATCTGTCTCGGCAATATCGCGCAGATCGACACGCCGTACCTCACGGAAGGCAGTTCGGGCCTGACGTACGTGGTCGACCGTTTCAAGGGTTGGGCGCACAGCGGGCATGTGACGCTGGCGCGCGGCGAGCGTTCGCGCCTCGCCGACTACGCATCGGAAATCCTTTAAGTTACAACGCCTTAGCCTCATCCTTGGCTTGAGTTCGAAGCCGCCCCCGGTTCACGCCGGAGGCGGCTTTTTTCTTGTACCGTCACCGGACGGGCGTGATTCCGGGCAACACTTAGCGCACGAACTTCAAGTAAGTTGTGAAGAATTCTTGCCGGATGACGCGGCGAAGGGCTACCATCCGGACATCGTCTGCCGTTAAACGAGCGTTTACCGCTCGCCCCGTCTTTATGCGTCGACTCGCCTTTTCGCTGCTGACCGCTCTGCTGCTCGCCGCATGTGCCGGCGCGCCGCAGAAGACGTTGTCGCGCGCGGGGTCGTCGGTGGTCGTCGCGAACGGCGCGTATCATGCGCCGCCGCCGGGCTTTCCGAACTTCGTCGATCACAGTGTCGGCCGTGAAGAAATCTCGATTCAGGCGATGAGTCTGGTCGGCATTCCGTACCGCTGGGGCGGTAATACGCCCGATAGCGGCTTTGATTGCAGCGGCCTGGTTCGTTATGTTGTGTTACGCGCCGCGTCGGTCAATCTGCCGCGCACCACGGCCGACATGAGCGGCCGCGGCGAATCCATCGAACCGGACGGCATCGCGCCGGGCGATCTGATTTTCTTCAATACGACCGGGCGCGCGCATTCGCACGTCGGCATTTATGTCGGCAAGCTGCGCTTCGTGAACGCGCCGTCGACGGGCGGCACCGTTCGGCTCGACTATCTGACGAACCCATATTGGGCCAAGCGATTCGACGGCATTCGCCGCGTCGCCGCGCCGGCCACCGCGCCATCTACACCGGCTCCGTTCGACACCCCGAGTTTGCAGGCAGCCGCACCGCAACCCGAACGGCCAGCGCCGGCCGCTGCGCGCACGGCTTCAGCCTATGCCGGCACGACGGGCAATCCGGCAGCGGCTGCCGCGTATTCCAGCAATGCGCCTACCGCACCGCGCGAGCCTTTGATTTCGACGAACGCACAACCCGCCATGGCGACCACTGCGCCGAAGCAGGCCGATCCGTTCGAGCCGCCGCCTCCGGGTCTGAGCGCCGCACAAATGCAGGCACGCGCGGCGGGTGCGGTGTCACCGGAAACGGTGGGCGCCACGGCCGCGGGCAACGGCTATGACAACGTCACCAGCGCTGGTGTCCCGCAGCAAGCGGCGACGATGCGCCCCGTTGCGCCGACAGTTACGACCCGCAACGCCCCCGACCCGATCGACGCGGCCGCCGACGCGTTCGAGCCGCCTCCGTCGTCGTCGGTAGCGGCGGCCCGTCAGGCTCGCCAGGCGCAACAAGCGCAGCAGGCAGACTCCACGACTCAGACCGGCGAAAGCGGCAACGTGCAGATCATGCGCGCCTCAACCGCGTCGCGCGCCCTCCCTGCTCCCACGCAAACCAACGACGATCCGATCGCCCGCTTCGCCAACGGCAATTTCTAGCTCGTCGCGGCACGCCGCACGCGCCACGCTGATGACAAAACCGCCTCTCACAGCGAAGCCACCGATCTGCTATCGTCATCGATATTCTTCCGACAGCAGGTGGTGACGATGGACCTCGGACTGAAAAGCAAAGTGGTATTGATCACCGGCGGCAGCAAAGGGATCGGCCTGGCGTGCGCCCGCGCGTTTGCCGCCGAAGGCGCGAAAGTCGCGATCGTCTCGCGCGACCCCGCCAATCTCGCGCGGGCTTACGAGCAACTGCAGGCGGAAGGCTTGCACGTGCATCGCACGCGCGCGGATCTGCACGATCCGCACAGCGCGGCCGATATCGTCGAAGAAGTGAGCACCGCCGTCGGCCCGATCGACGTGCTGGTCAATAGCGCGGGCGCCGCGCGGCGCTACGATCCCGAAACGCTCGACGCCGACGCCTTCCGCGCCACCATGGAAGCCAAATATTTCCCCTACATCTATCCGCAGCAGGAAGTCCTGCGCCGGATGGCCGAGCGCATCAAGCGCGACAGCGGCGCGGAACCGGGGACGATCGTCAATATCATCGGCATGGGCGGCAAGATCGCGAGCGATATCCACATCGCCGGCGGTGCGGCGAACGCGGCGCTGATGCTCGCCACCGTCGGCCTCGCCCACTATTACGCGCGCTATGGCATTCGCATCAATGCAATCAATCCCGGTTCGACGCTGACCGAGCGCGTCGAGGAAGCCGTGAAACTGGAAGCGTCGCAACAAGGCATCGACAGCGCGGAAGCGCTCGCGCGCGGCCAGTCGAAAGTGCCGTTGGGCCGTTATGCAAAACCGGAGGAGATTGCCGACGTCGCACTTTTTCTGGCGAGCCGCCGTGCGAGCTATGTGACGGGCGCGATTATCCCGATGGATGGAGGCAGTGCGCCGCTGATTTGAGTGCGCCTTCGTGCGCTGATTTCAGATGAGCCGCTTGAGTACGTCAGTACGCTCGCGGACTTCAAGGCCGGGTTTCGCAGCCTCAGTGCGTTTCGACTAAGACCTGAAAACCCGGTGCCTTGAATGAATCGAACCGGTGTTGCCTGCTTACAGGAAACGGTGGCCCAGCCACCAACCCGCCGCCGACAGTGCTGCGGACGCCGGAATGGTCAGAATCCACGCCCAGACGATGTTCCCGGCCACGCCCCAGCGCACGGCGCTGAGCTTCTGCGTTGCACCCACACCGACGATCGCGCCGGTAATGGTGTGCGTGGTGGACACCGGGATGCCGAGCCACGACGCGGTAAACAGCGTGATCGCCCCGCCCGCTTCCGCGCAGAATCCGCCGACCGGCTTCAGCTTCGTGATCTTCTGGCCCATCGTGCGAACGATCCGCCAACCGCCGAACAGCGTGCCGATACCCATCGACAGATAGCAGCCGCCGATGACCCAGAGCGGCGGCGAGTCGGCGATAGACGACGCGTAGCCGGTGGCGATCAGCAGCATCCAGATGATGCCGATGGTTTTCTGGGCGTCGTTGCCGCCGTGACCAAGGCTATACAAGCCCGCCGACACGAGTTGCAGACGCCGGAAACGCCGGTCGACCTTGCTCGGCGGCGTGCGGAAATAGATCCACGACACCGCGAGCATGAAGAACGAACCGAGAACGAAGCCGAGCAGCGGCGAAATG
This sequence comes from Paraburkholderia sp. GAS199, assembly GCF_050436585.1. Lineage (NCBI taxonomy): Bacteria > Pseudomonadati > Pseudomonadota > Betaproteobacteria > Burkholderiales > Burkholderiaceae > Paraburkholderia > Paraburkholderia sp. GAS199. Next base: position 410,185 of record NZ_JBNDMM010000004.1, on the reverse strand, counting down.
AAAATGAACGCGACCGTTTTCATGAGGCCGTCGAAATTCAGCGAGCCCCAGCCCGACTTGGCGAGCGCCGCGCCCACCAGACCGCCGATCAGCGCATGCGACGAACTGGACGGAATGCCGTAATGCCAGGTGATGATGTTCCAGCCGATCGCGCCGACGAGCGCACCGAAAATCACGTAATGGTCGACGATATTCGGGTCGATCGTGCCCTTACCGACGGTTGCGGCCACCTTGAGGTGGAACACGAAGTACGCAATGACGTTGAACGCCGCGGCAAACGCCACCGCTTGCTGCGGCTTGAGGACGCCCGTCGACACGACCGTTGCGATCGAATTGGCCGCGTCGTGAAAACCGTTCATGAAGTCGAAAATCAGCGCGACGGCAACCAGGCCGGCCACGACCCAGATAGCGAGTTGTATCGATTGCATTATGCGTTTTCCAGCACGATGCCTTCGATGATGTTCGCCACGTCTTCACACTTGTCGGTGATCGTTTCGAGCAGTTCGTAAATCGCTTTCAGCTTGATCAGCGTCTTGACGTTGTCTTCTTCGCGGAACAGCTTGGACATGGCCGAGCGCAGCACGCGGTCGGCTTCGGATTCCAGACGGTCGATTTCTTCGCAGGCCTTCAGGATCTGGCTTGCCTGCTTCATGTCGGACAGCAGACTGACCGCGTACTGCACGCGCTCGGATGTCGCCGTGCAGATATGGGCCAGCTGGCTCGCCTCGGACGTGACGGTTTGCACGTCGTACAGCGAAATGGCGGTGGCGACGTCCTCCATCAAATCGAGGATGTCGTCCATCGTAGTGATGAGCTTGTGAATCTCGTCGCGGTCGAGCGGCGTGATGAACGTCTTGTGCAGCAGGTCGATGGTTTCGTGCGTGAGCTTGTCGGCGGCCTTTTCGGCCTTCTGCACGTTCTGCTTGTGGGTTTCCGCGTCCTGCAGGTTGTCGATCAGCAGCTCGAGTTCGCGGCTTGCCGAGACGATGCACGTTGCATGTGCATTGAAAATTTCAAAAAACTTGCCCTCGGTGGGCATGAATCGACCGAACATTGGGATCCCGAAAATTGGTCACATTATGGCTGACATAAAACCGCCACATTGTACCGTTGCAGGCTCCCGACCGCACTTTGGAAGCGCCGTTACAACAGGCGCGCCAACTATCTCTTTACTTCTGCGTCAGTCGCTATAGAAATTCTGCGCGCCCGCAAAATTATCGAACTTCGTGAATTGACCATGGAACGTGAGCCGAACGGGTCCGATCGGGCCATTCCGCTGTTTGCCGATAATAATCTCGGCCGTGCCCTTGTCGGGGCTATCCGGGTTGTAGACTTCGTCGCGATAAATGAACAGGATGACGTCGGCATCCTGTTCGATAGCGCCCGATTCACGCAAGTCGGACATGATTGGCCGCTTGTTCGGACGCTGCTCCAGACCACGGTTCAGCTGCGACAACGCGATCACCGGTACGTCGAGCTCCTTGGCCAGGCTTTTCAGCGAACGAGAGATTTCGGAAATCTCGGTTGCACGATTTTCACCAGACGATGAACCGCTCATCAGCTGCAAATAGTCGATGATGATCAGGCCGAGCTTGCCGCACTGCCGCGACAAACGGCGGGCGCGCGAGCGCAGTTCCATCGGATTCAGACCGCCGGTTTCGTCAATGAAAATCTGTGCCTCGCTCATTTTCTGCACGGCATGCGTGAGCTTCGGCCAATCTTCGTCGGTCAGGCGGCCGGTTCGCATGCGGTGCTGGTCGAGGCGGCCGACCGAGCCGAGCATACGCATGGTGAGTTGGCTACCTGGCATTTCCATCGAAAACACGGCAACCGGCAACCCGTACTCAACCGCCACATATTCGCCGATATTCATCGAAAACGCCGTCTTACCCATCGACGGACGGCCGGCCACGATAATCAGCTCGCCGCCGTGCATGCCCGACGTCATCCGATCCAGATCGACGAAGCCCGTTGGCGTACCCGTGACGTCGCTCGGATTGGCCGTGTGGTACAGCGTGTCGATCCGCTCGACGACTTCCGTCAGCAGCGGGCCGATTTCCAGGAAACCTTGCGTGCCGCGCGCCCCGTCTTCGGCAATCGAAAACACTTTCGACTCAGCCTCGTCCAGCAACTGGCGGACTTCTTTGCCCTGCGGGTTGAACGCGTCGGCCGAGATTTCATCGGCGACCGACACCAGCCGGCGCAACACGGCGCGATCGCGCACGATTTCCGCGTAACGACGGATATTCGCGGCACTCGGCGTGTTCTGCGCCAACGCGTTCAGATACGCGAGACCACCGACCTCTTCCGCCTTGCCCGACGTACCGAGCGCCTCGTACACAGTGATGACGTCGGCCGGACGCGTCGCCGCGATCAGCTTGCCGATATGTTCGAAGATGATGCGGTGATCGTAGCGATAGAAATCGCTTTGCGAGAGGAAGTCGGCAATTCGGTCCCATGCCGCGTTATCGAGCAGCAAGCCGCCCAGCACCGACTGTTCAGCTTCGATCGAATGCGGCGGGACTTTCAGCGACTCGAGTTGGGGATCTTTGGCGGGTGCGTTCATGGGAAGAATTATCGGGTAAATCGACGATGCGCGGGCAACTGAGACGCTAAAAACGAAGCACAAAAAAGGCAGGGGCCGGTTACCCGGCCCCTGCCTCGCGCCAGCGAAATTCGACCAGGTCGAATTTCGCTGGCAATACTATTTGATGCGCGGACGCGTCTGGCTTAGACGTGTTCGCCGATCACAGCCACGTTCACTTCGACAACCACGTCGGTGTGCAACGAGATCTGAACCGGGTGCTCGCCGACGATCTTCAGCGGGCCTTCCGGCAGACGCACTTGCGCCTTTTCCACTGCGAAGCCTTGCTTGACCAGTGCGTCGGCGATGTCGCCGTTCGTCACCGAGCCGAACAGACGGCCGTCGACGCCAGCCTTCTGACCGATCTGGATCGTCGAGCCTGCCAGCTTTTCGCCTTGAGCTTGAGCAGCGGCCAGCTTTTCAGCAGCGACCTTTTCCAGTTCAGCGCGGCGAACTTCGAATTCAGCCAGAGCTTCCTTCGTTGCACGACGAGCCTGCTTGTTCGGGATCAGGAAGTTACGTGCGTAACCGTCCTTCACCTTGACGATGTCGCCCAGATTGCCCAGGTTGACGACTTTTTCCAGAAGAATAATTTGCATTCCGATACTCCTTATCGCGTCGTCGGGTTAGGCCTTGTGCTGGTCGGTGTACGGCACCAGCGCGAGGAAACGTGCGCGCTTGATTGCCGTATCCAGCTGGCGTTGATAGTGCGACTTCGTACCCGTGAGACGCGCCGGCGTGATCTTGCCGTTTTCGCCGATGAAGTCCTTCAGCGTTTCGAGGTCTTTGTAGTCGATGTATTCGACGCCAGCGGCCGTGAAACGGCAGAACTTCTTGCGCTTGAAGAGCGGATTTTGTTGCTGACGACGCTTGTCGAATTTCTTACCAGTCGGGCGGGGCATGTTCAGTCCTTTCCAATGTCCTGCAATGCTGTGATGTGAAATACCAGAGTTCTTGCGTTGCGGTGCTTTTTTGCCAGGAAGCCTGTGAAGAGCGTTTCGACGCCCATCTGACAGCTTTCCAGCTTACCGCTCGCCTCGCCTGCGGCTACCGCCTGCATGGTCAGTTCGACTTGCCGGGCAATCCCGGCTTCGACGACTTCCGTGCGGTGATGCAACGTGCAGCCTGCAATCGGAACGCCGGCGGGGGTGTACCGCACCGGTTCGCGTTCGACGACGCTGGCCGTAAGTTGCAACCGGTTCATGTACCCTTCGGCAAAAGCGACGCTTGATCTGGTAGCTTAAATAATGTGTCTTAAGCCTGCGCTTCGGACGGTTGCGTAGCAGCCGACTTCTTGGCTTCTTCGCGCTGCACTTCCTTCATCATCGGCGACGGGCCGGTTTCGGCCTTCTTCATCTTGACGATCAGGTGACGCAGAACAGCGTCGTTGAACTTGAATGCGTGTTCCAGCTCGTCGAGCGTGGTTTGGTCGCATTCGATGTTCATGCAGACGTAGTGAGCCTTCGCGAGTTTCTCGATCATGTAGGCCAGTTGGCGACGGCCCCAGTCTTCGATGCGGTGGATCTGGCCACCGTGCGAGGTGATCGTGCTCTTGTAACGCTCGATCATGGCGGGCACTTGCTCGCTCTGATCGGGATGCACGATAAAGACGATTTCATAATGACGCATACACACTCCTTGTGGATTAAAGCCACCCGGGCGTCGGAACCGGTGCGGCAAGTGAGAAGCCAAAGAGTGTAACGCGAATAGGGACGGGTTGCAAGTTATCCCGTAAATCGAGCGCTCGATTCGGTTGTGTTTTCAAGGGTTTAGGTACTCAGCCGACTAGCTGGACGACGGGTCGCAGGCCGGGAAACGACGGCATTGCGCCGTGGCTGCCCGCCGCGCCCCACTCGAAACCCGTCGTCCCGCAGCCCGCCGGCGCCCTTACGACCCCGCCTCCGTGCGCTCGCTGCCGCTTTGCAGACGCTCTTTCAGGGCCTTTTCCAGGCCTGTCAGCGCGTCCGGCGCGGCGTCGGAGATCGCCCACCAGGTCATGCCTTCGGCGTTCCAGTGCGCGATCGAGTAGCCTTCCCGCCCGAGCGCCGCCGGCAAGGTGCCGTCAGGGCCGCGCGCGGTGCCGCCGGACGTCTGCGGAAAGACGTACACGTCGATCACGTGCTTCTGGTAGCGATAGACCAGCACGGCGACCCGCTGATGCGCCAGGTAATCGAGCCGGCCGCCTTCCAGCGCAAAGCCTTTGGTGGCGAGGTCCTCGACCGGCGGCGAATAGTCGAGCCGGCCGTTGAACCACGGCTTCACCGTATGCCGGTCGGTCGAAATCACGTCGATGTCCCGCCCGGACACCTGCGCCCGCACATGGCTCTCGATCAGTTCGTCGGCGAACGGCGAAGTGTCCGCGCTGCGATGCAGGCTCAGCGCGGCGCCCACGGCCGCCACGCCGAGCGCGATCACCAGCGCGCCGAGCCAGCCGTTGACACCCAGCGCGCCCGAACCGCCCGCGCCCCTAATGCCGCCCAGACCGCCTAATCCGCCCAGACCGCCGAAGCCTGCGCCACGGCCGCCCTGACGCCCTCCGCCGTTGCGCCAGCTCTCCAGCCAGGCAAACCGGCGTCGCGGACGCGGCGCCGGTCTCGCCGGCTCCGGGTCCGGCACGGCCTCTTCCGTCGACGGCAGCCCCGCGACGATTCTGGCGCGCAACGACTCCGGCGCCCGGTGATACGGCGCGGCGAGCATGGCCCGGCTCAACGCCTGCAGGCTCTCGCTTTCGCGGCGACAGCCAGCGCAACTTTCGATGTGCTGCTGCACGCGCAGCGCATCCGGTGCGGGTAATTCACGATCGGCGCTCGCATCGAGGAGCGGCCGCGCTTCGTTACAGTCCATCTGGCGTCTCCTGAGCGAAGCCGGCGGCCGTTCCGCCGGACGTGTTGGGTGGCCGGGCGTTCGAGACCGCCCGGAGCGGCGTGACCGAGGCGGTCGGCCCCGGACACGTTGGTGTATAAGCGGCGCGCGCCGCGCCGCCGGATTCCGTCTTGCCCTCGCCCGCAGCGCGCGCGGCGTCGTGCGAAGGCGGGCCGTGATGCGCCTGCTGCGGTGGATCGCGCGGCGGCCGGCCATCGGCGCCGGAGCCTGCGGACTTCGCACGACCCGAGCCGGACTTGCCGCCGGCAGGCGCCGTGAGCAGCGCGGCCAGCTTGCGGCGGCCACGCGCGAGTCGCGACATCACGGTGCCGATCGGCACGTCGGCGACGATCGCGATCTCGCGATACCCCATCTCTTCCAGCTCGCGCAGGATCATGACCTCGCGATACTCCACCGGCAGTTGCGCCAGCGCTTCGTGCACCTGTTTCGCGTCTTCGTCGCGGATCAGCAGGGTTTGCGGATCGTCGCCGCCGCTATTGCTCCAGCCTTCGAACGTGGCATCGTCCATGGTGTCATCGAACTCGACCACTTCCTGCGACGACGCCCGTCTGCGCCATTCCGTGTACCAGGTGCGCCGCACGATCGCCAGCAGCCACGGCCGTGCCGAGTCGCCGCGAAAGGTGTCGAAGAAACGGAACGCGCGCATGAACGCTTCCTGCACGATGTCGTCGGCGTCGCTAGGGTTGCCGCTCAGCCAGCGCGCGAGGTTGTACGCGGCGTCGAGATGCGGCAGCGCCAGTTGCTGAAAGCGGCGGCTGCGCGCGGCATCGCTTTCAGGCGCCGGCTGCGCGCAATCCGCGGCGCGCGCGGCGCCGGCGTTTCCGCTTCGGCTTGCGTTCGAATCGATCTGGACCACCTCGGCCCTCCAGGGCATTGCGGCTACGCTGTACGGCGACGCGATTGATTCACGCCGCCCTCACCTTCATAACCGGCCGCCCTTCGAGTTTATTCCCGCCACGGCGCGAGATTGCCGAAAAAATCCATCCTGGCGGATAAAGCCGGAGCACCACGCCTAATACGTCGGACGATTCCAGTAGCTGTCGTCCGCGTAGACCTCCTTGAGGTAATCGATGAAGTAACGCACCTTGGCCGGCACGTAGCGCTGCTGCGGATAGACCGCGAGGATGTCGTAGTCCGGCAGAGCGAATTCGTCGAGCACCGTTTCCAGTTCGCCGCGCGCCAGTTGCTGCTGGATCTCCCATGTGGAGCGCCAGCCCAGTCCAAGTCCTTCGGACACCCAGCGGTGCAGCAGTTCGCCGTCGTTGCAATCGAGCGTGCCGCCGACCCGCACCGTGGCCAGTTTGCCGTTGCGGCGGAAATACCAGCCGCGGTTCTGGCCGCCCTGCAGATTGAACGCGAGGCAGTTGTGCTGCGGCAGGTCTTCGAGCGTTTTCGGCTTGCCGTGCCGCCGGAAATACTCCGGTGTGCCGCACACCACGCGCCGGTTGGTCGCCAGCTTGACGGCGACGAAGTTCGGATCGACCGCGCCGCCGATCCGGATCGACAGATCGTAGCCTTCGCGCACCAGATCGACCACCCGGTCGGTCAGGTTGAACGAGACCTGCAATTCGGGTTTGTCGGCGAGAAAAGCCGGTGCGAGCGGCGCAACGTGCTTGCGCCCGAAGGCGGCCGGCGCCGACACGATCAGATGCCCGTTCACCGCGCGACGCCCGGCGCTCAGCTCGTTTTCCGCCTGATCCCATTCGGTGAGCAGGCCGCGGCAGCGCTCCAGAAACGCAGCGCCGTCTTCGCTCACGACCAGACGGCGCGTCGACCGGTACATCAGCTTGACGCCGAGGCGCTTCTCCAGCGCGTCGATACGACGCCCGAGAATCACCGGCGAGACGCCCTCTTCCAGCGCCGCGGCCGCCAGGCTGCCCGCGTCCGCAACGCGCACGAACGTTTCGATCTGCTTGAAACGATCCATTTTCTGTCTCCTCTGTTCTGCCGCCGCGCTTCCATGCAAACGGCCGCGTCCGCTATTCCATACTTTTTGTTTCGAAATAAGCGACCCGGACTGATCTTATCAAACCTTTGGAGGCGTCCTAAAGTGCATCCAACACCTTGATTTCCGCACACCCCAAGACATTCAGGAGACATTCATGGCCAAGATGAGAGCCGTCGACGCAGCCGTGCTGGTGCTCGAAAAAGAAGGCATCGACACCGCATTCGGCGTGCCGGGCGCTGCGATCAACCCGTTCTATTCGGCCATGCGCAAAGCCGGCAATATCAGCCACGTGCTCGCGCGCCACGTCGAAGGCGCGTCGCACATGGCCGAGGGCTACACGCGTGCCCAGCCGGGCAACATCGGCGTGTGCATCGGCACGTCGGGCCCTGCCGGCACCGACATGATCACCGGTTTGTATTCCGCTCAGGCCGACTCGATCCCTATTCTCGCTATCACGGGTCAGGCGCCGCGCGCCCGTCTCTACAAGGAAGACTTCCAGGCCGTCGATATCGAATCGATCGCCAAGCCGGTCACCAAGTGGGCCGTCACCGTGCGTGAGCCGGCACTCGTGCCGCGTGTGTTCCAGCAGGCCTTCCACCTGATGCGCTCGGGCCGTCCGGGTCCGGTGCTGGTCGACCTGCCGATCGACGTGCAGCTCGCCGAAATCGAGTTTGACATCGACACCTACGAACCGCTGCCGGTCTACAAGCCGAAAGCGACGCGCAAGCAGATCGAAGCCGCCCTCACCCTGCTCAACGACGCCGAGAAACCGCTGATCGTGTCCGGCGGCGGCGTGCTGAACGCGGCAGCCGAAGACCTGCTGGTCGAATTCGCCGAAACCGTCGGCGTGCCGGTGATTCCCACGCTGATGTCGTGGGGCGCGATTCCCGACGACCATCCGCTGATGGCCGGCATGGTCGGCTTGCAGACCTCGCACCGTTACGGCAACGCGACCATGCTCGCCTCCGATTTCGTGCTCGGCATCGGCAATCGCTGGGCTAACCGTCACACGGGCAGCGTCGAGGTCTACACGAAGGGCCGCAAGTTCGTGCACGTCGATATCGAGCCGACGCAGATCGGCCGCGTGTTCGGACCGGACCTCGGCATCGTCTCGGATGCGAAAGCCGCGCTCGAACTGTTCGTCGAAGTGGCGAAGGAATGGAAGGCCGCGGGCAAGCTGAAGAATCGCGCCGCCTGGGTTGCCGATTGCCAGCAACGCAAGCAGACCATGCACCGCAAGACTCACTTCGACAACGTGCCGATGAAGCCGCAGCGCGTGTACGAAGAGATGAACCAGGTGTTCGGCCGCGATACCTGCTACGTGAGCACGATTGGTTTGTCGCAGATCGCCGGTGCGCAATTCCTGCATGTGTACAAGGCGCGCAACTGGATCAACTGCGGTCAGGCCGGCCCGCTCGGCTGGACGATTCCGGCTGCGCTCGGCGTGCGCGCCGCAGACCCGCAACGTCCGATCGTCGCGCTGTCCGGCGACTACGACTTCCAGTTCATGATCGAAGAACTCGCGGCCGGTGCGCAATTCAAGCTGCCGTACGTGCACGTGGTGGTGAACAACTCGTACCTCGGCCTGATCCGTCAGGCACAGCGCGCGTTCGATATGGACTTCTGCGTGCAACTCGGTTTCGAGAACATCAACTCGCCGGAAACCAACGGCTATGGCGTGGACCACGTCGCCGTGGCGGAAGGTCTGGGTTGCAAGGCGATCCGCGTGTTCAAGCCGGAAGAACTGAAGCCCGCGCTGCAAAAAGCGCAATCCATGCTCTCCGAGTTCAACGTGCCGGTGATCGTCGAAGTGATTCTGGAACGCGTCACCAATATCTCGATGGGCACCGAGATCGACGCCATCAACGAGTTCGAAGAGCTGGCCGAAAAGCGCGCGGATGCGCCGACGGCAATCAGCATCCTCGACTGAGTTTGCGCAGCACCACTCGCCTTTTTTGCAGCACATGAGCGCGGCGCGGCATCGATATGCCGCGCCCGCGAAGCACTCCCCTGACCGACCAGCGAGATATACGCACCATGCCGAAATTTGCAGCGAACCTCACCATGCTGTTCAACGAACTCCCGTTCCTCGACCGCTTCGCGGCAGCGTCGGACGCGGGCTTCAATGCCGTCGAATTCCTGTTTCCGTATCCGTATCAGATCGCGGAACTGAGCGAGCGTTTGCAGCAGAACCGTCTGAAGCTCGTGCTGCACAACCTGCCGGCCGGCAACTGGGAAGCGGGCGAACGCGGCATTGCCTGCCTGCCGGATCGCGTCAGCGAATTTCAGGAAGGCGTGGGCCGCGCGATCGAGTACGCGAAGGCACTGAAGGTGCCGCAACTGAACTGCCTCGTCGGCATTCCGGGTGCGAGCGTCGACGCGGACAAGGCGCGCACGACGATCGTCGAGAATCTGCGTTTCGCCGCGGGCGAGCTGAAAAAAGCGGGCATCAAGCTGCTGGTCGAGCCGTGCAATTCCTACGACATCCCCGGCTTCGCACTGAACCGCTCGAGCGAAGGCCTCGACGTGATTCGCGCGGTCGGCTCGGACAATCTGTTCCTGCAATACGACATCTATCACATGCAACGGATGGAAGGCGAACTCGCCGCGACGATCAAAAAGAATCTGCCGCAGATCGCCCACATCCAGCTCGCCGACAACCCCGGCCGCAACGAACCGGGCACCGGCGAAATCAACTACCCGTTCCTGTTCGACCTGCTCGACTCGCTCGGCTATGACGGCTATATCGGCTGCGAATACAAGCCGCGTACCACCACCGCCGCCGGCCTCGGCTGGGTGCAGAGCGTGGCAGGACAAACCCGCGGCGCAGCCCACGCCGCAGCCTGATCGAGCGGCGCCACGCGCTTCGATCGCGCAGTATCACGCCCCGGCGCAACGCACGGGGCGCCCCGAACAAACACACTGGAGATTCAGACACATGGCAAAGATCGGTTTCATCGGCCTCGGCATCATGGGCGCGCACATGGCGCGCAACCTCATCAAGGGCGGTCATTCACTGTTCGTGAACGGCGCCTATCCGGTGCCGGAAGATCTGGGCAAGACCACCACCGTCGTCGCGGATTCGACGGCCGTCGCGCAAGCTGCCGATATCGTCATCATCATGGTGCCGGACACGCCTGACGTCGCCAACGTACTGTTCGCCGACGACGGCGTCGCTGCCGGTCTCACCAAAGGCAAGCTCGTGATCGACATGAGCTCGATCTCGCCGCTCGACACGCAGGACTTCGCGAAAAAGATCAACGCGCTCGGCGTGGATTACCTGGACGCACCGGTGTCCGGCGGCGAAGTCGGCGCGCGTGAAGCGTCGCTCACCATCATGGTCGGCGGTCCGGAAAAAGCCTTCGCGCTGGCCAAGCCGCTGTTCGAACTGATGGGCAAGAACATCTCGCTGATCGGCGACAACGGCGCGGGTCAAACCTGCAAGGTCGCAAACCAGATCATCGTCGCGCTGAATATCGAAGCGGTGGCCGAAGCCCTGCTGTTCGCGTCGCGTTCGGGTGCCGATCCGGAGCGCGTGCGCAAGGCCCTGATGGGTGGCTTCGCTTCGTCGCGCATTCTCGAAGTGCATGGCGAACGCATGACGAAACGCACCTTCAACCCCGGCTTCCGGATCGAACTGCACCAGAAGGACCTGAACCTCGCACTCGACGGCGCACGCAAGCTCGGCATCGCCCTGCCGCATACGGCGAGCGCGCAACAGTTGTTCAGCGTGTGCGCGGCGAACGGCGGCAAGGCATGGGATCACTCGGCGATGGTGCGCGCGCTGGAAATCATGGCGAATTACGAGGTAGCGCAAGCACCGGACAGCGAAGCCAAAGCGGCCTGAGTCCACACCCGCCGTAATTCATCGAGCAACAACGATGATCGTGACCGTTGTGTGATTCGCGTCACGATCATAGCAGGTGGGGCGCCCGGTTGGTCGTGCGGCATGCACGATGGATCGGGCAAATCGTGCCGCTCTGGGCTGAGAGCGGCAAGTGGGGTCCGCAGCGGCACCCGGCGGCGCCGGGGAAGCCTTGGTCGGTCAGACGTCGTCGTCGGGTGTCCGGCTGTCGGATTTCATCGTTATGCCTTTTCCGCCAGACTCGCGCAGCGCGTGCAATCGGGCACGCTCTCTGCTGCCGCGCGACTGTCGGCCCAGTTGCCGGCTTCCCACCATTTTTGACACATCCCTCCGCGCTTTTCTCCTACACTCGTTGAGTCTGCCTGCTGCGATCAAACGTTGCGCGTCGCGCATTGCGAATGCCATGTGAAGCATGTCATTGCGTCATGTCATTGCGTCCCCGGTGTCAGTGGTCACCTTCGCCTGGTTTCGCTTCGTTCTTCTACGCGTCGTTTCTTTTTCGTTTCTTCCGTTCCGTTCGCCAGCAGTGCATCAACCCGTGCGCAGTCGTACTTGCGCCTCTATGTCAGGAGTGTGTTCGATGGGTATTCTCAGTTTCATCAAGGAAGCCGGCGAAAAGCTGTTCGGCGCCGCCTCCACACCGGCACAAGCCGCCAGTGCGCCGGCCGCACCCGATCTCGCCGCGCTCAACAAGACCGCGGGCGACGCCATCGCCACCTACATCCGCGCGCAAGGTCTCGACGCGAACAATCTGGCGGTCACTTACGACGGCACGAGTCATACCGTCACCGTGGCCGGCGAAGCCGCCGACCAGCCGACTAAAGACAAGATTCTCGTCGCAGCCGGCAACGTGCAGAACGTCGACAAGGTCGACGACCAGTTGACCGTCACCACGCCCGCAGCGGCGCCTACCCAGTTTCACACCGTCGTGTCCGGCGACAATCTCTGGAAAATCGCGGAAAAGTACTATGGCAGCGGCGCGAAAAACGACGTGATCTTCCAGGCCAATACGCCGATGCTCAAGAGTCCGGACAAGATCTATCCGGGTCAGGTTCTGGTCATTCCGCCGGTGTAATCCGCCGCTCCGTTCGCGCCGTGTCGTGAGGTTCTGACATCGCGTGAATCGCCATCCGTGAGCGAAAAAACAAAGCGGCGTTCGAGTTTTCGACTCGAACGCCGCTTTTTTATCGCGCAATGCCGGCAGCGCATTCCTGTCCGCGTTGCACCTTACTTCATTACACTCAATACGTATCGAAAAGCGTCTGCAGGGCCACCGGCCCCGCATTGCCGGCAGCCAGCGCCAGCATCAGCAACACGCGCGCCTTGTACGGATTCAACGAACCCGCGCTGACAAAACCAAGCGCGTCGTCGGCGGCGGCGCCATTGCGCATCACGTGCCCCGAACCGACGCGCGAGGAACGCACCACCGCCACGCCCTGCGAGACTGCGTCCGAAAGAGCCTGTTGCAGCGACGCGTGAATCGAGCCGTTACCCGTACCGGCCACCACGATGCCGCGCACACCCGCCGCGACCAGCGCGTCAACGGCGATACGCGACACGCCCGCATAACTCGACACGATTTCCACGTGCGGCCAGTTCGCGCCGATCACGAATTCAGCGTGCAGCGTATGCGCGCGCACGACACTGCGCTGGAATTCCACGCGACCGTCCTGCACCCAACCGAGCGCGCCCACTTCGGGCGACTGGAACGCATCCACCGCATACGTGCTGGTCTTGACCACATCGCGCGCGCTGTGAATCTTGTTGTTGAACGCGACCAGCACGCCCTGCCCGTGTGCGTTCGTACTCGCCGCCACCGTCACCGCGTTCAGCAGATTCAGCGGACCGTCGGCGGACAGCGCGGAAGCCGGGCGCATGGCGGCCGTCAGCACGACGGGCTTGGCGGATTTGATGGTCAGATGCAGCAGATAGGCCGTTTCTTCGAGCGTATCCGTGCCGTGGGTAATCACCACGCCGTCGACATCGTCGCTGGCGAGCAGCGTGTTGATGCGCTGCGCGAGCGTGGTCCAGAGCGGCATGGCCATGTCTTTGCTGTCGACGCTGGCAATCTGCTCGGCCTGAATGCGCGCGACCGTCGATAGCGCGGGCACCACGGAAAGCAATTGATCGACGCCAACCACGCCGGCCTGATAACCGGACGTGTTAGTCGCGTCGGCGGCGGCGCCGGCGATCGTGCCGCCAGTCGCCAGCACGGCGATGCGGGGCAAAAGCGGCACAGCGGCGTCCGGCGGCGTTGCGGAGGAAGAAGTGGGAGTATTCATGGCGGCGATTGTAAGCGATACGCCGCCACGCGGGACAACGTCCGGCTCGGTGCCGCGCCGCCCCTCCCGGGCCGGCGCGAACCCTGCCGGACGCTCAGACCGCTTCGCGCAGTTGTGCGGCGATTTCGGCTTCGTTCAGCTGCGGCGCGAACATTTCGATCAGGCGATAAGCGTAAGCGCGCAGGAACGCGCCCTTGCGCAGACCGACCCGCGTCGTGCTCGCTTCGAACAGATGCTGCGTGTCGAGCGCTACCAGTTCCGTGTCGCGCTTCGGATCGTAGGCCATGGCCGCTACCACGCCGATCCCCATGCCGAGTTCCACGTAAGTCTTGATCACGTCGGCGTCGATGGCGGTCAACACCACGTCGGGCAGCGCGCCCGCTTTTGCAAAAGCCTGGTCGATGTGCGAGCGGCCCGTGAAGTCCTGATCGTAGGTGACGATCGGGAATTCCGCGATCTCGTCGAGAGTGAGATTCGGCCGGCCCACCAGCGGATGATCTTTCGGCACGACCACCACGTGATGCCACGAATAGCACGGAAACGTGACGATATCCGGGAAGCGGTCGAGCGCTTCGGTCGAAATGCCGATATCCGCCTCGCCGTTGATGATCATCTGCGCGATCTGCTGCGGGCTGCCCTGACGCAAGGCCAGATGCACCTTCGGGAACACCTCGGTGAACTGACGGATCACCTTCGGCAGCGCATAACGCGCCTGCGTGTGCGTGGTTGCCACGACGAGGTGACCGCTGTCCTGATCGGCGTACTGACGCGCCACGCGACGCAGATTCTCCGCGTCGAGCAGCATCCGCTCGATGAGTTGATGCACCGCCTTGCCCGGCTCCGTGAGCCCCGTCAGACGCTTGCCGCGCCGGATGAAAATGTCGACGCCGAGTTCATCCTCGAGGTCCTTGATCTGCTTGGACACGCCCGATTGCGACGTGTACAGCACGTTCGCCACTTCAGTCAGATTCATGTTCTGACGGACGGCCTCGCGCACGAAGCGCAATTGCTGAAAATTCATCTTGTCTCTCCGCTTCAGCCAGAGTTAGGTTATTTGTGCTGGCCTGTCATGCCGAATTATGCGAGCGCGCGAAGCACGTGGCTCGTCACGCTCATGGCGCACTCACTGCGCCGGAAAAACCCGCAACGCGCGCGGCACCGCGGTCACGCCGTCGCCGATCGAGAGTTGCAGATCGCGCCACGATTCGCGGTCGAGTTCCGCTTCGAGCAGATTGCCCTCGCGACCGGCAAGCTCCACGCGCACCGACCCACCGAGCGTCACCACGCGCCGCACGTCCACCACGATGCCCTCGCGATGGCCCGACGCCTGCGGATACAACTGCAGGTCGTGCGGACGCACATAGGCAAACGCCGGACCGCTGAAATCGGCCTTGATCGCGACCGGCAACGCCGCGCCGTCCACCACGAAGCCGCTCGCGTCGACCTTGCCGTGCAGCCGGTTCGCCGCGCCGAGAAACTCGTAGACGAACGACGTTTGCGGATGGTCGTAGACGTCCCGCGGACTGCCCACCTGCTCCACGTGACCGCGATTGAGCACGACGATACGGTCGGCTACTTCGAGCGCTTCTTCCTGATCGTGCGTGACGAAGATCGTCGAGATGTGCAGGTCGTCGTGCAGACGCCGCAGCCAGCTACGCAATTCCTTGCGCACTTTCGCGTCGAGCGCGCCGAACGGTTCGTCGAGCAGCAGCACTTTCGGCTCGACGGCGAGCGCGCGCGCCAGCGCGATCCGCTGACGCTGGCCGCCCGAGAGTTCCGACGGATAGCGCTGCGCCAGCCAGTCGAGCTGCACGAGCTTGAGCAGTTCGTGCACCTTCTCGCGGATCACCGCTTCCGACGGGCGCTCTTTCCTCGGCTTCACACGCAGCCCGAACGCGACGTTTTCAAACACCGTCATGTGACGGAACAACGCGTAATGCTGGAACACGAAACCGACTTCGCGCTCGCGCGCGCCGACCGTGGCGACGTCCTGACCTTGCAGCACGACCTGACCGCCATCGGCGTATTCGAGGCCCGCAATGACACGCAACAAAGTAGTTTTGCCACAACCCGAAGGCCCGAGCAGCGCAACCAGTTCACCCGGCGGAAAATCGAGCGAGACATTATCGAGCGCGACGAAATCGCCAAAGCGCTTCTGCAGGTTACGAACGGTGATACCCATTACAGCTCTCCTTGCTTGACCGGGTGCTGGACTGCGTTCTGTTGCGACACACGCGCCGCATTCGCGACGGACGGCGGCGTGACGGGACCGGCATAGGCCGGCACGTCGCGCGCGGCCGAGAGTTCCGCCGACATATGACGCTCGGCGAGCAGCTTCAGACCGAGCGTGACGAGTGCGAGCAGCGCCAGCACCGACGCCACGGCGAAGGCCGCCGAGAAGTTGTATTCGTTGTAGAGAATTTCGACGTGCAGCGGCATGGTGTCGGTCTGGCCGCGAATATGGCCCGACACCACCGACACCGCACCGAACTCGCCCATCGCCCGTGCATTACACAGAATCACGCCGTACAGCAGGCCCCACTTCACGTTCGGCAAGGTGACACGGCGGAAAATCTGCCAGCCCGACGCGCCGAGCACGTGCGCGGCCTCTTCCTCGTCGTTGCCCTGTGCCTGCATCAGCGGAATCAGCTCACGCGCGACGAACGGAAAGGTCACGAAGATCGTCGCCATCACGATGCCCGGCACCGCGAAGATGATCTGCACGTTGTGGTCTTGCAGCCATGGGCCGATCCAGCCTTGCGCGCCGAACATCAGCACGTAGATGAGACCGGAGATCACCGGCGAGACCGAGAACGGCAGATCGATCAGCGTGGTCAGCAAGGCCTTGCCGCGAAATTCGAACTTGGCGATACACCACGACGCCGCGAGTCCGAACACGAGGTTCAGGGGCACCGCGATCGCGGCGGTGATGACCGTGAGCTTGATGGCCGACAGCGCATCCGGATCGGCCAGCGACTCCAGATAGAAGCCGACGCCTTTACTCAGCGCCTGATAGAACACCGCCACCAGCGGCACGACCAGGAACAGCGCGAGAAACAGCAATGCAACGCCGGTCAGAATCCAGCGCACCAGCGGCGACTCGGTCACCGGATCCGGTCGTCGCGCGAGATTCAGCGGCGCGCGCGGCGCCACCGCCACGGCCGCGGTGGCGGCGCTCACGTCTTTAAGCGAATCGCGGCTCATCGCGCACCTCCGCTCACGCCGCCCACGCCGATCACCGACACACTGGCCGCAGCCGGCGCAGGACCCGCGCCGCCCTTGCTCGTGCGACGCTGCAGGAACCACTGCAGGGTATTGATGAACAGCAGCATCAGGAACGACACGACCAGCATCACCACCGCCAGCGCCGTGGCGCCCGCGTAGTCGTATTGTTCGAGCTTGGTGATGATGAGCAGCGACGTGATCTCGGACTTCATCGGCACGTTGCCGGCAATGAAGATCACCGAACCGTATTCACCGAGCGCGCGCGCGAAGGCCAGTGCGAAGCCGGTGAGCAAGGCGGGAAACACGGCCGGCAGCACCACGCGGCGAAACGTCAGCCAGCGCGACGCGCCGAGGCAGGCGGCGGCCTCTTCCTGCTCGCGCTCGAATTCTTCGAGCACGGGCTGCACCGTGCGCACCACGAAGGGCAAACCGATGAAAGTCAGCGCGACCAGCACACCGGCCGGCGTGAAGGCGATCTTGATGCCGAGCGGCACGAGAAACTGTCCGATCCAGCCGTTGCCCGCATACACCGCCGCGAGCGAAATGCCGGCTACGGAAGTGGGCAACGCGAACGGCAAATCGACCACGGCGTCGACGATCCGCTTGAACGGGAACGTGTAGCGCACCAGCACCCACGCGACGAGAAAGCCGAACACCGCGTTGATCAGCGCGCCGCCAAGCGCGGAGAAAAACGTCAGGCGATACGAGGCCAGCACGCGCGGCGACGTGACGGCGCGCACGAACTGGCTCCAGTCGAGCGTCGCGGTCTTGAGGAAGGTCGCCGCAAGCGGAATCAGCACCACGAGGCTCAGATAAGCCACCGTGATGCCGAGTGTCAGGCCAAAACCGGGCAAGGCGCTCGGTTTTCGGAAGGTCAACGTCGTCATGCTGGGTACTCTTCAGGGTTGAGGCCGGCGGCTCTTTTCTGGCCGCCTGGCTAGCCGGAAAGCGCGCTCGATGGGCGCGCTTTCCGGTCGGGTGAAACAGGTGCAGCTATCGTGACGTCAGTGTTTATTGCGGCGAATAGATCGAATCGAACACGCCGCCGTCGGCAAAGTGGGTCTTCTGCGCGTTGGCCCAGCCGCCGAACGAGTCGTCCACCGTGTACAGCTTCAGCTTCGGAAACTTGGCGGTCAGATCGGCCGGCACCTTGTTCGAACGCGGACGGTAGAAGTTCTTCGCGGCAATCTCCTGACCCTGCTCGCTATACAGAAAGTTCAGATAAGCCTCGGCCAGCTTGCGCGTGCCGTGTTTGTCGACCACCTTGTCGACCACCGCGACCGGCGGCTCGGCCAGAATGCTCACCGACGGCACCACGATCTCGAACTTGTCCGGACCGAACTCCTTCAGCGACAGGAACGCTTCGTTTTCCCATGCGATCAGCACGTCGCCGATTCCGCGCTGCACGAAGCTGGTGGTCGCGCCGCGCGCGCCCGAATCGAGCACGCCCGCGTTCTTGTAGAGCTTGCCGACGAATTCCTTGGCCTTCTGGTCGTTGCCGCCCGGCAGATGTTCCGCGTACGCCCATGCCGCCAGGTAGTTCCAGCGCGCGCCGCCCGAGGTCTTCGGATTCGGCGTGACGATCGACACGCCCGGCTTGACCAGATCGTCCCAGTCCTTGATGTGCTTCGGGTTGCCCTTGCGCACCAGAAACACGATCGTCGACGTGTACGGCGACGCGTTGTCCGGCAGACGCTTCTGCCAGCCCTTGTCGATCAGACCTTTGCTCGCCAGCGCGTCGATGTCGTAGGCCAGCGCCAGCGTCACCACGTCTGCCTGCAGGCCGTCGAGCACCGAGCGGGCCTGCGCGCCCGAGCCGCCGTGCGACTGCTTGAAGGTGATGGTCTCGCCCGTCTTCGCCTTCCATTCCTTGCCGAATGCCTGGTTGACGTCCTGATACAGCTCGCGCGTCGGGTCGTACGAAACGTTCAGCAATGTCGTGTCGGCCGCCTGAGCCTGCGCCACGACGCCCAACGCCGCAGCCGTGCCGAGAGCGAGCGTCGCGATGAGTTTTCTGGTCTTGCCTGCCAGCCCCGTGCCTTGATGATTCATGCCAACTTTCTCCGCGTGGTAGTCCGCTAAAACAGCGTGTGGTGTTCTTTTGCGTCGCGGTCACGTGCACATGAGCTGCAACTGGAGGCCAGTCTATCGAAGCGCTTTCATCATTAAAAATAATGTTTCTTCATTCTTTAATACGCAAAAGTGGTAATGACGGCCAGATAAGGCGTTGCGGCACAAAAACGGATGCTGGAGCGTCGATTTGGGGCGCTGGAACGCCACCCCGAGCCACGAACTTAAAGTAATGCTTGAATTGCGCGGAATACTGTATAAAAATACAGTCACCTGTTCATACATACAGTGGCGACATGACCAAACTCACCGCACGACAACAGCAGGTTTTCGATCTGATCCGCCGGGCCATCGAACGCACTGGCTTTCCGCCCACCCGCGCGGAAATCGCCGCCGAGCTGGGTTTCAGCTCGGCTAATTCGGCGGAGGAACATCTGCGCGCGCTTGCTCGCAAAGGTGTGATCGAGCTTGCCGCCGGCGCTTCGCGCGGCATCCGGCTGCTTTCCAATCCGGAAGACGCGCCGCATCAGTTCACGCTGCCGCACGCCAGCATCATGCAGTTGTCACTGCCGCTGATCGGCCGGGTGGCGGCAGGTAGCCCGATCCTCGCGCAGGAACATATCGCGCAGCACTACGCCTGCGACCCGGCGCTGTTTTCGAGCAAGCCCGACTACCTGCTGAAGGTGCGCGGCCTCTCCATGCGCGACGCCGGCATTTTCGACGGCGACCTGCTCGCCGTGCAGAAGAAGAGCGAAGCCAAAGACGGCCAGATCATCATCGCCCGTCTTGGCGACGACGTGACGGTCAAGCGCCTGAAGCGCCGGCCGAACGGTCTCGAGCTGATCGCCGAGAACCCCGATTATGAAAACATCTTCGTTGAAACCGGCAGTGCGGAGTTCGCACTGGAGGGCATCGCCGTCGGGCTGATCCGCCCGGGCGAGTTCTGAAAGTCCGCTGGTTCGCCGAGCCAAAGCCGTCACAACGTTGAATCGCCTGGAGAGACTCATGGAACGCCTTGCCCGCCTGCTGCCTTTTCGCCAGTTCGGTCGTCTGCGCCATTTGCGCAAGCTGGTGCCTTGCTCGTTGATCGAGGCGTCGTCCGCGTCCGTCACGCCATCGCTGTTCGACGAGCCGGCCGGCAACGCCGACCTGCACGGCCTGCCGTCATCGTTGCCGGCTTTTGCACGCGTCTCGCTGAACTCGGGGCTGAATACGGCCGAGCCCGCACGTCGCGCACCGGTGCGCGTCTATCACGGGCCGTCGCGGCTCATCATGGTCGGCACGGTCGACGCGGTGTGCCGCATGATCGATCGCTGCATCGCCGAGGAAGCGAACGTACACGGCGCGGTGTTCGAGGCGTAACAGAATTTACAGGTCTCCCTTACTCCGCAAGTCGTGCTCGGGATCGTTTTCGTGTGGCCGCTGTCCACCCTAGATCACACCTGATGGAGAGCACCACTCGATGGCAGTTCCAACACGCACGCGGCGCAGCACAACACGGCCGCTGATCGTCACACTAATCGTGATTGCGGTCATTGCCGCACTGGGCTTCGCTTACGCCACGCCGTACATCGCGCTGAACAATCTCAAACGCGCGGCCGACGCGCGCGATGCTCCGACCGTCAACGAATACGTCGACTTTCCCGCTTTGCGCGAGAGCCTGAAGCAACAGGTGTCGGGCTTATTGACGCGTCGGCTCGACGCGCATAGCAATGGCAATCCATTGGCCGCAATCGGCGCCATGATCGGCGTTGCGTTGATCGGACCGCTGGTGGATGCGTATGCAACGCCCGATGGCGTGGCCGCGCTGTTGAACGGCATGCCGCCGCGTGGCAATCCGGGCGAACGTCCGCCCGTCCCGCCTGCCGCTGCTAACTCGCCGGGGGCGCCGCAACCCGATACGCCGCAGCAAGCGGCGCCGGCAACACCTGCTGCGGGCAATTCAAACGGTAACGCCAACGGCAATCCCGAGCCCGCCGCGCCACAACAGCCGCCGCAAACCACGGCTGCCTATCGCGGACTCAACGAGTTCGTGGTCACCTATCAGCATGGCGCCGGCGACGCACGTTACGCCGCAATCTTTCAGCGCGAAGGTTTGTTCACCTGGAAACTCGCCGCGGTCGACCTGAACACGCCATGAGGCACGCGCCGGGCAAACGCCCGTCGTAGTCCAAAGCCCGGGGAATCGGGCCGCATGCATCGAACATGCGGCTCGCCATCAGGCAGCGGCCTGCTGCTGTTCCTGCGCCGACGAACACGCCACCAGAATGCTGCACGAAACCCGGTCGAGCAGCGGCGTATTGCCTGCGCCCATCCACCAGCGCGACAGGCCGGTTCGGCAGCGATGCCCCACCACCACCAGATCGACGTGCAGTTCGTTGGCAAGATTGGCGATTTCGTCGATGGGATGACCGAAGGCGAAATGCCCCTGCGCACTGACGCCGCGTTCGGTCAGCCAGTCCACGCCTTCCTGCAGGATGTCACGCGCGGTCTTCTCGAAACTGCCGCATGCGACGTCGGTCAGCAGGCCTGCGCTTTGCGCGATGCTAGAACGCATATCCACCACCGAGAGCAGGTGCGTTTCCGCTTTCAGGTCCATCGCCAGATCGGCGCCGCAACGTAGCGCTTTGCGCCCCTCGCGCGAGCCGTCGTAGCACAACAGGATTTTCTGGTAGCTCGCCATGATTTTCTCCCCTAGCGCGAAGTGCGCGGTTTGAATGAATCATGGTGCGCCGCAATTCAGCTTGCAAGGGATGGAAAACGCCAGGTCTGCCCGAATTCGGTGCGCGCACGGGCAAGACCCTGGCAAACCCGATGCGGCGGCGCAAGAAAGCCGCGCGGCCACGGGTTGCACAACCCGCCCTGCGTTGGGGGATAGCCTGGAATAAGCCGCCTTCCCGGCAAATCACGTCTTTTCGAGGAGCGTTGATTGATCCATGTGAACGCTGGCGAGTGCTTTGGTCTGCTCGGGCCGAACGCCTGGCTCACCGCGGACGGCTTCATCTTCCTTCGAGCGTCCCATCGATATTGCGGACATTCACATGCTGATCGAGGCCCAAACGCTCGACACGGTGATTCTCATCGATCGCCATCATGGGCCATGTATCGATGGTGCTTCGGTGTCAAAGAATCTACCGGTGCGTGGGCGCGCCATGATCGACGGTGAAATGGGCGACACCGAGCGCCGCTAATACGGGATGGCATTTCACGTAAATTCGAGGGTTTCCACATACACCGCGATACGTTGCGCCCATGACATACCACGCCATTACAGTCACGCTCGAAGATATCGGTAGCATCGTTGCCGTGAAAGACAGATACAACCGCACAACACAGGGCCTTACATTCAATGCCACTATTGCGGGAAAGCGGCAATATGCCGTGACGATAAGTGGCAATCCCCGACTCGATAACGGCATGGTCGTAACTGCGGTTTTGCGTGATCCGGCAAACTGGCAAACGCTGGCGGGTTGGCGCAACCTGACAACCGGCGAGATTTGTGGTGTGGATGAGCCAGGTAAGTGGGTCGCCATGTTAGGCTTCACGGCCCTCTTCGGGTTTCTTTTCGTACTCAAGGCAATGCACCCCGATGCCAGCGTGGCCGGCAGAGTCGCGCTGTTATCCGTGGTCGTGTTGGGCAATGCGTGGTCGATACTTGCCCTGCGCAAGTCTCTCGCCGTTTACCGCTTGCTCAAGCCGTGGATACGGCGCTGACTGCAATACAAGCGGTTTGGAAGTCATGGAAAAGCCCGCACAAGGCGGGCCGTAAAACTACGATCAGACAATGCCGCGCTTACCGCACGCTATTGGCAGAGTTCAAGGTGTTGGTGTTGATCCACGCCTTTGCTACCTTGCGACGCATCAACACCATCGCTAACACGCGAAGCCATGCGCAGCCACCTATCAATGCGATGGCCCACAAGCCTAGCGCGTGTAGATACGCGTCGCCCCAATGCATCCACAGAATAGTAAAAGCGGCAATCCATTTTAATAACGTGTAGCCCCTTGTTTCCCCCTTGAACGCCCAGCGTATTGCCATCGGGTTTGCTATCAGCGCGGCGAGGACAGGCAGATAACCCGCCCAGGGTAGAGAAAAGTGGTAGAGCATCACTATCAGGACAATGGCTTCGCAGCCAAATGCAGCAGCGAAGCTCGCTAAAGAAGCCTTGATAGGCCACGGCATTGTCTTCACGCTCACTGGTAGGTCGAGCTTTTGCAAAACGCCACTCCGCTTTCTACATCACTCCATCCCTGCTCTTTGGCAAGATTACGGCAGAAGTCATCCTTGTAGGCGTCTTCATTGATAGGCGTAATACTGCCTGGAACTGGCGTACCTCTTGGAAAGAAAGTAGTGCCGGACGTGCCGTGATCGCTCATGCAAATAAACAAGCCTTTTGCGAACATTATTTCATCGTAGCTGTAAAGACCATATCCAGCTTCAGCATTGATGGTTCCCCAATACAACGAACTACTCGCGGTAGATGCGGGCCTTGTAAGTCCAATAAGGTTAGAAAGTAGATTGCCGAGGAAAACCTTCGCCGAAGTTATATACGGTTGAAAGCCGGATTGAAGATCAGAGGACATCACGATTGCGTTAATTGTTATAGCTGCCCCTGGGCCGATCTCTGCCAGAACGAATACCGAAAGAACGATCATCCCTGAAGCGCTTACCAGCGTTAGAATGTCTCCTGGCTCTACCTTTTTATTCGGGTCTCTCCAGTCCACTACGATCCGGGTTAAAACAGTTGTCGCGACCACGCTATTGGTAATGATTCGGATTGGTTGCAGGATCGGAGTTACATTCGTGACGGTCGCGATCAGCGTTGCCCCGGTGTTCATGATCGATAGCGAGTCGCGTGGATTATTAAAAACACCCATTAACGCCTGAAACATCGACATGTTGTTGGAGCCAGCATCCATCACATGCACAATCAATTCTAATGATGCCATTTCATTCCGCCTTCGATTCTTGATTCCACGGTGAAATCGAGTTCACAACCGAGCTAACGGACGGTGCGACGGACGGACCTGAACCAACTACACAGCGATAGAAAAGCTGTACGTTGCCGTTCTTAGGCTGATAAACCGGTTGTGCGATGAATGACTTTGATTGTGAGAAGGTCAGTGGCACGCGGTCCACGATCTGTGTGAAAGCTCTATCAGTTGCTATTTGCAAACTGCCAGAGATATCGCTTTTAGGATCATCAAAATTGATGAGCCGCACCCAGAAAATCCACGCTCCATCATCACGCTTGAGCGCTGTTACACCGTTCGTCAGCGTATAACCATGTCGCGCCACTATGATGTGTTGAGGGGTTGCAGGGGCCGCTTTTGCGGCGTGCGAAGCGATACCCGCAAGCGAGAGTGCGCTAGCACGCAAAAAGAATCGTCTATTAATCATTGCTGTTCTTATTGAGTGATGATCGTTGTTTAACGAAGCGTAGCGTTAGCTACGATTAAAACGTATCGCTCAAAAGAATCGATTTACATCAGGCAACTCCGAAAAATAACGGAATTGATGCGCATTGCATTATCAATGCGTGATTTTCCTCATGTATAAGAGACCGGCACCCGCAATCCGAAATACACGCGCTTTTTATACTTCCGTGGCTATTGGGTTAGTCATACGGTGCTCTCTTCGAGGGCCGCGGCCTGCTGCGGCACATCGTGAAGCGACTGCCGAGCGTAATGATGTCTGCGAGTTTCGAGTCGATGTATTCGTGTTTCTCGCGCATGCACGTGCAGCGCACGTGGGAAGCGATCATGCATACGCCGCTGACGCTCGGCGATATCGTGCTGGGTGAAGTGATGTGGGCGGGCAGCAAGTCGATGCTGTCGGGCGCGGCGATCATGCTGGTGGCCGGCGCACTCGGCTACGCCAATTTCCCCTCGATGCTACTAGCCCTGCCAGTAATCGTACTAACCGGCCTCGCGTTTGCGAGCGTCGCGATGGTCGTGACGGCACTGGCGCCGTCGTATGACTTCTTCATGTTCTATCAGACGCTGGTGCTCACGCCGATGCTGTTGCTCTCCGGCGTGTTCTTTCCAATTTCGCAGTTGCCCGCGATCGCGCGCGGCGTGACCGAACTCCTGCCGCTCGCGCATGCGGTCGATCTGATTCGCCCGGCCATGCTCGGGCGCCCGCTCGATCACGCGCTATGGCACATCGCCGTGCTGGCGGCCTATGCGGTGGGTGGCTTCGTGGTGTCGGCGGTGCTGTTCCGGCGCCGGATGATGAAATGAAGATTCGACGCCGGGCCAAGGGATCTGGATGCGCCCTCCCGGCGTCGGTCTGACAGATGCGTCAGTCTTCGTCGTCGGTCCACGGAATGTCGACGTCGGAGATGAAGGCGACGGTCGCGAACGGGCCGCCGTCCTGACGGCCGATCTTGCCGTCGGCCCGCTGCCATTCGACGCGAAACACGGTGCCCGGATCGTCGGCGATCAGTCGGACGGTACGCACCTCGTCAGGGTCGGCGTCCTCGACGGGACCGTCGAGCGAGACCTGCAATTCCTGCGGCCACAAACCGTCGGCCGGATCGTAGATCTTGTCGCCGTCGGGAATCAGCGTGAACGCCTCGACACCGATGGTGGCCGACGCATCCACGATCATCTTGCCCAACGCGCGCAGCAAGGCCGTTGCCCGCGCCGAGTTGGCCTGACGGATGGCAAGGTCGCCACGCGTGAGCGCCTGTTCGAGTTTTGGGTTGGTTTTCTGTTGCGCCATTCGATGTCCTGATTCATGTTGCTCTGTTGTGGACGACGCGCACCTGCCGCGCGCCGTGCTCCATTTTTCGGGCTGAATCCTACCACTGGTGTGCGTTGCCGCAAGGCCTGCCCGGCACGGCGCACGCCATCGCATCAGGCCGCCCCGTCACCAGTTTAGGTCGTGATTCGCTTTCCGGCAGGGAGATTTGGCTTACCGCGTCCGATCTCGGCAATCAGATGATCGCGAAACGCGCGTACGGCGGGCGGCAATTCGCGTCCTGCCATCGTCTGCACCTGGATACTGCGCTGGCGCAATTGCGGATGCGTGAGCGGCAGCGCGACGAAACCGTCGTCCGTATAACGATCGCGCACCGACAGCAAACCCGTGAACATGATCGCGCCGCACTTCTGCGCGTAGCGGTACATCGCGCCGCTGTTGTTGCAGGTGAGGTCCGGCTCCAGCAGGATGCCTTCGAGCGCACACGTGATGTCGATCAACTGACGAATCGTCGTGCCCGGCTCGGGCAACACGAGCGGATATGATTTCAGGTCGGCCAGCGAAACCCGTGCGCGCGTGGCGAGCGGGTGATCGGCGCGCAACAGCGCCAGCACCGGCGCGCGTTCGGTGTGTTCGACTTTCACGCCTTTCTCGGGCGCGAGACTGAAGGTGAGCGCGAGATCGACATCGCCGTCGCGCACACGCAGGGTGGCGTCGCCCGGCGACATGACGAGCAGCGTGAAATCGATGCCGGGGTGGTCGCGCCGGAAGTCGGCCATGGCGCTGGGCAAAAAGTCCGCCGCGAAACCCTCGGAACTGGCGATCCGGATCATGCTGCCGTGCAAGGCTTCCAGGCCGCCTATTTCCTTCATGACGTGCTCCGCCTCCAGCAGGCTGCGCTGCGCGTACGCGAGCAGACGCTCGCCCGCTTCGGACAGCGCCATGCCGCGCGGCCGGCGTTCGAACAGCGCCGCGCCCAGTTCGCTTTCGAGCCGCGCGATCTGCCGGCTGATCGCCGACACCGCGACATGCAGGCGGGCGGACGCATCGCTGATCGAGCCAGTGCGCGCCACTTCGACGAAATAGCGTAGTGCGATGCCGTGCAAAGAAAGTGCCATGGGAATGTCAGTGAGTTGCCGGTGAGCCGGGCGTGCGCGTCCTCGCACACACACGCGTCATGCGCTTGCGCCTGCCGGATCGTGTCCGTGGCGGGTGTCCGCAGACACGCCGACCTTTGCCTTTTCGGCAACGCAAGCTTCGAAACACGATCATTGTGACAAAAAAAACGGCTACCTAGAATCGTTTCGACATCAGGCGTCGCGACAGACACATCGCCGTATCCCGCGTCGCGCCGCCCTGCCCCCTTGCACTGGAGACAACCATGAGCCGCACCGAGGCCATCGAACACGCCACGCAGCATTTCGAATCCGGCGCCTTCCTCGCCGACCTGAACCGCCGCGTCGGTTTTCGCACCGAGAGCCAGGAAAGCGATCGCGCCGCCACGCTGCTGGCGTATCTGACCGACGAGATCACGCCCGAAGCCGGACGGTTGGGTTTCAGCACGCGCATCGTCGACAACCCGGCCGACGGTTTCGGCCCGTTCCTGATCGCGAACCGCCACGAAGGCGACGATCTGCCCACGGTGCTGATCTACGGTCACGGCGACGTCGTACGCGGCTACGACAACCAGTGGCGCGCGCCGCTCACGCCGTGGTCCGTGACGGTGGAAGGCGAGCGCTGGTACGGCCGCGGCACCGCCGACAACAAAGGCCAGCACAGCATCAACCTCGCCGCACTGGCGAGCGTGCTGGCGGCACGCGGCGGCCAACTCGGCTTCAACGCGAAGCTGCTGATCGAAATGGGCGAGGAAACCGGTTCTCCCGGACTCGACGCGATCTGCCAGGCGCACAAACGGGATCTGGCCGCCGACGTGCTGATCGCCTCCGACGGACCGCGCCTCGCCGCCCGCCGCCCGACCGTCTTCCTCGGTTCGCGCGGCTCGGTGAATTTCAGGTTGTCGTTGAATCTGCGCGACGGCGCGCATCACTCGGGCAACTGGGGCGGTCTGCTGCGCAATCCGGCCACCGTGCTGGCCAACGCGCTGGCGAGCCTCGTCGATGCGCGCGGCGTGATCGCCGTGGCCGGCCTGCGCCCGCCGCCGATCTCCGACGCGGTGCGCCGGGCGCTCGCGGACATCACCGTGGGCGGCGGTCCGGGCGACCCGGCGGTCGACGAGAACTGGGGCGAGCCCGGCCTCACGCCGCCGGAGCGCGTGTTCGGCTGGAACAGCTTCGAAGTGCTGGCCTTCAAGGCGGGCAATCCCGAGAACCCGGTGAATGCGATTCCGTCGTCGGCTTTCGCGCACTGCCAGTTGCGCTTCGTGGTCGGCACCGACTGGGAAAACCTGGAGCATCACCTGCGTGCGCATCTCGACGCGCACGGTTATACGCAAGTCGAGATCGATGTGGAGCGCGGCGCGCCGGCCACGCGGCTGAATCCGGACGATCCGTGGGTGACGTGGGCCGTCGGTTCGCTCGAACAGACCACCGGCAAGAAGACAGCCGTGCTGCCCAACCTCGGCGGCACGCTGCCCAACGAAGTCTTCGCCGACACGCTCGGCCTGCCGACCATCTGGGTGCCGCATTCGTATCCGGCGTGCTCGCAGCATGCGCCCAACGAGCACCTGCTCGGACCGGTCGTGCGTGAAGGTCTGCAAATCATGGCGGGACTGTTCTGGGACCTCGGCGACGACTCGCCGCATCGCAGCGCCAGCGCAGCCTCGACCCACGCCGCCGAGCCGGCGGCCTGAATCGCGAACCGCGGCGGCGCAATCCAAGCCGCAAACCGCGCCATGCGCCGGGTCGCGAACGATCGCGCCGCCGCATGCCCGCCTTTCCATAGTCACGCACGAACCCAGGCGCTCCGTACGCCGCTATCCGACTCCATCACGAGGCCCGTCCACGATGAGCACGTCCACACTGCAAGCCAGCGCCGCGCGGCCTTCCGGCGCGAAGGTCCATCGCATCATTCTCGCGGCGTCGATCGGCAACGCGCTCGAATGGTTCGATCTCGTCGTCTATGGTTTCTTCGCGGTCACCATCGCCAAGCTGTTTTTCCCGGCGCGCACCGAAGCGATCTCGCTGATGCTGACGCTCGGCACCTTCGGCATCTCGTATCTGATCCGGCCGCTGGGCGGACTCGTGCTCGGCTCACTCGCGGATCGCGCCGGCCGCAAGGCTTCGCTGCTGCTCTCGATCGGCTTGATGATGATCGGCACGCTGACGATCGCCGTCATGCCGCCGTATGCGGCCATCGGCTTGTGGGCGCCCGCGGGCATCATGCTGTCGCGGCTCGTGCAGGGATTTTCGGCGGGCGGCGAGTTCGGCGCATCGACGGCGTTTCTGGTCGAACATGCGCCCGAGCGGCGCGGCTTCATGGGTAGCTGGCAGTTCGCGAGCCAGGGGCTCGCCACGCTGCTCGCGTCCGGTTTCGGCGCATTGCTGACGAGCCAGCTCAGCGCGGCGCAACTCGAATCGTGGGGCTGGCGGATTCCGTTTCTGTTCGGCCTCGCGATCGGACCGGTCGGCTTCTACATCCGGCGTTATGTCGACGAAGGCGCCGAGTTTCACGAAGAGCCGAAAACGCGGACGCCGCTGCGCGACCTGTTCGGCACGCAAAAGGTCCGCATGCTGCTCGCAGTCGGTTCGCTCGTCATTTCGACGGCGGCCAACTACATGATTCTTTACATGCCGACTTACGCGATCAAGCAGTTGCATCTGCCGGCGTCGACGGGATTCGCGGCGACGCTCGCCACCGGCTTCGTGCTGACCTTGCTCACGCCGTTCGCGGGCCATCTGTCGGACAGCATGGGACGCATCCGCATCATGGCCGTGGCGGCCATCCTGATGCTGCTCACCGTGTATCCGACCTTCATGTACATGAATGCGCATCCGTCGTTCACGACGATGTTGCTGGCGCTGATCTGGATCGGCGTATTGAAGGCGACCTACTTCGGCGCCCTGCCCGCGTTGATGTCGGAGATTTTCCCGACGCAGACGCGCGCCACCGGCCTTGCCGTCAGCTACAACATCGGCGTCACGGTGTTCGGCGGCTTCGCGCCCTTCGTGATTACGTGGCTGATCGACGCGAGCGGCAACAAGCTCGCACCGGGTTTCTATCTGATGTTCTGCGCGACGGCGAGCCTCGTGGCGCTTTACGCCGTGCGCTCGCAACTGAAGATTCGCTGAACGTGAAAGGCGCGGTCGATGCACGCGCTATGGTCGGGAGCGTGCGCAATGAAAGCGCACGCTCTGCGCAAAGACACCGCGGCCCGTTGAGGACGCAGGGCCGCGGGGCCGCGAGCGCAACGGCTCGCGATCCCGCGGACGCCGGCATCAGGGCGCCGGATTCGGCTGCAATTCGTGCAGCCTGTCGATTTCGGCGAGCACCTCCGGCGACAGTTTCACCGCCGCGCTGCCGATGTTTTCCTTCAACTGGTCGAGCGAGGTTGCGCCGATCAGATTGCTGGTCACGAAC
This sequence comes from Paraburkholderia sp. GAS199, assembly GCF_050436585.1. Lineage (NCBI taxonomy): Bacteria > Pseudomonadati > Pseudomonadota > Betaproteobacteria > Burkholderiales > Burkholderiaceae > Paraburkholderia > Paraburkholderia sp. GAS199. The sequence goes on along the minus strand of NZ_JBNDMM010000004.1, from coordinate 380,086 downwards.
GGCCGGCTATTGACGAAAGCCAGTGCGAACTGCGCGGGCGACATGCCGTGCTGCTTCGCCAGTTCGACGTAACGCGTCGTGGCCTGCACGGCGTGCGGCTTGCTGTAGCGCTGGAAGCGCTCGAACAGCGTGATGCGCGCGCCTTCGGGACGCGCGCCGCCCTCGTACTTGCCCGACAGCCAGCCGAACGCCAGCGGCGAATAAGCCAGCAGACCGATATTGTCGCGATGCGCGTATTCGGATAGCCCGGCTTCGTAAGTGCGATTGAGCAGGCTATACGGATTCTGGATGCTGACGATACGCGGCAGATTCAGCTTTTCCGCCGCGCGCAGGAACTGCGCGACACCCCAGGGCGTTTCGTTCGACACGCCGATATGGCGAATCTTGCCCGCCTTCACGAACTCCGCCAGCACCGACAGCGTTTCTTCGATCGGCACCGTGTAGGCGTCGTCGACCCACGGATAAGCCGGGCGGCCGAACGTCATCGTGCTGCGATCCGGCCAGTGCAACTGATACAGATCCACGTATTCGGTTTGCAGACGCTTCAGGCTGTCGTGCAAGGCTTCGGTCAGATTCTTGCGGTCGAACTGATTGCCTTCGCCACGAATATGGCGCGGGTTATGCGGTTGACGCGCCGGGCCGGCAATCTTCGTGGCGAGCACGATCTTCTCGCGCTGGCTGCGATTCTGCGCGAGCCACGTGCCGATGTAGCGCTCGGTCGAACCTTGCGTTTCGGGACGCGGCGGCACCGGATACATTTCGGCGGCGTCGATCAGGTTGACGCCCTGCTCCAGCGCATAGGCAATCTGCTCATGCGCCTGTTGCTCGGTATTCTGCTCGCCCCACGTCATGGTGCCGAGACCGATCAGGCTAACCTTCACGTCCGAGTCGCCGAGTCTGCGGTATTCCATCGAAGTCATCCTGTTGATGTATGTACGAAAGATCTCGAACTTACCACGCCGGCGGCATGCCTGCAGCGCGGCTAAAATGCCGTCATCGCAGATGCGCTTGGTGTATGCACGATCTCGCTGCCCTCTGCGTCCGGATTGGCGTTTGCATTGGCATGTGAAGCCGCGTGCCGCTGCGCCCATCGATCACCTTGTCACCGCCACGTCTCCTTACTAGCGATGAATTCCGAACACCTCGAACTGCTGGTCACACGCGTGATGCCTTACGGTAAATACAAGGGCCGGCTGATCGCGGACTTGCCCGGCCATTATCTGAACTGGTTCGCGAGCCAGGGGTTTCCTCCCGGCGAAATCGGCCGTCTGCTCGCACTCATGCACGAGATCGATCACAACGGTTTGTCCGCGTTGATCGAACCGTTGCGCAAACGCGCGGCCGGTTGAACACGATGGTTTGAAAGAAGAATTACAGGCCTGCAAAAGCGGGCTGAAAGTCGTTGTATCGCCAACTGAAAACCGAACAAATTCATACAGACTTTTTCTTGACCGACGCCAGCGTGTGGACTTAAATCGGGAGATCGATCAGCTTGTGTCCGGCATCATCGGCACATCATTCATCTGCCTTTTCATGTCATCGTTCAGCTTGCCTACCCTGCTCGAATTCATCGGTCACGATGTCTCGCCGATACGCGCAGTCCTCGTATTTTTTCTGATCGGCTACGTGGTGGTCGGACTGCCCGTGCATTTCCGTCAGGGCGCAGCGTCGCGCGATATATGGGGCACCGCCGCCGGCGTGACGATGGCCGCGATCTACGCGGCGTTCATCATCGGCGTCTATCCGGCGCTGCATCATTCGGCCGTGTTGCTGCACTAGACGCACGCCGGCGTTACGACGCGTGCTTGCCGAAGCTACGCCGCAAGCACTGCTTTCGGCAGATGCCAGCCGTAGGTCACCGCCAGCATCCGCACGACGAAACACACTGCGCCGCCCACTATCGCCGCTGCACCTTGCGACAAACCGGCACGTCGCGCGATCACCACCACGGCGGCACCCAGGAAGGCTGCGCTCGCATAGATGTCGGCGTGCAGCACGAGCGGCACGCGCGCCAGCAGTACGTCGCGTATCGCGCCGCCGCCCACGCCGGTAATCGTCCCCATCATGATCGCGACGAACGGCCGGATACGGAACAGCAGCGCCTTTTCCACACCCGCGACGGCGAACAGCGCGAGGCCTGCCGCGTCGAGCACGGTCACCAGCGTGACGGGAAAGTGCTGCGCGGTCGAATGAAAGATGAACGTGAGCAAGCCGGTGACGAAGGTCAACGCCGGGTAGCGCCAGTCGCGAATCGCGTTCGGCGGCGAGTCGCCGATCAGCAGATCGCGAATCACGCCGCCGCCGAGCGCGGCGACGAACGAGATCACCATCACGCCGAGCAGATCGAGACCGCCGCGCATCGCGCTCAACGCACCTTCGGCCGCGAAGACCACGGTGCCGGCCAGATCGGCGGCGAGCACGATCGCCTCGACATTCGGCTTTATTTTTCGTATCGACAATGACGGCATCGACGCATCACCCTTCCCGTTTGGAATTGTCGAAAGGTATAGCGAAACGCGGTGAGGCGCTTGGAAATTTTGCGGTTGAACTGGATAGGCGCGGGATCGACCGGAACCGTGGCGCGTTCGGCACGCGCTCAGTGCGTCATGCCATATCCGCTTATCGACCCTGCGCGGGCAGATAACCTTTTGCGGCGAGATGGTCGAGCAGCTGGTCGACGGCGCGACCGAGCGGCAGACGGTCGGTGGCAATGGTGATGTCCGGTGCGACCGGCGTATCGAACGGGCCGGAAATGCCCGTGAAATCGGCGATTTCGCCACGCCGCGCGCGGGCGTACAAACCCTTGACGTCGCGCGCTTCGCATACCTGCAACGGCGCATCGACGAACACTTCCACGAAGCCCGCGCCGACGATGTCACGCGCCGCCTGCCGATGCCGGTGCTCCGGCGAGATGACCGCGGCGATGGCGATGAAACCCTGCTGCCGGAACAGCGCGGCAACGTGCGCGACACGGCGCAGGTTTTCCGTGCGGTCCGCGGGCGTGAATCCGAGGTCGGCGTTCAAACCGGCGCGCAACACGTCGCCGTCGAGCACGATCGACGCGCGTCCGAGCGCCGCAAGACGCGCGTGCAACGCGCTCGCAAGCGTCGACTTGCCCGCGCCGGACAAACCGGTCATCCAGATCACGACGCCGGTTCCGGCGTCACCCGCTGCACTCATCGACTGCTCTCCACTCCCGACGCCAGCGCCGGCCCCAAACCCTCGATCAGCGGCTGCAACAACGCCGCCTGCGGTTGCCAGCGCTGCACCGACGTCTTGTATAGCGGACGACGCACCTGCGCCGCGCTCGCCGTGTTCACCTGCCGGCTGGTTCGATGAAACGCGAGACAGCGCTCGTCCCAATCGAGTCCGCAATGCGCGAGCAGACGCCGCACATTGGGTTCGAAGTCTTCGACCAGCTCTTCGTACTGCACGTCGATCATCGTGCCTTCCGGCAGCACGCGCTGCCAGTGCGCCATCAACGCATCGTAAGCACGATAGTAGCGACCCAGTTCGCCGAGATCATAGCCGAACGGCACGTCGTGAAAGATGCGCGAGAAAATCGACAGGCAGGTTTGCAGCGGCGCGCGTTTGCTGTGAATGAAGCGCGCATTGGGCAAGGCCAGATGGATCAGGCCGACGTTGATGAAGTTGAACGGGTATTTGTCGGTGAAACGCGTGAACCCTGAGGTGGCCGAATGCGCGTCGTTATCCGCAAGACCCGGCATGTCGGGCAAGACTTTCTGCATGCGATGAAGATAGTCCTGACCGAGCGCGCTCAACGACGCGTGCGTGAGATTCTGCAAAGCTTCGATGTCGATTCGCAGCGGATCACCGACGTCGCGCGCGATATGCCCGACCAGCGCCTCGCCGAACTCCGTGCGCTCGCCCGCGCCGGTCACTTGGGGATGGCTGGCGAGAATCTGCTCGATCAAGGTCGAGCCGGAGCGCGGCATGCCGACGATAAACACCGGCGGCGCCGACGGATCGCCGAGTCCGCGTTTGGCGGCGAGAGCATCGGCGGTAAAGAGATTCTGCAGAAGCTCGAACAGACCAAGCGACTCCGCCTCGTTGTAACGCACGCCCACGCGATGCAGCGCATTGCCCTTGAGGAAGTGACCGAACGAGGCATCGTGACGGCCGAGATCGGAGAGCGCCTGACCATACGCAAAATGGATCTCCGCCTGATTGGCCGGCGTTTGCGACGCGGTATCACCCGCCAGCCGCTCCAGCGCGACGAACACGGGATCGTCCGCGGCGAGCCGTTTCGACTGCACGAAGTTGCGGTAGTACAGCGCGACGTTCGGCGCGGCGTCGATCGCGCGACGATAAGCCTCGTGCGCCTCGTCGAAACGACCGAGCGCCTGCAGACAGTTGCCCATGTTGTTATGCGAGCCATCCGCGCGAGGATTCAGACGGACGGCTTCACGATAAGCGTCGACGGCGGCGTCGAGACGATGCATCTGCTCGAACGTCCAGCCGAGACCGTGATGCGAATCGGTGTTGAGCGGATCGATTGCAATCGCCGCGCGAAAACTGTCGACGGCTTCATCGAACCGGTTGAGCGCCGCCAGCGTGGCCGCAATGCGTTCATGAACGACGGCGTCGGCGGGATCGAGCGCGCGGGCGGATTCGAATCGCTGCAAGGCGGCGTCAAGTTCGCCGCGAGCGGCAAAGGCGTCGCCTTCGGCGCGCCATTCTGTTGCGGTAGCCGGTTGGGAATCGTGCTTCATTGACAGCCAGGTTGATGCAGGCGTCGCCCGAAAGCGGCCGGCTGAATTGGTTCGGTACGACTGTACGTGCGCGGAGTCGGCGCGTCTGGATTACGCTGGTGTGTCGCGCTCATTGCACGAACCGCGCGGTTATCCAGAATCGAATTTGTCAGACGGGAAACTAGCAGGCGCGCCCTACAGTTGCGTTTCGAAAATTTAACCAACTGTTACCGACACGCACACCGGTAAGACATGGGAAGGCAATCCGCATTGGAATTGCGCGTGCGTCGTGCGCGCGCTGCATAAGCGGTTGCGCCGGAACGCTCGGGCTACGTGTGTGTTTGGCGTCGGGCAGCGGTGTACGCAAGCCGTAATCTGTGGACACAAATGCGCCTGAACTCTGGAGCGTGCGTTTTTTCTGAGTCTTATACACGGGAGAAAAATCGTGAGCAGGCTCATTGCATCAGTGGCAGCGTTGGCGATGGTCTCGGGACTGGCAGGTTGCGTAGTCCCACCGGGTTATCCGGCCTACGGCTACGGTTACGCGCAACCCTACTACCCCGACTACGGCTATCCGTACGGTGTGCCGTACGCGCCGGTGTATAGCTCGATCGGCATCTACGGCGGCTGGGGCGGCTCGTGCTGTTACTACCATGGCGGACATTGGCATGGTGGCGACGGCTGGCACGGCGGCAATGGATGGCACGGCGGTGGCGGCTGGCATGGCGGCGGTTACGGCGGCTCGCACGGCGGCAGTTCGTGGAGCAGCGGCGGCGGCGGACATGGCGGGCATGGACACTGAGTGAACGCGACGTCGTGAGATGCGTTTTGCCGTGTGGATCGAATGGCAAAAGCAAAAGACGAGAACAGAAACAGAGAGCAAAAACAAAAACGGCGTTGTGATTTCTCACAACGCCGTTTCGCAAAACTATTTACAGCTCGAATTCTTTGGGGTGGCTGATGGGGCTCGAACCCACGACAACAGGAATCACAATCCTGGACTCTACCAACTGAGCTACAGCCACCACTGGCATCTTGCTTGACTTGCTAGTAACTCGTTGCCGAGAAACTTGGCTCGTCGATGAAGAAACGAGATTATACGAACAAGAATCTCGTTTGCCTAGTCCTTTATTCAAAAATTTCGACAGGCTCACGCAGATGCTGCCTGGCCTCGTCGAAGATACTCAGATCGCGCGCGGCGAGGCGCTTGCTGTCCGACAGAACACGCCGCCATCCACGCGCGCCTGCTTCGCCGCGATAAAGACCGAGCGCGTGACGCGTGATCGCACCGAGGTACGTGCCGCGCGCCATTTCGGCCGCGCAATAGTCGATCAACTTCGCTTCGACCTGCTCGCGCGTGAGCGGCGTATCGGTCGCGCCATAGAAGCGCGCATCGACATCGGCCAGCACGTACGGGTTGTGATACGCCTCGCGCCCGAGCATCACGCCGTCGACGTGCTGAAGATGCGTCTCGACTTCGTCCAGCGTCTTGATGCCGCCGTTGATGATGATTTCGAGGTGCGGAAAATCGCGCTTCAATTGATACGCATAGTCGTACTTGAGCGGCGGAATCTCGCGATTCTCTTTCGGGCTCAAGCCTTTGAGAATCGCATTGCGCGCGTGCACGATAAACACGTTGCAACCCGCGTCCGCGATCGTGCCGACGAAGTCGCGCACGAACGAGTACTCTTCGACCGCGTCGACACCGATGCGATGTTTCACCGTGACGGGAATCGCGACAGCGTCGCGCATCGCCTTGACGCAGTCGGCGACGAGTTGCGGCTCGTTCATCAGACACGCGCCGAAGGCACCGCGCTGCACCCGCTCGGACGGGCAGCCGCAGTTCAGATTGATTTCGTCGTAGCCCCACTGCTCACCCAGTTTCGCCGACTTCGCGAGGTCGGCGGGCTCGCTGCCGCCGAGTTGCAGCGCGACGGGCGCCTCTTCGGGCGTGAATGCCAGATGCCGCGGGACGTCGCCGTGCAGCAGCGCGCCCGTGGTCACCATTTCGGTGTAAAGCCACGTATGGCGCGAGATAACGCGATGCAGCGAGCGGCAATGACGATCGGTCCAGTCCATCATCGGCGCGACCGAAACGCGGCGCGGGCTGGGAGTGTGTGCTGAAGACATGGGCGGCTAAACGGCTGAAGCAAAACGCAATTTTACCGTAATTGCGGGATTCGCCCGGAAAGGTCGTCAGGAAAGTCGCGCAATGTGAACGATCTGGGTTAACCCGTACATCCAGCAAGGTCTTACGGTGAGGATTCCGCTCGCTCTGCGGGGTCGGACCACGGCTGAGCCTTGTCAGATAAAGCTCAGGGCGATTATTCCAGAATCGGGAATAGTAATTTCAGATTATCAGCACAAATTCTTGATAGTAGGGGTATACACTGCCTTCCATCGACGTTGCAGACACACCCTCACCGGCCACTGCAACGCCATCCTGAATCGAAGTCGTTACGTATATCGGAGTCACACCATGAAGACCAAGCTCATCGCCGCCCTGCTGGTTGCTGTTTCTGCCTCGATCGCTGCTCCCGCATTCGCTAGCGGCTACGGCCCGGCACCGTTCTACCGTCCGTCGGTCGGCGCACCGGCCTCGCAACAAGGTCAGAACGCACAAACCGTTGCCGCTGAACGCGCTAACGCACAATCGAACTCGTACGGCGGCGTGAACAACGTGTCGACGCAATCGGGTACGCGTGAACCGGTTTCGGGTCCGCAATCGGTTTTCTTCGGTCACTAAGCAGACCGTTGGATCAGGTGCCTACACAATAGGCATCTGATAGCAGGCTGGGCTGGGCGCCTCGCATGACAATCTCATGCAGGCGCCCAGTCCCGTTTACGGGTGCTTGCATGGCCTATGGCATCCGGCTTCCGTTTTCCTCAAACAATGCTTCCGGCCGACTGCGGCGACTCGCAGAACCGGATGCGGTTGCCGAACGGATCGATTGTCTCCAGTACCTTTCCCCACGGCAGCGTTTCGACACCGGGTTTGCCGAACCTGTAGTGCTTGCCTTGCAGTTCGGCATGCAGACTCTCTATCTCGCGCACCGGCACGAAGATCGCCGAACCCGGCGTGGCGTCGCCGTGATGTTCGCTCAGATGCAGCACGAGGTCCGAGCGCCGCACCTGCATATAAAGCGGAAAGTTATCCTCGAACCGGTGTTCCCATTCGACTGTGAAGCCGAGGAAGTCCACGTAAAACTCGCGGGCTTTGTCTTCGGAAAAAATGCGGATGATCGGAATGGCAGGCGCGAGATGCACAGCGGTCTCCAGCAGATTGACAGGCAACCGGCAGCTTAACGCGGCGCGTGGCGGTCATCCAACAGCTTGAGCCGCGAACTTGCCGAGATTGTGAGCGCGGAGAATTAACCGCCCTTCAGCCCATGGCGCAACGAACCTGCACGCGCGCCACCGCTCCACACTCAAAACGCGAGCCCAAGCATTCCCCCGCGCCGCCGGGCGCGTACGTCGAACACCACTCACTTCAGCCGGACAGCCGGTCGATCAGTCGCAATCGCCCGACAGATATTGCCGGCCGTTGCACGTAATCTCGACTTCGCCGCCGCTCGCCTCAGTGACCAAACCGCTCTGCAGCAACTCCGCCGTCACGGACTGCGCGAACTTCGGCGCAGCGCTGCCGACCCCGACGTCGTTCAAACGCCGCAAGGCTTCGATCGCTTCGGGACTCAATGACTTTGACATGGCCGTCTCCGTCGTAACGCTCGATTCATCCTAGCGCGTTTTACGGGCCTGCGCAGCGCCGCACTTTTTTGCCGGACGCGGGAAGCCAGGCACGGCGAATGCATGCTGCACAAGCGGTGAACGTGATCCCGCGAATTATCGACAGCGTGGGCGGTCTACCAAAAACGCGCGCAGGTACGAACGCAGAATCCGCAAGGAGATTTCGATGAAGCGAACGTTGAAGCGAACCGGAGTGGCCACGCTGATGGCGGCCATCGCGCTCGGTGCGTCGGGTTGGGTCGCGTCCGCGGCGCACGCGCAGACCGCGCACCAGACTCAGGATGCCGCCGCGTCGATGGTCAAGCCGCCCGAGGCGGCGTCGGGCGCAACGGGGTCGAGCAATCCGGACAACATGCCGATCAAGCGTCCGGCCAAGCCGACCAACGACAGAATGATGCATCCGCCGCCGGCCAGCGGCGCGAACGCCAAATAGACGCCTAATAAACGCCGGACGAATGCAACGGCCGCCCACAACGAGCGCGGCGGCCGCGATGCGTCGCGACGCGAACCGGCCTTAAATTAGCCTCAAAGCCGCGCGATCGACACCTCGGTCGACTTCACCAACGCGACCACTTCCGATCCCACCTTGAGATCGAGTTCGTCGACGGAACGCGTGGTGATCACCGAGGTGACGATACCGAACGGCGTCTCGACATCGACCTCAGACACCACCGACCCGCGGATGATCTCCTTGACCTTGCCTTTGAACTGATTGCGTACGTTGATTGCGGAAATGCTCATATCGAGTGGCTCCAGAGATGCGATTGAAAACAGTCAGTCAAGGAATGTCAGACTGCCCAGCGGACGTCCGTCGGGCGTCTGGGACGGTCCGGCTCGCGCGCGTCGCCGGCGCGGGAAAGCGGACCGTCGTCGCTGGGCGCGGTCTTGAGTACACGTTGCAGCACGTGTTCTTCGAGGGCGGCGAAACCCGCCGACGTACGCGCTCGCGGCCGGGCGAGCGGCACCGGCTGATCGAGCGCGATGCGCCCTTCTTCGATCAGCAGAATCCGGTCGCCCAACGCGACGGCTTCGTGGACGTCGTGCGTCACCAGCAATGCCGTAAAACGATGTTCGCGCCACAGACGCTCGATCAGCGCGTGCATTTCGATGCGTGTCAGCGCATCGAGCGCGCCGAGCGGTTCGTCGAGCAGCAGCAGTTGCGGGCGGTGCACGAGTGCGCGCGCCAGCGCCACCCGTTGACGCTGACCACCCGAGAGTTGCGCGGGCCAGTCGTTGGCGCGCTCCAGCAAACCCACTTCGTCGAGCACGGCACGCGCGTCGTCGCGCGCACCGCGGCCGAGACCGAGCATCACGTTGTGCAGCACGCTCTTCCACGGCAGAAGGCGCGCGTCCTGGAACATGATGCGCGTGTCGATCGGCCGGCCGTGTTCGTTGCGCTTGTCGAGCACGCCGGAAGTCGCGTCTTCCAGACCGGCGACGAGCCGCAGGAAGGTCGATTTGCCGCAACCGCTGCGCCCGACGATCGTCACAAAGCTGCCGCGCTCGATCGACAGATCGAAGTCGCTGAGCACCGCGCGCTCGCCATACCGCTTGCCGACGCCGCGCAACTCGACGGCGTAATCGCCGTCGCGGCGCGCGTCGCTGCGCGCCAGCGTGCCGGCAACGGCCGCGTGCACCGCCGCCGTCGAGCCGGTCCGCGTATCGTGGACCGGCTCGCGACGCTCGGCATGCGCCGCTTCGTCCGCGTCGTGATCGACGGTGCGCGGCTGCGCGAGTTCGGCTTCGAGATCGCTGCCCGCAATACCGCTGAACGACGCCGAGAACGTGATCGCGCTCATGATTTCGCTCCTCGCTGATAGGCGGGATGCCAGCGCAGCGACACGCGTTCCAGATACTTCGCCAGCACGTCGGCGCCTTTGCCGAGTCCGGCATACAGCAGGATGCCGACCACCACCACATCGGTTTGCAGAAACTCGCGGGCGTTCATCGTCATGTAGCCGATACCCGACTGCGCAGAAATCGTTTCGGCGACGATCAGCGTGACCCACATCAACCCGAACGCGAAGCGCACGCCCACCAGAATCGACGGCAACGCGCCCGGCAAAACAACGTGACGGTAGAGCGCAAAACCTTTCAGGCCATAACTGCGGGCCATTTCGACGAGGTTCGAATCCACCGAGCGGATGCCGTGAAACGTGTTCACGTAGATCGGAAAAAACACGCCGAGCGCGACGAGAAACACCTTCGCTTCCTCTTCGATGCCGAACCACAGAATCACGAGCGGGATCATCGCCAGCGCCGGGATGTTGCGGACCATCTGCACGGTCGAATCGAGCGCGATCTCGGCAGGTTTGAAGAGCCCGGTCGCGAGGCCGAGCACGAACCCGATGCCGCCGCCGATCGCGAAGCCCGACACCGCGCGCCACGTGCTCACTTTCACGTCCGCCCACATCTCGCCCGACTGGATCAGCGACCACGCCGCCTTTACCACCGCGAGCGGTTCGGGCAGGACGCGCGTCGACAACAGGCCGCTGCGCGCGGCGAATTCCCACACGAGCAGGATCGCGAGCGGCGCAATCCACGGCGCGAGGTGCGCGCCGATCCGGCGCCACACACTGGCCGTGGAACGCGCGCCGGCCTGGCGCGTAGCGTTGTGCGCGCCCTGTGTCGCGCCGGTGATGGAATCGGCCATGATTCTTTTCCCTCGTTGCCTGACGGACGAAGCCGAACGCCGCGCGGCGCTCAGCTCGCGCTGGCCGCCTTGGGCAGATAGTTATTGCCGACGATCTCGCCGAACGGACCGGACAACGGGCCGCCGGCGACCTTGTTTTTGCGTCCCGGCAGCAGCGGAAACACCAGTTCGGCGAAGCGGTACGACTCTTCGAGATGCGGATAGCCGGACAGGATGAAGGTGTCGACGCCGAGGTCCGTGTACTCCTTCATGAGCGCCGCGACCTGTTGCGGGTTGCCGACCAGCGCCGTGCCCGCGCCGCCCCGCACGAGGCCGACGCCGGCCCACAGGTGCGGATAGACTTCCAGGTCGGCGCGGCTGCCGCGTTTGCCGCCGTGCAGCGCGGCCATGCGGCGCTGCCCTTCCGAGTCCATCTTCGCGAACGACGCCTGGGCACGCGCAATGGTGTCGTCGTCGAGCTTGCTGATGAGCTTGTCGGCCGCTGCCCACGCTTCCTCTTCGGTCTCCCGCACGATCACGTGAAAGCGAATCCCGAAACGGATCTCGCGGCCTCGCGCTGCGGCGCGCGCGCGAATGTCCGCGACCTTCTTCGCGACGGCCGCGGGCGGCTCGCCCCAGGTCAGATACGTGTCGATGTGATCGGCCGCGATGTCGTGCGCAGCCGCGGACGAACCGCCGAACCACAACGGCGGATGCGGATTCTGCACCGGCGGATACAGTGCCTTGCCGCCCTTCGAGGTGAGATGCCGGCCTTCGAAGTCGATGGCGTCGTTGGTGTGCGAGGCCGTGAGTAGCTTGCGCCAGATGTGCAGGAATTCGTCGGTGATCTCGTAGCGCGTGTCGTGATCGACGAATACGCCGTCGCCTTCCAGTTCCGCTGCATCGCCGCCGGTCACGACGTTGATCAGCAGCCGTCCGTTCGACAGACGATCGAATGTCGCCGCCATGCGCGCCGCGAGTCCCGGCGACGAAATGCCCGGCCGGATCGCAACCAGAAACTTCAGGCGTTTCGTCGCCGCGATCAGGCTGGAGGCGACCACCCACGCGTCTTCGCAGGAGCGGCCCGTCGGCAGCAGCACGCCTTCGTAGCCGAGCGTGTCGGCGGCCACGGCGATCTGCTGGAAGTAGTCGTAGTCGGCTGCACGTGCACCTTGGGACGTACCGAGATAGCGGCTGTCGCCGTGAGTCGGAATGAACCAGAACACATTCATTTGCTGCTCCTGCCTGTTCGAAACGGGATTGAATGAAAAACGCCGCGTCGGACGAACGCGCACACGCCGGCCGCGCGCATTGCGCCAGCACCTGGCTGGACGAAGCGACGCAAGAGATGGAATGGCGATGTGGCGCGCAATGCGCCCGGTCAAGTGGACGACGGCGGCGAATGCTGTGCGCGCACCGTCTGCATGGAGAAACAGTCTATGGATCGGACCCGGGCTTTTGAACGATTTTTTTTAGCTTAGGTTTTCCACTTTCGTGATTAGCCCGACGCTAAAGCATACGGTTTGTGCACGAGTGTTGCATGGCCGGCACGCTTGAAACGGGGTGCCCCTATATATAATGGCGCACGTTTCCAATAATCCGGTACAGGCCATGTCAATCAGCCGCCTGTACTCCGCAGGTGCAATGCATGCAAAAACTCATCCTGCCGTTCGTCGCCGGCTTTCTGGCTTCCCTGTTTTTTCATGAATCGACGCTGGCGTTGATGCATGCAGCCGGTCTGATCGACCCGACCGGCTTTTCGACCGCACCGTTTTTACCGCTCGGCTTGCCCGAGTTCATCGCCAACGCCATCTGGAGCGCCTTCTGGGCCGTGTTGATGGCGTGGCTGCTGCGCGTCGCGCCCGAGCGGCGCGCGCCGTGGGTGCCGGCTTTTGTATTCGGCGGCATCGTGCTGACGGCAGCCAGCGTGTTCGTGGTCGATCCGCTGCGCGGCATCTGGCCGAGCGGCAACATGCTGCCGCGCCTGGCGGTGGCATTCGCCGCCAACGCAATGTGGGGCTGGGGCGCGCTGGTGTTCATGCGCGCCTTCATGGCCGGCGAACTGGACGACTGACCTAGCCGTTCAGGTCGCGCAGCGGATGCGCGGCCGGCGCCCACGGACTCTCGAGCATCTTCGCCACGTCCGCGGCTCGCACGTCTTCGATACGCGCGAAACGCCAGCGCGGCGCATTGTCCTTGTCGATGATGCGCGCGCGAATGCCTTCTACCGTATCGCCCTCGGCGAAACACGTGCGCGTGAGGTCGAGATCGCCGCGCAATACATCCGCCATCGACCCTTCCGCACGCGCCACGACTTCGAGCGAAATCGCCATCGACAACGGCGAGCGCTCGCGCAGCACGGCAATCGTCTGCTCGGCCCAACCGGCCGCATCGCCCGATTTTTCCTGTTCCAGCGAAGCCAGAATCTGCCCGACATCCGCCTTAGCGAAATGCCGGTCGATCAGTGCCCGTGCATGCGCGAGCGGCGCATCGTCGGGGTTCGGCGCGCCCTGCTGCGCGGCGCACGCGTGCTCGATGCAGGCGACCACGTCGGCGCCGCGCTCGAAGCGCGCCTCACGCAGCGTGTCGATCAGCGCGGGCAGCGACTTCTCGTCGAGCCAGACGTCGGCGAGACCGGCGAACAGTGCGTCCGCTGCGCCGACCGACTCGCCGGTGACCGCGAGATAACGGCCGATCGCGCCCGGCGTGCGCGCCAGAAACCAGCTCACGCCCACGTCGGGGAACAGACCGATGCGGGTTTCGGGCATCGCCATGCGGGTCGAACCCGTGACGACGCGCAGTCCGCCGGTACGGTGCGCACCCTGCGAAATGCCCATGCCGCCGCCCATCACGACGCCGTTCATCAGCGCGATGTACGGCTTCGGATACGTGAAGATGGCGTGGTTGAGCCGGTATTCCTCGATGAAAAACGTATCGCGCGCGGCCTCGTCATGGCGCTGCGCCGTCTCGTACAGAAAGCGGATGTCGCCGCCCGCGCAGAACGCACGTTCACTCGTGCTGCGCACCACCACGGCCAGCACGTCGGGATCTTCGCGCCATTGTTCGAGCGCCGCATGCATTGCGCGGATCATACCGGTCGACAGCGCGTTCAGCGCCTTGGGCCGCTCGAGTTCGAGGTAGCCGATGCGATTGGCTACGTGAGTCGCGACTTCGTCGCTGGCGGCGGACGGGACGGAAATGGACATGGAGAGCAAGACGCGCGAACGCGAAAAAGAAGTTGGAGTTAAACGTTATCACGCGTGAGCGGCTTCGCGCTTTGAGGAGCGCTTTTGTGAGCCGCTTTGCTAGCCGCTTCGACGGGTTGCCTCGGCGAACTTTGCGCGCCTGTGCGCTCGACGGTTTGGCATGTGCGCCCGGTCTGCTTCGTCTGCTTTGCCTCGATTGCCGCAGAGGAATTCAGCCGGTTTTTGCGGTCTTCGGCGCGGCTTTTGTGGCAGGTTTTGCGCGCGTCTTCACTACCGCTTTTTCCGCCGGCTCGGCCGGTCGATCACTCTCGCCGACCTCAGCCGGATCCGTTGCCTTCGCATCGAGGCTCTTCCTGCGACCGCGCGCGTTGCCCGGCGTGACCGCCGCCGCTGCCGGCTGCGCGCCGAGCCATGCGTCGAGCGCGACGCTCACCACCGTATCGAGCGGCGCACTGGGAAATACCGGGCAAGTGAGATTGAGCGCGACGATGCCGTGCAAGGTCGCCCAGAACGCCTCGGCCCAAACGGCGGCATCGGTCGATGCGGGCAGGCGCCCTGCCGTTTTCAGCGCTTCGATGGCGTCGAGCATGATGCGCAACGAGGCGTCGCCGGGGTCGTCTCCGGATTTGGGCGGCAGGCTTCTGGCCACTTCGTCGTGCGTTGGCGGGACCGACGCTGCGGCCGCCTTCGATCCACCGAGCGCCGCGCCCGTGTAGCTCGGATCTTCCATGAAAATCAGCCGGTAGGTTTCCGGATGCGCGACACCGAACGCCACGTAGGCGCGACCCAGCGCCTTCAGGCGTTCGGCCGGATCGGCGATCTGCACCAGCGGCTCGAAGGTCTGCAACAGTTGCGCGTAACCCTCGACGCACAAGGCCCACGCGATCTCGTCGCGGCTCGCAAAATGCAGGTAGAGCGTGGCGGGCGAATACTCGATGGCCTCCGCGATCTTGCGCATCGACAGCGCGGCGAAACCGTCGCGCATCACGATGCGCCGCGCGGCATCGAGGATGCGTTCGCGCAGCGCCTGCTTCTGCCGGGTTTTACGTTCTGGAATTCCCATGCCGGCCATTCTCGGGTTGACAAACTGAAAAGTCAAATTAAACTGAACACTGTTTACTGAACGGTGTTCATTAAATTTTCTTCAATCAGTTCAAGTGGTAGCGGCCATCGCGCCGTCACGAGGAGTCGTCATGGAAAGCACAGGAAAAGTGGGATTGTTCGGCGCTGCCGGCGCGTCCGGACGGATCATCGCGGCGGCGCTCAGCGCGGCCGGACGCGACTACCGCGTGGTCGGCCGCTCGGCTGCGGCGCTCGAAGCCGCGTTCGGCCACGACCCGCACGCCGAGATCGTGACGTGGAATCCGGACGACGTCGCGTCCATCGCCGCGGCGGCCCAAGGACTGCAAACCGTCATCTATCTGGTCGGCGTGCCCTACGATCAGTTCGCCGCCCATCCGCCGCTCATGGAGCGCACGCTCGCCGGCGTCACCGAAGCGGGTGTCGAGCGTTTCATTCTGGTCGGCACGGTATATCCGTACGGCCGCGCGCAAAGCAATCCGATCACGGAAAACCATCCCCGAGAGCCGCACACGTTCAAAGGGAAGATGCGACTCGCGCAGGAAAATCTCGTGCTGGCGGCGCATGGCCGTCAGGGCTTGTCCACGCTGGTGTTGCGCCTGCCCGATTTCTACGGTCCCGGCATCGAGCGCAGCCTTTTGAACGGCGTATTCGAAGCGGCCGCCCAAGGCAAGCGCGCGCAGATGATCGGGCCGATCGACGTGCCGCACGAGTTCATTTTTCTGCCGGATATCGGCCCGGTGATCGAGCAACTCACGCGTACACCGCAAGCATATGGCCGCTGGTGGCATCTCGCCGGTCCCGGCACGATTACGCAGCGCGAAGTGGCCCGTGAGGCCTATGCACTGGCGGGCCGCGCGCCGCAGTTGATGGTGGCCGGCAAGACCCTGTTGCGCGTGCTCGGTCTCTTCAACCCGTTGATGCGCGAAATGGTCGAAATGAATTACCTGATGACGGAACCGGTCGTGATGGACGACACCGCGTTGACCACGCTGATCGGCCCGATTGCAAAAACGTCGTACGAAAGCGGCATTCGCCAGGCGTACGAGGCCGCCCGGCAAGCCGCCGGCGCGCGCGAAAACGACAAGGTGAAAGCCGCCTGAAGCGGCGGCACGGCGAGCGCTTAAACCTGACCGGCGATATTGCCCGGCGGAAAGTGTCCGCTCTTGAGCAGAACCGGTGTGCCGTTGCTGATTTGCAGATGTTCGCGCGCCACGGCTTCGATGCGCGGGCGGCCGGCGTCGAATGCGCGCAACCAGCCTTCGAGGTCTTCGGAATACGCGCCGAAATGATCTTCGAGCGCTTCGACCGAGATCGCGCACGGCACGCGCTCACCGTCGACGAGCGCGGGAAAAACGACGGTCAGGTTCGAGTCGCGGTAAGCAGGCGCGTCCGCGGGAAACCGGATTTCCATGGTCGCCTCATCAGAAGGGTCCGAGATCGGACGGGTGCCGGCCAGCAGTGACCGGCCGGGCGCAACGTCGATATGGTACTCGCGCGGCTCGGCGCTGGTCCAGCGTGCCGCGCCGCCCTCCCCGGCGTCCTTGCGCGCCATCACTTACCTCCCAGCAGACGGTCCACGTAATCGCGCGCCGCCTGTTCGACGAAACTCAGCGCGTCGTCTTCGCTGCCGAAACGCTGCTCGTCGCCGAGATCGATCAGGGTTTCCATCCGGCGCGGATCGTCCGGGCCGTGTTCGGCCAGACTCACCGAGCCGACGTAGGTACCGCCCACGTGCGTCTCGGCCGTCGGCACGAGACGCGCTGCCGCGCTGATGTAATAGCCCCGATAAGGACCGCTGACCCGTTCGGCCATGGTGTTTCTCCTCTTCGCGATGCGTCGCGATGTTTTCGTGGAATTGAATGTGCGCCGCGCAAAAAGCTTACGCGCATGCGAACGACTTCGCCTGCAGGCCGATAGTGAGTAAGGCGCCTCGCGCGCGGATAAGTTCTCGATGCGCGCCGTCGGCCGAGGCGCCGGGTCGGGCCACGGATCCAGCCGCCCGATGCGTTTGTCGTCGAGCCTGTCACCGGGCGATTGCGCCGATCCACCGGCACGATTGCACTTGTGAGCACCGCGCGTGTCGAACCATGCATCGGCACGATCCGTGCTATTGCAAGAACGCCTTTTTGAGACCAGCGAGCGCGATATGGGAAAATATTTTGTACAGAACCACGAATTGCCCGAGCCCGATGCGGCCAACAAGTGGTTTGCCTACGCCGAAAGCCATGGCATCGACGTGCCCAAAGCCATCAGCATCTGGGAAGACGCCGCCACCGTAGCAGGTACGGAAAGCCGCAAGCAGGTCAGCGCGGCGGGCATCACGATCGAAACGCCTTAGGCTGGGCGACGCATCACACTCAATTTGAAAGGAAACATCACGATGTATCAGATGACGCAATCGCGCCGCCTCGCCCGTCTTCACCCGAGCCGCATGGCGCTTGCTCTCGTGCGCAGAACGCCGCTCGCCGCCGCGCTCGCCGCCGTTCTGCCTGCCGTCGTGCTGCTCGGCGCGAGCCTGAGCGGTTGCGCCTCATCGAACACCACCTCGCTGATCAATCTGCCGAACGGCCAGACCGGCTTCGCGGTGAATTGCAGCGGCGCCGACGCCGCGTCCAGCTGGGCTTCGTGCTACGTGCAAGCGGGTAAGGCGTGCGGCGCGACCGGCTACGACATCGTGTCGAAAGACAACGACGAAGGCGGCACCGCGGGCGGCAGCGTCACGAACGTCGTGTCGGCGAACGTGAAAAACCGCTCGATGATCGTGCGCTGCAAGTAATACGCGGGCGCGGCCGGTGAACGTGGGGATGCGGGATCAATGCGCCTGCATCTTCGAAAACATGTTCAGCACCGCCACGCCGGCAATGATCAGCCCGAGCCCGATGATGGCGGGCAAGTCCGGCACCTGGCGGTACATCACCACGGCGACCAGCGTGATGAGCACGATGCCCGCGCCGGACCACACGGCATAGACGATGCCCACGGGAATCGTCTTGAGCGTGAGCGACAGGCAGTAGAACGCGATGCCGTAGCCCACCACCACGACGGCCGCCGGCAAAAAGCGCGAAAAACCTTCGGAGGCGCGCATCGCGGAAGTCGCGATCACTTCGGCGACGATGGCGATGGCGAGCAAGGCATAAGGTGGCACGCGCATCGCGTCAGACCTTCGCCAGCGCGAGCGCGGCGTAGTCGAGGCCGAGATGCGCGCACAGTGCTTCGACCACCAGTTCGTGATCCGCGCGCTGCGGCAAGCCGGATACCGTAATCGAGCCGATTACGCCGGCGCCCGCCACGCTCAGCGGAAACGCGCCGCCATGCGATGCGTATTCCGACACCGGCAGGCCGTGGCGTTCGGCGAGCGTGCTGTTCGCCTGCTTCAATTTCAGACCCACCGCGTACGAGCTGCAACGGAAATGCGCGACCGTGTTGCCTTTGCGGCGCGCCCAATCGACGTTGTCGGGCGTCGCGCCCGGCAGCAGGCTGAAGAACAGCGGCTGGCCGAACGTGCGCACGTCGATCGCGGCCGCGATGCCGCGAGCCTTGGCCACTTCGTGCAGATAGGCGCCGATCTGCCAGGCGCGGTCGGCGTCGAAATGCGGAAACACTAGCGCTTTTTCCTGAGCGGTCATTACCTGCAGATCGTGATCGATATCCATGGAATTCAGTTCGGTAGAGATGAAGGGATAGTGCGCGGCGCCGCTTGCGTTCGTGCGCACGTTCTAGCGCATGACGGTTCGCCGACCGGCACCGCGAAGGGATTCCGATTCTAGCGCAGCCCCTTGCGGGAACCTTGCGACACGCGACACCCGCTAAGCGCGTCGCGACTCGCCGTAAGCGTTTTTTAAACAGCTATTGCATCGTCGTGAAATCTATCCTATAATCTTTTCTTCGACGGACGCGGGGTGGAGCAGTCTGGCAGCTCGTCGGGCTCATAACCCGAAGGTCGTAGGTTCAAATCCTACCCCCGCAACCAAGCATCACTGCTTAGGTTCGAAACGTCGAAAAACATTGAAGGCTTGCCCAACCGGCAGGCCTTTTTTGTTTTCCACGCGCGCTTTTTTCGAAGCCGGCTCCGCGCTTCGTCACCAATCTTCAGATTGCTTGGCGTCATTGCACAGCGCGCGCAGATAGCCGCGCTGCCCGCATGCAGCACGTCGGAATCATTTGGCAATCCAAACTAACCGGCCTCGCCTCTTTACTGCAAATCGACCGCCAATCCAGCCGCAATCGCGCGCCCGATGCGAGCGCGCTGCCCGCCTTTGCCCGGCCGCTTCGGCGCCTCTCAGCAAAGTCGTTCCCCGGTGATAAACTCCTATCACTCTTTCTCGTCCCCTTCCTATGAAATTCTGTTCTGTCTGCGGCCACGGCGTCAGCTTGAGCATTCCGCCGGGCGACAACCGCGAGCGCTTCGTATGCGGCAGTTGCGGTACGGTGCACTATCAGAATCCGCGCAACGTGGTCGGCACCGTCCCGGTCTGGGACGACAAGGTGCTGCTGTGCCGCCGCGCGATCGAACCGCGCTACGGCTACTGGACGCTGCCGGCAGGCTTCATGGAAATGGGCGAAACGACGGCCGAAGCCGCGTCGCGCGAAACGCTGGAGGAAGCCGGCGCGCGCGTCGAGGTGCAGAGCCTGTTTTCGCTGCTCAACGTGCCGCACGTGCATCAGGTGCATCTGTTCTACATGGCGCGTCTGCTCGATCTCGACATCGCCGCCGGCGAAGAAAGCCTCGAAGTGAAGCTTTTCGAAGAGCACGAAATCCCCTGGGACGACATCGCTTTCCCGACCGTCGGCCAGACGCTGCGCTTCTTTTTCGCCGACCGCGCCGCCGGCAGCTACGGCCTGCACACGGGCGACATCTTCCGCTCGCTGCGCGAAGGTTGAGCGGCGCGCATGGTTCCCTGGCTCGGAGCTGACGAACCGTTTCCGCCGGTCGAGCGCGCGCTTGGCGCCGCCAGCGGCGCGCCGGGTCTGCTCGCCGCGAGCGCCGACCTGCTGCCGTCACGGCTGATCGACGCCTACCGGCGCGGCATCTTCCCGTGGTATTCGGACGGCCAGCCCGTGCTGTGGTGGAGCCCCGATCCGCGCATGGTCCTGCGCCCCGCCGAATTCAAACTCTCGCCCTCGTTGCGCAAAACGCTCAAACGCGTGCTGCGCGACGACGCGTGGGAAATTCGCGTCGATCACGATTTCGCCGCCGTGATGCGTTCCTGCGCGCAGGCGCCGCGCCACGGCCAGCGCGGCACGTGGATCACCGCGGACGTGGTGGAAGCGTATTCGTCGCTGCATCGCATGGGCGACGCCCACAGCATCGAAACATGGTTCGAGGGCAAGCGCGTGGGCGGTTTGTACGGCGTCGCGTTCGGCCGCATGTTCTTCGGCGAGTCGATGTTCGCGGAGGTCACCGACGCGTCGAAAATGGCGCTGGCCGCGCTTGTCGGACACTTGCGACGTCACAAAATAGAAATGATAGACTGCCAGCAGAACACGTCGCATCTGGCGTCGCTTGGCGGGCGCGAGATACCGCGCAAGACATTCATCGCGCATGTTCGCGCGTCGGTCGACGCTCCGTCCATTCCATGGAGTTTCGACAAGACCGTATTGCTCGATGTCGTCGCGCCGGCGGCGTAGGACAATCAGGCCGAATCCGGATCCGTCGCCCACCGAGCCGCGGATCACGAGCCGCGGTAGGTCACCGCAAGGCGCCGGGTTTGCATTACCAGAGACGCTTCGAGAGCTGCCAACGTGACTCATCCCAACGAGCTGCCTCTTTCTCCGCTTTCCGCGCTGCAATTCTATGCAACGGCGCCCTATCCCTGCAGCTATCTGGACGGCCGCATCGCGCGCTCGCAGGTCGCCACGCCCAGTCATCTCATCAATTCCGACGTCTACACCGACCTCGTCAAGTCCGGTTTCCGGCGCTCGGGCGTGTTCACCTACCGCCCGTATTGCGACGGCTGCCGCGCCTGCGTGCCGGTGCGCGTGCCGGTCGACCAGTTCATGCCGAACCGCACCCAGCGCCGCGTGTGGAAAAAGCACGGCGAACTGATCGCCACGGTCGCGCCGCTGCACTACGACGAAGAGCACTACGCGCTCTATATGCGCTACCAGTCGGCGCGCCACGCGGGCGGCGGCATGGACCGCGACAGCCGCGACCAGTACGAACAGTTTCTCCTGCAGAGCCGCATCAACTCGCGGCTCGTGGAGTTTCGCGAGCCGTTGCCGAATCACCCGGAAGCGCCGGGCATTCTGCGCATGATCTCGATGATCGACATCCTCGGCGACGGCCTTTCTTCCGTCTACACCTTCTTCGAACCGGATCTGCCGCACAGCAGCTTCGGCACCTACAACATCTACTGGCAGATCGAACAGGCACGCAGCCTCAAGCTGCCGTACGTGTATCTCGGCTACTGGATTCGCGAGAGCCCGAAAATGGCGTACAAGGCCAATTTCCGGCCGCTCGAAGGTTTGATCGAAGGCGCCTGGCGGGTGCTCGATCCCGACACTTTCGGCCTGCCGCCCGTCGATCTGGCGATGCAGGGCCGGCGCGGACCGTTGCGCTAGCAAAAACGCGCGGCACGCGGCGCGCCGGAGTTTCGTCGGCCGGGCGCTGTACGCTTGCGCCAATTGGTCTCATTAAAGCCTCAAAGCCGGTAAAATGACGGGTTCCCATTTTTCGGCCGCCCGGCTTCGTCCCGTGTTCAGTTCCCTCTATCCGCTCATACGCGCCCAACTCTTTCGCATGGACGCGGAAGACGCTCACCACCTGACACTGCGCATGCTCGGCGCCGCCGGCCGCACCGGCCTCGCGGGCGCGCTCGCGCCGCGTGTGCCGGACGCGCCGCGCACCGTGATGGGGCTGACGTTCCGCAATCCGGTCGGCCTTGCCGCCGGCCTCGACAAGGACGGCGCCGCGATCGACGGGCTGGCCGCGCAGGGTTTCGGATTCATCGAAGTGGGGACGGTCACGCCGCGCGCGCAACCGGGCAATCCGCGGCCGCGCATGTTCCGCCTGCCGCAAGCCAACGCGATCATCAACCGGATGGGCTTTAACAACGCGGGCGTCGACCAGTTCGTCAAGAACGTCCAGGCCGCGCGCTATCGCGGCATTCTCGGCCTGAACATCGGCAAGAACGCCGACACGCCGATCGAGCGCGCCGCCGAAGACTATCTCTACTGTCTCGAGCGCGTGTATCCGTTCGCGAGCTACGTCACGGTCAATATTTCCTCGCCGAACACCAAGAACCTGCGCCAGCTGCAAGGCGCGGGCGAACTCGACGCCCTGCTCGCCGCGCTGAAAGACAAGCAGCAGCGTCTGGCCGATCTGCACGGCAAACTGGTGCCGCTCGCACTGAAAATCGCGCCGGACCTCGACGACGAGCAGATCAAGTCGATCGGCGACACGCTGCTGCGTCACCGCTTCGAAGGCGTGATCGCCACCAACACCACCTTGTCGCGCACGGCGGTCACCGGCATGCAATACGGCGACGAAGCCGGCGGCCTGTCCGGCAAGCCGGTGTTCGACGCGTCGAACGAAGTGATCCGCAAGCTGCGCGCCGAAGTGGGCGACACGGTGCCGATCATCGGCGTCGGCGGCATTTTCTCGGGCGAAGACGCGCGCGCCAAGCTGGCGGCCGGTGCGTCGCTGGTGCAGCTCTACACCGGCTTCATCTATCGCGGACCGGCGTTGATCGCCGAGTGCGCGCAGGCGCTGCGCTGAGTCGAAGGCGCCGACGCCTGCGGCCCACGCAGGCGTCGGCGAAACCGCGCTCGGGGCGTCCCTCGTCGCCCTTGCTACCCGACATTTCTTCGGACCTCGCCGCCTCCATCCCAAGCGCTTTTGGCGCGCCGTCGCGCCGCCTGATGCGCTTCGCATATAGACATAAACAAACCGTATTTAAACTTCGATAGTCTGTTTGTTAGACTTTCGTCTGTTAAAACGTCAGCCGTACAAAAGGAAGAGGATGAAATTTGGCTTGTTGAAAAAGATGCTCGTCGCCGGTCTGATCGGCGCGTCGTTCACCGCCGTCGCCGCCCACGCCGACGACCTGCTCGATCAGGTCAAGCAACGCGGCACGCTGCGCATCGGTCTGGAAGGCACCTTCCCGCCGTTCAACTCGAAAGCGCCGTCGGGCGAACTGGTCGGCTACGACGTCGACATCGCCCGCGCGGTCGCCGCCAAACTCGGTGTCAAGCCGGAATTCGTCACGACCGAGTGGAGCGGCATCATCGCCGGTCTGCAAGCGGGCAAGTTCGACGTGATCGTGAATCAGGTCGGCATTACGGACGCCCGCAAGCAGGCGCTCGACTTTTCGCCCGCTTACACGTATTCCGCCGCGCAGCTGATCCAGCGCAAGGACGACACGCGTGAGTTCAAATCGCTCGAAGACCTGAAGGGCAAGAAGCTCGGCGTCGGTCTCGGCACGAACTACATGGACATGGCGAAGTCGGTGCCGGGCATCGACGTCAAGACCTACCCGGGCGCGCCCGAATATCTGCGCGACCTGGCGTCCAACCGTCTGGACGCGGCGCTCAACGACCGTCTGATGCTCGCGTATCTGATGAAGAACTCGCAATTGCCGCTGCGCACGGGCGCGACGCTGGGCGCGGGCAACCCGTCGGGCATTCCGTTCAAAAAGGGTAATCCGAAGTTCGCCAAGGCAATCTCCGACGCCATGACGCAACTCGAAGCCGACGGCACGTTCACGAAGATCTCGGACAAGTGGTTCGGCATCGACGTCAGCAAGCCGATCAAGTAAGACGCGCTGCGTTCGCCCAAGGGCGGCATCGACGAGATGCCGCCCTTCGCTTTTGCAGCGTCGCCTGCGCGGCAACGACGAGCCGCGCGCTCGCCCGGCCGTCGCCCTTTATGATGTGCGCTCTGCACGCCAACCGACTCCTCGCTCATGTCCACCACTTCCCTGCTCGTTGAATCGCTTCCTGTGCTCGCACAGGGCGCACTCCTGACGGTCAAGTTCGCGGTTCTGTCGATGATTTTCGGCCTGATCGCCGGCGCCGTGCTCGCGGTCATGGGCGTCAGCCACAACCGTGTGCTGAACTGGATCGCGCGCGTGTACGTCAGCGTGTTCCGCGGCACGCCGCTGCTGGTGCAGATTTTCGTGATTTATTACGGGCTGCCGAGTCTCGGCATTTCGCTCGACCCGACGCCGGCCGGCGTGATCGCCCTGTCGGCGAACGTGGCGGCGTATCTGTCGGAAAGCATGCGCGGTGCGATTCTCGGCATTCATGACGGACAGTGGCTCGCCGCCTATAGCCTCGGCCTGTCGCGCCGTCAGACGCTGCGCTACGTCATCGCGCCGCAGGCCTTGCGCATCGCCGTGCCGAGTCTGTCGAACAGTCTCATCAGTCTGATCAAGGACACCTCGCTGGTGTCGGTCATCACCGTGACGGAACTGCTGCGCAGCGCGCAGGAAATGATCGCGTCGACGTACCAGCCTTTGCCGCTGTATCTCGCCGCCGCCGCGGTCTACTGGGTGCTGTGCCAGTTGCTCGAATGGGTGCAGCGCTGGTACGAACGGCGTCTCGCGCTGCCGGCGCGGCACTAAGGCGGCAGAGGCGGCACTGATCGCAGCGCCGCCTGAGTCCTCACGCTTTACCGCGGCTTTATCGCAGCTTTAACGTGGCTTTATCGCGGAGTCTGCCGGTCGAGCGAAGCGCTATCGAGCGCCGCGCCGAAGCGCTCGAAGCGCGGCTTGTAGAAGTGATCCGGATCCAGAGAAAACGCCACGCGACGCGTGCGGCCCATCAACTCCTTGCGCGGAAAAAAGCCGAAATAACGCGAATCGGCGCTGTCGTCGCGATTGTCGCCGAGCATCAGATACTCGCCCGGCGGCACGGTCACCGGCCCGAACGAGTTGCGCGGACTCGGCGCATCCGGCGACAGGCGCACGGTATGCGCGACGCCGTCGAAGCGTTCGGTCAGATAGTCGCCGGCCGAAGTGGCGTCGCCCGGCAGCGGCGCCAGCGCGAGCGGCTGGTAATCCGCGCGCACGCCGTTCACGTACAGCACGTTGTCGCGCATCGCCACGCGGTCGCCGGGCAAACCGATCAGCCGCTTGACCATCAACTCATGTGCCGCGGAAGAATCGATCGTGACGATGTCGCCGCGCCGCGGATCGTGCAGATGCGCGATGGCGATATGCGTGAGCGGCACGCGCAGATCGTAGGCCATCTTGTCGACGAAAATACGATCGCCTTCGCGGATGGTGGGCAGCATCGAGCCGCTCGGCACGACGTTCCAGTCGGCCACGGCGCTGCGGAACAGCACCATCAGGAAGAGAAACGCGACGAGACTTTTATTGTCGCGCCACAGTTTTGCCAGCATGCGCATGATGGGCAGCTCCGGTGGAAGGTAGTCGAAAGCAGTGAGCCGGCGCGTGATGTTCAGCCGACGCCCGAGCCCTGGCAAATCCTACCACCGGCCCCGCTTCGTGTTCGGGCAGCCAGCCCGCCGCGATCCTGCAACGGGCGCGAACGCCCGCTCTCCTATTCGCCCGCGAACTTCAGCCCGAGCGCCGCGCGCGCCGCGTCGGCCATCTCGATCATCTGCAACGATTTGCTGTGCGGCATGAGCGGGCTTTCCAGCTCGCCCGCGCGGATCAGCTCGCAAAAGTGCGCGGTTTCGTAGTTCAGGCCGCCGCCTTCGAATGGCGCGTCGAGTTCGACGACGCGGCCGTCGGCATAACGCACTGTCGCGCGCGACGGATTCCACCAGGGCTCGTGAATCGTCACGTGTCCGCGCGTGCCCATCAGCAGCGCGTCACCCTTGCCGTGCAGATCGAGCCCGCAAAAGAGTTGCGCGATGCCGCGCTCATGCAGACTGTTCAGACTCGCGAACGTATCGACGCCCGTCGGCCCGAGCCGCCCGAGCGTCTGCACTTCACGCGGCGCACCGAGCCAGTCGACGGCGAGAAACATTTCATAGATGCCGATATCGAGCAGCGCGCCGCCCGCATGGTCGAACGACAGCGACGGGTGATCGTCCGGCACGCCCGGCACCGAGCAGCCCGCGCGCACCAGACCGATCTCGCCGACCGGTTCGGCCGCGAGATGCGCGCGCAATTTGACGTAGAGCGGATAGAACGGCGGCTTCATCGCCTCCATGAAGAGGCGGTTGGCGCGGCGCGCGGCGTCGAGCACACGCTCGAGTTGCGCGCGGTTGATGGTGGCGGGTTTTTCGCACAGCACGTGCAGGCCGGCTTGCAGCGCGGCAATCGCGTAGTCGGCGTGACTGTCCTGCACCGTGGCGATATAGAGTGCGTCGATGCCGCTCGCGAGCAGCGCGTCGAAGCTCGCGCAGGCCTCGCCGCCGAATTCGCCGGCGAACGCCGCGGCCGGTTCGGCGCGGCGCGACCACAGTGCGCTCAGGCGCGCGTGCGGCACGTGGGCAAGTCCTTGAGCAAAACGACGGGCGATGCGGCCCGTCCCGACGATTCCCCAGCGAATCACAGCGTCTTGCGCCGGGGCAACTTCCTTGGCAATGGTCATCGATCGTGCGAGTCCGTGCAGTTCAGAACAGGCGCTATTGTCGCGCACACCGCCCGCCGCTGCGCGAGGCGTTTGCGACCTATCCAGCCTGCCCTGTCATGCAGGGTCCTGCACGAAAGAACTCAACGCGACGGCGGCTCCGCGGAAAAATTGCCGCCGATTTCTTCCGCCGTGTAGTCGATCATCGCCAGCGACGCGATTTCCGCTTCTTTCGGATCGCGCCGCTCGATCGCTTCGACCACCCGCAGATGCGAACTCACCGCGGCTTCCCACAGGCCTTCCTTCGGCACGATCGGATTGACGGTCGAGAGCGCGCCGCGAATGATCGCCGCCATCTGCTTGAAAAACTGGTTGCCGCTCGCCACCACGATGCGGGTATGAAACAGCTCGTCCGCTTCCTGATAACCCGCCTCGTTCGGGCGGATCACGCGAAACGCCTCGAAGGCCTCGCGGATCGCCGCGACGTCGGCCGCGCTGCCGCGTGCCGCCGCCTGCGCCGACGCGCGCGGTTCGATCAGGATGCGGAACTCGATCACATCACGCAGAAACAGCGGATCGGGTTTCGCGCGAAAACGCCAGTTCACGACGTCTTCGTCGATCATGCGCCAGTCGCTCATCGGCCGGATGCGCGTGCCGATTTTCGGCCGCACGTCCAGCATGTCGCGGGCGAGCAGCATCGACAGCGCCTCGCGCATGACGGTGCGGCTGACGTCGAACTCTTTCGACAGCACATCCTGCGGTGGCAGGATGGCGCCGTATTTCTCTTCCACGATGCCGGTCACGAGCCCGTCCATGACTTTGCTCACCAGCGATCGATCCTTGTTTGCCTGTTCCATTTGACACTCTCCCCGAAGCGGTGTTTCCCCCGCGTAGCCTGTTGATCAAGCGGCCCTCATGTGTCGTTTAATGTATGCGTAGTCGACTTTCACGATACGTTGCTAGCTTCGAACGAGATGCGCCAGTTGGGAGACTTCCTAACAGGGTTATCCCTCTGAAGAATTGTTTCGTTCGTGTAACGCCGCATACGTCGACGAGCCTTAAGCTTGCGTCCCAAGCGTGCCTGCGTTGCAAAATTTGCATCGTGCGAAGACGCACGTAGCGGACGAATTTGTCTGAACGCAACGCGGCGGCGGATCGGAACAGGCGGAAATCGACTGAGCCTGGCGCGAGCGCGGGCGGAATGAAACTGGACGCGCCCATACGCCGCGCCCACGCCATTCCGGACGGCTTCAGGCGCCCGCCTTGCCCTGCTCGCGACCGTACTGGTCGTCCAGTCGCACGAT
Organism: Paraburkholderia sp. GAS199; assembly: GCF_050436585.1. Lineage (NCBI taxonomy): Bacteria > Pseudomonadati > Pseudomonadota > Betaproteobacteria > Burkholderiales > Burkholderiaceae > Paraburkholderia > Paraburkholderia sp. GAS199. Next base: position 351,918 of record NZ_JBNDMM010000004.1, on the reverse strand, counting down.
GTCGTCTTCGCCCAGATAACCGCCCGATTGCACCTCGATGATTTCGAGCGGCGTCTTGCCCGGATTTTCGAGCCGATGCGTGACGCCGAGCGGGATGTAGGTCGATTCGTTCTCCGATAGCAGGAAGCTCGCGTCGCCGCGCGTGACGAGCGCCGTGCCGCGCACCACGATCCAGTGCTCGGCGCGATGGTGATGCATCTGCAACGACAGACGCGCACCCGGCTTCACGACGATCCGCTTCACCTGGAAGCGCTCGCCGCGCTCGATCGAATCGTAGAAGCCCCACGGACGGCCCACCTTCCGATGGTCCTGCGCCTCGCTGTCCTGTCCCGCCTTCAGACGGCTCACGATCGCCTTGACGTCCTGCACGCGGTCTTTCGCGGCGACCAGCACGGCATCGGCGGTTTCGACCACCACCACGCCGCTCACGCCCACGCACGCCACGAGACGCCCTTCCGAATGCGCGAAGCTGTCGGTCGAGCCGTCGAACATCACGCGGCCGCGCGCGACGTTGCCATCGGCGTCCTTGTCCGACGCTTCCCACACCGAGTCCCACGCGCCGACGTCCGACCATCCCGCCACCAGCGGCACCGCGACGCCGATCAGTCGCGCATCGGTCGCGACGCGCTCCATCACCGCGTAGTCGATCGAATCGGACGGACAACCGGCAAAGGCCTCGTGCGCCAGATGCAGCGCGCCGTCGCCGTCGACGGAAGACTGTTCGAAGGCGTTTGCGCAGGCCGCGGCAATCTCCGGACGGCAGAGCTCGATCGCCGCGAGCCACACCGAGGCGCGCACCACGAACATGCCGCTGTTCCACCAGTACTCGCCCGACTCCACATAGTGACGCGCAAGCTCGGTATCGGGTTTTTCGACGAAACGCTCGATCACGCGCGCGCCCTGCGTACCCAGCGCGATTCCCGTCCGGATGTAGCCGTAGCCGGTTTCGGCGCGCTGCGGCGGCACGCCCAGCGTGACGATCGCGCCTCGCGACGCGTGCTCCAGCGCTTCCTCCAACGCCCGCGCGAAGGCTGCGTGATCGGCGATCAGATGATCCGCCGGCAACGCGACGATGATCGGGTCGTCGCCCTCCGGCGCGGCCGCCCGCGCCGCCATGGCCGCCACCGTCAGCGCCGGTGCGGTGTTGCGTGCGACGGGTTCGAGCACCATCCGCACTGCGCGTCCGCTCTGTTCGAGACAGGCGCGCGTTTGCAGCCGCAGCGCTTCGCCGCACACCAGCAACGGCGCGGCCACGTCCGGCGCGAGACGCGCTTGAGACGCCGCCTGCGGGTGCGAGGCGACGCTACCGGGCGCGGCGGCGAGTGCGGCGCCGAGCGCGGCGTCGAGCCTGCTCAGCGTGGCTTCGAGCAGCGATTCGTCGCCCATCAGACCGATCAGCTGTTTCGGCGCCCGTTCGCGCGAGAGCGGCCACAGACGCGTGCCGGAGCCGCCCGCCAGAACCACCGGCTGGACGGACAAACGGGTGGACGTACCGGCTGCGGCGTCACGAGCGGTAAGCGGATGACCTGGTTCTACGATGCGGTTCATATGCGTATATCCGGAAAGGTTCAGGCTGATTGCGCGCGGGATCGCCGCGCGTCATGCCCTTGATTCAAGCCACTGGGTCAGTCGTTCGGGCGGGTGCATGGTCAGGAAAGCGCGGCATCGCCCGTTTGCACCGTCGAAGGTGGATTCGGGAACAACTCGTGAAGCGCGATCGGCATAGCGTCCTGCGTGCCGCCGACATGGCCGGCGCTGCCGTTCGTGCTGTCGCTGGTCGCCGGCACGGGAGGCGTCGCGCGCATCACCTCGGTGAACAGCCAGTTTTGCGCGTCGGCCATCACCGCTTCGCGCGCAGGCTGGGTGAACAGCGCGTGGTCGAGCTTCGGCAAGGTCAGCGCGCGGACGCGCGGATAGCGCAGCAATGCGCCGAGCCGCGCGCCGAGTTGGCCGCGCGCCTCGTCGAGGCCGACGTCGAACTCGCCGTACACGAGCCGCATGTGGACGCCTTTCGCGTGCAGCGCGTGAACCACGTCACGGGCCGCGTTATGCGTGAGTTGCCAGCCGGTGCGTTGCTCGACCCAGCGTGCGCCGGCGAGCCAGCTGCGTCGCACCAAGCGCCTGCCGACCACTCGCGCGATCCGCAGCGGGTGGCTGCGTCCACGCAAGGCACGCGACCATTTTTCGGGTGTGAGCGCCGCGCGCCAGTAGACCTTGGTCGCCGCGAATTCCTGCGCGCCCGGCTCGCGCGACGCGCCGTCCCAGACGAACTTCTGCAGATTCACACCGAAGCCCGCGACCAGGTTGGGATGCAGCAGCGAGGCGTGCAGCGCGACGAACGCGCCGCCGCATACGCCGAACATCGCGACGCGCGCATGACCTTGCGCGACGAGCCAGTCCACGCCGGCCGTGGCGTCGCGGCACGAGGTGTCGGAGTAGATCGTGTCGAGCGTGATGCTGCGTGCCTGCGGCGTGGCATCGCCGAGGCCGCCCAGGTCCATGCGCAACGAAGCGATGCCGAGCGCCGCAAGACGCCGCGCGAAGAGAACGAAAATACGGCCGTCGCCGATGTGATGACTCGCGCCCGTGTTGCAGAACAGAACCGCCGGTATGGACGCGGCGTTGGCATTGGCGGCTTGACGAGGTTCGCAATAGACGCCGAAGTAGTTGCCGAATACCACTGGACTTTCGATGGCATGTTCCAGTTCGAGTGCGGGCGCGTCGAAGGCTTGCGTTTGAGTTTGCGCTGGCGTTTGAGTCGCGCTGCCGTCGCCCGCATTCGCCATGTCGGGCGCGCCCTCGGCGAGCCATTGCGTCACGCGCGCAAATGCCGCGACCGGTTCTTCGCTGTACAGCGCCTCGATCATGAAACGGTCTTTCTCGTCGAATCCGTCGCGCTCCACACGCACACCGTGCGACGCGTAACGTTCGGTCAATGCCGACACGCGATGGCGATCGCCCGAATCGAGCAGCAGCACGCGCTGCGCGGGCGCGTCGGTGTCGCGGCACAGGTCGATCTCGCCGACCCGCGCGACGTCGCCGCCATGCAGGCCGAAGCCGAATGCTTCGACGTAGTTATCAGGATCGGCGATCGGGTCCGCGTTCATGCCCGCCGGCGTGCTCATCCAGCTTTGCCGATGGGCACGCAACTCGCGCAGATAATTGCGCCCGCTGATAGCCGGCGCCAGCAGCACGAGCGATTCGACGTCGCCGAGCCTTTGCGCAGCCAGCGCGGCGAGCGTCGCGCCCAGCCGCAAACCGACCAGCGATACGCTCGTCACGCCGGTGCGCTCGCGCAGATAACGCGTTGCCGCGACGATGCTTTCGAGCCAGGCTTCGACGCGCCGCGGATCTTCTTCGCTGGCGGCCGAATCGCCCGTGCCCGGATAATCGAAACGCAGCACCGGCATGCCCGCTGCGGCGATGCGCCCGGCCAGGTTGCGCCAGCCGCGATGCGTGCAAAGCGCGTCGTAACCGAACGGACTGCACAGCACTACGCCCCGCACCGCGCCCCGATCACCGGCAGCAGCATGCAGCCAGCCAAAACAGTCGCCGAAGACGACAGGTGTCATGGTCTACCCTCGCAGTTGGCTGCGTGCGACGCCGTACCCCACCCCGGGCACGAGTCAAGCATATTGTTTTCCCCACGCGGCGTTGCGCTCCAGGCGGCGCCGTTCATGTCGAGCGTGATCGTGTCGAACACACGTATGACCAGCATTTAATCGCGACGCGACGCGAAAATCTGTTCGCGTACACACACTGGCGTCTCGCGGACTCATGCAATATCCGGACTAACGACGGGCCCACGCCGTCGTGCCCGCTCGCGAGTTCAAAGTGCGGCTGCGCACCGACAGCGTTCAAGATGACCTTCACCCTTGCCTTATTCACCCGGCGGAACGCGTACCATGGAAAGAAGTATCGTCAAGAACATCGTCATCAATTTTGCGGGAGCCATCGCTCCGACTTTCGTTTCCCTGGTCACCGTGCCCGCCTACATCCATCTGATGGGCGTGGAACGCTACGGCGTCATCAACCTCGTCTGGACGTTGATCGGCTACTTCAGCGTGCTCGATCTTGGCACCAGCCTCGCCACCGAAAACCAGATTTCCAAAGCACGCGCCGCCAACGACGATTCGATCGAACGCATCTTCTGGAGTGCGTGGTTCATGAATCTCGGCACCGGAATCGTGGGCGGCCTGCTGGTGTATCTCGGGACGTTCATCTACATCACGCACGGCGTGACGGTCGAGCCCGCGTTCCAGCGCGAAGTGATGGCGAGCCTGCCGTGGATCGCCGTGGCCGTGCCGATCGCCAACGTCTCGTGGGTATTCGCGGGCGCGATCAACGGCGTCGAACGCTTCGCCAGCTTCAACATCAACCAGACGCTCGGCACCGCGCTCTTTCAATTGCTGCCGCTCGCGGCGATCTTCTGCTTCTCGCCGTCGCTCGCGGTGGTGATTCCGGCAGCCGTGGTGGCACGACTCGTGGCTGGTGTCATGCTGGGTGCTGCCGCGTTTCGCGCAATCGGCGTACGACGCATGCTGATGCCCGAGTGGCGTCTGATGGCCGAACTGTTTCGCTACGGACGCTGGATGCTGCTCTTCTCCGGTGCCGGCATGATTGCCTCGACGCTCGACCGCGTGCTGATCGGCGCGTTGATGGGCGCACGCTACGTGACGTACTATGCCGCGCCGCAGAACCTCGTCACGCGACTCAACCTGCTGCCCGTCGCGATGGTGCGGACACTTTTCCCTCGCCTCTCCGCCGTGTCACGCGCCGACGCCGACGCGCTGGCGCACCGCTCACTCGCGTTTCTGAACGGCGCGTTCACACCTTGCGTGATCGTCGCGCTGTTCGCGCTCAAACCGTTCCTCACCTTGTGGCTCGGCGCGACTGTCGCGGCGGCCGCGCCCGTGGCCGGCGTGCTCGTACTCGGCGTCTGGCTCGGCGGACAGTCGAGCATTCTCGGCATCCTGATCCAGGCGCAGACCAATCCCGCGCTCGTCGCCGGTGTGAGCTGGCTGCAACTGCCGCTGTTCGTCGGCGCGTTATGGGCCGGCATTCACTGGTACGGCATCATGGGTGCGGGCGTGGTGGTCGTGCTCAAAGCGCTGGGCGACTACAGCGTGCTGCTGTATTTCTCGCGCCTGCATGTGTGGTCGATCGTGCGCAACATGCTGGCCCACCTCGTGTTTCTTTGCGTGGCGCTCGCGCTCGCGGATTCGATCAGCGCGCTGCCGATACTGGGCACGATGGCGTTACTGCTTGCCGTAGCGAATCTGGGGATGTCGCTGCATGGGTCGAGCGAGTTGCGGGCGGTGGTTTATGGGGCGTGGGATCGGGTGGTGCTGGCGGGGAGTAAGGTTTGGGGTTGATAGGGCCGCACGGCCTGCTTTCTCTATTTTTGTGAAGTGCATTCAAAAACGCCGTCCAGTTTCTTAACAGGACGGCACCCAATCACTCCCCGCACCACCGCGTCACTTCACACCGAAGTCGACCGCGTCACGTTCTCCCCCACTGCAATCGAAGGCGCCGGCATCCTCCCATTCGCCATGCTGGCGAACCGCCGCGGCCGGCAACTCGCCAGCGTGCGTTCATAAACGGCGAGATAACCATCGCTGACCTGCTGCACGCTGAACGCATCCAGGTTCTGTCGCGCGCGCGCGGAAAGCGCCGCATGCGAAGCCGCGTCGTTCAGCAGCATGCCGAACGCCTCGGCCAACGCGGCCGGGTCGTGCGGCGGCACGAGCACGCCGGCCGCGCCGCCGTCGAGCATCTCGGGAATGCCGCCCACGCGCGTCGCGACAATCGCCCGACCCGTCTCCCGCGCTTCGCACAGCACGAGTCCCGCGGGCTCGTTGTGCGAGGCCAGCACGAACACATCGGCCTGCGCGAGATACGCGCGCGGATCGGCCACGAAGCCCTCGAAACGCACCTGCTGCGTCACCCCGAGTTCCGCGGCGAGCGCTTCCATTGCCGCGCGATCGGGACCTTCGCCTACCAGATAAAGCACCGCCGCCGGCACACGTTCGCGCAATTGCGCGAACGCGTGCAACAGGTCGCGGATGCCTTTGCGTTCATACATGCCTGCCACGGTGACGATAGACGGATGCGCGAGTCGCGGCGTATCGGGCACGGCCTGATCGGCGAGACGCGGTGTGCCGATCGTGCCATTACGCACGACCGCAAGCCGCGCGCGCGACACGCCGCGCCGCTCCATCGCAACCGCCACGGCCTCGCTCACGGCCACCACGCGATCGCCCACACGCATCAGCGAAGCGCTTTTCTGGAATTCGTTATGCACCGTCGTCACGAGGACGAAGCGCCTGCGCAACACGCCAAACCGCGCGATGAGCGCGCCGGTCATCATGTGCGCGTGCACGACGTCGGGATCGATCTGCGCGACGAGCCGGTTGAAGCCGGCCACCATTGTCGGCAGACGCGACGGCCGCGGCGCTTGCGGCAGCAGCACATGACGCACACCATGACGCGCGAGCAACGCTTCGAAGCCGCCGCCGCCCGAGGCCACGGTGACGTCATGACCGGCGCGCGCCTGCATGCACGCAAGATCGACCATGACGTTGACGATGCCGTTGCCGATGGTCTGCGCGTGGTTGGCGAGGTGAATGATTTTCATAGTGTCGCTGCGACCTCAGTCGAGGTGAGTGGAATGTGTGCCGCTTTGCTGCGCGGTCTGCTGTGACGCGGATTCGGAAATCTGCGGCGTAAAGCGATACATCAGCGCCTTGCCGTGCCAGTCTTCCTCCACCAGCACGAGGTACTCGCCCGACGCGAGACGGTGCGCCGTGATCGGCATCGGCACATCGGTCCAGCCGCTCGCGGAGCCGACTTCCTTGCCCGGCGCGAGCCGTCCGACATCGCGACCGGTCGCGCTGTCGTAGACACGCACGATCGCGCTCTTCGTTTCGACGGCGAAGATGTAGTCGCCCGCCACGGCATATCCTTCGATGGACAGCGACTGCGCGCCGCCGTGATCGGGCAGCCCGATCGTGTAGCGCAGCAAGGGCTTGCCACTTTTCCACCGGTCGTAGCGCGCGAGTTGCGAGCCCGCGCCGTTCCAGTTGTCTTTCACATAGGGATGCGACGGCGTCGATCCGGAGAGATACATCGTGTCGCTGTCGGGAAAATAAGTTAGACGTGCGATACGATTGAACGGCGCGGGCGGTGGCGTCTGCCGCATCGACGCATAGCGATAAACGGGATTGCCCACACGGTCGAAACCTTGCAACGGAAAATGGCGGATGCCTTCCGAATCCGTGCCTTGCCAGATATCGCCCGCGCTATCGACCCACCAGCCGCGCAAGCCAGGCGCGTCCGTCTTGCCGGCATGCTGATCGAAGGCCGCCGCTGAAAAATCGCCCGCACCGCTCACATCGCGCCAGATCCATTCGCCATGCTGCGGCTGGTTGGGCGGCCACGCGCCGTCGAGATGCGACAGCGCGAACAGGCCCGACGGAATCGCGGTCTCGCGATCGGCGGCGAAGCGATAAATGCGCAGGAACGACGAGTACATGTCGGTGGTGAACAGCAGACGGTGTCCACGCACGTCGCGCACCATCGGCATGCCGCGCTGGCCGCCGAGCGGCAAATGAAAGTAAGGGTCGTACGGATAGCGGAAACGGTCAGCGGTATACCCGGCGTAGGTCCATTCTCTGCCCACCGGCCGGCTCAGATCGAGCGTGAAGCGTTTGCTGCCGCTATAAACCGAAGGCGGCTCACCGTCGACGAATTGGGCGCCGTCGACGAACAGCAAGCCCTGCAAACTGAAACGACGCTCGCCGTCCGGCGTATAGCTTTCGATCAATGCGCCGTCGTAAGTGTCCGGCGCCGTGCCGCCGCGACGCGGGCCGGCGCCGTTCATCGAGACATATAGATTGCCGGCACGGTCCGCGCCCACGCCGGTGAGTCCGTTAAAGCGTTGCGGTCCAGGTGCGCCGGCACGTCCGGCGTAGATGCCGCCCCGCTCGCCGAAGCTCGACGTCCAGCGCATGGCCGTGCCGCTCGCCGCCGCGCTCGACGCTTGCGCGTTGGCATCGGCGGTGTAGATCAGAATCTGCTGACGCGGCCCGTTGTCTGCAATCAGCACGCGGCCTCGCGCATCCACGCTCAGATCGACGGGCACCGCATCGGGCGGCAAACTCAATTCGCCCAGACGCACACCGTCACGCGAATAATGCGCGACTCGCCGCACGCTTCCCGTACGGCTTCCTTCGATGATCCACAACGATCCATCGATTGCGAGCGTGAGACGTCCCGGCTCGTGCGCGACGAAGTCGCCTGCCGGCTGCATGGTCTGCGCGTCGAAAATCCGCACGCGGTCGTCCAGTGGATCGGCGACGAACAGACGGCTATCGTCGGCAGCGAGTCCGCGAATCGCGCCGTCCTGTTTAGCCGGATATTTGTCGATCAGCAGAAACGCGAGATGGCTGCCTTCCGGAACCTTCAGTTGTCCGGAGAATGGTACGCCGTCGCGAATGTCGGCGCGGCTGCGGCGTGACACGCCGCTCCATTGCTCACCCTCGGGCGGCATGCGCGCGCCTTTCACCAGTTCGCTGCCGAGACTGACGATCGATTGCGCGACGTACACGTACTCGCGATTCACAGCGATCGCATCGCCGCCGAGCATGCCCCAGCCGTGCGACTCGCCGCCGTGGCGCACGATTTGTCCGTTACGGTATTGCCCGATCTCGCCGCCGCCTTCGTCCCACGGCGCATTGGTGAAGACGTCGCCTTCCGGCGTGACGGCCATCGCCTGCACGTCGATCTGCATCCAGCGATGATCGCCGTAGCCCCACGTATTGCCGATCCACGAAGTCCGGTACGACAAGGTGGGATGGGCCGCCACCGCCTGCACTTCGGCCGCGGGTTTGACGACCGAGGCGACCGCGAGCACGTCGTTGCCCGCCACCGGCTCCTTGTCCGCAGAGGTAGCGGCAGTGGCAGTGGCAGTGGCAGTGGCAGTGGCAGCGACGGTGGCGAGCGCCTGCGTCGCCGCAGGCCCCAGCGGCTTGCCGTCCGACGCACCGCCGATGACGAGCACCACCGCCGGCAGCGCAACGGCCGCAGCGCACACGAGGCGTTCGAAAGTCTTGCGGTCCGGGCGTCGCATGGCGTGCACGTGACGCGTCAGAACGCGCCGATCGCCTCGCGGTAGATTTGCGCGACCTGCGCGGCCACCACCGGGCGATCGAAATGCTTGCGCGCGTAGCTGCGGCACGCGGCACCATCGGGCACCGTGCGCCGGCCGAGCAGGATATCGGCGATACCCGCGCCGATTTCCTTGAAACCGCCGGACGGCAACACCAGTTCCGACGACAACGGCGCGACCGCTTCCGGCAGACCGCCCACGGGCGTCACCAGCACGGGCGTGCCGGCCGCGAGCGATTCGATCGTGGTGAGTCCGAAGCCTTCGAGCGAGACTGTCGGCACCACCGTCATATCCGCGGCGCGATACCACAGCGGCAATTGCGCGTCCGGAACGTAGCCGGCGAGACGGACGTGCTGCTCCAGGCCCCGCGCAACGATGCGCGCCTGCAACTGCTCTTCCAGCGGCCCTTTTCCGGCAATCGTCAGGAGTACGTCGGGCAGCATCGGCTTGACGATGGCGATCGCGTCGATCAGGTCTTCGAGGCCCATGCGCGACACGAGCCGCCGCACGCAAAACACCAGCGGCCGATCCTTCGGCACCCGCAGACGTTGACGCGCCTGCTGCTGTGTCGCGCGAATGGCAAATTGCGCGACGTCGACACAACCGGGCACCACGCGAATGGTGTCCCGCCGCACGCCATACGTCTCGTGCAGAATCTGTCCGAACGCCTGCGAGAGCACGATATGACGCGTGGCGCCGCGATACACGAAACGCTCCAGCGCGAGACGGAACGCTCGCGACCAGCCACCGCCGCCGCCCGGATACGATTCGGCCGCCCACGGTCCGTGAAAATGCGTGACCTTCGGCACACGGCTGAACACGCCCGCCGTCGGCGCTGCGTATAGCGCGAAATGCGAGGCCACCACGTCGGGCATCTTCGCGTCGCGCAACACCTGCGACTGCGTGCGCGAGCGCCACAGGCGCGTGCCGAGTTGCGCCTGCGCACTGGCAAACGCGTGGACGCTGCCGCCGGAATCGCTCAGCACGTTCGCGCTGCCCGCCACCATGCCGCGCACGTTCACGCCCTGCTGCGGCAACGTGTCGATCAGCGACTTGAACATGCGGTCGAGTCCGCCCGGCCGCTCGGTAAACCAGTGCATGCCGATCTGCAAGGAATCGATGGCGGTGCTCATAGTTCCACCGATGCAGTCGTGCAGTTGACCGGCAAAGGACGCGCGCCGCGTTGCGCATGCACCTGCTCGTAGACCGCCAGATAGCGTCCGGCCATCGCCTGCCAGCTCAGCGTTCCCGCCACTTCGCGCGCGGCCACGCCCAGACGGCGCGCGTCGTCGCGATTGCCGGCGAGACGGTCGATCGCAATCGCCAGCGCGGCGGCGTCGTCGGGATCGTCCAGCACGATGCCGCTCTCCGGCGTAATCACTTCCGCACCGCCAGCCGTATGCACAGTGATGATCGGCAAACCGGTCGCCAACGCTTCGAGCAACACGAGTCCCATCGCTTCATAACGGGACGGATAGACGAACGCGTCCACCGAGCGCATCAGTGCCGGCATGTCCATCACCATGTCGGTGAAATGCACGCGCTCCTTCAAACCGAGCGATTCCGCGAGTGCCGGATACGGGCTGTTCTGCAAAATGCCCGCGACGGCCAGATGAATGTCCGGCGAAGTCTTAACGAGCGCGTGCAGCAGCGTGTCGAGATTTTTGCGCGGCATGCGCAGGTCGCCGGCGAACAGCAGCATGAACGGCGCGTCGGGCAAACCGAAACGCGCGCGCTGCGATTCGCCCGGCGCAAACTCGTTGACGTCCACGCCGTTATGAATGACCTGCATGCGTTTGATGTCGATGCCGAGCGCGCGCACTTCCGTGCCGACCTTCGCCGATACCGGCACGACGACTTCGGCATGACGCAGCGCCCATTTCTCGCAGACGATGTTCAGCCGCGTATAGATAACCTGATAGGCGTGATAGAGACCGCGTGCAAGACGAAACGGATAGAAGCCGCAGCGATACCAGCCGTCGTGGACGAAATGCACCGAGTTCACATCGGCGCGCGCCCACGCAATGAAGCCGTTCACGTGCACTACGTCGAATTCGTGCCGATGCGCGCGAATCCACGCGCCGCAACGCAAGGCGAACATCTGGTATTGCAATAGCCGCGACGGCAGGCGGCTCGCTTCGATCTGCACGAAATGCAGGCGCGGGTGCTGGGTGAGTTCGGGCGCCACTTCGCGGGCCAGCAAGGTCACGTCATGACCTGCCGCGAGCGCGCCTTGCACGACCTCGTAATTGACGCGTCCTTGCCCATCGTTTTTCTTCACGACGTGCGTGACGATCAGAATCCGCATTCTGTTCTCCATCATCGAATAGCTTTTTTTAAAATTTCGGAGAGGCGCCGGTCCGCTCCCGCGCATAGCGCAGGGAAATGACCGGCAACGTGACGCCGATAAAGAAGAACATCCCCGAGGTGGCGGTCAACGTATTGATCATGACCATCATCGCGAGCGTGGCCATCGCCACACCGACGCCGCATACCGCGAGCAGATCGTTGGGGCGCAGACGGCTCGCGCGAAAACCGCGCCATAGCATCATCAGGATGCCGCTGACGTAGAGGAGCGTGCCCGGCCAACCCATCACGTACGGCACTTCCATCAAGCCGCTGTCGAAATCGACCATGGTCTGCGCGGTTTTGTCATCCGAGAGCTTGCTGCCCGCACCGATCGAACCGAAGCCTTGCCCGGCGATGTCGGTCAGCGCGGAACTCATGAAATTGCGGTAGAAATCGGCGCGCGCCTGGTAGCTGTTGTCGTCGCCGAGGTTCTGCATCGACTCGAAACGTTTGAGCACCGGTTCGGAAACCTGATCGATCATCATCAGCGGCGCGGCCAGTACGGCCACGCCCAGCAGACCGGCGATCAGGCGCATACGGCTCCTGCCGTCGAGCATGGCGAGCGGATACAGCAGCGCGATCGCGAAACCGCCCCACGAACTGCGCACGCCGGTCAGCAGCAACACAGGAATGCCGATGCAACCGAGCAGAATGCGCGTCTTGCCGCGCGCCGCGAACGACATCAGCAGCAACACCATGAGCGTGGCGGCGAACGGGCCGCACGAATTCATCGTGCTGCTCACGCGCATGCCGAATGGCACGGCCTGCCCCTCCGAATGCATCTGCGAGGCGGTGAGCCAGAACGCGTCCCACGGCATCGGAGAAATGAATTCGAGCAGACCATATGCGCTCATCAGCAGGCCGCCGTACACGAAGGTCTTGAGCAGAACGCGGTGGTAGTCCGGATAGTGGCGCCACGTGACGAGCAGATAGAACGACACCATCACCGGATACAGCCAGACGATCAGCGTGAACGTGGCCGCAGCCGGACCGACCTGCGCGACACCCACGACGTAGGCGTACAACAGCGCCACGATGATCAGCACGAGCGGCGCCGCGCGCCGCTGGCCGAGCAGCTGCACGTGTCTGAGCAAGGTCAGTCCCGTCAGGGCGACTGCCGCGAGCGGCGCGACCATGATCGGGCTCTGCGGATTGAACGCACCGTTGGAGTAGTCGGCGAGACGGCGCACTTCCGGCGAAAGAAACACCAGCCAGCAGACGAAGCCGAGGTAATGCGAAGGCGAGCGCATGTACAGCCATGCCGCGATGCCGATCGCGCACACCGGATAGATATATTCGACGAGCCGCCCCTGACGCAGCAGCACGAGACCGAGCGTGAGCACGAACAGAAGCACCGGCAAAAGCATCGGATGGCGCAGACCCGCACGCATCGCCCCGGCCGGCGGCGCAGTACGAAACGCGTGATCGACGCGGGCCGCCGCGTCGCCGTAAAACGCGTGAGAGCGCGACGCGGACGGCAGCGCGAGATTGCCGGAGGTCGACGGCGTGACCAGCATGCGCCCCATCACAGAAGCTCGAACGTGTTGACGAGCGCGACGCCCGAGCGTTCACGGCGGCGGCCGCCGAACAGCGACTGACGGCTCGTGCGCATTTGCCGCGTGAGACCGATGAACGGTACGCCATGCTCCAGATACGGGCCTTCGGTCTTGCGAAAGCCGAACTGTTCGTAGAAATCGCGCAATCCCGCCGGCGCGCTGACACGCACGGCGTGGCCCGGCCAGCGTTCGGCGATCGTCAGCAGCACGCGCTCGATCAGCATCTCGGCGGTGCCGTCGCCGCGCCGCAGCGGGCTCGTCAGCACCTTGTCGATGGTGATCTCGGGGTCTTCCGCATCGCCCGGTTGCAGACGCGCATAGGCGAGAACCGGCATCGGACGCGCCATGTCCTCGACCGCGAAGACGTGCAGCGCGCTCTCGTCGCGACCGTCCGCGTCGAGACAGACATGCGACTGTTCGACCACGAACACCGCACTGCGTGCTCGCAGGATCAGATACAACTCGCGTGCCGAAAGCTGATCGAATTCCAGCGTTTTCCAGTTCATCACGTTTCCCCAGCGGTATTTAAGTTGCACGAAGCGGGCATCGTGTGCCGCTCTCGAGGAACGGTTCAATGGACCGCTCCGTTTGTCATGGCTACACGGTACGTGCGCAAAAGCCCTGTTTCCGTGCGCCATCGCACTGACGCTGGCCTTTCGCGATCCTTTAATACGAGGCATCGGCTCGGCAAGCGCGCCGACCGATTACAAGCAACGTTCAAGAGATCACAGGTCAACGGGGGCAACCACCATGAAAGACGCATTGCGACGCATCCTTTCCGAATCGGCACGTCTGGACGTTCCGGCAAACACGCTGGCGGACGACGCCGATCTCTACGCCGCCGGCCTCTCCTCGCTTGCGACCGTGCATCTGATGCTGGCCATCGAAGACGAATTCGGCATCGAGATTCCGGACCGCATGCTGACGCGCCGGCTGTTTTCCACCATCGATTCGATGGCGGCCGCCGTCACCGAGCTTCAACAGGCGAAGGCGGCAGCATGAACGCCCCGCTGCTGGACAGGTCGGCCGGCATGGCCGACGCTGCCGCTCAGCAGGCGGCCGGCGTCACGCTGAGCGCGGTGGAAGCCGAAGCCGGCTGGCGCGCCGCGGCACGCCGTTGCGCCGCGGTGGCCGCGCAATTCGCCGACTCGGTGGATCGTGAAGCGCGCTTTCCGCGCGAAGCGTTCGACGCGCTCAAGCGCGAACGTCTGCTCTCGGCAATGGTGCCGGCTGCATTCGGCGGCGCGGGTCTGTCGCTCGAAGAGACCGGCGCGATCTGCGAAACGCTGGCGCAGGGCTGCGCGTCGACCGCGATGGTGTACGCCATGCATCAGATCCAGGTCGCCTGCATCGAGATGCACGGCACTGGCTCGGCATGGCACGAGCGCCTGCTCGCGCAACTGGTCGAGCATCAATGGCTGCTCGCGTCGGCCACCTCCGAGGAGACCATCGGCGGCAACATGCGCACTAGCGCATGTTCGGTCGTACTGGAAGAGTCGGATGACGCCGAAGGTGCGGCAGCGCACACACGCTTTCGCATCGAGAAGCTCGCGCCGACCATTTCGTACGGCGCACACGCCGACGGCATTCTCGTCACCGCACGCCGCACGGCCGAGTCGGCCGCCGCCGATCAGGTGCTGATCGTGGCGTTGCGCGATGACACGCAACTGGAAAAACGCGGCGGCTGGGACTCGATGGGCATGCGCGGCACCTGCAGCGAAGGCTTTCGCCTCGTCGCCACCGGCCGCGCCGAACAGATTCTGGCCACGCCCTTCGCCGAGATCGCCGACCAGACCATGCTGCCGGTTTCGCACACGCTGTGGGCGTCGGTCTGGACCGGCATTGCCGGCGACGCCGTGAATCGCGCGAAGGGTTTCTTCCGCGCGCAGGCTCGCGCCAAACCCGGCGCGGTTCCGCCCGCGGGCTTGCGGCTCGCCGAAGCCGTCGGGCTCCTGCAGATGATGCAGGCGCGCGTGTCGGTGGCCTTGCGCGCAGCGGACGCCGCGCACAGCGCCCACCACGCACGGCGGCTCGATCTGCACAGCGACGCGCAAGCCGATGCGCCGCTCGCCGCAATGCTGGGCTTCGCCGCCGACATGAACACGCTGAAGACCAGCATTTCCGCCACCGCGTTGCAGGTCGTGCAGGAAGTGCTGATGATCTGCGGCATGGCGGGCTACAAGAACGGCACGGAATACAGCGTGGGACGACACCTGCGCGACCTGTACTCCGCACCGCTGATGATCAACAACGACCGCATCGCACAGAACACCGCCAGCCTGTTGCTCGCGCAACGGCCGGCGGCGCCGGGGAGAGCCTGAGATGAACACGATGACCGATACCGCCGCGCTCGCGGCCGTTGCCGAAGCCACTGCGCCGGGCTTTCGCGACGAACTGCTCGCCGCCGGCCTGCTGATCGACACCGGTGAAAACGGTCTGTATGGCCGCAGCCAGACCTTCGAGGACGTAGTGGACCGCCTGAACGTGGCGATCACGCATCTGGGCGCGGATCAGGCGCCGGAAGTGCTGCGCTTTCCGCCCGCCATGCGCCGCACCGATTTCGAAGACAGCGAATATCTGAAGAGCTTCCCCAATCTCGCCGGCACCATCCACTCGTTCTGCGGCAACGACATGGGTCACCAGCGTCTGTTGCGCGCGCTCGATCAGGCCATGGACGAACGCGACGACGATCGCAGCGACGAATGGATGGCGCAGCAGAAGCCGACTCGCGTGGTCCTCACGCCGGCCGCCTGCTATCCGATCTATCCCGTCATGGCGCGGCGCGGTCCGCTGCCCGCCGACGGCCGCACCGTCGACGTGCTGTCGTACTGCTTCCGTCACGAGCCTTCGCTCGATCCGGGCCGCATGCAGATGTTCCGTCAGCGCGAGTACGTGCGCCTCGGCAGCGCCGAACAGGTCATGGCGTTCCGGCAGAAGTGGATCGACCGCGGCTCGCTGCTGGTGACGCTGCTGCAATTGCCGGTAGAAGTGGATCTCGCCAACGACCCGTTCTTCGGACGCGGCGGCAAGATCGTCGCCGACAGCCAGCGTGCCCAGGCGCTCAAGTTCGAGTTGCTGATTCCGGTGGCCGATCCGCGCGGCAAGACGGCGTGCCTGTCGTTCAACTATCACATGGAGCACTTCGGCGCGATCTGGAAGATCGCCTGCGAAGACGGCTCGGTGGCGCACACGGGTTGTGTCGGCTTCGGCATGGAGCGCATCACGCTCGCGCTGTTCCGCCATCACGGTCTCGATGTCAACGCGTGGCCGGACGACGTGCGCGCGCTCCTGTGGGGCGATACCCACGCACGCGTCGCGCAGGGCCTCGATACGCTCGCCCAGTCGCGTACGGAGGCCGGCGCATGAACCCGTCACTCGTTCCCGTCGCGAAGAACGTTCAAACCGGCGTGCAGGCCGGCGTGCAATCGTCTTTCCCGCTGCGCTCGCGCCTCGACTTGCAGAGCGGCGGCGTCATGCCCTCGCTCATGCCGTCGACGCCGCTTCGTGAGCACGCGCCGCATGCGTTGCATCAGGGCGAACGCGTCTGGCAGGAAACCAATTGCTACGTCGATCTGTGGATCGAATTGCTGCACGGCTTCGGACTCGATCCGCGCGCGGCGCTCGGCTTCACCGTCACGCAGGACTTCGAAGGCGACCAGTTCACCTTCTTCAAGTTTCCGCTCGAAGACCTCGAAAGACTGTACGGCATTCAGGTGCAGGAACTCGCGATCTACGACTCGCTCGAAGCGCGCGTGCTCGCACAAACGCAACGCGGCCATACGGTGCTCGTCGAAGTCGACGGCTTCTACCTGCCGAATACACGCGCCACGTCGTACCGGCGCGAGCATCCGAAGACCACCGTGGGCATCGATTTCATCGACCCGGCCGCGCGACGCCTCGGTTATTTTCACAACACGGGCTATCACACGCTCGACGGCGACGACTACGACGGCGTGTTCCGCAAGCTGCCGCAATTTGCGCAACAGCCCGATCTGCTGTTCCCGTACGTGGAATTCGCCAAGCAGGCGCGTCCGGCGCTGGAAGGCACGGAGCTCGCCGAAGCGTCGGCGGAAATTCTGTGCGCGCACTTGAGCCGCCGTCCGCTCGGCAATCCGGTTTCGCAATGGCGTGCCGCGTTTGCCGCGCATCTCGACACGCTGCTCGAACGCGGTGAGCCGTTCTTCCATCCGTACTCGTTCAACCTGATGCGGCAGCTCGGCGCGAACTTCGAGTTTCTCTCGAAGTATCTGCTGTGGCTCACCGCGCAAGGCTTCGAGATTCCTGCGACGATTCCGGCCGCCGCGCAGAGCATCGCGTCGGAATCGATGGTGATGCAGTTCAGGCTCGTGCGCGCGATTGCCCGCAAACGCCGCGATCTGTGCGAAGACTGCTTCGACGTGCTCGAAAGCGCCTATGAAAAGACGCTGCCGCCGCTCGCCGCCCTGGTGTTGTAAGGCACGCGTATCAAGTCTCAGGAACTCGCCGTGGATGTGCTGACACTCGACGTCGCGCCGAATGCCGACGCGGCCGACGTAGCCCGCTCGATGGGCCTGACCGGCGACATGGGGGCGGCGCAGAACGCGGCCGCCTACGACATCTGGCCGCAGCGGCTCGATTGCGGCTGGCAATGCATCACGACGGCGGCGGGCGCCTGCGCGACGCCCGCCGATCTCGTCGACATGCAAGGCTGGATTGCCGCGCCCGTGCCCGGCACGGTGGCCGGCGCACGACGCGATGCGGGCCTTTTCGACGCCGCGCAGCCCGCCCCGCTCGCCTTCGACGATCACTGGTATCGACTGACCTTGAGCGGCAACGGCACGCGCCGTTTGCGTCTGCACGGCCTCGCGACGATCGCGGAAATCTGGGTGGACGGCGCGAAGCGTCTCGACTCCGATTCGATGTTCGTCACGCACGATCTCGACATCGATCTGCACGAAAACACGAGTCTCGCGATCTGTTTTCGCTCGCTGACTCCCGCGCTCGCCGCGAAACGATCGCGCGCCCGCTGGCGCCCGCGACTCGTCACACCCGCAACACTACGCAACGTGCGAACCACGCTGCTCGGTCATATGCCCGGCTGGTGTCCGTCGATTCATGCCGTGGGACCCTGGCGTCCCGTGGAATTGCTGAGCGGCGCACCGCATGCGATCGATTCGATCGATCTGAAAACCGGACTCGACGGCGACGACGGTATTGTTTCGCTCACGCTACGTTTTGTCGATTCGCACGATGCAACCAGTTGCCGCGCCGCGTTGAAATGCGGCGACGCTGTTTCGTCCTTGCAGTGGCATGACGCCCATACATTGACGGGCAGCGTGCGCGTGCCGCAAGCCGATCTCTGGTGGCCGCATACGCACGGCACGCCGAGTTTATATCCGCTGACGTTGCAACTCGATGACGGCAGCGCGACGTCCCACGATCTGGGTGCGGTGGGCTTCCGTCATCTCGACGTGGATCGCGGCGCCGACGGCGCGGGCTTCGCCTTGCGCGTGAACGGCGCAAACGTTTTCTGCCGCGGTGCGTGCTGGACCAGTGCCGATCTCGTCACCCTCGCCGGCACCGAAGCGCAGTTACGTCACGCCTTCGCGCTCGCTCGCGACGCCGGCATGAACATGCTGCGCGTGGGCGGCACGATGGTGTACGAGTCCGATACGTTCTACGCGCTCGCCGACGAGTTCGGCATCATGGTGTGGCAGGACTTCGCCCTGGCGAATTTCGACTACCCGAACGACGCCGCATTCAGCGAGTCGGTGGCGCGCGAAGCCACCCAGTTCATGATGCGCACGCGCCGCTTCGCGTCGCTGGCCGTGCTGTGCGGCGGCAGCGAAGTCGACCAGCAGGCGGCCATGTTCGGCCTGCCGCCCGCGCTGCGAGGTCAGGCGCTCTTCAGCGAACTGCTGCCCTCGCTGGCCGCGCGCGAACGACCCGATGTGCCGTTCGTCGCCAACTCGCCCACCAGCGGCGTGTGGCCGTTTTCGACTAACGAAGGCATCACCCATTATTACGGCGTGGGCGCGTATCAACGTTCGCTCGACGACGTGCGGCGCTCGCAGGTGCGTTTCGCCGCGGAGTGTCTGGCTTTCGCCAACGTACCCGACGATACCACCCTGCACGATGCGCTCGGCACGATAGCCGCGCACGATCCACGCTGGAAAGCGGCCGTGCCGCGCGATCCGGGCGCCGGCTGGGATTTCGACGACGTGCGCGATCATTATCTTCAGACGCATTACGGCGTGGAGCCCGCGCGCCTGCGTTACGAAGACCCCGCGCGCTACCTGGAACTGTCGCGCGCGGTGGTGGCGGAACTGATGACCGACGTGTTCTCCGAATGGCGGCGCGGTGGCTCGGGTTGCGGCGGCGCACTGGTCTGGCAGTTGCAGGATTTGCGGCCGGGGGCCGGGTGGGGCTTGATCGACGCCACAGGACGGCCTAAAAGCGCCCTCCACGGGCTCGCGCAAACGTTGCAACCCATCCAGACGGTCATCACCGACGAAGGCCTCAACGGCCTCGATATTCATTTGCTGAACGAGCGTGCGCAAACCGTGCACGCACAACTGGAGTTGCTGTGTCTGCGCGACGGCGCGGTCAAGGTCGCGTCGGCCAGCCGAGCGGTCGAGCTTGCGCCGCGCAGCGCGCAGCGTCTCGGCGCGGCCGAATGCCTCGGCCAGTTCTTCGACTTCACTCACGCCTATCGCTTCGGACCGCGCGCGCACGACGTGACGATCGCCACGCTGCGCGACGCGACGCATGGCCACGTGCTTGCGCAATCGTTTCACCTGCCCGAGCGGCGTGCGACCGAACGGCACGATCTCGGTCTGAAGGTCAGCGTGCAACGCAACGGCAACGACGACGGCTGGCAACTCGCGATCGAAGCGAAGCGCTTCGCGCGCTTCGTACACATCGTCGATCCACACTATCGCGCCGCACGCGACTGGTTTCATCTTGCGCCAAACCATGTACAGGTGGTGCCGCTTATCGCGCTGGACCAACTCGTTGCACGTACATCGAGTGCGCCGTTTAACTCAGACGCAACAACTTCGACACCGGCGGGTGAGGTGCGGGCCATCAATGCTTTATCCGCCACCTTCTATGGGTGAGTGTCCGACCGATACAGGGAATCCTTCGCAGCCCGCATAAAAGCTCGCGCTGCGCGAATCGTGGTGTCTGGGCTGCAGAATCACTGTCGGCTTTTTCGCGACTTTTGCGACGCCAATAAGTCACACCGTTCGGCAGCGAACCAAGGGCATAGAACACTTCTGAATCAATTCCGGCACATCCCGGACGCGCCCGCGAAACAGGGCGATGAAGCGCGTCGCATAACTGAAACAACCGCCCCGAAGCCTTTACCAGCAACCGTTAAGTCAATCCGATCAAGGACTTGGCGTCGATTGAAAAGGCTATCGCGGCGATAGCCCAGGCACCTGGGGTTGTACAGAATTGAAACAAAAAGACACGTTTGGCTTCGCGCAGTGCTAACGGCAGAATCGTTGCGCCGCACCAGTCCTCGTTTTCCCTATCCCTGGCACGCTCCTCGCTAAAGAGAGATCGCAACACCGCGGCGCCGCTAAAGACATCAACAACAATGGCGACGACGCATAAAGGCCAATACGGGGCCGGTCCTGTTCATCCTTCGCTGCTCGCCAGGCAGCACGTCGTTATTTAAAGGATGCAGGCATCGGGTCAAAAAACAGGAAGTCACGCAGAGCGCGACTTCACGCGAGGACCGATCATGTTGACACTTCAATCAGATCTGCACGGCAACCATTTGCTCGGCGCATTGCCGTCCCATGAATGGCAGGCGCTTGCCCCGCATCTCGAACTCGTTCATCTGCGCACCGAACAACTGCTGTGCGATTCCGGTCAGCGCATTCATCACGTGTACTTCCCGACCACCGCCATCATTTCCATGCTCTCGACGATGGAAGACGGCAGCTCGGTCGAAATCGCGGCAGTGGGCCGTGAAGGCATGACCGGCGTGCCGGTGCTCACGGGCGGCGAAACCATGCCGAACCGCGTACAGGTGCAATCGGCCGGCTTCGCTTACCGTATGAGCGCCCAGGCGCTGAAACAGCACTTCGCCCGCTCCGACTTTCTGCGCCGCCTGATGCTGCTTTACATGCACGCCCTGCTCACGCAAGTCGCGCAAACGGCTGCCTGCAACCGCCACCACGCGCTCAACAAGCAACTGTGCCGCTGGCTGCTGATCGAAGTGGACCGCGTGGCCTCCAACGACCTGACGGTCACCCAGCAACTGATCGCCGACATGCTCGGCGTGCGCCGCGAAGGCATTACGGAAGCGGCCGGCAAGTTGCACGACGAAGGCCTGATTCACCATAGCCGCGGACACATCAAGATTCTCGACCGCAAGGGCCTCGAAGCGCGTGCCTGCGAGTGCTACGGCCTCGTGAAGCGCGAATTCGACCGGCTGCTGCCGCGTCTGCGCCAGGCTGAAGCCGTCGAATAAGAACGGCGTTTCCTTCGACTACCGGGTAGATCCAAATGTTCAGGAATACTGCGCGATTCCTCGACGCACTCTTTGTGATTGCGGGGGGATTGCTCGCTCACTGGATGCGCTTTTCTCCGCCGATTGCCTTATCGGATACCGAGCGCCTGCTGATCGCATTCAATTGCGTGCTGGTACTGCTGCTCTTTCCAGGCTTCGGCGTGTACGACACCTGGCGCGGCAAGGCCTTGCCCGCCATGCTGGCGCGCGTTGCCGCCGCGTGGATGGTGGTGGTTGCCACCGCGCTGGTGCTGGCTTTCACGCTGCATCGCATGGATGCGGTTTCGCGCCTGTGGTTCGGCTATTCGACGCTGATTTCCGGCGCCCTGATCGTGGTGACGAAGTGTCTCGTGCACGTCGCGCTGCGCAGCGTCCGGCGGCGTGGCATGAACTATCGCACCGTGGCTATCGTCGGTGCGCCGGGTTTCGCCCGCACCTTGCTCGCGCATCTCGAAGGCGCACCGCAAGCCGGCTTCAAACCCGTCTTCGTGCTCGACACGAGCGACCCGACCGCAAACGGCCCCGGCACCTTCGGCGCGCGTCTGAACCGCCTGCCAGTGCTGACCGATCTGAACGCCTTCGCCTCCCGGGTGCGCGACGAACGCGTGAACGAAGTGTGGCTGGCGTTGCCGCTCTCGGAAGAACATACGATTTACCGGTTCACGCGCATGTTCCGGCATGACTTCGTGAATCTGCGTTTCATCCCGGACGTGCGCAGCCTTTCGCTGTTCAATCACGCCATGGTCGACGTGGTCGGCCTGCCGACCATCAACCTGAGCGCGACACCGCTCTCGCCGCCGCAGATGTGGCCCAAGCTGATGTTCGACCGGCTGTTCGCCGCCACTGCCCTGCTCGCGCTCGCACCGGTGTTCATCGTGCTGGCGGCCGCGATCAAGGCAACCTCGCCGGGACCGGTGTTTTTCCGGCAGACGCGCAAGGGTGTCGACGGCCAGCCGTTCGCGATCTACAAGTTCCGTTCGATGACGGTGCATCAGGAATCGCACGGCACGCTCACGCAGGCGACGCGCAACGACGCGCGCGTCACGAAGATCGGCGGCTTCATGCGCCGCACCAGCCTCGACGAACTGCCGCAGTTCCTGAACGTGCTGCTCGGACAGATGTCGGTGGTCGGTCCGCGTCCGCATGCGCTCGAACACGACGATCTCTACAAGGATCAGGTGTACGGCTACATGCACCGCTATCGCATCAAGCCCGGCATCACCGGCTGGGCGCAGGTCAACGGTTATCGCGGCGCGACCACCAAGGTGGAAAAGATGGAAGCGCGCGTCAAGTTCGATCTGTTCTATATCCACAACTGGTCGTTCTCCTTCGACATGAAGATCGTGCTCATCACCATCTTCAAGGGTTTCATCAACCGGAACGCGTTTTGACCATGCCAACTCGGGAAACGCCCGTGAAAGTCTCCGTGATCGTGCCGACCTACCGGCGCACCGTTGATCTCGCTCGCTGCCTCGCCGCGCTCGACGCGCAACGCCGCCGTGCCGACGAAGTGATCGTGATCGCGCGCCACGACGATTACGCCACGCTCGACTGGCTGCGCACACGCGAAGCCAGCCGCCCCGATACGCGCCTGTGGCTCGTGCTCGTGCAGACGCCCGGCGTGGTGGCCGCCTATAACCTCGGCATCGAAAGCGCGAGCGGCGACGTGCTCTGCTTCACCGACGACGACGCCGCCCCGCATCCCGACTGGATCGAGCGGATCGCGCTCGCCTTCGAGAACGACGCAGCGCTCGGCGGTCTCGGCGGACGCGACATCGTGCACGAACGCAACGGCATCCTGCAGGGGCAAAAGCCGCGCGTGGGACTGGTGCGCTGGTATGGCCGCGCCATCGGCAATCACCATATCGGTCATGGCGGCCCGCGCGAAGTGCAGGTGCTCAAGGGCGTGAACATGGCGTTTCGCCGCGAAGCGATCGGCACCTTGCGCTTCGACGCGCGACTGCGCGGCACCGGCGCCCAGGTCCATTGCGAAATGGGCTTCAGTCTCGACATCGAACGGCGCGGCTGGACCCTGATTTACGACCCTTCGCTGCTGGTGGAGCACTTCCCGGCTCAACGCAGCGATGAAGACCAGCGTTTTTCATTCAACGACGCGGCTTTCTATAACGCGTCTTTCAATCTCCGACTCATCATGTGCGAATACCTGACGCCACCCGGCCGATGGGCGTTCGTCGCTTACTCGACGCTGATCGGCGATCGCGCGGACCCGGGGTTCCTGCGTGCATTGTCGTTGGCATTCGAACGCGGCGGCGTGGCACTTGCGCTTCGCAAATGGCGAGTCGGTTTACGCGCGATGCGCGGGGCATGGCAGGAAGCGGCGCGCTAACCCAATACAGCGCTGCTTCACGCGAGGGACCAAACGATGACCATCAAAACGATTGCCGCCAGGCTCGCGGCCGTATCTCATTGCGCCCGTCAAGCGCAGTTCCGTGACGGAGTGACGCCATGAGTACCTATGACATGCTGGACCACCGACCGGCGCCCGCCAGCGACGAAGACGCCGTGATGCGCGACATGCTGCGCGTCGTACTCGAACAGATCTGGTGGGTAGTCGGCATTGCCGCCTGCGTGATTCTCGCGGCCGTGCTCTACACGCGCGTCGCCACGCCGATCTATTCCGCCGACGCCCTGCTTCAGGTCGACGCGCAAACCGGCAACAACGCGCCGCCGCAGAACACGCCCTCGGTCGTGCCGCAGTCCGGACCGGTGCAGACCGACGCGGAAATTGAAATCATCAAGAGCCGCGCGGTGGTCGAGCCGGTGGTCGAACAGTTCAAGCTGAACTTCAGCGCGACCGCGAAGACCATGCCGGTGCTCGGCAAGATCTCCGCGTTGTTCGCGCGTCCGGGTCATCCGCTCGGCGCGGGCTTCGGCATGCGTTCGTATGCATGGGGCGGCGAGCAGTTCGCGGTCGACTCCATCACCGTGCCGAAATCGCTCGAAGGCACGCGTCTGACGCTGCGTGCGCTCGGCGACAACCGCTACGAAGTCACCGACCCGTTCGGCGAGCAGCTTCTCACCGGCGTGGCCGGTCAGGAAGCGAGCGGCAACGGTGTCACGCTGTTCGTGAAGACGCTGGTGGCCAATCCCGGCACCGAGTTCTACGTGACGCGCTTCAACCAGCTCGACGCCGTCTCGGCGCTGTCGTCCGGCCTGCAGGTCAGCGAGAAAGGCCGTGACACAGGTGTCGTGCAGCTGTCGTACATGGGCGCCGATCCGCATGCGATCACCGACATCACCAACGCGGTGGCGGCTTCGTATCTGAAACAGCGCACCGAGCGCGCCCAGGAAGAAGCGAGCCGCATGCTCAGCTTTCTGAGCGGCGAACTGCCGCGTCTGCGGGCCGAAGTGAAGAAGACCGAAACGGCGCTGTCGGAGTATCAGTCGCGTGTCGGCTCGGCTTCGTTCCAGCCGACCCAGGAAGCGGGACTCTATCTCGCCGGCGGCCTCGACTACGAAAAGCAGATCGCCGCGTTGCGTATCCAGCGTTCGCAGTTGTTGCTGCGCTTCACGGAAGCGAGTCGCGACGTGCAACAGGTCGACGCGCAAATCGCGGCCATGTCGCGCGAAAAAGCCACGTTCGAAAGCCGCTTCGCCGCGCTGCCGAGTTCCGAGCGCAACGCCCTCGCCTTGCAACGCGACGCGAAGGTTGCCGAAGAAATCTACGTGGCTCTCCTGAACAAAACGCAGGAACTGTCGATCTCGCGCGCCGGCACCATCGGCAACGTGCACATCATCGACAACGCGCTGCTGCCTTCGCAACCGGTGCGTCCGAAATCGGCGCTCATCATTTCGGCGGGCACGTTGCTCGGTATCGTCGGCGGCATTCTGTTCGCAATCTGCCGTCGCACGTTCTTTACCGGCGTGAGCGATCCGGAACTCGTGGAACGCCGCTTCCAGTTGCCGATCTTCGGTTCGATCGCCTTCAGCCCGGAACAGGAACGCAACGACCGGCAGTTGAGCGCCGCGCGCGCCGCGGCCTTGCCGGCGCCACGCTCCACGCCGACGGAAGTGCGCGCCATCGAGTCGAAGGCAGGCGGTCTGATGGGACTGATCCGTTCGCGCGCCACCACGGCCGCCGCGCCGGTAGGCACGCAAACCGTGATCGGTTCCAGCAAGGCGCCGCTGCGCCCGCTGCTCGTGAAAACGCATCCGTACGACACGACGGTCGAAGGTTTGCGCGGCTTGCGCGCCACCTTGCAGTTCGGCCTCGTCGATGCACCCAATCGCGTGGTGGCGATCACCAGCCCGGCGCCGTCCGACGGCAAGAGCTTCCTGTGCGCCAATCTCGCGGCGCTGATCGCGGAATCCGGCAAGCGCGTGCTGCTGATCGACGCCGATCTGCGACGCGGACGCCTCGCGCAATACATGGGACGCTCGCCCAACGGCGGCCTGACGGAACTGCTCACCGGTCAGGTCGATCTGGACGTGGCCGCACGCGCCACCGGCGTGGATGGTCTGCACTTCATCGCCGCGGGCGCTTATCCGCCGAATCCGTCCGAGATTCTGACGTCGGCGCGATTTGGTGAAATTCTCGCGCGCTTCGAACAGGAGTTCGATCTGGTGATCGTCGACACACCGCCGCTGCTGGCCGTGGCCGACGCCGCCGTGGTCGCCAACATCGCGGGTTCGACGGTGCTGGTGATGCGCGCCGGCGCGCACACCGAGGGTCATCTGGCCGAGGCGTTGAAGAAGTTGCGCCGAGCCCGCGCGCGCGTGGTGGGCGGCGTGATGAATGCCGTGCCGCTGAAGAGCCGCAACCGCTACGGCACGTACGATTACGCGTATGCCTATACGTACTCGTCCGCTGATCCGGTCGACCCGATGGCACCGCAATAAGCGGGACGTCGATTAGAAGAACCGCTGTAACGTGAAGGGCTGCGCCGCAATACGGCGCAGCCCTTTTTTTACGTTGGCGTTGGCGTTGGCGGTGCGGACAGGTCCGGTCATGCCACGGCGCACGCGAGCGAAATCGCGCTCATGGCGGTCCGCTCATGAGCCTCGTTATCTGTTACCTGTTACCTGTTACCCGTGATCTGGAAAGAGAAGAACTACGGAACACCCGGCGAGCCATCATAAGCACGCATCGACCCACACACCGGCAACCAGACATCAGCGAATGCGGAACGGAAAAACGACGAATCCGCAGCCGGCCCGATTGCCGCCTGCGGATCGATGAGGACGCGTTGAAAGTACTGGCGAGCAGTACTTTCAAGCTTTAGAGAAACGCGCTGACGTCCGTATGAAAACGCACGGCAAGCGCCTTTGCCACTTTCTTGCTGATGGCCCGGCGACCCGCGAGAATATCGCTCACCACTGTAGGCGACGCGATTCCCATCAGGTCCTTCTGCTTCAGGCCATGCGTCTCCAGCAGATGCCGCAGCACCTCGCGCGGCTCCGCTTTCGGAATGGTCACGTGGCTGATTTCCCAGTTCTCGACCAGATCGCTGACGATCGCGAGAAGATCGGCCAGCGGGTCCTGCTCGTGACCCTTCAGATGATCGGCGAGCGAATTCGCAACCCGCACCATCTGCTGGTAATCCTGCTCGTTGCGAATAGGCGTGAGTGGCAGTTCGGCCTGCAGGCTTGCCCAGGTTTGGGCAATGTCGGGAAAGGCTCCCGGAAGGCGATCGGCATTCATGAGTTTAAATTCTTCCTCGTCCAAAGGTCGTGTTCAGCGTGCGCCGGTACATGGCGCACGAATTACGACTGCCTGTTGTAGTGAATCGCCGCGACGCTCCCGACCACGATGACCGCCCACGTCGAAAGCCGTGTGTGGCGGCGGCACGTCGTCCACGTCCGCGAAGGTCTGCTTCAGGTCGTTATGGGCATACGCGAAGCTCGCCTGCGCCGCCGGACTTCTTTTCAGCGACGCATTGCGAGCACCCGGATGTCTCTTTATTGATTCCAGCGCCGACGTCAGTCGAACCGGTCGAAGCACGGCACCGGAACGAATGACCACGGCCTATTGCAGTACAGCGACAGCACAACCGCACCTTCCTTACTTCAGCGTCCCCAACTGCTTCCCTTCACTGCTTCGCCCGGCCACGCGAGGTCTTCGGTGGAGCGTTCGTATTCGACGCGCTCGCTTGCTCCCGCGCGATAACGCAAACCGGCGGCAGCGATCGTGCGCGTCACTTCGCTCATGAACGCGCGCCGGAAAACCGTCGCCGAAAAACGCTCGGCATTCGCGCGGCAGGCCGCTGCCGTGATCTGGTCGCGCTGCCGCTCGAAGCGGTCGATCGCATCGAGCATCGACACGACCGTCTGGCGTGCGAAATACACGCCGGTCGGATGCGGCTCGCCGATCGGTACCACGGTTTCCAGCGCGCCGCCCTTGCCGAACGCGATCACCGGCGTGCCACAGGCTTGCGCTTCGAGCGCGACGATGCCGAAATCTTCTTCGGCGGCGAACACGAAAGCCCGCGCGCGTTGCAGATAATCCTTGAGTACCTTGAACGGCTGATAGCCGAGGATCGTCACGTTCGGACCGGCCTTCGCGCGAATCGCGGCCATTTCAGGGCCGTCACCGATCACCACGAGCTTGCGGTGCGGCGTTGCGTTGAAGGTGTCGACGATCAGATCGATGCGCTTGTAAGGCACCATGCGCGACGCGGTCAGATAGAAATCGTCCTTCTGCGCGCACACTTCGAAGCGGTGCACGTCGACAGGCGGCGGAACCACGGCCGCGTCGCGCCGGTATGTTTTCATCACGCGTCGCGCGACGAAATGTGAATTGGCGATGAGACGGTCTACACCGTTCGCCGAATGCGAATCCCAGCCGCGCAGATAGTGCAGCAACGCGCGCACGGCCCACGATTTCGGCCCGTGTGTCAGCTTCGCTTCGCGCAGGTACTGATGTTGCAGGTCCCACGCGTAGCGCATCGGCGAATGGACGTAGCTCACATGCGTCTGATCGGGTCCGACCAGCACGCCCTTCGCCACCGCATAAGAGCTGGTGATGATGAGGTCGTAACTGGACAGATCGAACTGCTCGATGGCGAGCGGCATGAGCGGCAGATACGCGCGATAGCGACGCCGAGCGAACGGCAGACGCTGGATAAAAGATGTCGTGACGGGCTTGCCGCCAAGCGGTTTGCGATCGTCGAGAAAATCGACGAGGCTGAAGAGATCTGCATCCGGGAAGCACGCAATGATCTGTTCGAGCACCTTCTCCGCCCCGCCTGGTGCGACGAGCCAGTCGTGCACGATCGCCACTTTCATGTTCCCCCCGACTTATTAGAAACGACCTTTGGTCATGGGAAAGAGTGTATGTGCCGCTTCATTTGTCGTGCGTGCGTATGACCACATTCGACGCGCGACAGTACGCGAATAATGAAGGCTCGCCATTCGCCTGTTGCGAAGCGCTCCATTCATTCACTTCGCCCTTCTATGCGCCCGACTATCGACGCCACACCGCTCGCCCATTCGCTACCGCTCAGCAGCCGTCCCGCCGCGCTCGATCCGTCCGCGCCACCCGCGGCCTCCGCCGCTCACGTGAGCGCGACGCCGAACGTGCTGTTCGTCGATCAGAGCGGACAACTCGGCGGCGCCGAATTCGCGCTGCTGGAGCTGGCGGGAAGCTGTGTGACACGCAGCGAAGTCGTGCTGCTTTCCGACGGCCCGTTCCGTACGCGGCTCGAAGCGATCGGCGCGCGCGTGCAGGTGATGAACGACGCGCGCGTCTCGGGCATCGTGCGGCAGGCGTCGGGGTTGAACTGTCTGCGCGTGGTGCCGGGCATCCTGCGTCAGGTCCGCGCGATCGCGCAGCGCGCGCGTGCATTCGACGTGCTGTTTCTGAACACGCAGAAGGCGCTGGTGCTCGGCGCGCTCGGCAAGCCGCTGCATCGCAGACCAGTGATCTGGTATCAGCACGACATACTGACGCGCGAGCATTTCGGGCGCGCGCAACTGACTGTCGTCAAATGGCTGGTGCGTTTCGCCGTCGATCTGGTGGTGGCGAATTCGCAGGCTTCGGCCAACTCGCTCGCGGCGCTGACGGGCATCGACGTGCAACGCGTGCCGGTGATCTACAACGGCATCGGCGCGGGCGCGTTCGGGCGTTTCGACGGCACCGATGTCGCCGCCCTGCGCCGCCGTCTCGGACTGCCCGAGCAGGCGTGGCTGGCAGGATTGTTCGGCCGCCTCGCGCCGTGGAAGGGTCAGCACGTCGCGCTCGATGCGCTGGCGCGGCTGCCCGACGCGCATCTCGTGCTGGTGGGTGCGCCGCTGTTCGGCGAAGACGCCTACGCGCAGCGACTGCGCGATCAGGCGGCCGCCTTGGGCATCGCCGACCGCGTGCATTTCGCCGGCTTTCAGGACGACGTGCCGGCGTGGATGAAAGCCATGGACGTGATCCTGCACACCTCGACGGAGCCGGAGCCGTTCGGTCGCGTGATCGTGGAAGGGATGGCCGCCGTGAAGCCGGTGATTGCCGCGGCCGCGGGCGGCGTGACGGAAATCGTGCGGCACGGCAAGAACGGCTGGCTGGTGAAGCCGGGCGACGTGGCCGCGCTGGCCGAGGCAATCGGCGTATTGCGCGCCGATCCGTCGATGGCGCAGCGTCTCGCGACGCAGGCGCAGATCGACGCGCATACCGAATTTTCGATGGAGCGCTACGTGCAGCGGATGACGCAGGCCATCGGACAAGCCGCGCGTTGAACGCGGCCTGAAGGAGATTCAGGCCGAGGTCTGGATGCCGTTATACGGCGGCATCCAGCAGGCCTGCTTCGAACAGCCGCTCAATCCTTGCTGTATTCGATCGTCTCGACACCCGTATCCGTGCCGAGCAGACACAGATTCGCGCCGCGACCGGCAAACAGACCGACCGTCACGACGCCCGGCCACGCGTTCACATGCGTTTCCAGCGTGCGCGGGTCGCTGATGCGCAGACCTTTGACGTCGATGATTTCGTTGCCGTTGTCCGTGATGAACGGCACGCCTTCCTTCGTCACGCGCACGACCGGCACGCCGCCGAGCGCCGTGATGCGCCGGCCGATTGCCGTGCGCGCCATCGGCACGACTTCGATCGGCAGCGGGAAGTTGCCGAGCGTGTCGACCAGCTTGCTCGCGTCGGCGATACAAACGAACACGTCCGACACCGACGCGACGATTTTCTCGCGCGTCAGCGCACCGCCGCCGCCTTTGATCATCGCGCCGCCATGGTCGATTTCGTCGGCGCCGTCGACATACACCGGCAGCGAATCGATTTCGTTCAGGTCGAGCACCTTGATGCCGTGCGACTGCAAACGCGCCGTGGTGGCGAGCGAGCTCGACACCGCGCCGCGATAGCGGGCCTTGTTGGCCGCGAGCGCGTCGATGAAACAGTTCGCGGTGGAGCCGGTTCCAACGCCGATCACCGAGCCTTCCGGTACGGTGGCGTTGACATAGTCGGCGGCGGCCTGGCCGACCAGTTGCTTGAGTTCGTCTTGAGTCATGGGGAATGCGGGCGAGCAGTAAAAAACACGAGTTTACCGGAGTGGCGGATGAGTGAGCGGGGAATGGTGCAATTCCGGTCGCCCCATATAGCCAACCTCGCTGCGCTACCTTAATATCCAGGCGTCGCAAGGACATCATTTGGACAGGCTAGCCAGCCTGCGCTCACGTCATTAAAACTATTCCAATGAACCACACACGGACCATTCCTCTTCGCCTGATCGCCACTCTGCTGGCGCTCGCCGCGTCAACCGCCGCCGTGGCCGCAGAGCCATCAGCGCAATCAATAACATCGGCATCGGACGCCGCCTCCGGTGCTGAGCCAGTCGCCTCTACCGGTGCGTCACCACATGTGCCAGTCGACCTGCCGGCCAGTATCGCGAACTTCTGCTTCTTCGCGCACCTTCCGCCTGCCAGCCAGAAATACAAGATCGTCAGGAACCTGAAGATCGGCAAGGGCACCTACGGGAGCGTGGAAGATATCCTTCCGAAAATGGCCGAGGATGCGCAGTTGCGCGGCGCCGACGCAATTGTCGACTACACGGGCTCGCAGCGCTTCGGCTTCTGGCCGTGGCGTATGGTCAGGCCGGTGGTGCGCGGCGTCGCCGTTCAGTGGACAGAACCGAAACAGGCCGATTGCGAATCGATCGGCGGCACAAAACTCAGCACGATCATGGCGACGGGACAAGCGCCGGTGAATTGAGCCAGCAACGCCGAAGCGCAAACCGCAGCCATGTAAACGAAACAGGGCGCGGCGCAGTTTCTCGCTGCCGCCGCGCCCCGCCGCCTGATACCCCGATTACTTCGCCTTGGCCTTCACCGCCCGCTGCCGCACCGCTTCGAACAGACACACGCCCGACGCCACGGAAACGTTCAGGCTTTCCACCGTGCCCGCCATCGGAATCTGCATGACCACGTCGCAGGTGTCGCGCGTGAGGCGGCGCATGCCCTCGCCTTCGGCGCCCATCACCAGCGCCACCGGACCGTCGAGTTCGGTCTCGTAGAGGCTCTTGGTGGCTTCGCCCGCCGTGCCGACCACCCACACGCCCGCGTCCTTCAACTCGCGCAGCGCGCGCGCCAGATTCGTGACGGTGATGTACGGCACCGTGTCGGCCGCGCCGCTCGCCACCTTCGCGGCGGTGGCGTTCAGACCCACGGCGCGGTCGCGCGGCACGATCACCGCGTGCGCGCCGGCAGCGTCGGCCACCCGCAGACAGGCGCCGAGGTTGTGCGGATCGGTCACGCCGTCCAGCACGAGGATCAGCGGCGAGCCGTTGATGCCGTCGAGCAGCTCGGCGAGATTCTGCGCGAGCGGCATGTCGGTTGCGCGCGCCACCACGCCCTGGTGACGCTCCGTGTGCGCGAGACCCCACAGACGCGTTTCGTCGGCCGCGATCAGGCGCACGCCGGCTTCTTTTGCGGCGTGCAGGAATTCGGTCATGCGACGGTCTTTGCGCGTCGCGTCGTAGTAAACCTCTTCGACCGTCGACGCGTCGTGCCGCATACGCGCGGTCACTGCGTGGAAACCGTATAGAACCTTGAGACGTGACATGACTGAAAAACCTTTGATTGAGCGCGCCATGAACGCGCGCTGCTGTGATGAATACGAAACGGCTGAATCTTGCCGGGACAGCGCTCGCGCAGCTTCCCCGCGATGAAACGAAGACCGCGCGCAACCGGCACGTTGCGACGTACCCGATGCGCGCGGTTCAAGCCCTGCTGCAAGCTCAGCGCTTCTTGCGAGCCTGCGTCTTGGATGCCGCCTTGACCGGCGCGCCGTGCTTTCTGGCCGCACCGCGCGCAGCGCGCGCTTCCTTGACCGCCGCGGTTTGTGCCGGCGCCGCCTTCTTGCGACGACCGCCCGCACCCGCGCCCGGCGCGCCGCCCTCGACCGGCGGCAGCGAACGGACACGCGCACCGCCGCTTTCGCCCGACGATTTGTCTGCCAGCGCCGCGCGATTGACCGGCGGTTTGATCGGCGTATCGCGCACGAGGCGGAAATCGATCTTGCGCGCGTCCAGATCGACGCGGCTCACCTGCACCCGCACGCGATCGGACAACCGGTAACGAATGCCCGTACGCTCGCCGCGCAACTCGTTCTTGATCTCGTCGTACTGGAAGTAATCCGAGCCGAGTTCGGTGACGTGCACGAGACCTTCGATGAACAGCGCGTCGAGTTGCACGAAGATGCCGAACGACGTCACGCCGTTCACCATGCCGCCGTACTCTTCGCCGAGCTTGTCGCGCATGAAATAGCACTTCAGCCATGCTTCGACGTCGCGCGAGGCTTCGTCGGCGCGGCGTTCGTTGGCCGAGCAATGCAGGCCGAGTTCTTCCCAGATCGCGACGTTGTTGGCGCGCGCGCGGCCACGCTTCTCTTCGTCGGACTGCTGCATGGCGCGAGCACGCGGCGACAACGCCGTGTTCAGTTCGACGCCTTGCGGCGGCTCGGGCTGATACTTGCGGCCTTGCAGGATCGCGTAGATGGCGCGGTGCGTGAGCAGGTCGGGATAACGGCGGATCGGGCTCGTGAAGTGGGCATACGCCTCGTACGCGAGACCGAAGTGACCGATGTTGTCCGGGCTGTAGACCGCTTGCTGCATCGAACGCAGCAGCATGGTCTGCAGCATCTGCGCGTCCGGCCGCTCGCGGATCTGCGCCATCAGCGCGGCGTAGTCGCTCGCGTGCGGCTTGTCGCCGCCGGCCAGCGAGAGGCCCATGCCGCGCAGGAAGGTGCGCAGATTTTCGAGCTTCTCCGCGGTCGGTCCGGCGTGCACGCGGAACAGACCCGGATGCTTGTTGCGCTTGAGGAAGTCGGCCGCGCAGACGTTCGCGGCGAGCATGCACTCCTCGATCAGCTTGTGCGCGTCGTTGCGCGTGCGCGGCACGATCTGCTCGATCTTGCCTTGCGCATTGCAGACGATGTACGTCTCGGTGGTGTCGAAGTCGATCGCACCGCGCTTCTGACGCGCCGCGAACAGCGACTTGTACACGCCGTACAGGTTCTGCAACTGCGGCAGCAGCGCGGCGCGGCGCGCGGCCTCCGGACCCTTGGTGTTCTTCAGCACCGCGGCGACTTCCGTGTAGGTCAGACGCGCGGCGGAATTGATCACGCCCGGATAGAACTGATACGCCTTCACTTCGCCGCGCGCCGTGACGATCATGTCGCACACGAGCACGCAACGATCCACATGCGGGTTCAGCGAGCACAGCCCGTTCGAGAGCTTTTCCGGCAGCATCGGAATCACGCGGCGCGGGAAGTACACCGAGGTGCTGCGCTCGAGCGCGTCGGCGTCGAGACCGCTTTTCGGCAGCACGTAATGCGAGACGTCGGCGATCGCGACGATCAGGCGGAAGCCCTCGCCGCGTCCGACCTGCACCGGCTCGCAATACACGGCGTCGTCGAAGTCGCGGGCGTCTTCGCCGTCGATGGTGACGAGCGGCACGTCGCGCAGATCGATGCGATGACGCGCGTCGACCGGACGCACTTCGTCGGGCAGTTTAGCGGCTTCGTCGAGCGCGGCCTGGCTGAACTCGTGCGGCACGCCGTACTTGCGCACCGCGATTTCGATTTCCATGCCGGGGTCGTCGATATCGCCCAGCACTTCCACCACGCGGCCAAGCGGCTGCGAATGACGGCTCGGGAAATCGGTCAGCTCGACCACCACCACCTGGCCGACCTTGGCCTTCTTGGTGTTCTGGTTGATCAGGATGTCGTGGCCGATGCGCTTGTCTTCGGGCGCGACGATCAACGCACCGTTCTCGTTGAGCAGGCGACCGATCACACGCTTGTTGGCGCGATCCGTGACTTCGACGATGTGCCCTTCCGGACGCCCGCGACGGTCATAACCGACGATGCGCGCAAGCACGCGGTCGTTGTGCATGACCTTCTGCATCTCGCCGGTGGGCAGGAACAGGTCGTCCTGACCGTCGTCGCGGATCAGGAAACCGTAGCCGTCGCGATGACCCTGCACGCGGCCGGCGACGAAGTTCGAAGGGTGAGTGAGTTGATAGAGATTGCGCTGATCGAGCCGGATCTGGCCGTCGCGCTCCATCGCGCCGAGGCGCTTGAAAAATCCTTCGCGCTCCTGGCGCTTAATCGACAAGGCTTCGGCGATGTCGTTGGCCGCAAGCGGCGCTTCACTGGTGCGCAGGACGCCAAGGATCTCTTCGCGGCTTGGAATCGGATACGGGAATTTGCTCAAGGGCTTGTCGATGATTTTTTCTCGTTGCATGGACGTCGGTCGGCGATGTGGCTCGGCTTAGGAAGCGCATGAGACGCGCTTGAGTTGCACTTGCAAATGACTACTCGGGTCCGGCTCGTTCAAGGCTGAGTCCGACGGGCGTGTGCACCGTTCCAACACACTGCTGCGAGGCATTCTAACACCCGTCTTGCGCGCTACGCGGCCCGTCAATAGTCGCTGTGGCCGAGACGGCGAACATCGCGGGAAGGCTCACGCAGCCTCGTTGTCGGCGCGCTCCGGTAGTTTTTGAGAAAGGCTTGACAGGCCTGATCGGGTCGCTATAATGGCGGTCTTCGTTGTTCATCACCTGCCCAGGTGGCGAAATTGGTAGACGCACTAGGTTCAGGTCCTAGCGGTGGCAACACTGTGGAGGTTCGAGTCCTCTCTTGGGCACCAGATTCAAAAGTAAAGCCGCCTTCGGGCGGCTTTACTTTTAGTGTGAAGCCTTATGGTCGTTCGGGTCTATTTCGATCGCACCATGAGGTGGCAAGACGGTGGTCATGCAGTGAAGTTCGACTTCGCTGAACGACATAACCGGGCGGTAGATAAAGCGCTGTGTAGTTTGCTGGTAGGGATTGACACGCTGCATCATCCCGCTAAAATAGCGGTCTAGCTTGAAAACGTGCCCAGGTGGCGGAATTGGTAGACGCACTAGGTTCAGGTCCTAGCGGTGGCAACACCGTGGAGGTTCGAGTCCTCTCCTGGGCACCATCAGTTGTTCCGGCGTAAGCCGAAGTAGTTCGAGAAACCCCGTAAGATTCAAATCTTACGGGGGTTTTTGTTTTGCACGCGCTTCTTGCGTCACGCCGGCCTCGTCTATCGACGCCAGCGGCATCGCACGATGCACGCCTGAAGTCGCGGACGAACGCCATCGACGCGTCCGTCCGCGACTCACACACTAGCTCAGCACAAGCGCCGCTTTCGCCCTCGCCTGATGCAACTTGCGGTAACTGTCGATCAGACGATGATGCCGGTCGAGACCTTCCAGCTTCATGCTCGTCGGCGTCAGACCATGGAAGCGAACGCTGCCGTCCACCGATCCCATGACCGCGTCCATCCGCGCATTGCCGAACATCCGGCGGAAGGCGGCCTCGTAGTCGTCCATTTCGAGTTCGTCGTCGAGCAGCACTTCCAGCACCACGTTCAAGGCCTGATAGAACAGGCCGCGTTCGACCGTGTTGTCGTTGTACTGCAGGAAGGCGCCGACCAGTTCCTGCGCCGCCTCGAATTGCTGCAAGGCGAGATTGATCAGCAGCTTCAGTTCGATGACCGTCAGCTGACCCCAGTCCGTGTTCTCGTCGAATTCGATGCCGATCAGCGTCGCGATATCCGAGTATTCATCCAGCTCGTTGTTTTCCAGCCGGTCGAGCAAGGCGGTGAGACTCGCGTCGTCCAGACGATGCAGGTTCAGGATATCGGCGCGGAACAACAGCGATTTGTTCGTGTTGTCCCAGATCAGATCTTCGACCGGATAGACCTCCGAATAACCCGGCACCAGAATGCGGCAGGCTACCGCGCCCAGTTGGTCGTACACCGCCGTATAAACTTCCTTGCCCATGCCTTCGAGAATGCCGAACAAGGTCGCGGCTTCCACGGCATTTGAATCTTCGCCCTTGCCCGAAAAATCCCATTCGACGAATTCGTAATTCGCCTTGGCGCTGAAAAAGCGCCACGACACGACACCGCTGGAATCGATGAAGTGCTCGACAAAGTTATTCGATTCGGTCACCGCATTACTGACGAAAGTAGGCGGAGGCAAATCGTTCAGGCCTTCGAAGCTGCGGCCCTGAAGCAATTCCGTCAGACTGCGTTCCAGCGCCACCTCGAAACTCGGATGGGCGCCGAAGGAAGCAAAAACACCGCCCGTGCGCGGATTCATCAAGGTCACGCACATCAGCGGATAAACCCCGCCGAGCGAGGCGTCCTTGACCAGCACCGGAAAGCCCTGATCTTCCAATGCCTGAATCCCGGCCTGAATGCCGGGGTATTTCGCGAGCACGTCGGCCGGCACGTCCGGCAAGGCGATTTCGCCTTCCAGAATTTCACGCTTGACCGCCCGCTCGAAAATTTCCGACAGACATTGCACCTGCGCTTCGGCCAGCGTATTACCCGCGCTCATGCCGTTGCTGACGTACAGATTCTCGATCAGGTTCGACGGGAAATACACCGTTTCGCCGTCCGACTTCCGCACGAACGGCAGCGAACAGATGCCGCGCTCCACGTTGCCGGAATTCGTGTCGTACAGATGCGAGCCACGCAATTCGCCGTCGGGGTTATAAATTTCCAGGCAGTATTCGTCGAGAATGCCGGCCGGCAGCGCATCTTTGCGGCCGGGCTTGAACCAGCGCTCGTTCGGATAATGAACGAATTCCGCATTGGCGATTTCTTCGCCCCAGAATGCACCGCCGTAAAAGTGATTGCAATTCAGGCGTTCGATGAATTCGCCCAGCGCCGACGCCAGCGCGCTTTCTTTGGTCGAGCCTTTACCGTTGGTAAAGCACATCGGCGAATGCGCGTCGCGGATATGCAGCGACCACACATTCGGCACGATATTGCGCCACGATGCGATTTCGATTTTCATCCCCAGGCCGGCCAGAATGGCCGACATATTGGCGATGGTTTGTTCCAGCGGCAGATCCTTGCCCGGAATATAGGTGCTCGCACCGGCTTCGGGCTTGAGCGTCAATAGGGACTGGGCATCGGCATCGAGGTTTTCGACTTCTTCAATGACGAATTCCGGTCCGGCCTGCACCACTTTTTTTACCGTACACCGCTCGATGGAGCGCAAAATACCGCGGCGATCCGCTTCCGAAATATCCGCCGGCAATTCGACCTGAATCTTGAATATCTGCTGATAACGGTTTTCCGGATCGACGATATTATTCTGCGAAAGACGGATATTTTCCGTGGGGATATTTCGGGTGTTGCAGTACAGCTTCACGAAATAAGCCGCGCACAAAGCCGACGAAGCCAGAAAATAATCGAACGGACCCGGCGCCGAACCATCGCCTTTATAGCGGATCGGTTGATCGGCCACGACAGTGAAGTCGTCGAATTTGGCTTCGAGACGTAGCTTGTCGAGAAAGTTGACTTTGATTTCCATGATGGAATCCTAAAAACGGTGCTCGAAATAATGAAGCCGTCATATCCATCGTCAGGTCCGGTTTTCCGAGACCCGAATGCCACGATTTCCTCAAACATTCGTCGGAATGCGAGAACGATCCGGCAGCAATCCAGAACATAACGCCCGGCAAAAATAGGGCTGAATAGGCAACCGCTAGCAAATGATGTTTCCCGGCGCGAATTCTACTCTCCTGCGATCGTCGATCGAGGGTCGCAGAGGCGAATCGACCGCAAATCTGCGCGGCCAATGGGCGCTCAAAAAGGAAAAGGCCTTGCAGGCATTGCCCGCAAGGCCGTCGATGTCCAATGCCGGACGCCGGTTACACGGCCCTCACGGCACGTTGCCCGCTCCGCCCCAGCCGAATCCGAAACTGTTCTGCAAGGCGGGCGCCCATTTCACGCACGCCTGGTAAGCCAACACCGAGCCGCCCACCGCGAGCAGCACGGGAATCAAAAAGTCCTGACCGACGCGCGTGAATTCGAAGACCAGCACGACGGCCGTCACCGGCATCTGCATCGACGCCGCGAGGAACGCCGCCGCGCCGACAATCGCAAACGCACCGACGGACGCCCCCGGCCAGACCATGCTCCAGACGCCGCCGAGCACGATGGCCAGCAGCGCGCCATTGGCGAGGCCCGGCGTCAGCAAGCCGCCCTCGGCGCCCGCGCGCAGACTGCTCGCGGTGATCACGACCTTCAACACCAGCAGCGTGGCCGCGAGGCTCATGCTCAAGCCGCCGTCGAACGCGAGGCCCGCAGGCCCTTTGCCGTTGCCGAGCAACTGCGGAAAATGCATGGCCAGCACGCCGATGATCGCAAAGTTCAGCACGGACAACACCGGCAAGCGCCAGTCTTTCGGCGCCTGAGCGCGCGAACGCTTCATGAGCGACGTGAAGGCCCATGCGGCGGCGCCGAACAGCGGCCCACACACGACCGACCACACCACGAGCGACATATCGGACGTCATGGCCGGCACGACATACTGATGCTCGTTGCCCAGACCCGCCTGCGCCACCAGTGCCGCCACCGCCGACGTCACCACCGCCGGCACGAACGCCTTCCAGCCGAACGTGCCGAGCAGCACTTCGAGCACGAACACGGCGCCGCCGAGCGGCACGTTGTACACCGCGGCGAGACCCGCGCCCGCGCCGCACGCCACCATGATGCGGCTGTCCGCGACCGACAGACCCGCGCGCCGCGAAAGCCAGCCGGCCAACGCGGACCCGATCTCGCGCGGCGCCACCTCGCGCCCGAGCGGCGAACCGAGCGCCACCGTCACGATCTGCAGCAGCGCATGCACCGTCGTGCTCAACACCGGCATGCGCGGATCGTCCGACTTGATGGCCGCGCGAATGCTGACGAGCGGCCGGCCGAATCGATACAGCGCCCACCACCCGAGGCCCGCCACCAGTCCGCCAACGACCAGCACGATCACGCGCCGCTCCGGCGACGCATCGGTCACGCCCTGCAGGAAGCTCTCGCTGCTGATGAGATGCGCCGCGCCGTAGCCGTACGCCAGATGCTGAATGCCGTGCAGCAGCAAAGCGAGCAGCATGCCGCCCAGACCGGCGCCCACTCCCGTCAATAAAGTGACGACAGCGAGCGCTGTCAAGGGACTGCGCTCACGGCGGACCGGCTTCGTAGTGATGGATTTGACTGACATGACGCGTGCTCTGCCGGAAATCGAAGGAATAACGGACAGAATAGGAAGCACTGCAACATGAGTCAAATTGATTTTTCTGCTCGACTGATGCGCAAACAGCATATAAGGCGCGAAACCACGGTCCACATGCGCTGCACGCGGGCCAGGTGCGTCGACTCAGGCGGCCGAGACGAAGAACATCGACACCACGCACGCCACGCCGACGAACCAGACGAGCGAGCGCAGCGACGCGAGATTCGCCACGTACAGGACGCCGTGCAGCACACGCGTGACCACGAAGGTGATCGCCAGCCAGTTGATCCATTGACTCGCGCCGCCCGCCTGCCCCGCCACGACGATCGCCGCCGTGAACATGGCCAGCGCTTCCCAGGCGTTCTGATGTGCGGCCTGCGCGCGGCCGCGCCAACCGTCGAGACCGGCGAGATACGCGCGCGGCGTGCCGTTGTCGTAATGCCGGCTGGCTTTGGCCAGCACGGTCCATGTAAATGGCAAAAGCGCAACGATCAGCAGGCAAAGATGCGGAACGGTCATGCGTGGATCTCCCTTTTTTGTTGATTTGGCAGCGGATGACGAGCCGCTTTTATACCGGCGCCTTCGCGCCGCGGCCACCGGATTTCAGGAGTAACCCTTCTAGCCGCCACGTAAAAACCACCGCATTCAAAACCTTTTCGCCGACCTAATCCGGTAACAAATTCGCATTACAAATGACGAATCGAGCTGCAAACATAATCAATACAATAATTACATTAAGCCGACATAAACCATGCATTGGAATTAAGCATGAATTTTGCTGTCGGGATTAATACGGATAAAACCCCGTTCATTCATGCAAGCGTTTAACAGTCGGCGTACACTGCCTCGAAGCCCGCGCCACGGGGCGCACGGGGTTGCAAAGCCGCCCGTCGTCGAACACGGGTATTCGGAGACTCAGGAGAACAATCAATGAGCTGGACACGGGAACAGAGAAACGTCACGATCGCGGCCTATCTCGGCTGGACGCTGGACGCATTCGATTTCTTTCTAATGGTGTTCGTATTGAAAGATATCGCAGCGGAATTCAATACGAAAATACCGGCGGTCGCCTTCGGCATTATGTTGACGCTCATGATGCGCCCGGTCGGCGCATTGATCTTCGGCTGGCTTGCCGACAAATACGGGCGCCGTCCCACGCTGATGGTCAACATCGCGTGCTTCTCGCTGCTCGAACTGCTGTCCGGCTTTTCGCCCAATCTCACCACCCTGCTCGTGCTGCGCGCCCTGTTCGGCATTGCGATGGGCGGCGAATGGGGCGTCGGCGGCGCACTGACCATGGAGACCGTGCCGCCAAAGTCGCGCGGCATCGTGTCGGGTCTGCTGCAGGCCGGCTACCCGAGCGGCTACCTGCTCGCTTCGGTGGTGTTCGGCGTGTTCTATCAGTACATCGGCTGGCGCGGCATGTTCTTCGTCGGCGTGCTGCCGGCGCTGCTCGTGCTCTACGTGCGCGCTCACGTGCCGGAATCGCCCGCCTTCAAGACGCTCGAAAAGAAGGAGCGTCCGGGCCTCGTCGCCACGCTGAAGCAGAACGTCGGCCTCTCGCTGTACGCCATCGTGCTGATGACGGCCTTCAACTTCTTCTCGCACGGCTCGCAGGATCTGTATCCGACCTTCCTGCGCATCCAGCATCAGTTCGACGCACACACGGTCTCGCTCATCACGATCACGCTGAACGTCGGCGCGATGTGCGGCGGTCTGTTTTTCGGCTGGATCTCGGAGAAGATCGGCCGCAAGCGCGCCATCTTCATCGCGGCATTGATCGCGCTGCCGGTGCTGCCGCTGTGGGCTTTCTCGTCCACGCCGGTGCTGCTCGCAGTCGGCGCGTTCCTGATGCAGATTTCCGTGCAAGGCGCCTGGGGCGTGATTCCGGTGCACCTGAACGAAATCTCGCCCGACGAAATTCGCGCGACCTTCCCCGGTCTCGTGTATCAACTCGGCAATCTGATCGCGTCGGTCAACGGTCCGTTGCAGGCGAGCGCGGCCGAAGCTCACGGCAACAACTACGCGCTCGTCATGGCCGTGGTGATCGGCGTGGTGGCGGTGGTGATCGCGGCGCTGATTCCGTTCAGCCGCGAGCGTCGCGGCATCGATATGACGCAGTCGGCGAAGCAGGTGGCGGCACAGCTTTAAGCGTTCGAACTAAACAGCTATTTTGCTAACGCGATATCGTGCACAATAGCTGCAAACGCGGCTCGAACCGCAGGCGTCGGCAAGACGCATAAAAGCAGCAGTACGCAAGGCCAAACACGGTAACAAGCAATACGAGGCCGTTCCGATTTTCATCGGAACGGCCTTTTTTATTGTCCGCGATTTGACGCACGCGTGACATCGGGCGGGTAGACCGGCGTCGGGTCTTCTAGAGGAGTTAATCGACAGAGAAACCTTGATCGCAGTCCCTACTCTTCTTTATCCTGAAAAAAACGGCTGTTTCAAATCGACATTTGAATCGCTTGTTTGCGGGCCGGATGCCCGGCAACTGGGAGACGCAACATGGCAGTTCGCACAACAGGCCGGCACGCCGGCGACACGAAGTCCCGCATCCTCGACGCCGCCGAAACACTCTTCATCGAATGCGGCTACGAGGCCATGTCACTGCGCCAGATCACTTCGCGCGCCGAGGTGAATCTCGCGGCAGTCAACTATCACTTCGGCAGCAAGGAATCGCTGATTCACTCGATGCTGTCGCGCCGCCTCGACCGGCTCAACCAGGAGCGGCTCAAGCTGCTCGACCGCTTCGACGAAATGCTCGGCGCGCGCCTCACCTGCGAGCACGTGCTCGGCGCGATGTTCATTCCGGCGCTGCGCCTCTCGCGCGATCCGCGTGTGGGCGGCAAGGCGTTCCTGCGTCTGCTCGGACGCGCTTACACCGATCCGTCGTCGTTCATTCGCGACTTCCTGAATGGACACTACGCCTCGGTCGCGGTGCGCTTTTTCGATGCGTTCCAGCGCGCGCTGCCGCATCTGCCGCGCGAGGAGCTCGGCTGGCGTCTGCACTTCGCGATCGGCGCGCTGTCGGGCGTTCTGGCCGGCACCGATACGGACAGCCTGATCTCGGAGTTCTCGCAGGGCAAGTCGATGAACGACCTGCAACTGATCGCACGTCTCGCTTCGTTGATGGTCGCCGCGCTCAAGGCGCCGCTGCCCGACGGCTCGCAACTCGCCGCCTTCGCCGCGGTACTGGGCGACGCGACCGAGAGCGGCGCGGAAGGCCTGGAAGGCGAGCAGGCCACGTCGGGTTCGACGACAGAGCCGAACGGCGCGGGCACGAGCGCAGCGTCGAGTGCAGCAGCGAGCGCAGCAACGAGCGCAACGAGCGAAGCCACGTCGCCCAACGACGAACGCCGCGGCGGCAACGTCGAAGCGAGCGCCTTGCATCACGCGCTGCACGGCACGGCATAAGCCGGGCTGACGCAATCCGGTCAGCGCGGACGGCACCACGATGGCCGTCCGCGCAACCGGGAACGGAACGTGCAATACACAGGACGCGAAGCCGTCGACGCACGACGGCATACGGGCCGCACCAGACAGACAGCGCGCCGCAACGTCGGCACAGCGGTCGTTCCGGGCCACACGACCCGGACGTGACAGAAACATGAGCGGATAGCGCGGACCCGCCGCGCGCCGCACGCGGCACAGCACGCCGCCCGTCGTAGATCACTAGAA
The DNA here is from genome assembly GCF_050436585.1 of Paraburkholderia sp. GAS199. Taxonomy (NCBI): domain Bacteria; kingdom Pseudomonadati; phylum Pseudomonadota; class Betaproteobacteria; order Burkholderiales; family Burkholderiaceae; genus Paraburkholderia; species Paraburkholderia sp. GAS199. The sequence continues at coordinate 308,159 of NZ_JBNDMM010000004.1, read as the reverse complement.
CGCGAACCGTCCGCGCCATGTGGAGGCGTTCGCACGCACCATCGAAACAGGAGGAAACGTCATGCCGTGGTTCATCCTTGTGCTGGTTATCGCCGCTCTGGCGCTCACGTACGTTCAGGCGCGCGCCTCCTGGTGGCTGGCTTTCATGATCGTCTGGGTGGCCGCGGCACACGTGAGCGGCGCGGCCGGTCCGGTGGCCACGACGATCCTCGCCATCCTGTTCGTACTGCCCGCGCTCGTGCTGACGCTCAAGCCGCTGCGCCGCGCGTGGCTCAGCAAACCCGTGCTCGATATCTTCCGCAAGATCCTGCCGGAGATGTCGCCGACCGAACGCGATGCGATCGAAGCCGGCACCGTCTGGTGGGACGCCCAACTGTTCTCCGGCCGTCCGCACTGGGACACCCTGCTCGGCTACGGACCGGCCACGCTCACCGCGGAAGAACAGTCTTTCCTCGACGTCGAATGCGAGCATCTGTGCGACCTCGCCAACGACTGGGAAACCACCGTCGTGTGGCAGGACCTCTCGCCGAAAACCTGGCAGTACATCAAGCAGAGCGGCTTTCTCGGCATGATCATTCCGAAGCAGTACGGCGGCAAGCAGTTCTCCGCTTACGCGCATTCGCAGGTCATCATGAAGCTCGCCACGCGCTGCTCGGCGGCCGCCGTCTCGGTGATGGTGCCGAACTCGCTCGGCCCGGCCGAACTGCTGATGCATTACGGCACCGAAGAACAGAAAAACCATTATTTGCCGCGGCTCGCGCGCGGCGAAGAGATTCCCTGCTTTGCCTTGACGAGCCCCTACGCCGGCTCGGACGCCGCCGCGATTCCCGACGTCGGCGTGGTCTGCAAGGGCATGCACGAAGGCCGCGAAACGCTCGGTTTTCGCGTGACGTGGGACAAGCGCTACATCACGCTCGGCCCGATCGCCACGGTGCTCGGCCTCGCCTTCCGCGCGCTCGATCCCGACCATCTGCTCGGCTCGGAGGAAGAGCCCGGCATCACCTGTGCGCTCATTCCGACCGACCACCCCGGCGTGAACATTGGCCGCCGCCACTGGCCGCTGAATGCGGTGTTCCAGAACGGCCCGAACTCCGGCAAGGACGTCTTCATTCCGCTCGACTGGGTGATCGGCGGCCGCGCCCAGGTCGGCAACGGCTGGCGCATGCTGATGGAATGTCTGGCGGCCGGCCGCGCGATCTCGCTGCCTTCGTCGAACGTCGGGATGGCGAAAATCGCCGTGCGCGGCACCGGCGCCTACGCCGCGATCCGCCGCCAGTTCCGCACCGCCGTCGGCAAGTTCGAGGGCGTGCAGGAAGCGCTCGGCCGCATGGGCGGCAACCTGTACGTGATGGATGCCGCGCGCCGTCTCTCCGCGCATGCGGTGGACCTCGGCGAAAAGCCTTCGGTGATCTCGGCCATCGCGAAGTATCACATCACCGAACGCGCCCGCATGGTCATCAACGACGGCATGGACATTGCCGCCGGCAAGGGCATCTGCATGGGACCGTCCAACTTTCTCGCTCGCGCTTATCAGCAGGTGCCGATCGCGATCACGGTGGAAGGCGCGAACATTCTCACGCGCTGCCTGATCATCTTCGGGCAGGGCGCGATCCGCTGTCATCCGTACGTGCTCAAGGAAATGGCCGCGACGCGCGAGACCGATCGCGCCAAGGCACTGCGCGATTTCGACTCGGCGTTCTTCGGCCACGTCAGCTTCACGGTGTCGAACGTGGTGCGCAGTTTTTTCTACGGCATCACGGGCGGCGCCTTCATCGCGAAGCCGCGCATGGCGCATGCGCCGCTGCACGCTTACTACCGCGCCGCCACCCGCATTTCCACCGCGTTCGCCCTGCTCGCCGACGTGTCCATGTTCGTGCTCGGCGGCGATCTGAAACGGCGCGAGCGCATCTCGGGACGGCTTGGCGACGTGCTGTCCCAGCTTTACCTGATCTCGGCCACGCTCAAGCGTTTCGAAGACGAAGGCCGTCAGGAAGAAGACCTGCCGCTGGTGCGCTGGGGCGTGGAAGATTCGCTGTACAAGGCGCAGCACGCGCTCGACGGCGTGCTCGCCAATTATCCGAACCGTTTCGCGGCCGGCCTCGTGCGTCTGCTCGCCTTTCCGTTCGGCTTGCCGCATCGCGAACCGTCGGATCGTCTCGGCACTGACATCGCCGAACTGATGCAAACGCCGGGCGCGGCGCGCAATCGCCTCGTGTCGGATTCGTACGTACCGCATCCGGATGTCGACGCGCTCGGCTACGGCGAGCTGGTGTTCGAGCTGAACCCGCGCTTCACGCAGATCGACCAGAAGTTGCGCGACGCGGTGAAGCAGGGATTGCTCGCGCCGATGCCGCAGAGCCTGCCGCAACTGGCCGCATGGACCGACACGGCGCAGCAGAAAGGCCTGATCGACGCCGACGACCGCCGCGTGCTCGAAGACTACGCCCGCTACGGCGCGGAAGTGGTGAAGGTGGACGATTTCCCCGCCGACTTCGACATGCTGGCCGGTCTGCAAAAACGCAAGGACGCGCTCGAAAAGGCGCTGGAACTCGCGGCCTGATGCATCCCGGCTGAAGCAAGCGCCGGGCAACCTAAAAAGACACGCGGCCGGGCCACACGCCCGGCCCGACTCAGTGCACACTGGCACACATCCGACACACTCGACGCCCTGAAACGGGACTGTCTTCGGCTGTGGCCAGCAGAGCGACCGACACCATGAGCGACTCCTATCTGAAGTTCGTCAACTCGCCCTTCGGTGCGCGCTTCGCGCGTTCGCTGGGCTTGCCGAAGCCCGAAGTGTTGCGCCGCTATCGCGCCGACCGTCCCGAGTTCGAGGGCATGGTGGCGATCGGCGCGGGGCGCGAACCGCAACTGCTCGATGCGCTCGCGAGTCTGGTCGCCAGCATCGGCGTGACCAGCGTCGCACACGAAAGCGCAACGCCGTGGGTCGCGCTCGCGAACCGGCATGGGTTGATGACGGGCCGCTTCGAACCGGCCGATTCCGGCTCGTCCGCCAGACTCGCCGCGCTGCTGTTCGACGCGAGCGGCATCGAAGACAGCACGCAACTCGAACCGCTGCACGCGTTCTTTCACGACACGTTGCGCTCGCTCGGCAAATGCGGACGTATCGTCGTGCTCGGCCGCACGCCGGAAACTTGCGACACGCCGCGTCAATGGACGGCGCAACGCGCGCTGGAAGGTCTCACGCGCTCGCTCGGCAAGGAAGCTCGGCGCGGCATCACGGCGAATCTGCTGTACGTGGAGAAAGGCGCCGGAAGCAGCGATCACGCGCTCGACGCGACGCTGCGTTTCTTCCTCTCGCCGCGCTCGGCCTATGTGTCGGGTCAGGTCGTGCGTATCGGCGCTAATGCGGCAAACGTAGCGAACGCGCCGGCGTTCGACTGGACGCAACCGCTCGCGGGCAAGCGCGCGGTCGTGACGGGCGCCGCGCGCGGCATCGGTGCGGCGATTGCCGGCGTGCTCGCCGCGGAAGGCGCGCACGTGATCGGCATCGACATTCCCCCGGCTCGCGACGCGCTCGAATCGACCATGCAGCAGTTGAACGGCACGGCGCTCGCCTTCGACATCGCCGCACCCGAAGCGCCCGCGCAGATCGCCGCCGCACTGGACGAACTCGGCGTGGATATCGTCGTGCACAACGCCGGCATCACGAAAGACAAAACCATCGCGAAGATGACCGACGCGGCGTGGCAAAACGTCATCGACATCAATCTGTCCGCGCAGGAGCGTATCGACGACGCCCTCCTCGCCGCCGGCATTCTGCGCGACGGCGGACGCATCATTGGCGTCTCGTCGATCAGCGGCATTGCCGGCAATCTCGGCCAGACCAATTACGCCACCTCGAAGGCCGGCGTGATCGGCCGCGTGCAGAGCATGGCGCCGCATCTGCGCGCACGCGGCATCACGATCAACGCGGTCGCACCCGGCTTCATCGAAACGCAGATGACCGCAAAGATTCCGCTGACGATCCGCGAAGCCGGACGGCGCATGAACTCGATGAGCCAGGGCGGCCAGCCGGTCGACGTCGCGCAGACCATCGCGTGGCTCGCGCATCCAGGCGCGGCCGGCGTGACCGGGCAGATCGTGCGCGTGTGCGGACAGAGTCTGATTGGAGCGTAAGCATGGGTGAGCCGTTCGGAACAGGTCCTGAATTCGGCACGGTCAACTCCGATGCCGTGCGGCCGAAAACGGTCGTGATCGAGCAACTGCCCGCCCCGGCCAAACTCTATGGGCGCGCGTTGTCGGGCATCGTCAAGCGCAACCGCGAAATCCGCTTGCCGGCGCTGCGCCTCGTGCGCCCCGCCGTCGCCCTGGAAGCGGGCCCGATCTGGCGTTATGCGCGCGTGTGCGGCTTCATTCCCGAACACGGCGTCCCGCTCACGTATCCGCATCTGCTCGCCTTTCCTTTGCATCTGCTGATGCTCACCGATCCGGCTTTTCCGTGGCCCGCGCTCGGCCTCGTGCATCTGGCGAATCACGTGCGCCTGCGCCGCCCGCTCGCCTACAAGGAGATGCTGCGTGTCGAGGTCGAATTCGGCGCGCTGCTGCGTCACGACAAAGGCCAGGCGTTCGTGCTGCACACGCGCATGTACCGGCGCGGCGAAGCGGTCTGGGACGGCGACAGCGTCTATCTGAAACGCGGCGTGCCGGCGAGCGGCAGCGCGCTCGATCCGCTCGAACTCGGCCCCGACCCGTTGCAACGCATCGCGCGCTGGCAACTCGCGCCGCAACTCGGGCGCGATTACGCCAGCGTCTCCGGCGACTACAACCCGATTCACCTGACCGCGCTCACGGCCAAAGCGTTCGGCTTTCCGCGCGCCATCGCGCACGGCATGTGGACGCTGGCGCGCGCCGCCTCCGCGCTGCAACCGCCCAAGCCGCTCGCCGAAGCCACCTTGAGCGCCGAATTCAAATTGCCGATGCTGCTACCGGGCGAAGCGACGCTGTGGAGCGCGTCGTCCTCGCTGATCGAGCGCGATATCGAAGTGCGCGACATCGCCGGCGAAAAGCCGCATTTGCGCGGACGCATGCAATGGAAGCTGCAATGACCGATCACACGACCCAGGAGCCTCGCATGTCCCACCCGCTGCCCGCCGTGCGCCGCGTCGCCATCATCGGCGGAAACCGGATTCCGTTTGCGCGTTCGAATACCGCTTACGCGACCGCCTCGAATCAGGACATGCTGACCTTCACGCTGCAAGGTTTGATCGACCGTTTCGATCTGCACGGCGTGCGGCTTGGCGAAGTGGCGGCGGGCGCCGTCATCAAGCATTCGCGCGACTTCAACCTGACGCGCGAATCGGTGCTCTCCACCACGCTCGCGAAGGAAACGCCCGCGTACGACGTGCAGCAGGCCTGCGGCACCGGTCTCGAAGCGGCGATTCTGGTCGCCAACAAGATCGCGCTCGGACAGATCGAAGCGGGTATTGCCGGTGGCGTGGATACGACCTCGGACGCGCCGATCGGCGTGAACGAACGCATGCGCAAGATTCTGCTGGAAGCGAATCGCGGCCGTAGCACCGGCCAGCGCGTGGGTGCGCTGACCAAGCTGCGCCCCGGCATGTTTTTCAAGCCGCTCTTGCCGCGAAACGGCGAACCGCGCACGGGCCTGTCGATGGGCGAGCATTGCGAACTGATGGCCAAGCGCTGGAACATTTCGCGTGAAGCGCAAGACGTGCTCGCGTTCGAGAGCCATCGCAAACTGACCGACGCGTACGCGCGCGGTTTCGTCAACGACCTGATGACGCCGTATCGCGGTCTCGCGCGCGACAACAATCTGCGCGCCGACCTCACGCTCGAAAAACTCTCGGGACTCAAGCCCGTTTTCGATCGCGACGCCGGCACGCTCACCGCCGGCAATTCCACGCCGCTGACCGACGGCGCGTCCGCCGTGCTGCTCGCGAGCGAACAATGGGCGGCCGAACGCGGCTTGCCGGTGCTGGCCTATCTAAGCTGGTCGGAAACCGCCGCCGTCGACTTCTTCGACAAGAAGGAAGGCCTACTGATGGCGCCGGCCTACGCCGTGCCGCGCATGCTCGCGCGCGCCGGCCTCACCTTGCAGGACTTCGATCTGTACGAGATTCACGAAGCGTTCGCCGCGCAGGTGTTGTGCACGCTCGCGGCGTGGCAGGATGACGAGTACTGCCGCACGCAACTCGGACTCGACGGCCCGCTCGGCGCCATCGACCGCGCGAAGCTGAACGTGAACGGCAGTTCGCTCGCCACCGGTCATCCGTTCGCGGCAACCGGCGGCCGTATCGTCGCGGGGCTCGCGAAAATGCTCGCGCAACTCGACAAACCGGCCGGCACCGCGCGCGGCCTGATCTCGATCTGCGCGGCGGGCGGCCAGGGCGTGGTGGCGATTCTCGAACGCTGAGCCGCTGACGGATCACCCGGATTGCTTGAACTGCTTTGACTGCTTCAATGACTGGCTGCAAAACCAGCACATAAACATACGAAGCCACTGCTTCAGGAGACGACCATGACCCAGCCCACTCAAGCCCCGCTGTCGCCTGATGCGGCAGCAGCACCTGCTTCTCACGCGGCAGCGTACGCGCCGAACACCGACGGCATCTGGTACGCGTCGTATCCCGCCGACGTGCCGCACGAGATCGACGTCACGCAGTACGAGTCCATCGTGCAGTTCTTCGACGAATGCGTCGCGCAGTTCCGCGAACGTGTGGCCTACGTGAGCGTGGGCGCGAACATGACATACGGCGAACTGGGCCGCAAGGCGAGCGCGTTCGCCGCCTACCTTCAGAGCGTGGGCGTGCAGGCCGGCGAGCGCGTCGCCATCATGCTGCCCAACACGTTCCAGTATCCCGTGGCGCTGTTCGGTGTGCTCAAGGCGGGCGCCGTGGTGGTCAACGTGAATCCGCTCTACACGGTGCGCGAACTCGCGCATCAACTGAAAGACAGCGGCGCGCAAACCATCATCGTGTTCGAGAACTTTGCGAAGACCGTGGAAGACGCGCTGCCGGGCACCAGGGTGCAGCGGGTGATCGTCACGGGACTCGGTGATCTGCTGGCCGACGGTCTGAATCTGAAGGGACGTATGCTCAATTTCGTGCTGCGTCACGTGAAGAAGATGGTGCCGCCGTACAAGCTGCCGCAAGCCGTGCCGCTGCTCGACGCGCTCGCGAGCGGCTACCGCCACCAGCTCAAGCCGGTACGCTGCACGCACGACGACATCGCATTCCTGCAATACACCGGCGGCACCACCGGCGTCGCCAAAGGCGCGATGCTCACCCACAAGAACATCATCGCCAATCTGCTCCAGGCGAAGGTGTGGTCCGAAGGCCAGTTGAGCGGCGAGATCGAAACCGTGCTCACGCCGCTGCCGCTCTATCACATCTATTCGCTCACCGTGAACGCGCTGATCTTCATGGGACTCGGCGGGCGCAATATCCTGATCGCCAATCCGCGCGACATGAAACGCGTGATGATGATCATCCGTCACGAGAAATTCACCGGCATCACCGCCGTGAACACGCTCTACAACGCGTTCCTCGAAAACGAGGAATTCTGCAAACGCGATTTCTCCAACCTCAAGCTCGCGATGGCGGGCGGCATGGCCACGCAAAAGGCCGTCGCCGACCGCTTCAAGGCGGTGACCGGCAAGCCGATCATCGAAGGCTACGGCCTCACCGAATGCTCGCCGATCGTCTCGATGAATCCGGTCGACCTCACCAATCTGCGCGACTTCGAAGGTTCGATCGGACTGCCCGCGCCGTCCACGCAAGTGCGCTTTCGCAAGGACGACGGCACGTGGGCGAACATCGGCGAAGCAGGTGAACTCTGCGTGAAAGGCCCGCAGGTCATGAAAGGCTACTGGAATCGTCCGGAAGAAACGGCCAAGGTGATCGACGCCGACGGCTGGCTCGCCACCGGCGACATCGGCGTGATGGATTCGCGCGGCTACATGCGTCTGATCGACCGCAAGAAGGACATGATTCTCGTCTCGGGCTTCAACGTTTATCCGAACGAAATCGAAGACGTGATCGCGATGCATCCGGACGTGCGCGAAGTGGCCGCAATCGGTGTGCCCGATGCGGCCCAAGGCGAGCGCGTGAAGGTGTTCATCGTCAAACGCAATGCGGCGCTCACCGCGGAACAGGTGATCGCGCATTGCCGCAAGAACCTGACGGGTTACAAGGTGCCGAAGCTCGTCGAGTTCCGTGACGAGCTGCCGCAGACCAATGTGGGCAAGATTCTGCGCCGCGCGCTGCGCGACGAGGAACTCGCGAAGCAAAAGTCTGCCTGACAGGCAAGGCGTTTGCGCGCCGTCACCTTTCGGAGAGATTCATGAAGCACAGCCTGTCTGCACGCTCGCGCCGTCTGCTTCAATGGCCGGGCTTCATGCACCTCCAGCCTTCGAACGCCGCCAACGTCCGCGCGGCGAGACCACTGCATGTCGTACCGCGCCGGATCGTTCGGGCCCGGCGCATGGTGGCGGCCGGCGCGCTGGCTGCCTGCGCGGCTTTCGCCTGTGCACCCGCCTTCGCGCAGAACGACGCGACACCGCCGCCGCTCGATGCCGCCAGCGCGGTCAAGATGCCGCCCACCACGCCTTCGTCGCAGGTGGGCAAGCTCACGCTCGACCAGCAGGTCAAGTGGCTGCGCTCGGCGCAGCAAAGCGGCGCCATGGCGAAGCTCGACGACGACCAGCTCGTCGCGCTGTTCAAGTCGCTCGATCCGCTCGCGTTGCCGCGCTACATCAAGGAAGGGCCGAACGGCTATCCCTCGTACGAGTTCACCATGGCGCGCTCGGAGCGGATTCGCGGACAATGGCCCGACAAGGCCGATCACATGCTGGTGCGCATTGCGCACGACCCGCTGCGAATCTACGCGAAGTGGCTGCCGGACGGCGCGCATGCCGGTCAGGAAATCATCTACGACGAAAGCAAACGCACCGACGAAATGTACGGGCATCTTGGCGGCATGCTCAATGTCATGCCGCTGTGGACCTCCGTGAACGGCGCGCTTGCCCGTTCGCAATCGAACCATCACGTGCGCGATCTCGGCACCGAGTACATCGCCGACCAATACCTGGCCGAGGGCAAGAAATACATCGAGGCAGGTCTGCCGCGCTCGACGCAGGTCGAAGTCAAAACCATCGACGGTGTGCGCGTGGTGGCTTTCACGTTCGAGACGCCGGTCGGTCAGCCGCAGTTCTACGCGAAGAAGGAAACGCTCGGCCTCGATCTGCAGCACCCGTATTTCCGCACCGTCGAGTCTTACGATAACGACGGCAAGATCTTCGAGAAAATCGTCTTCGAAACCATCACGCCGAAAACCTTCGACGATTCGACGTTCGATCCGAAGAATAAGGAATACAAGTTCTAGCGGGCCAAACGCGGGCTCAGCAGGAAGGCGGATTCGGCTGCGGGTTTGCTGTGTTGCGCACCGTAATGCGTGCTGCAATGCGCGCTGTTATTTCCGCCGTGACGCTCGTGACGGCACTCGATCAGTCCCGCGCGAACGGCAAGGTGCCGGAGCACGAAATAGTCGGATGCGCGCGTCAGGCCGAGCAGCGAACAAGGCGTTCGTGCAAGACGCGGCGCGAGCGTCGTGTACCAGAGCGTGCCGATATCGTCGCCGCTCGCCATCACGGGCTGGTTCGCGCGCGCGAGATGGTCCGCGAATGCCGCGCCGCGCGTCAGCGTGATATCCACCACGGCCAGCGTGTGCGGCTCGCTCATTGCGCGAAACGGCCACAGGTTCGCCGCTTCCGCCACGATGGCCGGCAAACAGACACCGCCGGTGATGAACATGCGCCGGTCCATTCGAGCACTCCTGCTCATGTATAACCGCGACGGTCGCGCCACGCGGCCGGCCAGATGCCCTGCTTGCCGGGCGCGAGAATACCGTTCGGGTCGAGTGCGTCCTTGATCGTTTCCGACAGACGCAACAGCGCGCCGTCGTTGAAACTGTATTGCGCCGCCGCGAAGTCCATGTAGGCGAGATGCGTGCGGTACTGGCCGTATCCCGCCGCACGCGCGTCGCTCATCAACGAGCGCAGCAGCGCACCGGCCTGCTCGACCTGACCGGCGTCGTCGCGGTCGAAAATGGCCGCGAAAATATGATGCAAATGACGCGCGCCCGCCGTGAAGCCGCCGTAATAATCGAAGCCATATTCGGCCGCGCGCGTTTTGACCATGGTGTACTGACGCAGCGCGTCGCGTCCGGTCGCCGGACACACCGGCGCGAAATCGACGTGCGCGCCCGCGCCACCGCGCCAGTCGAGCATGCGAAACGCGCTCATGGCCGGAATGCCCGCGAGATTGCGATCGCCGCCCGCCACCGGCTGCGCGTCGCCCGCATAACGTGTGGCGGACAGTCTCGCCTGCGGCACTTTCGCAAACGCGCGTTGCACGATCGCGTAGCGTGCGTCGATCGTTTCGGGCGTACCGTACAGCGCGAAATGCAGATTCCAGCGGCCGACATCGAGCTTGTCGAGCATGGCCGTGATCGCCGCTTCGGGCATTGCGCCCTTGCCCTCGTACCATTGCGCACGCGCCGACAAACCGGCCGCGCGACGCAAGCCGCCCTCGATCACCGCATGATTTCGAATCGTCTCGTCGAGTCGCAGCGGCCGCAGCGTCTCGACGATCGCTTCGAGGTCCGCTTCATGACGGAACTGGATTTCGCCGAGCAGATAAGCCGGCGGCGCAGGCATCAGCCAGATACCCAGTTTGGTGACGATGCCGAAATTCGACTGCATGAACATGGCGTCGAACGATGGCCCGAAACCCGGCTGGAAAAGCTGCCACGCGGTGCCGGTCTCGATGCCGCCCATGCCGGTGCGCAGCACGTCGCCATTGGCGAGCACGACTTCCATGCCGCATTGCCGCGCGGCGTGATCGCCGTAATCGGTGTAGCCGAAACCGCGCTCCAGCGTATTGCCGACCACGCTGCCCCATCCCGCCGCGGGCGGATCGACCCACAGCCGGTAGCCTTTGTCGCGCAGATGCGCGTACAGATCGAAGTACGTCACACCCGGTTCGACCAGTGCATAGGCAAGCGTCTCGTCGACGTCGACAATGCGGTTCATCCGCTGCAGATCGAGCACCACGGAACCCGGCAAACGCGGCGCCGCACCGCCGTATGCAAAATTGCGTCCCGTGGACACCGTCCATAGCGGAATGCGAAATTGATTGGCAATCCGTAACACTGCGCGAATGTCGTCGACGGATGCGGGCAGCAGCGCGGCGGAAGCCGAAAACGCCACGGCCTCCATCGACCCGCCGGGCGCGAACGGGTCGCTATACGCCGCGAGCCCCGCCTCCGACGTCACCACGTGCGCCTCGCCGACGATCGCCCGCCAGCCGGCGAGCGCCTGGTCGAACTGCGCGGCGCTGAGCGTGGGCGGCAAGCTGCGTGTCAAGGCATGTCTCTCGCGGCGCGATGTCGGGATACGAGTGCCGCGGCTACTGCCACGCTTCCGGCTTGCCGCCGAGCGCGCTGCATACGTCGACGGCAATCGAGCGCAGTTTGCCCTCGGCGATCGGCCCCGAGAGCGCGTAGCCCATGCCGTCGCTGACCCAGTAGAAGGTGCGCCGGTTGCCGTCGCGAAACAGCCGGAACGCGGTCTCGTCGCGCGAAATGCCGGTGATGTAGAGCGTGAGGCGCGCGCCGTTGCGATTCTCGTACATGAACTGCGCGGCTGGCCCCGCCTCGCCCGGCAACAACCGGCCGCCCACCAGCGAGTAGCCGTATTCCTGCAGCGACGGCACCGACAACGGCCGGTTCAGCCGCTTCGAAAGCCAGCCGATCAGATGCGCCTCTTCGCTCGCCGCCACCTCCACCGGATGACGCTGCTCGGGCGTGTACACCGCGTAGGCGATGTCGGCGCGCTGCGCAAAATTCATCGGCTGCCCGCCGATACCGTTCCACGCGCCGCCGGTCAGACGCGGCGCGAGCGGCCCGAGCGCCAGTGCGAGTCCCGCGCCGAGTGCGAGCCAGCAGGCCGCGAGGCCGGCGCGCTGCCACCACGGCGCACCGCGCCGCACCACGATGAAGGACGGCCCGCCGTCGCGTTCGCCACGCTCGCCGCGTTCGTCGTGCACACTGCGCTCGAACGGCTGCGGCGCGCCGCACAGTGCTCGCAGCGCCGCTTTCTGCGCGCGCCATGCGGCCACCCGCGCGGCAGCTTGCGGATTTTGCGCGAGCAGCGCCTCGATCGCGGCGCGCTCGTGCGGCGGCAACTCGCCGTCGACGAACGCCGACAGCGCTCGCAGATCGAGCCCGTCGGGCAAGCTGGAATCGTGGTCGTCGTTATTCATCACGGGTTTCTCACAACTTTCAGCGGCGGGACTTTGCGCGCCGGGCCCTCGGCCGTTCCCTCGGTCAGCAGTACGCGCATGTGCTCACGTGCGCGCGACAGGCGCGACATCACCGTGCCGATCGGAACGCCGAGCGCGCTCGACGCTTCCTGATAAGTCAGTTCCTCCACACACACGAGCAATAGCACCTCACGCTGCTCCACCGGCAAACAATACAGTGCCCGCTGAAGATCGCGCAGCACCAGGCCGTCGACTTCTCCATGCGGCGCTTCGAGATTGCGCCAGGGTGCGCTTTCGTCGTCGACGGCGATTTCGCGACGGCCGCGCAACTGGTCGATATACAGATGCCGAAGGATCGTCAGCAGCCATGCGCGCAGGTTGCTGTTCGGGCGGAACGCGGACCAGCGCGCGAGCGCGCGCTCCGCCGTATCCTGCACGAGATCGTCGGCCCACGCGCGGTCGCCCGTCAGTGCGCGCGCGTAGCGGCGCAACTGCGGGAGCCACGATATGACTTCGGCTTCGAAGTTCACCCGGTGTACGGACGCTCAATAGCCGCCGCTGCTGCCGCTGCTACTGGACGCGCCGCCGTCGGTCGCCGACGTGCAGGCGGTGGTGGCGAGCGAACCGAGCGCGAGGGCAAGCAGCAAAAAGACGGCGGAAAAAAGGCGGGTTGCTTTCATGACGAGTCTCCTGAAGACATCCTGGGCGGCGCTGGCCGGCACGGCGGGGAACCGCCTGCGCGGGGCCGCGCGCGGCACGCGCACGATGCGCGGTAGCCACACTGACTTAACGTGGCCCGGCGAGCTTTTATTCCATGCGCCTCGTCTTCATGCGCCATTTTTTTCCGCCGTCTGTCCGACAAGTGCGCAAGGCTGACTGCCAAAGCAGCAAATCGTCCCTATATTCGTAACTCAACGTTACAGCCAATAGTTATCGGATGCTTATGTCCGCGCAAGCCGTTATAGTGGTTGCAGTTCGCCCGTCGACGCGTTCTGCCCCCGCACAGGGTAGAATCGCGGCGAACAACCGTCTTACTAACCAGAATTGTCCATGGCTTCCGCAGAATCGCACCCGCAAAACGACTTCATGAACGCTGCGCGCAAAGAACGAAAGCGCGTCGAGATCTATCTTGTCAACGGCATTCGCCTGACAGGTTGCATCGAGTCGTTCGATCAGTACCTGGTGATGCTGCGCACGCCCGTCGGCCTGCAAGGTATCTACAAGCGCGCGATCTCCACGATCCAGCTCGACACGGGCACGCGTCCCGCGCCGCGCACGGGGCGCCCGTCGCATGGCGAGCACACCACGCGCGGACCGCACGGTTCACGCGAGCCGCGCGATCATCGGGAACCGCGTGAGCCGCGCGAGTCGTATGGCTCGCAGTCTTCGTCGGACCGGCCGGCTTCGTCCGACCGCAGCGGTTCGTCGGACGGCCCGGTGGTCGTCACGCGTCGCCGGCGTCTGTTCGGCACGGGCGGCGGTGATGGTGGCAATCACGGCGGCGGCAACCACGGCGGCGGTCATCATGGTGGCGGCAGCGGCAACAATGGCGGCGGCACTTCCGGCGGCCAGGAATAAGCGCGAATCGACCTTCGCCAGAAAGCATTCGCCACAAGTTAGCCAGACAGTCCGCCGCGGCGGCTCGCTAGTCACCCGTCTGACCGAGCCGCTGCAAGATTTTCGCGAGACGCATCCCCTGCTGCTCCGTCAGCTCGAACTTCCCCTCGACCGCCAGCACGCGGCGCCGCCAGTAGACGGCGTCCAGCATGCGCAGCGCCGGTTGCCGCGTTGCCCAATCCAGATGGTCCAGTTCCGCCTCCACGACGTGCGAGGCGTTCAGTCGCTTCCCAGGTGCAGGTTTTTTCGCGTTCATGGTATCCGCTGGTTTTCGTCCGCCGGTTATCTTGTCGGGCACGTTCGCTGGCAGTACGGCTGGCCGTTCGGCTGGCAACTTGCTGGCAACTCGGCCAGCAACCGGCTAGACAGCGCGGCTGACCGATCGCCAAGTGCTGGGCAGAAAGTCGCCGGCCGTCGGCGCACCCGGCCAACCGGCCAATGCTTCGATTCCGGCAGCGACAACGGGAAAACGACGCTATGCGCGCTGGTTTTAAGCTTTTACTTCCCAACGCGATTTTTTTCGTGCGCGGCGACGGCGTCGAGCGTGGCGCGGCAGCCAGGCAACGTGCAGTGACGCGATGGTCTATGCTGGACAATCAATCCTGTCCACGTGGAGCACGCTCATGTCCAAGCCGAAAACGCCCGCTCACGGCGCCGAGAAAGACGAACCGTCCGACGACGCCGATAGCCGTCTCGATGAAGCGCTGATGGAAAGTTTTCCGGCGAGTGATCCGGTCGCGATCGATCCGGACGACGATGACCCGCCGCGCACGGAATCCGCGAAAACATCGGGCGTGGGAAAGAAACGACACTGAACCGCATAACCCGGCGCGGTGCGACCCGAGTAGAAATGAAAAAGGCCGCCGCGCGATCGCGGCAGCCTTGCAATAAAACCTGCGCCCGGAAGCAATTGCAGAAAAGCGAGGCTGGGCGCAACGGCGCCCTCGTTCGCTCTCTCTCTGGCCCAGCGCGGCCTTTGCGGCCACCGCCGGGCGACTACACCACGCTCAGTGCGAAGGCAGTCCGCTTTCCAGTTGACGCTGCAACTCGCGCACCTGACGCTGTGCCGCACGCAACTGGTCTTGCGCCGCCGCCTTCTGCTGCGCGAGCGCCGTGGCTTCGGCACGCGTTTGCTGCTGCTGGGTCGCCACGATGTTCTGCTGCTGATGCGCCACGTCGAGGTCGGCTTGCAGGCGGTTCGCACGGTCTTGCGACAGCGCGATCATGCGCTCCGTGAACGCCTTCTGCGCTTCGAGCTGCGTGCGGCGAATCTCGACATCCGACAGCTGCACCGTCTGACGCACGAAATCCTTGTAGATCATGTCGGCCCGAGTCGGGTCCTGCGTCTTGATCACGCGCCAGAAGTTCTTCTGCTGGAACAAGGCGACGTAGTACGTCATTTCCTTGCCGTAGAACAGCAGACTTGCTCCATAGCTGCCGTTGTACGTGGTGCGCAATTCGCTCAGATCCGAACCGTGGATCATCTGCTGCAATTCCGCCACGTTGCCCGCCGCCGACTGCTTTGCCTCGTCAGTGGTCAGCGCACCGGTCTGCACCTGCGGCGCCTGCGAATTTGCCGGCAACGCGGTGGTGGTGCCGGGTTGGGAAACGACGCCAGCGCTCGCTCCGCTATCTTGCAGAGCCTGCGCATTCACGCCCTGCACGGCCCCCATCGCGAACAATGCGGCCAGGGCAATCTGTCGTAGTTTCGACTTGTGGTCCATGTAATTCCTGCTTGAACAGTTTTTGTTTTAGTACAACCGTCTCATTATTACTCACTTTCTCGGGTTTCGGGCTCCTCGTCGAAAATTTGGTACTTGCGCATCTTCTCCCACAACACCTTGCGGCTGATGCCGAGGTAAAGCGCCGTATCCTGCCGTCGCCAGCCGTTTGCGTCGAGTGCGGCAAGCACCCTATTGCGTTCCGCCATGTCCCATTTACTGCGATCGACCAGCACCTCCGCGACGCTCTCCGCCGGCACCGGCTGACTCGTGCGCGCGAGCGCCAGCAGACGCTGCAAACGCGCCGCGTCCCACGCCCCGATCTGACGCACCGTCACGCCGATTCGCTCGGCGAGGTTGCGCAGTTCGCGCACGTTGCCGGGGAAATACGTGTCGGCGACGGCGTCCGCGAGCCAGTACGGCAGATCCGGCAAACTCGAGAGCCGCTCGGAACCCACCACCTGCGAAATGAACGCCTTGAAGATGGCGATCTTGTCGACCGCGCCGCGCTCTTCCAGCGACGGAATTTTCAGTTCGATCACCGCAAGCCGGTAGTAGAGGTCGGCGCGGAACGTGCCTTCTTTCACGAGCTGCGGCAGCAGCTTGTTGGTGGCCGCCACCAGCCGGAAATCGAGCTTGACGGGCGTGGCCGAACCGATCCGCGTGACCGCGCTGTCTTCCAGCACGCGCAGCAGCTTGACCTGCTGATAAAGCGGCAGATCGCCGATTTCGTCGAGGAATAGCGTGCCGCCGTCGGCCTGTTCGAAATAGCCTTTGTGCGCGACCACCGCGCCGGTGAACGAGCCTTTCGAGTGACCGAAAAACAGCGACTCGAACAGGCCGTCCGGAATCGCCCCGCAGTTCACCGCGACGAACGGCCCCTGGCCGTAGCGCGTGTGCTTTTCGTGCAGCAGTTGCGCGATGCGTTCCTTGCCCACGCCGGTCTCGCCGTGAACCAGCACGCTGGTGTCGCAGTCGGCGAAAGTATCGACCTCGTGCAGCAGCGCCTGCATGCATTCCGAGTTGGCGATCATCGTGTCCGACTCGTGCGTCTTCGCGCTGTGCGCGCGCAGTTGCAGCACGAGCTTCATCACCATGCCGCGCAATTCCGCGCAGGTGAAATCGAGCGGCAGGATGTGCGAATAGTCGGCGGGATACGCGGCCGGATCGTGCTCGCGCGGCGCCGCGCCGACCCACACGACCGGGATACCGTGCGCCGCCTGCCAGTCGCGCATCATCAGCGCGCCGCTGTCGATCACCGAGACGCTGATGATCGCGAGCGACGGCCGCAGCGCAGTCCGTTCCGGCGAGATCGCGATATCGTCCGCGCGGATCACTTCGACATCGAAGCTCGCCATGCAGCGCGCGACCCGGTCGACGATGTCGGCCTTGCCTTCCCAGACGTAGATATCGAGTTCCTCGATTTTGGTGGTGGTTCTCATCGTGGTTAGGCTAGTTGACCAGTTGCGAAACGCCGCACGTCAGCGACATGTTGTGGACCGTGGCGACACCGATCTGCGCCCCGAGCAGGTTGAGCGTCGGGACCAGTACCGAGTCGAGCAGCGCGAAGACCGGTTGCAGCAGCGGCGTCAAGGTGGTTCCGACGAGCGTCAGGATGGGGGTGAGCAGCGACGAGATGTCGATCAGATTGCTCAGCAGCGAAATGCTCAACGTACCGGGCAAAGCGTTGAGCAGTTGCGAAGTCATGAAACCGGCTGCGCTGCCGAGGTTATTCGTGTTGACGCTCTGGCTCGAATCGAAACTGCCGGACGATCCACTGAACGTCAGCGGCGTCATGCCGGGCTGAAGCTGCAATCTCAGCGGGTTCAGCCCTATGTTCGCAACTGTCCCACTGAGAACCCCCAGCGACGCCTTGATCGACGCCACGGTGATCGGCGCCGAGCACGCCGCCGAGCTATTACCCGACAGACACAGCGTGGCAATACCCGGCGTCGTATTGATCGTTGCCGTGGTCGCAGGCTTCGTACTTTCACACCCAACCGAGCTGAGAATGCCCTGGCCGGGCGCCACGCCAACCTGGATCACGATCGGCGTGCTCACCGCCGCGATCGACACCGACAGCAACGGCGGCAAGCCAATCGTCAACGGCGGCAAGCCGACCGGCAGCAAAGTAATGGTGGCGTTCACCGCGGCGGTACGCGCCGCCGTGCGCGGCGTGGAAACGCCGCCGCTCGTGGTGTAACCCGCTTCGCCCACCGCAATCACGGGCGGATTGATGACCTGCAACGACACGCCCGCGACACCCGTCAGCCCGACCGCCGCGTTGATGATCGGCGCGTTGGCCGGCGTGCCGTCCGGGCTGCGCCTCGCCATCTGCGCGGCCACCGTCAAGGCGTCGAACGCGTTGATGTTGGCGGTCATCGCGGCGTTCGGATTGGCAAGCCCGAGCGCCAGCAGACCCGGCGCGCCCGTGCCGTTGTCGCCGAGCGTGATGTTCTGGCCGCCCGGCACCGCGACCGCCACGGTTTGCAGAATCGCCGCGTTGATCGTGTCGCCGCCGGTCTGCAAGGCCTTCACCATCGCGAGCATCAGCGTCTGATAACTCACGGTGGTGGAGAGCAAGCCCTGCATGGTCGACGCACCGAGCGCCACCATCAGGTTTTGCAGTTTGATCTGCGCGGTCGCGAGACTCTGGATGTCACCCACGCTCAGCGAAACGCTGGTTTTCAGCAGGCCGCTGAGAATCGCGTTGAGCAGCGCGGACTGCTGCGTGTTGATTGTCGCGATGCCGGTGCCGAGCGAGAACGCATCGATGTTCGACGCGTAGGCGGTCGCCGTGGCCGTCACATTGCGGCGCGGACCGAGAAAGAAATACGGCACGGTTTGCGTGGCCTGCACCTGGACCGCGTTGAACGGACTGCCGCTGGTGCCGAAATGCGTGGCGCTGGTGGTGTCCCAGCGGCCGCAGGTGGTCGTGAGCGTGGTGGTCGTACCGTTAGCCGTGAAGCCGTTGATCGAGGCGTTCTGCTGCGCGGCCGTGTTCGCGGTCGAACACGCGCCGGCCGTGCTGATGACCTGCACGCCCGCCATTGCCGCCATGTCGGCCGTGCGCTGCAATTGACGGCGCGCGAAATACACGTTGCCGACATCCAGCACGCCCAGCGCCGCGATGGCCACGCTCAGCCAGATTGCCGCCAGCACGGCGACGGCACCGCGTTCGCGACGCGTCGCGAGTCGCGTCTCGTGCCGCGATTCGTGCCGTGTCTCGTGCCGTGATTCGCGGGGCACGTCATGCCGCACGCCGGGCGTGCGCCAGCGGCGCGCGGCAAAAGCAGCGGACGATCGAAGCCGGGGCATCTCAGTAAGCGCCTGCGCCTGCACCGGAACCACCCGGCATGGACCCCGAGCCGCCGGACGAGCCGCCGCCCCCGCCGCCACTACCGCTCAGCATCGAACCGTAGAGATCGGGAATCTTGTTTTTGAACGACTCCATGTAGCGCCGATAGGCGAGCCCCGCTTCCGCGCCGAGCATCGGCTGGGCCGGCGCGGCTTCGCGATTGCTGCTCTGCAGATCAAGCCACGTGCGGGTCGCGTGACCCACTTCGCTGGCCTGCACGGCAGGCGTGTCGGTCGTCTGCGCCGTGGCGAGACTGGCCGCGCCCATCAGCATGCCGGCGCACAGCAGCGACATGACCCCTACCCGTCCCTTCGTTCCAGACTTCATTTTTCTTCCCCTGATTACCGCACCGCTCATTGCGAGAACCGCTGCAAAAGACGCGGCGCGGGTTCGATGCCCTGTGTGCCCTGCACGCTCGCGACTGTTCCCGCCGCTGGCTGTCCGGACTGTTGTTGTGATGTCTGGCCGCGCATCTGTTCGCGGCCTGCCGCGGCGACCCGCGCCGCGTCGGCGCGTATCGCCGTGCGCACGTCGGCGCCGAATTTCTGCCGGTTCATCAGCGCCAGCGCTTGTGCCTGATCGCCGCTCGCGAGCAGATACAGCGCGACGTTGCTGAGAATCTTCGTGTTGTTCTGATCGAGTTCGACCGCCTTGAGCAGCGGCACGCGCGCGCCGGCGACGTCGCCATTGCGAAGGCGCGCATAGCCGAGGTCCGACAAGGTGGACGCATTGGTCGGCGTACGCTGCGCGGCCTGCTCCAGTTGCTGCGCGGCGCGCGCGAAGTCGCCCGCGCCGCCCGCGATCAGACCGAGACCGCGGTAGCCGGCGGCGGCAAGCGGCGTGTTCAGCAATTGCTCGTAAGCGCTCGCGGCGGGCACGGTCTGGTCCGTCATGCGCAGCGCGTCGGCGCGTAGCAGAATCGTGTCGGGACTCGCGCCATACTGCTTTTCGTAGGCGTCGATGTGTGCGAGCGAAGCGAAGTAAAGCCCTTGCGACTGCATCTGATCGATCAGGCCGAGATACATGCCGGGCGTATCCGGCGCGGGCTCACGATTGGACTGCTGCTGCGCCATCGCCGCGCGCTCCGCTTGCGGCCCCACGCCATAGCCGGACGGATTGGCCGCGCAGGCGCCCAGCAACGCGAGCGTGGCGAATGCAGCGAGCGTCGTCGCACGGCGAACCGTGTGCCGCGCGCCCTGACGCGGCACGCTGGAAGAATGGGACGACAGAAGGTGTTTCATAAAAAATCCTTACCGGTGCATCGTGTGCAACGAGTGCATGACGGACAGCACGCCGGGGCCCGCGGTGATGATCATCAGCGCGGGCAGCAACGTCACGATCATCACGCCCGTCATCTTCACGGCGAGCCGGCCGATGCGTTCGCGCAGCATCGAGCGGCGCGACTCGCGCAGACGGTCGCCGAACTGTTTGAGCGGCTCCTGCACGGCGCCGCCGTGCCGGTCCACCTGAATCAGCAGCCGCACGATCGCGCGCAGATCTTCGTTGTCGTAGCTCGCCGCGAGACGGTTCAACGACTGCTCGCGCGTGCGGCCCGTCGCGAACTGGCGCTGGGCGATTTCGAGTTCGCTCGACAAAACCGGCAGCATGCTGCGGAAATCGTTGACCATGACCTGCAGGCTCTGATCGAGCGAAAGGCCCACGCCCTGCAGTAGACGCAACAGATCGACCAGCAGCGGCAATTCGTCCACCACGCCACGGCGGCGCTTCGCGGCGCGCCGCTTCAGCACGAACTTCGGCAACATCAAGCCGCAGCCCATCGCGACGATCACGAGCGCGGCGTAGCGCGGCCCCTCGAGATGCGCGCGCGCCAGCACGCCGATCACGAGCGGCAGCAGCACCGCACAAACAAGCCGTGTGACGAGAAACAGGCCGCGCGTGCGCGTGTCGACGAAGCCGCATTGTTCGAGCAGACGCCGGTCTTCCTCGGCGACGATCTGCCGGCCGAACGGTGTATCGAGCCAGCGCACGCCCGCATGCGCGAAGCGTTCGAGCAGTCCCTTGAAACCTGCCGGCGGTGCGCTGCGCGCCGCCGTTTTTGCGCCGGATTGCGCGCCCGCTTGCCCCGCCTCGGCGCTGCGCGCGGCCGCGCCGGCGAGCGCCGCGCTCTGCTGCGCGCGTTCGTCGAGCGCGTGCCGCAAGGTGCGCTCGCTGCGCCGCACCGCCGCCACGCGCGCGAGCACGACCCCGGCGATCAGCAGCAAGGCGAGCGAGGCGATGGCCAGCGCGAGAGCGGCAAGATGATTCGCTTGCATTGTCATGACCTCAGGTTGGCCAGGCGGTACAGCAGCCAGGCGCCGAAAATCTGCAAGGCGAAAGCCAGATAGACCATCTGCCGGCCGGTCGGGTCGAACCACATCGAGGCGAAATACTTCGGATTGGAAAGGATCAGGAAACCGCCGATGCCGACCGGCAACGCCGCCAGCACCCATGACGACATCCGCGTTTCCGCCGACATCGCCACGAGTTCGCGTTCGGCTTGTTCGAGGTCGCGCATGAACGACGACATGCGGTCGAGCATCACGTCGGCGCGGCCACCGTATTTGACCGACAGACGCAGCACGGAGCCGACCAGTTCGAGTTCGCGCACGCCGTAGATCACCGCGACCTGATACAGCGCGCGATCGATTTCGATGCCGGTGCGCAGCATGCGCGACACGTAGTCGAGACATTCGCGCAGCGGCGCTTCGGTGTTCTGCAGCGCGGCCTGAAACGCGGCGGGCACGCTGTTGCCGAGCGTGATCAGCCGCACGATGCCGTCGAGGAATAGCGGCAATTGCCGCACGATCAGCTGACGGCGCTTGTTGGTGCGCATCGCCAGCAGAAAATAGATGAACATCACGCAGGTGCACAGCGTCACGGCCGCGGCCAATGCGCCACCCGCCGACGCGGCCCACACGGTAGCGATCAGCACGACGCTGCCGGCGATCGCGGCGGGGCCTTTCGCGCTGGCAATGCCGGCGCGCGACAAGGCGTGCTGCGCGATGAAGCGCAGGCGCGCGTACTGGTAACGCAGTTGCGTCAGCAGGTCGGCGTCGGCGGCAGGCGGTGGCGGCGCGATCAGCACGGCCGGCGTCGCGTTGCGCGCGGCCGCGCCGCGCGGCGCGTTCGACGCGCCCGCCGCGTTGCCGGCCTGCCCGCCTGCCTGACTACCCAAGGGCGCACCCAGCGGCGCGCCGGACACGCTCATGCCGGCCGCCGGCATCGCCGACGCCATCCGGCTGTCGATATAACGTTCGACACTCACCTGGCCCTTGCGCTGGATGCCACGTTGCCACAGCAACAGGGCAAGCGCCGCGCACAAAAGCGCGAGCGCCGCGAGGACCAGAACCGCGCTAGACATTGAAGCCTCCACCGAAGCCGCCACCGCCACCACCGCCGCCGAAGTTGCCGAAGCCCGCGTTGCCGAACGCGTTGTTCGGCTCGGCGCCGCCCAGCGCCTGACGGAAGCGCGCCAGTTTCGGCGAGTGCGGATGAATGCCCAGCGACACCCAGTTGTCGAGCTCGTCGCCCTCGGCGGTCAGAACCGGCTCATAGCGATACAGCTCCTGCGTCGCGATGATGTTGTCGGACAGACCGGTCACTTCGGTGATCGAGAGAATCCGGCGACGTCCGTTGGAGAGGCGCCCGATCTGCACGATGAAGTCGATCGCGTTGGCGATCTGGCGGCGCAGGCTCGACTCGGTACCCTGGAAGCCCGCGAAACCGGCCAGCATTTCGAGGCGGTACAGACATTCGCGCGGCGAACTCGCGTGCACCGTGCCCATCGAACCGTCGTGGCCGGTGTTCATGGCCTGCAGCATTTCGAGCACTTCACCGCCGCGCACTTCGCCGACGATGATGCGGTCCGGACGCATCCGCAACGTGTTGCGCAGCAGATCGCGAATCGTCACGACACCGGCGCCGTCGAAACCGCCCGGCCGGCTTTCGAGCCGCACCACGTGCGGGTGATTCAGCGAGAGTTCGGCCGTGTCTTCGATCGTGACGACGCGTTCCGGCTCGGGAATGTGAAAGGCCAGCGCGTTGAGCAGCGAGGTCTTGCCCGAGCTCGTGCCGCCCGCCACCAGCACGTTGCAGCGCGCCGCCACCGCGGCTTGCAGCAAGGCGCCGATTTCGGGGTTGTAGGTGCCGTTGGCGAGCAGATCGTCCGGCCGCATCGGGTCCTTGCGGAACTTGCGGATCGAGACGATCGGACCGTCGATCGAGAGCGGTTCGATCACCACGTTCACGCGGCCGCCGTTGGGCAGGCGTGCGTCGACCATCGGGTTCGATTCGTCCAGACGGCGGCCGATCGGCGCGAGAATCCGCCGCACGATCCGCAGCAGGTGCGCGTTGTCGGCGAAACGCACCTGGATGCGCGTGAGAATGCCGTGCCGCGACACGTACACGTCGTTGTAGCCGTTGATCAGAATATCTTCTACGGCCGGATCGGCGAGCAGGTCTTCGATCGGGCCGAAGCCCGCCAGCTCCTTGGTCAGCGCGTCGGCAATCGAGCGCACTTCGCTTTCGTTGATGGGAATCCGGCGCAGCCGCACGAAGCTGTCCATCTCCAGGTCGACGAACTGGTTGATCGCATTGCGCGACCAGCGGCCGAACTCCGAGCCGAGCTCCTCGATACGCGTGAGCAGATGCTCGTGCGCCGCGTTCTTGATGTCCTGGAACTGCTGGCTATGCGCGAACGAAGGCGCGTCGTCGGCAAATTCGATCTCTTTTGCCATCGTCTATGACCGCTTTTGAGAGGTTGGAATGAAGCGCTTGAGCGCGCCGAGCGCCGACTTGCCGCGCACCTGCGAACTCGCGCCGGCGTCGCCGCCGAGTCTTTCGATCAAGGGTTCGAGCGCGCGCACGTACGGGTCGCGCGCGACCGTGTCGGCCAGCAGATGACCCTGGTTGACCGCCTGTCCCAGCACGACGCGCCGGTCCGGCAGCGTGGCCAGCAACGGTATCTCCAGACGCTGCGCGATCTGCGCCGCGGCGAGGCCGAGGTCGGCGTCGAACTTGTTGACGATCAGCCGCACGTTGGCGGTGTCCACGCCTTCTTCGCGCAGGCCGTCCAGCACCGTGACCGCCGAGACGATCGACGCCACGCCCTGATCGCACAGCAACCAGGTTTCGTCGGAAGCCTGCACGACGTGCGCGATGAATTCGCTGTTGCTGAAGCCGCCGAGGTCGACGATCTGCTGGTCGAAGAACGCGCGCAGGCGGTTCAGCAAACCGATCGACGACGAATACGACACCTCGCGCATGTCGGCCAGATTGGGCGGCAAGGCGGTGAGCGCGAGACCGCTCGTATGATGCGACAGCGCGGTATGCACGAAGGTCTGATCGAAGCGGCGCAGATTGCGCACGGCTTCGACGAAATTGAATTCGGCGCGGGTGTTCAGCAGCAGCGAGCCATCGCCGGCCGGCAGGCCGAGATCGAGCAAGGCGGCTTGCCGTCCCTGGGCCACGTCGCGCCGCTGCAGCATGACCGAGAGATTCGCGGCGAGCGTGCTCACGCCCATGCCGATGCGCGCACCCAGCAAGGTGGTGACGTGTCCGTGACGGCTGACCGGCTCGATCAGGTTGTCGAGCACCTGACGCGTGATGCGCAGCGCGTCTTCGGCCGGCGCGGAGAGATCGATGAAATCGCGCACGCCAGCGCGCAGCGCGGCCAGCGCACTTTCCGGCTCGGCCAGCGAACCGAGCGCGACGATCTGCAGGCTCGGATAGGCGGTGCGCACGCTGCTCGCCGCGGCACTCGCCGAAGCGGCGCGGCCGCCGGAAAAGTCGATGAAGACCAGCGACGGATTCAGCGTGGCGATACGCTGCATCAGCATCGACGGATCGAGCGTGGCGGATTCGACCACGCCCGCGCCGACCAGCGTATTGGCGAGCCAATGCACGTGCTCGTCGGCCAGCGACGCAAACACGAAATAATCGGTGACTGCTCGTTCAGTCAATGAATGCGTTCTCGCGTTCATGTTGGACACCCTCTTGCGGCATGGGCTGTAAAGCCGCCGCGTCGTACTCCTCGCCAGCGCTCGCGCGCAAGATGCGCGCAGGCTGGTTTGCTCCACAGATCCGGCGCGCCTGAACGGCGCACGCCGGCATCACTTCGAAAATCCCGGCACGGCATCGCGCGACATCACACCGCCCATGAACGAGCGCCACACCGGACCGTTGCGCTGCTCCGACTGCTCGCCCGGCGTGGACGGCAACGGTGCGCCCTTTGCAACAGGCGACACCAGATGCGGCGTTACGATGATCACCAGCTCTTTCTCGTTCTGCTGATAGCTCAGCTGCTTGAAGAACGAACCGATGATCGGCAGATCGCCGAGCATCGGCACCTTCGATACGTTCGAGGTCGTCTCGCGGTCGATCAGGCCGCCGATCACGAAACTCTCGCCGTCGCCGAGCTCGACCGTGGTGTCGGCGCGCCGCGTGGTGATGGCCGGCACCGACACGCCGCTGATCGTCACCGCGTTGGTGAAGTCGAGCTGGCTCGCTTCGGGCGCGACCTTCAGCGCGATGCGCTGCGGGTTCAGCACGGTGGGCGTCAACGTGAGACCGATACCGTACGGCTTGTAGACGATCGAAGTCGTGCCCAGCCCTTGCGGCACCGGCACCGGAATCTCGCCGCCCGCGAGGAAGCTCGCGCTTTGTCCCGACAACGCCACGAGCGTCGGCTCGGCCAGCACGCGCGCGAGGTTGTTGCTCTCCATCAGGCTCAGGTCGGCGAACAGACCTTTGGTGGCCGAGCCGAACACGAGGTTGAAGGCCGAGGCCATCGGCGAGGCCACCGCCGGTCCCAGGGTCGCGCTCGTTTCAGGATTGAACGCCTTCTGCGGCGTCGTTACCGAAGTCGCGCCGTTGGGCCCGATGGAGCCGAACGAAAACCCGTTACGCTGACTGAAAAAGTTGAAGCCGACCTGCTTGAGCACCGTGCGGCTGAACTCGACCACGCGCACCTCGACCTGCACGACCGAGCGCGTATCCACCGTCGACGTATCGAACACCGAACCGTCCTTCGATCCTGCCGCGCCGTCCTTGCCCGAGGCATCCTTCACGAGCGAGCCTTCGGCCACCACGACGGCGCGCTGATGCGCTTCCATCGTCGCCGACCGGCCGGACACCACCGCCGTGTTGCCGAGCACCTTCACGCTCGACGTATCGGGGCCGAGCAGCGTGGCGGCCGAGGCAGCGGTGACGTTCACCGTGTAGCTGAGCGGCGCGTCGCGATCGCGCTCCCACAGCATCAGGTTCGTCGTGCCCGCCGACTTGCCGACCAGCAGCACGCCGCCGCGCTTCTCGCCCTTGATGACCAGCACGTCGGCCACCGCCGGATCGCCGATCGCGACCCGCTGCAACGTATGGCCGGCCGCCAGAGACTGTTGCGCGCCGACCGTGAGGTCGATGGTCTGCGCGCCGTTCACCGGCTGCGCCTGCTGCGTCTGCTGGGTCTGCTGCGTCTGTTGCGAAGCCGGCGTTGCATGGCCGCGCTGAACCAGCGGTGCGGCTGCATCCGTCGCAGCCGATACCGCCAGCAACATCGCCCCGAGCGAAGCCGCTTTCCCGAACACAAAAATCCGTTTTGTCATGTAGTTATGGACGCGTCTGGCCGCCCGCTCCCTGAAACTGCTTACCGGGCGACCGATTCGGCGCGCCCACCCCGTATCACTTCGATACTGTTCTTTGTGTTATCCGTGCTGGCTGCCACGCGCGTCGGCTGCGCCATGCGCTGCACCGGCAGCGGCGGCACCCGCAGCGCGGCACTGCCCGCACCGGCGCTGCCCGACAGCGACTGCAACGCGACCCCGGCCGCGGCACGTGTCGAGTCCGCCTGCGCATCCGAGGCGCCGAGGTGCGCGGCCGTCTTCAGCACGCCCGGATAGACCGGCAGCGCGCTCGGGTCGATTACTTCGGTATCCTTGGGATTGCGCAATGCGAAGATGAGACGGCCGGAACTCTCGGCCAGCGTGAGACGGTCCACGTCCGCGACCGGCACGGCGAGCACCGCCGTACGCACGAGTCCGTTCGGATCGCCGCCGGTGTCGTTGGTGGTGCTCGCGTTACCGAACGCGAGCACGCGCACTTTCGACATCAGCAGACGCGCCTGGGTCTGATCGATTTCGCCGCCAGTTCCCATCGAGCCGTCGCGTTTGAGCGTGAAGAACACGTCCACGAAATTGCCCGGCCGCAGACGGTTGCCCACCGCATTGCCCTCGTCGACGCGCACGGCCAGCGCACGCTCGCCGGGTTCGATGCGCTCGGCGATGCCCGACGACAGTTGCGTCTCCAGCACCGGCGAATCGATACCGATGTCCGCGTTCGGCACGCGTCCGGCCAGTTGCGCCGGATCGGCGAACGCGCCGTTCGGGTTGATCGGCAGCGTCTGCACGCGCAAGGCGTCGACCGTGATGGCTTTGCCCGCGGGCAGCGGACGCGTGGCCACCACCACCGGGAAGCTCGCTTGCGTCACCGGCGCGACGACGGCCGGCGCCGGACGGCGCGACAGCGACCACGCGAACACGCCGAGCAGTAGTGCGAGCGCGATCAGGACACCCGCGAGAATTTTGGTCAGATTCGGCATGACGGCTCGCAGCGTCGGTTGAACAGGGCCTCGCCGCACGGGCACGATTGCGCGCGTCGACGATAAAGGCTGAGGACCGGCGCAAACATCACTGAATATTCTCCGGATTGAGTTGAACGGTGGCCGTGCTCGCCAGCGTGCTCGGCAGCGTCATGTTCAGCAGCGGCAGATTCGGCACGAACGGGTTGGACTGGTAGTTGTAGCTCAGCGCCACGGTGATGCATTGCATCGCATTGCCGGGGCCGCACGGCGCCGAGGTCGGCGTGCACGTCATCGACTGGATAATCGTGGCGGCCATCTGACTTGCCGCTGTACACGCCGCTGCGCCGCGATTGACGAGCGCGCTCTGCATGGAAGTGTTGCTCTGCCAGTTGAGCGCGGCGCGCGCGCCTTCTTCGGCCGCGAGCGTCAGGCTCTGCTGAGCAACGAAAATCAGACTGAACGTCACGATCGCGTAGAGGATCGTGAAGAAGAGCGGGAACACGAGCGCGAACTCGACGACGGTCGAACCGCGCTGCGCACGCCGACTGACGCGACCGCGACGATTGCGGACGGCACGCTGAGGCGAAGTGCGCTGATGTTTCACCGCAGGCCTCCGGCGAGCGCCTGCAGTCCGAGCCAGCCGGTCGCGGCGGCCGTGAGGCAGGCGGCGTACGGTGTGGCGGCTTTGCCCGCGAGTTCGAAAGTGGCGCCGCCCTGCCGGCCGAGTGCCGCGAGGCGCGTGCGCGTAGTGACGAGCAGCCAGAGCGCGTGAATGCCGGCCGCGAGGCTCGCGGCCATCCACAAACCGAGCAAGGCATGCATGCCGCACCAGGCGCCGAGCACGGCGAAGATCTTGACGTCGGCGGCACCCATCACGCCGAGCGCGAAGAAAGGCATCAGCGCGGCCAGACCGACGAGCGCGCCCAGCGCCGCACGCGGCACCGAAATATTGAACGGGCCGCAATGCGCGAGCGCGCAGGCGAATGCCGCCATCAGGCCGGCCAGCACAATGGAATTGGAAATACGCCGATTACGGCAGTCGCTAATCGCAACGACACCGCACCAGATAATAAATAACGGAACGCCGACAAAAACATTCATTTGGCACTCGACAGGCGAAGCAAAGCCATGCGAATTAAAATTCAATTCGCATTAAATAGAATGGCCGTGCTCTAAAAAACGCCGCGGAGAAAGGAGGCGCGGCGGCGCCGGCTTTCTCGCGGTGCGTTTAGGGCTGCTTTCTTATGCCGCCGGCGCGTGAATTGCGTTAGCGATGTCGCCCAGAACCGTGTTGAGATTGGTGCCGATGTTGCCGACCGCCACCGAAATGACCAGGACGATCAACCCCGCGATCAGGCCATATTCGATGGCCGTGACGCCTTTGCTTTCTCTCAGGAAGCGTTGTGTGAACTTTTTCATGTTGAACCCTCGGAATTAATTTTTCGTGTGTTGATGTGCTGCTCGAACGCCAGGGCTCTCTAGCGAAACGGACCATTGCTCTCTCATGCCTGGCCCTTCTCGTTGCGCTGCGATCACCCCGACTTGCAGCCGGTTTCAATAAAACAGATGACTGTTTGCTGTCTGTTCGATAACGCACCTCCAACATCAATCATTCATGCTTTTGCGTTTTATAGCCGAACAATCTTATTTAAGCAATTGTCCGCTGCCCTCCCCTGCTCTTTATGCGTTTTGCCTCCTCTTTCAGGTTAACGGCCGTTTGTGCGTTACCGCACATAGGATTAACCCTAGTTAGATTCGCTCCACTAATTAACTGTTTGAACAGCACGTTTCAAGCGAATTTGCCCCTCTCGCTGCGTTTGCGTTACGACGTTCGCCGTAACGGCGCAGGCGTCCCGTTACGTTACGAACCCCTCGCAAACGTTTAGCGAAATTAAATTAAAAGCCCGGATTACCGCCATTCGCAATTTGTGAATTGCCCGCAAAGCCTTATTGCAAAAGGCTCAGTGTGTCGCGCACAAAAAAATCCTCGTGTTGGTCTGCAGAAATGGCACGGGTCCTGCAGAGATAGGCACGCAGCAACACCTAACAACACATGCGATGCGAGGGCGACATGAACATTCAAACGACCAACACGACGGTACGGGCAACCCTGATTGCGGCGAGCATCGCCGCGATGCTTTCTCTTGGTGCCTGCGGGGGCTCCGGAACCCTGAGTTCCGGCACTGGAAGCAGCGGTAGCGGCTCGGCCGGCGGCACGCTGACAACCAGTGGCGGCAGTGGTTCGATGGGCTCGGGCGGTTCGGGAACCGGCACGAACACCGGAACGAACACGGGCACCAACACCGGCAGCAACGGAACGGGCACGGGCGGCGGCACGACGCCGGTTTCGAATGCGCTGGGAACGGTGGCCAACAATGCCAGCGGCATCGTGTCGGGCGTCGGTGCGACGGTGTCGGGTATCGGCTCGGTGATCGGTTCGCAATCGCTGCCGGGTGTCAGCGCGCAAACCACGCAGGCGGCCGGCGGTGTCGTCTCGCAGGTCGGTTCGGCAGTCTCGACGCTCGGTACTGGCGTGTCCCAAGGCCTGGGTCAGCTCGGTACCGGCAACGACGCAATCGGCACGACGGTGTCGAGCGTCGGCGGTGTGGTCGGTCATGTCGGCAACGCAGTGACGGATGCCGGCACGCTCGTGACGAGCCTCGGCAGCGGACCTCTCTCTCCGTTGTCGGCCATCACGAACCCGGTCGGCGGTCTCGTCAGCACGCTCGGCGGAGCGGTGACGAACGGCGGCAGCTCGCTCACCACGGCACTCTCGACGGGTCCGGTGCAGCAGGTCACGCAAACGCTCAGCACGGCGATCACGCCGATCACGTCGATGGTCGCCTCGACCACGCAGACGGTCGGCAACACCACGGGCCTCGGTGCCCCGCTCAACAGCCTGCTCTCGACGCTGGGCGGCGGTATCGGCAAGGCCGGCGCGCTGCTCGGCGCAACCGGCGGCAACCCTGTCACGGCGGCGCTTGGCCAGACGGTCACCGCGACGGGTACGACGGTCAGCTCGGTGGGCGGCCTCTTCACCGGCAGCACCAGCAGCAACCCGCTCGCGCCGCTCACAAGCGCACTCGGCGGTCTCACCGGCGGCACCGGCAGCGGTCCGCTCGCACCGCTCACCAGCGCGCTCACCAGCGCGCTCGGCGGCCTCACGGGCGGCACCAGCGGCGGCCCGCTCTCGTCGCTCACCGGCGCGCTCGGCGGTCTCGGCGGCGGTACGTCGGGCGGCAGCCCGCTCGCGCCGGTCACCGGTCTGCTCACCACCGTCACCAGCGGTCTGAGCAGCGCGACCGGCGGCAGCAGCGGCCCGCTCGCACCGGTCACCGGCCTGCTGACGAACCTGACCAGCACGCTCGGCGGCGCCGTGACCACAGCATCGACGACGGCCTCCACCGCAGCGACCACGACCACGTCCAGCACCACCACCGGACTGTCGTTGTCGAGCACCAGCGGCAAGAGCACGGGCAGCAACCCGCTCGCACCGGTGACGTCGCTCGTCGGCGGCTTGCTGGGCGGTCTCACGAAGAAGTAATCGCATCCGCGGCCGGGTCGTCCCCGGGTCGTCCCCGGGTCGTCCCCGGGTCGTCCATACGCCGGCCGCGATCACGAAAGCGCAGTAACCCGCAGACGGGACACGGAACGCCAGCCGTGTTCCGCCCGTCACCACCGGGCCGACCGGCCCGAACCGTTGCACCCGCGCGGCGACCACCGCACACGACATTCAGAAGACACAGAGGAGCACACATGTCCACTCAACGTTTTTTTACTCTCCATGCGGCGTGCGCGACCGTGTCGTCGTTGCGCGCACCGTTAGTCGCCGTTGCAGTCGCCGGCTTGCTCGCCGCATGCGGCGGCAGCACCGTCACGCCGCCGAGCGCGGCAGGCAGCGGTAGCAACGGCGGTACGGGCACGACCGGCGGCGGCAGCACCACGCCCGTCGCGACGACCGGCACGAGCGGCCTCGCGACCGCCGCAGCGCAGACCACCAAGGATCTCGGCGACACGATCGCGTCGACCACGATTCCGGGCCTCAGCCCGCAAGTCACGCAAGGCGTGGGCAATGCAGTGTCGAGCACGAGCACCACGCTCAACTCGCTCGCCGACGCCGTGAGCACCGGCCTCGGACAAACCGGCACGACCGCCAATCCGGTCGGCACGACGGTGGCCGGTCTTGGGTCCGTGGTCAGCTCGACGAGCGGTGTCGTGCAAGGTCTGAGCACCGCGGTCGGCGGTCTCGGCACCGGCAACCTCGCGCCGCTCTCGCCGCTCACCACGCCGCTCTCGACGGTCCTCTCCACCACGGCGGGCGCGTTGAACGCCGGCGGCACGACGCTCGGCAACTCGCTGGCTTCGGCACCCGTGCAACAGATCACGCAACCGCTCAGCACCGCGATCACGCCGATCGTGCAGACCGCCGGACTCGTGACGCAGACCGTCGGTACGCAAACCGGTCTCGGCGCTCCGCTCGGCGGCGTGCTCGCGCAGGTCGGCGGCGCACTCAGCTCGGCCGGCACGCAGGTCGGTTCGGCGACCAACAACCCGGTCGGCGCCGATGTCGGCTCGCTGGTCGGCTCGCTCGGCAATACCGTCACGAACGCGGGCGGCCTCGTCAATCCGAACGGCCCGAACGGCGCCAATCCGATTCCCGGTCTGATCACGAGCCTCGTCGGCAGCACGAGCGTCAGCGTGCAGAACGGACCGCCGGCCAACAGCAATCCGCTGAGCCCGCTGCAGAATTCGCTGGCGAGCCTCGGCCTCGGCAACAACCCGCTCGGCTCGGTGTCGACCCTGCTCGGCGGCACGCCGCTCGCGGGTCTGACGTCGGCGCTGAACGGCACGCCGCTGAGTTCGCTGACCTCGGCGCTGAACGGCTCCGGCTCGCCGCTCGGCTCCCTGACCTCCGCGCTGAACGGCACGCCGCTGAGTTCGCTGACCTCGGTGCTCGGCAGCACGCCGCTGGGTTCGGTGCTGGGCGGCTCGGGTAGCACGTCCAGCCCGCTGTCGTCGCTGACGGGCGCGCTCTCCGGTCTGTCGGGCGGCACCTCGGGCAGCAGCGCGAGCCCGCTCGCTCCGGTGACGGCGCTGGTCGGCCAGTTGACCGGCACGCTGACCACGGTCACGAGTTCGGCAAGCGGCACCACCACGTCCACCAGCGGCCTGACGACGCTGGTCGGTGGACTGTTGCCGGTGAGCCATAAGTAGTCCGCATAAAAACCGTCTGTCGACGGCGCGCGCATGAGTGGTCCTCGCGTGAGTACGCTCACTGGATGTCTCGATGTCCTGCTCATCAGGCCACTCATGCCGCACGCATATGCAGTTCGCATCATCACGTACCGGATGTTTTTGCGGGGGCTGCTCAAGCCTCGCACCGCGCGTGACGTAATACAGCAAGCATGGCAGTATGCGTCGAGCCTTACATAAGCGATCGCGACCAGCCCGGCCAGGCGGCTCGCCCGCAAGACAAGAACGGCATACGAGGAAAATCCGATGAAACTCGGGTATGGCAGTAAATGGACCCTCGTGCTTGCAGCCATCGCGGCAAGCACGTTGCAAGTAGACGCACAAGCGCAGTCCCGCCCAGGCGGCGCGGCAGTCGGCGGTAATCCGATGGATTCGCTGCCGCAGATCAAGGCACCCGACAAGGGTCCGAACGTGACCGTTCAGGTCGAGTCGCAGGCACCCCAGTTACAGGAACTGCTCGCCCGCCATCTGACGCCTTCGCGCGTGCAGATCGAGGGCGTGAAGTCCATTCCGTTCGACGAAGTCGCGCAACGCTTCACGCCGCTCGTCGGCAAGGACATCACCATCGGCGATCTGATCCAGGTTGCCAACGGCGTCACCAAGCTCTATCAGGACCGCGGCTACGCCCTCTCCTTCGCCTTCATTCCGGCGCAGACGTTCGACGAAGGCGTGGTTCGCGTGACCGTGGTGGAAGGCTATGTGTCGGCGGTGAAAGTGACCGGCAAGGCGGGCGCCGTCGAGGACAAGATTCGCGCGATCGCCGATCACATCGTCGCCGACCGGCCGTTGCGGCGCGCGACGTTCGAGCGCTACGTCAACGTGCTGGGTCTGTTGCCCGGCGTGAAGGTCGCGGCCAACGTGCCGCCGCCGCAAAACACCGACGGCGCGACGACGCTGGAACTCAACGTCGATCGCAAGCCGTTCGACGTCAGCACCGGTATCGACTTCAACCATCCCGGCGTGCAAGGTCTGCTGACCGCCACGGAAAACGGATTGACCGCGCTCGGCGAACAGCTGAGCGTGTCGGCGTTGCTGCCGAAGGGACGCGACAACGTCACCTATCTGGCCGCGCACGCCGCGGTGCCGATCGGCAGCAACGGCCTGGTCGGCAAGATCGATGCGTCGCATTATCGCGGCAATCCGACCGACAACCCCGGTCTGCCTTCGACCATTCAGCGCACGGTCATCAACGACAAGATCGGCGGCTCGCTCGCCTATCCGATCCTGCTGAGCAACGAACGCAGCCTGATGGGCACGGCGTCGGTCTACGCATCGCACGACGAAGACCGCTATCACGCGCAGACCACCGGCGCGCAGATCGGCCTGCATTCGCAAGTGCGCGTGCTGCAACTGCAAGCCGATTACACCAGCGTCCAGCCAACCCAGGTGAGACGCGCGAGCTTCAATGTCGCGAAGGCCTTCAACATTCTCGGCGCCTCGAAAGGCGGCGACTCCAACGTGCCGGGCTTTGTCGAAACGAATCCGGCGTCGATCAATTTCGTGCGCACGGGCGCGACTTTTTCGCAGACCAACGAATGGCCGATGAAGATCGGCACCGCGGTCTCCGTGACGGGTCAGTACAGCGCGGTATCGCTGCCGACCTCGGAACAGATTTCGTTCGGCGCGCAGCGCTTCGCGCTCGGCT
The DNA here is from genome assembly GCF_050436585.1 of Paraburkholderia sp. GAS199. Taxonomy (NCBI): domain Bacteria; kingdom Pseudomonadati; phylum Pseudomonadota; class Betaproteobacteria; order Burkholderiales; family Burkholderiaceae; genus Paraburkholderia; species Paraburkholderia sp. GAS199. The sequence goes on along the minus strand of NZ_JBNDMM010000004.1, from coordinate 273,688 downwards.
ACGAGCCGGGCGAAGCGTCGGGCGATTCGGGCTGGGGCGCGAGCGTCGAGGTCAATCGCGCGTTCGCGCCGGGCTTCACTTATCTGCGCACCTTCACGCCGTACGTGTCGTTCGACATGGCGCGCGTCTATCTGCATGCCGGCACGCCGTCGCCGTCTAAGCTTTCATCGATTGCATTCGGCTTTCGGATCTCGGACGCGAAGTACTACAGCCTGGACCTCTCGGTGGCCAAGCCGGTCGGCGATGCACCCGTGGAAAGCGCCTCGCGCAGTCCGCGCGTGAACGCCACCTTCTCCTATCAGCTGAACTGATTGTCGACAGTGCCGCGGGCTGATTAGAGGGTCCACTATCAAACGCTGCGCGCACTTTCACGTATTCTGCGCGGGTGACGTTCGACCAGCGGCGCGAGCCGCCGCGGCCACAGAACCTTGGCGTAGGACCTTGGCATAAAACCTGAGAGGCGACACAGGCAGCACGAGTATCGGTAGGAGCAGCAACACGAGGCATTACGGCGGTGCGCCATCCGGCACCGCCCGAGATGCCGATAACACGCCGCGCGACCATGATCGCGCCGTTTCACTTCAAGGAGGAAGACGATGACGCATTTCAATCAACGCATTCGCGCCGTGGCGCTTCGTACAGCCAGGCATGCGGCTCTCGCAGGCGTGTTGCTGGCGAGCGCCGTCACGGCAATGGCGCAATCCACCACGCCGGTCGGCACATGGCAGACCATCGACGATCACACGGGTCAGCCCAAAGCGCTTGTGCAGATCGCCGACGACGGCAGCGGCTCGCTGAGCGGCAAGGTCATCAAGGGCCTGGGCGCGAACGATCAGCCGGACCGTCGCTGCACCGCCTGCACCGACGCACGCAAGGATCAGCCGATTCTCGGCATGACGATCATCAGCGACATGAAAAAGGACGGCGACGGCTGGGACCACGGGCAGATTCTGGACCCGGAAAACGGCAAGCTCTACAAGTGCAAGATGCACCTGGAAGACGGCGGCAACAAGCTGGTGGTGCGCGGTTATATCGGCGTGGCGCTGCTGGGCCGGTCGCAAACCTGGGTGCGTCAGCAGTAAGAGAATTCTGGGGCACGCGCCGCGCGTAAAAAAGGCCGCTCATGCGGCCGGACGGCAGATGCAAAAACGGCCGAACCCTGTGAATGGTTCGGCCGTTTTCATTGTGTCGTGCAGACCGGACAGACCCGTCATGCAGCGTGTTTGAACGGCGACGATCCGAAGATGAATGACGACGACGGAAGCGGCATGCTGGCCGGCGTCTGGATCGCGGGCGCAAGCGGCTTCCCCGCTTTCTTTTCTTTTTTCTCGACGGCCACGTGCGCGCGCATGCGTGCTTCCATCAGGCTGCACAGTTCTTCGCTCGCCGCGCCGAACAGTTGATCCATCACGCGTTTGAGCACGCCGGACTCATACCACGCCTTGAAGCGGCGATGACAGGTTTGATACGAGGGATACCTGCGCGGCATGGCCGACCAGGTGGCGCCGCTGTACATGACCCACAGCACGCCGTTGAGCACGGAGCGCGTGTTGGCAAGCGGACGGCCGCGCAGTTCGGAACGCGGACGCAGTTCCGGAAGCAGCGGCGCGATGCGCTGCCATTCTTCGTCGTTGATGTCGCGATACGGGTTCATGGTTACTCCTTTGTCAAAACGATGACAAAGAAGATATCCAGTCGTCCACGGAGGGAATATAAGACCAGTCCGAATCTTGAAAATGCGCCGGCGGACTGCGCACTACCGCCCTGCGGGCAGTGGCCTATCGCAGAACACCTGGCCGGGGTCGGCTCAGCTCAGGCGCAGGTCGCGCTCAGGTCAGCGAGGTATCCACGATGCGGCGCGGTGTGTCGAGATATTCCTTCGACTGCATTTCGACGATACGCGACACCGTGCGGGTGAATTCGTTGGCCATCGGACCGTCGACGTAAAGCTGGTCGGGCGGCACGGCCGCGGACATCAGCAGCTTCACCTTGTGGTCGTAGAACACGTCGATGAGCCACGTGAAGCGGCGCGCTTCCGAGGCCATACGCGCCGACATCTGCGGCACGCCCGACAGCACCACGGCGTGAAAACGGCTCGCCAGTTCGAGGTAGTCGTTCTGCGAGCGCGGACCGCCGCACAGCGTCGCGAAATCGAACCAGACGACGCCGTCGGCCTTGCGCAGCGCCTTCAGTTCGCGCTTCTCGATATGCAGGATCGGACTCTCGTCGGGGACCGCGGCAAGACGCGAGAACGCGTCGCGCAACGCCTTGTCGGCGGCGGCGCCCAACGGCGAGTGATAGACCTCGACCTGGGCCAGCGTACGCTGCCGGTAGTCGACGCCCGCGTCGACGTTGATCACGTCGAGCTTCTCCTTGATGAGCTCGATGGCGGGCAACATGCGATCGCGGTGCAGGCCGTCCGGATAGAGCGTGTCGGGATCGTAATTGGACGTCATCACGAACTGCACGCCGTTCTCGAAGAGCTTGTCGAGCAGACGGTAAAGGATCATCGCGTCGGCGATGTCCGAGACGTGGAATTCGTCGAAACAGATGAGGCGATAACGCCTGGCGATGCGGCGCGCGAGTTCGTCGAGCGGATCGGCCGTGCCCTTGAGTTCTTCCAGTTCGCGATGCACTTCGCGCATGAACTCGTGGAAATGCAGACGCGTTTTGCGCTGCACCGGCACGATCATATAGAAGCTGTCCATCAGGAAGCTCTTGCCGCGCCCGACGCCGCCCCACATGTACACGCCACGCGGCGGATCGGGACGGTTGATCAGCTTCTTGAACGCATTCGAGCGGCGCGCCTTGTACTCGACCCACTCTTCATAACACCGCTGCAGACGGTCGACCGCCGCGCGTTGCGCCGGGTCGGACTGATAGCCGCGCGTCTGCAGTTCTTTTTCGTAGTATTCGGTGACGTTCATTGTGTTGCTGCAAAAAGAAAGGCGGGAGGGAATGAACCCGCCCGCCTTCGTGGTGATACCAGAGTACTGTCTGTCAGTCAGGCGTGCGCGTGATTACATGTTCAGCGCGCGCTTGTCGACGGCCAGCGCGGCTTCGCGCATGACTTCCGACAGCGACGGGTGCGGATGGCAAATCCGGCCGATGTCTTCCGACGCCGCCTTGAATTCCATCGCCACCACGGCTTCCGCGATCAGGTCCGATGCGTCCGCGGCAATGATGTGCACGCCGAGGATTTCGTCGGTCTTCGCGTCGGCGATCATCTTGACGAAACCTTCCGCCTTGTTGATGCCGAGTGCGCGGCCGTTGGCCATCATCGGGAACTGGCCCGTCTTGATCTCGCGGCCTTCGGCCTTCAGCTGCTGTTCCGTCTTGCCGACCCACGCGATTTCCGGTTCGGTGTAGATCACCCACGGAACGCAGTTGTAGTCGATGTGCGGCTTCTGGCCGTCGATGATTTCGGCAACCAGCACGCCTTCGTCTTCTGCCTTGTGCGCGAGCATCGGGCCACGCACCACGTCGCCGATCGCGTACACGTTCGGCACGGCCGTCGCGCAGTGGTCGTCCACGTCGATGAAGCCGCGCTCGTTGGCCTTCAGACCGATGGCTTCGAGGCCGAGGTTGTCGGTGTTCGGCACGCGGCCGATCGACACGATCAGACGGTCGGCTTCGAGCGTTTGCGCGTTGCCGTCCTTATCCGTGTAGTTGATCGTGACGTTTTTCTCGGTGGCCTTCACTTCGCCGACCTTCACGCCGACGTGAATGTCCAGACCCTGCTTCTTGAACTGCTTGGCGGCTTCCTTGGCGAGTGCCTGGTCGGCTGCACCCAGGAATTCCGGCAGCGCTTCGAGCACGGTCACGTCCGCACCCAGACGGCGCCACACCGAACCCAGTTCCAGACCGATCACGCCCGCGCCGATCACGGCGAGTTTCTTCGGCGTGGAATCGAAGCTCAGCGCGCCTTCGTTGTCGGCGACGATCTTGTTGTCGACCGGAATGTTCGGCAGATGACGTGCCTTCGAACCCGTGGCGATGATCACGTTCTTCGCCGTGACCGTTTCGGTTTCGCCTTCGCCGCTGACTTCGATCTGCACGCCGGCGTCCGTCTTGCCGGTGAACTTGCCGTGACCCTTGAGCCACGTGATCTTGTTCTTGCGGAACAGGAATTCGATGCCCTTGGTCATCTTCTCGACGATGCCTTCTTTACGGGCCATCATCTTCGAAATATCGACCTGCACGTTTTCCACGGAAATGCCGTGGTCCGAGAGGTGATGCGAGGCGTTTTCAAATTCTTCCGACGACGCGAGCAGCGCCTTCGACGGAATGCAACCCACGTTCAGGCACGTGCCGCCGAGCTTCAGCGCGCCGGCCGGGTTCTTCCATTTTTCGATACATGCGACGGTCTTGCCGAGCTGCGCTGCGCGAATTGCGGCGATGTAACCGCCGGGGCCTGCGCCAATCACGACGACGTCAAATTCTTTGGACATGACAATCCTTTGGATGGCGGAACGGCGCGCGGCCACGTTTCGTGGGCGCGCCGCTCCTGTACTGCGGAATGCGATAGACGCGATACCTGCCTGATACCTGTCTGGTACTCATATGGCGCCGGTTTGCGCAATGGCAAGCCGGCGCCGGCCGGACCGGAATTACAGGTCGAGCAGCAGACGTGCCGGATCTTCCAGCGCGTCCTTCATGGCGACCAACGACAGCACGGCTTCACGGCCGTCGATGATGCGGTGGTCGTACGACAGCGCGAGGTAGTTCATCGGACGGATCACGATCTGGCCGTTCTCGACCACAGCGCGTTCCTTGGTGGCGTGCACGCCGAGAATCGCGGATTGCGGCGGGTTGATGATCGGCGTGGACAGCATCGAACCGAACACACCACCGTTCGAGATCGAGAACGTGCCGCCGGTCATTTCTTCGATCGACAGCTTGCCGTCCTTGGCCTTCTGGCCGAACTCGGCAATCTTTTTCTCGATTTCGGCGAGGCTCAGCTGATCGGCGTTGCGCAGGATCGGCACCACCAGGCCACGCGGCGAACCGACAGCGATACCGATGTCGAAGTAGCCGTGATAGACGATGTCGTTACCGTCGATCGACGCGTTCACCAGCGGGAACTTCTTCAGCGCGTGAACGGCCGCCTTCACGAAGAACGACATGAAGCCCAGCTTCACGCCATGTTCCTTTTCGAACTTGTCTTTGTACTTGTTGCGCAGGTCCATCACCGGCGCCATGTTCACTTCGTTGAACGTGGTGAGGATGGCGTTGGTTTGCTGCGACTCGAGCAGACGCTCGGCGATACGCGCACGCAGACGCGACATCGGCACGCGTTGTTCCGGACGGTCCTTCAGCCATGCGTCGGCGGAGGCCGGAGCCTTCACGTCCGGCAGCGACGGCTTGGCAGCCTTCGGCGCAGCGGCCGGAGCCGGTGCCGGCGCGGCCTTCGCAGCCGGGGCGCCGGCGGTCAGCACGTCGCCCTTCGTGATACGGCCGTCGCGGCCCGTGCCGGCGACGTCGCCCGACGACAGACCCTTTTCAGCCATCAGCTTGCCGGCAGCCGGCGAAGCCGAGGTGTTCGCACCCGTTGCGGATGCGGCTTGCGCTGCAGGAGCGGCGGCGGGAGCCGGAGCGGCTTCCGGAGCCGGCTTCACTTCTGCTTCGACAGCAGCAGCGCCTGCCTTGCCTTCGGTGTCGATCTTGGCGATCACCTGATCGGCGACGACGGTGTCGCCGTCGTTCGAGATCACTTGTGCGAGCACGCCAGCGGAGGGCGCCGGCACTTCGAGCACGACCTTGTCGGTCTCGATTTCGATGAGAATTTCGTCCTGGGCAACAGCCTCGCCGGGCTTCTTCTTCCACTGCAGCATCGTGGCTTCCGAGACCGACTCGGAGAGCTGGGGAACCTTGACTTCAACAATAGCCATTATGAATATCCTGAATACGTATCGGGTGACGGCGCGCGATCTATCGACCCAACGACCGCCTGCGAACCATGACTGCCACGAATGACCTTCTGATGGTCACCGGATGCGGCACGGGAAAGCGCATTGCGCTTTCCCGGTTCGTCTGTTTTGCTTATTTAGCGATCGACGAGCTCTTGAGACGGCCGAACGCGCCTTCGACCAGCGCCTTCTGCTGCTCGTAGTGCTTCGCGTAGTAGCCGACTGCCGGCGAGGCCGAAGCCGGACGGCCGCTGTATGCCAGCTTCTGTCCTTCCTTCATGCCTTCCTTCAGGTGATGCTCGATGTAGAACCACGGGCCCTGATTCTGCGGCTCGTCCTGCACCCACACCACTTCGGTCGCGTTGTCGTACTTCTTCATTTCCGCTTCGAACTGCTTGTGCGCGAACGGATAGAGCTGTTCGATACGGACGATTGCGACGTCGTTCGACTTCGATTCGCGACGATGTGCGAGCAGGTCGTAGTAGACACGGCCCGAACACACGACCACGCGCTTGACCTTCTTCGCGTCGATCGCTTCGTCGACTTCGCCGATCACCGGCTGGAACGAGCCCTTGGCCAGTTCCGACAGATCCGATACGGCTTCCTTGTGACGCAGCAGCGACTTCGGCGTCGCGACGATCAGCGGCTTGCGGAACAGGCGGATCATCTGACGGCGCAACAGGTGGAAAATCTGCGCCGGCGTGGTCGGCTGAACGACCTGCATGTTGTGGTCTGCGCACAGTTGCAGGAAACGTTCGATACGCGCCGACGAGTGCTCCGGACCCTGACCTTCGTAGCCGTGCGGCAGCAACATGGTCAGGCCCGAGACGCGGCCCCACTTCACTTCGCCCGACGAGATGAACTGGTCGATCACGACTTGCGCGCCGTTCACGAAGTCGCCGAACTGCGCTTCCCACGCGACAAACGTGTTCGGCTCAGCCGTCGAGTAACCGTATTCGAAGCCCAGCACGGCTTCTTCCGACAGCACCGAGTCGATCACCGTGAACTTCGCCTGACCTTCGGCGATGTTCTGCAGCGGCACGTACGTGCCGTCGTTCCAGCGTTCGCGGTTCTGGTCGTGCAGCACCGCGTGACGGTGCGTGAACGTGCCGCGGCCCGAGTCCTGACCGGTCAGGCGCACTGCATAGCCCGATGCGACCAGCGACGCAAACGCCAGGTGTTCGCCCATGCCCCAGTCGAGCTTCGCTTCGCCACGGCCCATGGCGCGACGGTCGTTGAGAACGCGCTCCACCAGCGGGTGAACCTTGAAGTTTTCCGGAACCGTGGTCACGCGCTCGGCGAGACGCTTCAGTTCGGCGAGCGGCACGGCCGTGTCGGCTGCGTCGGTCCACTTGCGGTTCAGGAACGGAACCCAGTCCACTGCGTACTTGCTCTTGTAGTTCGAGAGAACCGGGTCGACCGTGTGGTGACCTTCGTCCATCGCCTTACGGTACGCCTTGACGAATTCATCGCCCTCTTCCGCGGTGATCACGCCTTGCTGCACCAGCTTTTCAGCGTACAGTGCGCGCGTGCCCGGGTGCTTGGCGATCGTCTTGTACATCAGCGGCTGCGTGACCGCCGGCGTGTCCTGCTCGTTGTGGCCCAGCTTGCGGAAGCAGACGATGTCGACGACGACGTCCTTGTGGAACTGCATCCGGAAGTCGATAGCCAGCTGCGTTGCCAGCACGACCGCTTCGGGATCGTCACCGTTCACGTGCAGCACCGGCGCTTCGATCATCTTGACGACGTCCGAGCAGTACAACGTGGAGCGCGAGTCGCGCGGATCCGACGTCGTGAAACCGATCTGGTTGTTGATGACGATGTGCAGCGTGCCGTGCGTGCCGTAACCGCGCGTTTGCGCGAGGTTCAGCGTTTCCATCACGACGCCCTGACCCGCGAAGGCCGCGTCGCCGTGGATCTGAACCGGCAGAACCTGCAGGCCGCTGTCGTCGCCGCGGCGATCCATACGGGCCTTGGCCGAGCCTTCGACAACCGGGTTGACGATTTCGAGGTGCGACGGATTGAACGCGAGCGACAGGTGAACCGGGCCGCCTTCGGTCGAGACGTCCGACGAGAAACCCTTGTGGTACTTCACGTCGCCAGCCGGCAGATCGTCGACGTGCTTGCCTTCGAATTCAGCGAAGAGGTCGGCCGGCATCTTGCCCAGCGTGTTGACCAGCACGTTCAGACGGCCGCGGTGAGCCATGCCGATGACGATTTCCTGAACGCCGTTGGCGCCGCCATGACGCACGACTTCGTCCATCGAGGCGATGAAGCTTTCGCCGCCTTCCAGCGAGAAGCGCTTCTGGCCGACGTACTTCGTGTGCAGGAAGCGCTCGAGGCCTTCGGCTGCCGTCAGGCGATTCAGGATGTGTTTTTTCTTCTCGTTCGAGAAATTCGGCGTGGAACGGATCGATTCGAGCCGCTCTTTCCACCAGCGCTTCTGTTCCGGATCGCTGATGTACATGTACTCGGCGCCGATCGTGCCGCAGTAGGTGTCACGCAATGCCTTGACGATCTCGCGCAGCGACGCACGCTCGAATCCGAAATACAGATTCGTTGCGCTGAACTCCTGGTCCATGTCGGCTTCGGTGAAGTCGTAGAACGCGGGTTCGAGTTCGGGAATAGCGGGACGTTCGCGGCGCTTCAGGGGATCGAGATTGGCCCATTGCGAGCCGAGGAAGCGATATGCGCCGATGAGGGATTGCACAAAAACCTGCTTGCGCGAGGTAGCGAGATCTTCGCCGCCAGCTGCCGTGCGCGGGATGAAGGCGTTAGCCTTGGCCCGTTGTGCGAACGATTCGACGATCGGGCCATGGGCCACGTCGTTGGCATTGCTGCCATCCGATGCAGGGACGTTCTGCAACGCGTCGAAATAGCTGCGCCAGTTCTCGGGCACTGACGCCGGATTATCGAGATACGCTTCGTACATTTCTTCTACGTACGGAGCATTGCCGCCGAACAGATAAGAGTTCGACTGGAATTGCTTCATCATTTTTACGCTCACCTTTCTTCGAGTTTCTCGAGAAATAGCGGGTTACAGAACCTTCCGCGACACGGCCTGACCGTTTAGCGGATTGCGCGAATCAAGTCTTGCTTGGAAGGACCTAAAACTTTGCACCCGGGGAGCATATCACAGAACCGATACCGCAGATAGCAGACGGATTGCCGCTCAAGCCTTTAGCGACGGGCTTGCGGACTGTTTACGGGATGCGCAACAGTCTCCTGCGGAAAACGGGGACAAGCGCTCTCGCCATCGTTTTACACGACACCAGAAACGACAAAAGCTGCCCGAAGGCAGCTTTTGTCTGACAGCGTGACGATAAATCGCCGCTGACTTTAGTCCACCGCGCCCTTACGGCTGGCGCTGCGGCGCTCGTGTTCCTTCAGATAACGCTTGCGCAGGCGGATCGATTGCGGCGTGACTTCGACGAGTTCGTCGTCGTCGATGAATTCGACAGCGTATTCCAGCGACATCTGGATCGGCGGCACGAGACGCACGGCTTCGTCGGTACCCGACGAACGCACGTTGGTGAGCTGCTTACCCTTGATCGGGTTCACGACCAGGTCGTTGTCACGGCTGTGAATGCCGATGATCATGCCTTCGTACAGCGGCTCGCCCGGCGACACGAACATACGGCCGCGATCCTGCAGCTTCCACAGCGCGTAGGCCACGGCCGCGCCGTCGTCCTGCGAAATCAGCACGCCGTTGCGACGCTCGCCCACCGCGCCTTCCTTGACCGGCTGATACGAATCGAACGTGTGGCTCATCAGGCCCGTACCACGCGTGAGCGTGAGGAATTCCGACTGGAAGCCGATCAGGCCACGTGCCGAAATACGGTACTCGAGACGCGTACGGCCACGGCCGTCCGACGCCATGTCGAGCATTTCGCCCTTGCGGCGGCCCAGTTCTTCCATCACGCCGCCCTGGTGGCCGTCTTCCATGTCGACCGTCAGGTTTTCGTACGGCTCGTGCTTCACGCCGTCGACTTCCGTCATCACCACACGCGGACGCGACACGGCCAGCTCGTAGCCTTCACGACGCATGTTTTCCACCAGAATGGTCAGGTGCAGTTCACCGCGACCCGCCACTTCGAACGTGGTTTCGTCGCCGGTTTCCTTCACGCGCAGCGCGACGTTATGGTTCAGTTCCTTCATCAGGCGGTCACGAATCTGACGGCTCGTGACGAACTTGCCTTCGCGGCCGGCCAGCGGCGACGAGTTGACGAGGAAGTTCATCGTCAGGGTCGGTTCGTCGACGGTGATCATCGGCAGCGCTTCCGGCTGTTCCGGTGCGCAGATGGTCACGCCAATGCCGATTTCTTCGATACCGTTGATCAGCACGATGTCACCGGCTTCAGCCGAGTCGACCTGCACGCGCTCGAGGCCCTTGAACGACAGAACCTGGTTGATCTTGCGGTTGAGGATCGCGCCATCCGGGCCCGAGCGCACGGCGACGGACATACCCGGCTTGATCGTGCCGCGCGTGATGCGGCCCACGCCGATACGGCCGACGTACGACGAGTAGTCGAGCGACGTGATCTGCAGTTGCAGCGGCGCGCTCGGATCGGCCGGGCGAACCGGCACGTGTTCCAGCACGGCTTCGAACAGCGGACGCATGTCGCCTTCGCGCACGTCCGGCGTGAGGCCTGCGTAACCGTTCAGGCCCGATGCGTAGACGATCGGGAAGTCGAGTTGTTCGTCGGTGGCGCCCAGCTTGTCGAACAGGTCGAACGTCTGGTTGATCACCCAGTCGATACGCGCGCCCGGACGGTCCACCTTGTTGATGACGACGATCGGCTTCAGGCCGAGGGCCAGTGCTTTCTTGGTCACGAAGCGCGTTTGCGGCATCGGGCCTTCGACCGCGTCGACCAGCAGCAGCACGGAGTCGACCATCGACAGCACGCGCTCCACTTCACCGCCGAAGTCGGCGTGGCCCGGGGTGTCGACGATGTTGATGTGCGTGCCTTCGTATTCGACCGCGCAGTTCTTCGAAAGAATCGTGATGCCACGTTCCTTTTCGATGTCGTTCGAGTCCATCACGCGCTCAGCAATCTGCTGGTTGTCGCGGAACGTGGCGGTCTGGCGAAGCAGTTGGTCGACGAGCGTAGTCTTGCCGTGGTCGACGTGGGCAATGATGGCGATGTTGCGTAGGGCGCGAGTCATAGGAACCTGGAGACAGTTGAGTGCGCCAGCAGCAGCATTTGTGTACGAAGCCAACAAAGCCCAAAGCGCACTTTTGGGAACCCAACATTATAGCACGGCCGAATGAAGCTTTCTGGTATTCCCTGATAGACCGTCGGAACATCACGCGGCGGCCACCAGAAAAATAACCGTTGTCGCGCGGCCGAAACCCTACGCAATTCCGTTCGAATTGTGCCTTGGTTGGGAAAAGTTCCTTGCCTAAGCTGTAATAACACTTGCCGCGTCAATCAACCGCTGCCTATAATCCTGCCTAGTCAACCATTGCATTCGCACGAGAATCATGACGGAGCCGTCTTCCACCCCCGAGCCAGACCTGAGCCAGTATCAACTGGGCGAAAGCGTCGGCTACCTGCTCTCGCGCGTGAAATCGACCATGTCCAACCTCATCACTCAGCGCAGCATGGCCGAGTTGGGCATCACCAGCCAGCAGGGCAGCATCCTGTTCATGGTGGCAAGCGGCAAGTGCCTGCTGGCGGCGGAACTGGCGCGTGAGTACGGCATCGACGCAAGCGCGGTCACACGTCTCGTGGATCGCCTCGAAAAACGCGGCTTGCTCACGCGGGTGCGCAGCAACGAAGACCGGCGGGTCGTGCGGCTGGCGCTGACGCCCGAAGGTCATGCGATCGCGGCGAAAATGCCGGCCATCTTCAACGGCGTGCTGGACAAACTGCTGAACGGCTTCACGCCCGAGGAAGTGGGTTTTCTCAAGAGCATGCTGCGGCGAGCACTCATCAATTCCGGCGAACATACGGGCCTGACCCGTGATGCAGCAAGCAATCCCGACAGCAAATCGTAAGAAATTGCTTGCAGTGTCCACCATTAAATTACACTCAAAGAGTCGAGCGATGAAATCCCTTTCCCTGTCCGCGCCTGCGCTGTCGTGCCGGGCCGCTGTCGCCGCTGCGGTGGCGGCGATCGCCCTCACGGGGTGCGCGAACTACTTCGGCATGAAGGACGACAAGCAGATGTCGTCGCCGGCACAGTATGAGTCGTCGCAAAGCCTGCCGTCGCAGGGCGGCCAGTGGCCGTCGCTGGATTGGGCCAACCAGTTCGGCGATCCGCAGTTGCCCAAACTGATCGCCGAAGCGCTGGAAGGCAGTCCGTCGATCGCGCAGGCTCAGGCGCGCGTCGCCAAGGCGTCGTCGTACATCGAAAGCTCGCGCTCGGCGCTCTACCCGAAGGTGAACGGCAGCTATTCGTGGAACCGCGAACTGTTCTCGGGCAACGCGCTCTACCCGCCTCCGTACGGCGGCACCTGGTATAGCGAAAACAACGTGCTGGCGAGCGCGTCGTGGGATCTCGACCTGTGGGGCAAGAACCGTCAGCGGCTCGGTCAGGCCGTCTCGCAGGAAAAAGCGGCCGAAGCCGATATGCAGCAGGCGCGCATCACGCTGGCCGCGTCGGTGGCGAGCACGTATAACCAGCTCGCCCAGCTCTACGCGTTCCGCGACATCGCCGCGCGCGAAATCGCCAACCGGCAGGACATCGGCCGCATTACGAACGGCCGCGTGACGGCGGGCCTGGACACCAACGTCGAGCGTCAGACGGCGAACGGCAATATTGCGACCAGCCAGTCGAACCTGACCGACCTCGACGGCCAGATCACGGTGGTGCGTTACCAGTTGGGCGCGCTGCTCGGCAAAGGTCCGGATCGCGGTCTGCAGATCGCCCAGCCCACCCTGACCAACGGCGGCGCCGTGGCACTGCCCGACAATCTGCCGGCCGACCTCGTGGCGCGCCGCGCCGATATCGTTGCCGCGCGCTGGCAGGTCGAAGCTGCGATGCACGACGTCAAGGAAGCCAAGGCCGAGTTCTTCCCGGACATCAACCTCGCCGCCGGCTTCGGCTTCGACGCCTTCGGCTGGGGCCGCTTCCTGACCTCGGCAAGCCGTCAGATCCAGTTCGGCCCGGCCATTCACCTGCCGATCTTCGACGCCGGCGCCCTGCGCTCGCAGTTGAAGGGCCGTTACGCCGACTTCGACCTCGACGTCGCGAACTACAACCAGACGCTGATCAACGCGCTCTCGGATGTCGCAACGCAGGTGTCGTCGATCAAGTCGATCGATCAGCAACAAGGCGACGCGCAGCGCGCGCTCGACGCGTCGACCAAGGCCTATCAGCTCGCGGTGATCCGCTACAAGGCCGGTTTGTCGCCGCAATTGCAGGTGCTGACCGCCGACCAGAACCGCCTCGCCGCCGATCAGACGGTCACGGGTCTGAAGATGCGCCGCCGCGACATGCAGATCAGTCTCATCAAGGCGCTCGGCGGCGGTTTCGACGCCACGAAGACTGGTCTCGTGGTGCCGACCGATGCACCGGCATCGGCCACCGCCGCGACGGCCGCGGCGAATTGAGCGGGCCAGACGCAAGCACAGCACACCACGCACGAATATCCGAATAAACGACGTCGTTCAAGAGAATCCGGAGCACATCAATGAGCACCCCCCAACAGCCCGCGGCCAATTCGCAGCCGACCCAGCCGGCCAATAGCGGCAAGCGCAAGCGCATGATGACGCTGCTCGTCATCGTGATCCTGATCGCCGCGATCGCCTACGGCCTGTATTACTTCCTCGTCGCGCGTTTCCACGAAGACACCGACGACGCCTACGTGAACGGCAACGTCGTGCAGATCACGCCGCAGGTCACCGGCACGGTGGTCGCTGTGAACGCGGACGACACGCAGACGGTCAAGGTCGGCGATCCGCTCGTCGTGCTCGATCCGGCCGACGCACGCGTCGCACTGGAACAGGCCGAAGCGAATCTCGCGCAGACAGTGCGCCAGGTGCGCGGCCTGTTCGCCGACGACAATCAATACCAGGCGCAAGTCGCCCAGCGTCAGGCCGATCTGTCGCGTGCCCAGGACGACCTGAAGCGTCGTCTGACGGTGGCGCAAACCGGCGCGGTGTCGGCGGAAGAAATTTCCCACGCACGCGACGCCGTGAAGAGTGCGCAGGCTTCCGTGGACGCCGCCCAGCAACAATTGGCCTCGAACCGCGCGCTGACCGCGAACACAACCATCGCCAATCACCCGAACGTGCAGTCGGCCGCCGCGAAAGTCCGCGACGCCTACCTGAACAACGCACGTAACAACCTGCCGGCGCCGGTCACGGGCTACGTGGCGAAACGCTCGGTGCAGGTCGGCCAGCGCGTCTCGCCGGGCACCCCGCTGATGGCGATCGTGCCGCTCGGCGGCGTGTGGGTCGACGCCAACTTCAAGGAAGTGCAACTGAAGCATATGCGCATCGGCCAGCCGGTCGAACTGACCGCCGACGTGTACGGCTCGTCCGTGGTGTACCACGGCAAGGTGGTCGGCTTCTCGGCAGGCACGGGTTCGGCGTTCTCGCTGCTGCCCGCGCAGAACGCGACCGGCAACTGGATCAAGGTGGTGCAGCGTCTGCCGGTGCGGATCGCGCTCGATCCGAAGGAACTCGAACAGCATCCGCTGCGTATCGGCCTGTCGATGCAAGCCGACGTCAGCATCAAGGATGACAACGGCGGCCAGCTCGGCCAGGCGCCGAACACGATCTATCAGACCGACGTGTTCGCGAAGTACGGCGACGAAGCCGACGCCGAAATCGCTCGCATCATCTCGGAAAACGCGGGCCCGAACGGTGGCTCGCAGAAGTCGGCTCAAGCGGGCACGACGAAGACCGCCGCCAAGTAATTCTGGCAGCACGATGATTCGAACAAGGCTTCTTTAATGGCTCAGGCTCAGGCGCAAGTCCCTCATCCGCCGCTCGAGGGCGCGCAACTGGTGATCGGCACCATCGCGGTGTCGCTCGCCGTTTTCATGAACGTGCTCGACACGTCGATTGCGAACGTCTCGATTCCGTCGATCTCCGGCGACCTCGGCGTGTCGTCCGACCAGGGCACGTGGGTCATCACCTCGTTCGCGGTGGCCAACGCGATCTCCGTGCCGCTCACCGGCTGGCTGACGGACCGCATCGGTCAGGTGCGTCTGTTCATGGCGTCGATCGTGCTGTTCGTGATCTCGTCATGGCTGTGCGGTCTCGCGCCTACCCTGCCGTTCCTGCTCGCGTCGCGCGTGTTGCAGGGCGCGGTGGCCGGTCCGATGATTCCGCTGTCGCAAACGCTGCTGCTCGCCAGTTACCCGCGCGCGAAAGCGCCCATGGCGTTATCCATGTGGGCCATGACCACGCTGATCGCCCCGGTGGCCGGTCCGATTCTCGGCGGCTGGATCTCGGACAATATCTCGTGGCCGTGGATCTTCTACGTCAATATTCCGGTCGGCGCGATCGCCGCCGGTGCGACGTGGATGATCTTCCGCAATCGCGATTCGATCATCAAAAAAGCACCCATCGACGGCGTCGGTCTCGGCTTGCTGATCGTCTGGGTCGGCTCGTTGCAGGTCATGCTCGATAAAGGCAAGGATCTCGACTGGTTTTCCTCGACCACGATCGTCGTGCTGACGCTGGTGGCAGTGATCGCCCTCGCGTTCTTCGTGGTGTGGGAATTGACGGCCGAACATCCGGTGGTCGATCTTTCGCTCTTCAGCCGACGTAATTTTTCGGGCGGCACGATCGCGTTGTCGATCGGCTACGGGCTCTACTTCGGCAATCTCGTGCTGCTGCCGCTGTGGCTGCAAACCGACATCGGCTACACCGCCACCGAAGCCGGACTGGTGATGGCGCCCGTCGGTCTGTTCGCGGTGCTGCTGTCCCCCATCACGGGCAAAATCCTGCCGCGCACCGACCCGCGCTACATCGCCACCCTGTCGTTCCTCGTGTTCGCATTGTGCTTCTGGATGCGCTCGCGCTACACGACCGGCGTCGATACGTTCTCGCTGCTGCTGCCTACGCTGATTCAAGGCATCGGCATGGCCGGCTTCTTCATTCCGCTGGTGTCGATCACGCTATCCGGCTTGCCGGGCAACCGGATTCCGGCCGCCTCGGGTCTGTCGAATTTCGTGCGGATCATGTGCGGCGGCATCGGCACCTCGATCTTCCAGACGGCGTGGGACCACCGCACCATCATGCATCATGCGCAACTGGCGGAGCAGGCCAACGCGTACAACCCGGTGTTCGACCAGTCGATCCGGCAGATGGGCGCTGCGGGTTTCAGTCAGCCACAGGCTTACGGGCTCTTCAATACGATGGCCACCCAGCAGGCCGCGCAACTAGGCGTGAACGACCTGTTCTTCGTGTCGGCGGGCATTTTCATCGCGCTAATCGCGTTGATCTGGATCACCCGGCCAGAACGCGCCGGCGGCGATGCCGGTGCGGCGGCCGCCGCGGCGCACTAGGTTTTCGCGCACCGCTTGCGTTGCGGGCAACGTCCGTAGCCTGGCGGGATGAAAAAAAAAGCGGGATCGCCTTGGAGCGATCCCGCTTTTTTTATTGCCTTGCTTGCAGCCGCAGTTCTTGGGCTGAGACCTTTAGCTTGCGGCGGTCACAACGAGGCGCTCCGGCGCGAGCACGCCTTCGCCCTGCTTCGCGACACCGAGCAAACGGCCGTCTGCCGCGTACACCCGCACGCGCGGGACGTTCGCGGCGTCGGCGCTGATCGTCAATTCAGAAAGCTTGAGGCGCTGGCCGTGCAGAAAACG
This sequence comes from Paraburkholderia sp. GAS199, assembly GCF_050436585.1. Lineage (NCBI taxonomy): Bacteria > Pseudomonadati > Pseudomonadota > Betaproteobacteria > Burkholderiales > Burkholderiaceae > Paraburkholderia > Paraburkholderia sp. GAS199. The sequence continues at coordinate 257,008 of NZ_JBNDMM010000004.1, read as the reverse complement.
ACGGCTCGCGTCGTCGTCCAGATGGATGGACGGAAACGTGGACAGCAAGGCGTCGACCGGCTGCAACCACGCATCGCGCTCGCTTTCGGTTGCGTCGGACAAGGCGTCGAGCGTGACCGAGTTGTCGAGCGTCAGCGCGCCGACGCCGGTGCGCCGCAACGCGACGAGGTGCGCGCCGCAACCCAGCGCCTCACCGATATCCTCGGCAAGCGTACGCACATAGGTGCCTTTGCTGCACGTCACCCGGAACGTCACGTCCGGCAGCGCGCACGCCATCATTTCGAGCGCGTGAATCGTCACCTGACGCCCTTCCCGCTCAACCGTCTGACCGGCCCGCGCGTACTCGTACAGCGGTTTGCCGTCGCGCTTGAGTGCCGAGTACATCGGCGGGACCTGAACGATGTCGCCGAGAAATGCCGGCAGCGCCGCCAGTACCGCAGCTTCGTCGCACGTGACGGCGCGCGTGTCGATCGCCTCGCCTTCGGCGTCGCCGGTTGTCGTACGAATGCCGAGGCGCATGGTGGCCTCATAGGTCTTGTCGGCTTCGAGCAGGTCTTGCGAAAACTTGGTCGCTTCGCCGAAACATAGCGGCAACAAGCCGGTCGCGAGCGGATCGAGCGTGCCGGTGTGCCCCGCTTTTTTCGCGAGATAGAGACGCTTCGCGCGAATCAGCGCATCGTTGCTCGACAGGCCGAGCGGCTTGTCGAGCAGCAGCACGCCGTCGAGCGCGCGACGCGGCACGCGGGGACGTTGAGGTGCGGTCATATCAGAAAGGCGGATGGGTGCGGAGAAAGCGCGAAAAACACAAAAGGCGGAACACGGCCGAAGCCCGTGTTCAGTCGTCCTTCGCGCGATTGGCGTTCGCCTCGTCGATCAGACGCGACATCTCGACCGCCCGCTCGATCGTCTGGTCGTAATGGAAATGCAGCGTCGGCACGGTATGAATGTGCAGGCGTCTGAACAACTGGTTGTGCAGATGGCCGGCCGCGTGTTGCAGCGCTTCGAGCGTTTGCTGCGGATCGCCCGTCAGCGTCGTGAAGTAGACCTTGGCGTGCGCGTAGTCAGGCGTCAGTTCGACGCTCTGAATCGTGACGATACCGATTCGCGGATCCTTGATCTCGCGCAGCAGTTCCGACAAATCCCGCTGGATCTGATCGGCGATCTGCACGTTGCGATTGGGAGAAGTACGTTTTTTAGGCATGGTGAATTCTATGTTGATACGGAGGCCCAAAAACAACGGGCGGAGCGGGCGTTAAAGCCCGCTCCGCCCGTTTTGGCCGTGCCGCGTAATTACAGCGAACGCGCGACTTCGGTCACTTCGAAGACTTCGAACTGATCGCCTTCGACGATGTCGTTGAAGTTCTTGATCGACATACCGCACTCGAAGCCCTGACGGACTTCCTTGACGTCGTCCTTGAAGCGCTTGAGCGAATCCAGCTCGCCCGTGAAGATGACGACGTTGTTGCGCAGCACGCGCACCGACGACGAGCGCTTGACGAAGCCGTCCGTAACCATACAGCCGGCCACGGCGCCGATCTTCGGCACCTTGAACACTTGACGCACTTCGACGGTACCCGTCACGACTTCGCGTTTCTCCGGCGCCAGCATGCCCGACATCGCGGCCTTCACGTCATCCACTGCGTCATAGATGATGTTGTAGTAGCGAATATCGACACCGTTCGACTCCGCCAGCTTGCGAGCCTGAGCGTCCGCACGCGTGTTGAAGCCGATGATGACCGCCTTCGAAGCCGTTGCCAGGTTGACGTCGGACTCGCTGATACCACCGACCGCGCCGTGCACGATCTGCACGCGGACTTCGTCGGTCGACAGCTTGAGCAGCGACTGCACCAGCGCTTCCTGCGAACCTTGCACGTCTGCCTTGACGATGAGCGGCATGTACTGCACTTCGCCTTCGCCCATCTGTTCCAGCATGTTCTCGAGCTTCGCGGCCTGTTGCTTGGCCAGCTTGACGTCGCGGAACTTGCCTTGACGGAACAGCGCCACTTCGCGCGCCTTGCGCTCGTCCGGCATGACGATGACTTCTTCGCCAGCCTGCGGCACTTCCGACAGACCCTGAATTTCGACCGGGATCGACGGACCCGCGGACTTGGTCGGCTTGCCGGTTTCGTCGAGCATGGCTCGCACGCGACCGTAGGCGCTACCTGCCAGCACCACGTCGCCGCGGTTCAACGTACCCGACTGAACCAGGATCGTTGCAACCGGACCCTTACCCTTGTCGAGCTTCGCTTCGATGACCAGACCCTTGGCCGGCGCTTCCACCGGTGCCTTCAGTTCCAGCACTTCGGCCTGAAGCAGCACGTTTTCCAGCAGATCGTCGATGCCCGTGCCGTTCTTCGCCGACACCGACACGAACGGCGAATCGCCACCGTATTCTTCCGGTACGACGCCTTCCGCGACGAGTTCCTGCTTCACGCGATCCGGATTCGCATCCGGCTTGTCGATCTTGTTGATTGCCACGACGAGCGGCACGCCGCCAGCCTTCGCGTGGGCAATCGCTTCCTTCGTCTGCGGCATCACGCCGTCGTCGGCTGCGACCACCAGAATCACGATGTCGGTTGCTTTCGCACCGCGAGCGCGCATGGCCGTAAATGCTTCGTGGCCCGGCGTGTCGAGGAACGTGATGACGCCACGCGGCGTTTCGACGTGGTAAGCGCCGATGTGCTGCGTAATCCCGCCCGCTTCGCCCGCAGCCACTTTCGCGCGACGGATGTAGTCGAGCAGCGAGGTCTTGCCGTGGTCGACGTGACCCATGACCGTGACGACCGGCGGACGCGGCAACGCTTCCGCGTCGGAAATCTCGCCTTCGACCAGCATGGCTTCCGGATCGTCCAGCTTGGCCGCCACCGCGTGGTGTCCCAGTTCCTCGACGATAATCATCGCCGTTTCCTGGTCCAGCATCTGGTTGATCGTGACCATCTGGCCGAGCTTCATCATCGACTTGATGACTTCCGACGCCTTCACCGCCATCTTGTGCGCCAGATCGGCCACGGTGATGGTTTCCGGCACGTGCACTTCGCGCACGATCGGTTCGGTCGGCGCCTGGAACGTGGTGTTCTGATCCTGATGCTTGCCGCGACCCTTCGGGCCACCGCGCCAGCCACGATCCACACCGCCGCTCGTGTCGCCACGCGTCTTGATGCCACGGCGCTTGGCCGCGTCGTCCTGCCAGCCGCCCTTGCCTGCGCCCGGCTTCTTCTTGTCGCCTGCCGACGGTGCCGTCGTGGCAGCCGGCGCCGACGCAGCCGGCTTCTTGGCCGCCGGACGCGCCGTCGTTTCGCCCGCCGGACGTGCCGGCTTGTGCAGCGTGCCCTTGGCTTCCGCAGCCTTGGCAGGCTCGGCCGGCTTCGGTGCCGGTTCCGGCGCCTTGACCTGCGCCTTGCGCGGCGTGTTCATCATTTCGCGAATTGCGCGTGCTTCAGCTTCGGCTGCAGCACGGCGCTTGGCGATTTCTTCCTGCTCGGCACGCGTTTTCTCGGCGGCCTGACGCGCTGCGTCTTCCGCTTTCTTCGCTGCTTCGCGCTGTGCCGCGCGTTCCGCTGCTGCGCGCTCGTCGTCCTGCTCGGCCGACGGTTCGGCCTTAGCCGCAACCGGTTCCGCCTTCGCGGCCGCCGGCTGTGCAGCCTTCGCGGCCTGAGCCTGTTCGCGAGCCGCGGCTTCGGCGGCTGCCGCCGCACGCTTCTTCGCTGCTTCTTCCTCGGCACGGCGGCGCTCGGCTTCAGCAGCCTGCTCGCGCGCCTGACGTTCGGCTTCTTCGCGTTCCAGCTGTTCCTGGCGCGCCTTCAGCTCCTGAGCCTGCTTTTCGAGCAGTTCGGCTTCGTGACGAGCTTCCTCTTCACGACGCTGAAGTTCGAGATCGTCGACATCCGCCTCGGCCACATGATTCGATGCTTCCGCGCCTTCACCGGCGTTTTCGTCGCGGCGGACGAAAGTACGCTTCTTGCGCACCTCGACCTGAATGGTGCGAGCTTTGCCCGTCGCGTCGGATTGTTTGATCTCCGACGTATGCCGTTTCGTCAGCGTGATCTTGCGCTTGTCCGCATCAGTCGAGCCGTGAGACTTGCGCAAGTGGTCGAGCAGACGCGCCTTGTCCGTTTCGGACAGGGTATCGTCTTCGCTCGCTTTGGTGACGCCTGCCGCCTGCAGCTGCTCAAGCAGCACGCCTGCAGGCATTTTCAGTTCCGCGGCAAATTGGGCTACGTTGTTACTCGCCATTCATTCCTCTTAATGCAAGGACCGATTCCTTGCGGTTAGCATCGGGTCATGCGGCCTGACGGCCGCGTTCAATTTAGTGCGCCATGGTCATTTCTCACTGGAACCAGTGTTCACGTGCTTTCATGATCAACGCCTTAGCGGCATCCTCTTCCATTCCGGTCATCTCGACCAGTTCATCCACAGCCAGCTCGGCGAGTTCGTCGCGCGTCTGGATCTGATGTTCTGCAAGCTTGGCGAGCAGGTCGGCATCCATGCCGTCCAGGCTCTTCAGGTCGAGCGCTACATTTTCGACCTTTTCTTCATTCGCGATCGCCAACGTCAGCAACGCATCGCGCGAGCGATTACGCAGTTCGTGAACGGTGTCTTCGTCGAATGCTTCGATTTCGAGCATTTCGTTGAGCGGCACATAAGCGATCTCTTCGAGGCTGGTGAAGCCTTCGTCGATCAGGATGTCGGCGACTTCTTCGTCGACATCGAGACGCGCCATGAACAGGTCACGCAGTACACCGCGTTCCTGATTCTGCTTTTGCGCAGATTCGTCCGGCGTCATGATGTTGATCTGCCAGCCGGTGAGTTCGCTGGCAAGACGCACGTTCTGGCCGCTGCGGCCGATCGCGACCGCCAGTTCGTTTTCGTCTACGACGACGTCCATCGAATGCTTTTCTTCATCGACGACGATCGACTGGACGGCTGCCGGCGCGAGCGCGCCGATCACAAACTGTGCGGGATCTTCCGACCATAGCACGATGTCGACGTTTTCGCCACCGAGCTCGTTACGCACGGCCTGCACTCGCGAACCGCGAATACCGACGCAGGTGCCGATCGGATCGATGCGCTTGTCGTAGGCAATCACGCCGATCTTGGCGCGCACGCCCGGATCGCGGGCCGCCGCCTTGATTTCCAGCAGACCCTGTTCGATTTCGGGCACTTCCATTTCGAACAGCTTCATCAGGAATTCAGGCGCCGTACGCGACAGTTCGATCTGCGGACCGCGAGCGGTGCGATCGACCTTGGCGATATAGGCACGCACGCGGTCGCCCACGCGCAGATTTTCCTTCGGAATCAGCTGATCGCGACGCAGCAGCGCTTCGACACGGCCGGTTTCGACGATGAAATTGCCCTTGTCCAGACGCTTCACCGAGCCAGTCATGATGTGCTCGCCGCGCTCCAGGAAGTCGTTCAGGATCTGCTCGCGCTCGGCGTCGCGAACCTTCTGCAGAATGACCTGCTTGGCGGCCTGCGCACCGATACGACCGAATTCGATCGACGGCACCGGCTCTTCGATGTAGTCGTCGAGCTGGATTTCGGGCTTCTGTTCACGTGCTTCGAAAAGCAGGATTTCCTGATCCGGTTCCTGCAAACCGGCTTCGTCCGGCACCACTTTCCAGCGGCGAAACGTTTCGTGCTCGCCGCTTTCACGGTCGATATGGACGCGGATGTCCGCGTCTTCTTCGAAGAGTTTCTTGGAGGCCGAAGCGAGAGCCGCTTCAAGCGCGGCAAATACCACGTCTTTGTCGACATTCTTCTCGCGTGCCAGCGCATCCACCAGCATCAACACTTCGCGACTCATTGTTTGCGGCTCCTAAAGTCAACTTTCGGAACGAGGCGTGCTTTATCCATGTCCGCGAGCGTGAAATCAAGCATCGCGGCGCCTTCCTTCCCTTCAAATTCCAGACCGATCGTCTCGCCTTGCGGAGCATGCAGGATGCCCCGGTACGATTTCCGTCCGTCCAATGGCTTTTTCAATGTGATTACCACTTCGCTGCCCGCGAAGCGTTCGAAATCCGCCAGTTTCTTCAGCGGTCGGTCGAGACCCGGCGACGATACTTCAAGCCGCTCGTAATCAATATTTTCGACCGTCAGAACGTGCTGGAGCTGACGCGTGACCTTTTCGCAGTCTTCGATCGCGATGCCGGCAGGCTGGTCGATATAGATACACAGCATGCCGCGCCCGGTGCGCTCGAGATCGACGAGCTCGTAGCCGAGTCCCACGACCGTGGTTTCAATCAGTTCCGTCAGTTGCACTTTGCCCTCTTAGATGTTCGCGCAGCGAGCCTGCCGCCTGTTTGCAAACAACCAATGCGGGCCGCGCGCCAAGCCGGCGCACGTTCGTGCTACCCGAGATGCCGAACCACTTAAACTGAGCGGCAAAAAAAAATGGGCTAAACGCCCATCATCTTATTACCGGTGGTCGCACCTGAGCCGCACATGAAAAGCCGCACGCCCAGCGACTCCGCGATTGTAGCCATTTTTCGGGACAAACGCAAACCGCAGAACCCCGCCCAAAGCGCATTTCCGCTTGATTTCATGGGATTCTTTGAGCGATATGGCGACGTTCGGTGCCTTTTGCAAGATGCGCCAGGCGCACACTGACTCTGCGAACCTCGGATTCAACTGGCGGAAACAGAAAACTCCGCCCCTAATTCCGGGGACGCCGTGCTTTTGTGCGTTCTATTCGTTGAAGATTGCGCACGGCGTCAGAGTTCGACCTGGCCGGTAGCCCTTGCGATCAGCGAAACGATCGAAGAGCTGCGGCCATCAACGAACGTTAAATACGAACGTTAAATTTCAGCGACCACGCGTGCGGCCGCGCGGAGCGCCGCCACTGCGATTCGGGCCGCCGGCGTTCGGCGTGCCGCCCGAGCGGTTGCCGCCAGGACCGCGATTGCCGCCGGGACCACGGCCACCGCCGTTGCCCGGACTGCCGTTCGCGCCTCCTGCGCGCTTGCCGCCGCCGGCCGCGCGATTGCCGTTGCCCGTCGGTGCGCGATTGCCGTCGACGTCGCGTCCACCGCGCGGACCCGCCGCACCGCCGCCCGCCGCGCCACCGAAGCCACCGGCACTACGTCCGGTACCGCGATTGCCGTAATTGCCACCGAAACCCGCGCCCGCGCCGCCGCCGAATCCGCCGCCCGCTGCACCTCGACGGCCCTGGCCGCGCGGTTGCTGCTGGTCAAAACGGCCATGCGACATCAGTACCGGTTCGCGGTTGATGAAGCCCATCGACGTCTGCATCGGGTCCGGCTGACGACGCTCGGGCGCCGCGCTACGGCCACCCTTCTCTTCCGACGGCGCCTTCAGACCAACCGACGCCATCAACGCGCGCACCTGATTGTCTTCGAGCTCTTCCCAGCGACCGCGCTTGAGACCCTTCGGCAGCGAAATCGGGCCGTGACGCGTACGGATGAGGCGGCTCACCATCAGGCCGGCCGCTTCGAACATGCGGCGGACTTCACGGTTACGCCCTTCGGCCAGTGCCACGTGATACCAATGATTCGTGCCCTCGCCGCCGCCGTCGCGGATACGCAGGAAATTTGCCGGGCCGTCTTCGAGCTCGACGCCGTGTAGCAGCTTCTGACGCATGCCTTCCGCGAGTTCGCCGACCACGCGCACCGCGTATTCACGCTCGACGCTATAACGCGGGTGCATGAAACGGTTCGCCAGATCGCCCGACGTGGTGAGCATCAACAGACCTTCCGTGTTGAAGTCGAGTCGGCCCACGGCCAGCCACTTCGCCGTTTTCATCGGCGGCAGCTTGTCGAACACGGACGGACGGCCTTCCGGATCGGCATGGCTGACGATTTCGCCAGTGGGCTTGTGATACAGCAGCACGCGCGGCGGCTTGTTGGCGAGCTTGCGCTTCACCGGCTTGCCGTTGATGCGAACCTGGTCGGTCGGCATGATGCGCTGACCGATGTGAGCCGGTTCGCCGTTGACCGACACGCGGCCGGCAACGATCAGCTCTTCCATATCGCGACGCGAACCCATGCCGGCTTCCGCGAGAACCTTGTGCAGCTTCGGCGCGTCGTCGTCCGCGGCCAGCACGCGCTTCGGTGCGGCAGGCTTGCCACGGCGCAGCATGGGCGCGCGCACGCCACCGGTGGTGCTGTTGTCGGCGTCGAATGCGGGCGACGTGACATACGAAAACAGATCGTCCTGACCGGCCTCGACCGCAGCAGCGGGCGCCTCGGCACCACGACGGTTCTGCCGCTGACCGCCTTCGCGCGGCTGACGCTCGCCCCGGCCACCTTCGCGACGACCTTCACGTCGGCCTTCGCCTTGTGCTTCGCGCGGCGTAGCTTCGGGCTGGGCGCCCTCGCGCTTCGCACCGGCGTTGCGGCGGCCGCCCTGGCTCTTTGCGCCCGCGTCCTTGCGCGGCATGTGCACCTGAGCAACGACCTCGCCGTCCGGCGGCGCCTCGGCGACGACCGGCGCACCTTGTGCCGGCGCGCCCTCGGCGCCCTTCGTCTTGCTTCCAGCACGGCGACGCGCGATCAGGCTGCGCGGTCCGCGACGCAAGCCGCGACGCGGACGGTCTTCGCCGTCTGCATCCGTGGTTTGCGCCGGGCGCTCGCCTTCGCCTGCCGACGCTTGCGTGGTGCGCGCTTCGTCAGCACGCGCCGACGGCACGGCGCGCTCGGATTCGGACGAATCGGTGTCGTGGGTATGTGTCAAAACAACCTCAAAATGTCAGGTCGCGCGCGCCCATTGCGGGCGCGGCAAAAAAGTTCGGTTACGTCAGGCGCTGCGCGACTCAGGTTCGTCGTCGGTCAGAACGCCTGCGTCCTGTGCGGCATCGCGGCGATCGTCATGATCGCCGTGCGCCGCCGTGGTCGGGTTCGGCTCGGCGGCGCGCTCCGTATCGCGGAGTGCGCCCGAGTCGTGCGCGGGTATTGCCGGATCGGCCTGGGAGACCGGATCGTGATTCAGTGCGGGTTCGGCGGCACCGGCCTCGGATTCGTCATGCGCTGATTCAGCGCTCGAACCGTGAGGTGCGCCTTCGTCAACGGATGGCGACCCGGTTTGACCAGCGGCCACGCAATGCGCGTCGTCGCCAGTTTCATGAGCCCCGGATGCTTCGCCGTGTTCGGCGTTCCCGATGTCCTGCGAACTGCCTGCCGAAGTTTCATGCACTTCAGCTATTTCTGTTCCTGCTACCGCGTCGTCTTCGACGTGGCTTCCAGCAATCTGGTCTCCCGCTTCCGCGGTTTCGCCTGACAACGCCGCACCGGTTTCCGTCGACGCGAGCGCTTCAATCGCGACGCTTGCGGTGTCTGCCGCCGTTTCGAGATCGGAAAACTCGATCGCGTGCTGGCCCAGCAGGTCGGCGTTCAACTGGGCCGACGGGTCCGCCAGCGGCGGCAACTCGTCGAGCGCCGTCAGACCGAGGTCGTCGAGAAACTGCCGCGTCGTTGCATACAAGGCCGGACGGCCCGGTACGTCGCGATGACCGATTACCTCGATCCAGCCGCGGTCTTCGAGCTGCTTGACGACCTGCGTATTCACGGTGACACCGCGAATCTCTTCAATATCGCCGCGCGTGACCGGCTGCCGGTACGCAATGATCGCAAGCGTCTCGAGCACCGCGCGCGAATATTTCGGCGGTTTCTCGGGATGCAAACGGTCCAGATACGAACGCATCGCGGGCTTGCTTTGAAATCGCCAGCCCGACGCCAGCCCGACCAGCTCCACACCGCGCCCAGACCAATCCCGCTTGAGATCTTCGAGCAAAGTCCGAACAGTGTCTGCCGACACGCCGTCGGCAAAGAGCTTGCGCAACTCGACGAGCTTTAACGGCTCCTGCGCGCAGATCAAGGCAGTCTCGAGGACGATCTTCGCCTCTTGGGTATTCATGCAGCCAGGTCGACCTTATGAGTTAGGGTCAAAGAACCGGATCAAACAGACGATGTGGAACTGAAGACGCGCTCGCCCGATTCTGATCGGTCATATTGATGGGAGCACGCACCGGGGGGAGGCGAAACAGGCAATCGAGCCAAACCCAGCCGGACGGAGCAGCGAAATTCCTGACAGGAATCGCGTGACTGAGCGCCATATTACGCAAAAACAATCAGTGCGTAAAGGCGAAATCCCCGGCGCATTTTCCTGCACGGGCCGCGACGCGCCGGCTTCGACGCGCTTCGCGGCCCGGTGGCCGACCCGAACCGGGGCCGCCCGCCGCATCACGCCGTCACTTGCCATGCAGCGCCAGAAAACGCTTCAGACGCTCGACGCCCGCGTCGAGACGCGCGGTGTCGCAGGCATAACACCAGCGCACGAAGCCCTCGCCCTGCGGACCGAACGCGCTGCCCGGCGCGACGCCCAGGCCCACTTCGCGCACCATCGCCTTGCACAGTTCGAGGCTGCGCGTTGCGCCCGGCATCGAGAAAAAGAGGTACATGGCGCCGGGCGGCGCCTTGACGTCGATGCCCGGCACGCTCGCCAGTGCCTTGACGAGGTGATCGCGCGACGCCTTCAGGTCCCGCACCAGATCCCGCGTGAACGCTTCGCCCTGCTCGACCGCCGCGATGCCCGCCTGCTGCACGAAGGCCGGCGCACACGAAGTGTTGTACTCGACCAGCTTGCTGAGGTCGTCCATCAGCGCCGTCGGCGCGACGATCCAGCCGAGGCGCCAGCCGGTCATGAGCCACGCTTTCGAGAACGAATTCACGCAGATGACCCGCTCGTCGCGCGCAGCCAGGTCGAGAAACGACGGCGCGGTGCGTGCGGGACCGTCGCCGTCTTCGTAATAGAGACGCTCGTAGACTTCGTCGGCGACGATCCAGATGCCATGACGGCGGCAATGCGCCAGCACCGCGCGCTGCTCGTCGCGGCTCATCACCCAGCCGGTCGGATTGTTGGGCGAGTTGATCATCAGCATCGTGGTGTCGGGCGTGAGCGCCGCCAGCAACTGGTCCAGATCGAGTTGCCAGCCGTGCTCGCCATAACCCAGCGCCACCGTCTCGACGTGCGCGCCCAGAATCTTGGGAATTTCGACGAGGTTCGGCCACAAGGGCGTCACGGCAACCACGCGGTCGCCCGCGCCCACCACCAGTTGCGCGGCCAGCATCAACGCGTTGACACCAGCGCTCGTCACGGCGATCTGGTCCGGCGATGTCGACCCGTGCAACTCGCTCACATAGCTCGCCAACGCGGCCCGCAACGGCGCGATGCCCAGGTTATGCGTATAGAAGGTCGCGCCGGCACTCAGGGCCGCGCTTGCCGCGTCGCGAATGAACGCCGGCGTGACCCGGTCCGACTCGCCGAACCAGAACGGCAACACGTCGTCGACGCCGAAGCCGGCGTTGGCGACTTCACGAATCAGCGAAGGACGCAGCGCACGCACGGCATCGCGCGCATTGGGGACGGCAGGCACAGACAGTTCCGATTCGCTCATCGAGGCTTCCATTCAGTAGCGGGTGAAAATTGACAGTCGGGTGGGCCGACAGTGTAGCGCGGCGGCTTCCGTCACCGCGCCGAACCGGGCCCGGCACGACTCAGTTCAGGTCCTCAGCCCGTGCCGGCAGCTGACGGATCAGTCCCCACACCGCCTCGGCCGCGGGCGACAACGAGCGATCGCGCCGGCGCACCAGTTCGACCGTACGCTCGGCGCGCGGCACGAGCGGCCGCGCGACCAGCGAGGCGCCCGCCGGCAAGGGCAAGGCCAGCCACGGCAATACGCTGACGCCGACACCCGCCTCGACCAGCCCGAACACGGTCGCGGAATGCCCCAGCTCCTGCACCACGGTGGCACTCACGCCATGCTCGAGCATGACGGCGTCGATGATGGGCCGGCTGCCGGACGCGTAATCGAGCATCACGAGCTGCTGGCCGTCGAGATTGGTCCACCTGACCTGATCCCGGCTGGCGAGCGGATGGTCGTCGCGCATCACGATGCAGAAGGAATCCGTCATCAGCGCTTCGCTGAGCAGGTCGTCGGCGGAAAACGGGCCGATGATGACCCCGAAATCGACTTCGCCCGACTTGACCTTGCGAACCACGTCGCTTTGCACGTCGTCACGCAGACCGAGCGTGATGTAGGGGAAGTCACGTCCGCAAGCCGCCACGATGCCCGGCATCAAGCGGCAGGCGACCGTCGGGCTGGCGGCCACCACCACGCGGCCGCGCCGTTGCTCGCCGATTTCGCGAATCTCGCGCAGGGCGTCGTCCAGATCGGTGAGGAGCCGCGAGACGCTCGACACCAGGTTGCCGCCCACGTCGGTCAGTTGCACTTCGCGCGTGGTGCGGTCGATCAGCTTGAGCCCGATCTCGCCTTCCAGTTCGCGCACGCAGCGGCTCACCGCCGATTGCGTCAGGCCGATTTCATCGCCGGCCCGGCTGAAGCTCTGCAAACGGGCCACCTCGATGAAAACCCTTAGCTGACGCAGCGTCACATTCATTTACCCACCTCATCAATAGCATCAGTTGATGCGCATTGTAGGGCGAAAGTGTCGCCGAAATGCGAATTCGCCAGTCTCGCTGCAATGCAGCAAGAAGGCGCAAACGCACGGTGGACGGGCTTGATTGCACAAGATTGGTGATTGTCCCGATTTGCGAGATGGGTTTTTTGGATTCTTATACGCCCCTAGCTAGCGCCTGCGCTGGCCCGCTGTCACGGGGCTTTCAGGCAGTTGGACCTAACCTGGCATACATCCTGCATTAAGAAGCACACAGGGTCGGCGCCATGATTTCTGACTGCAATCAGGACCATGACAAGCCCGACCCCCTTGGCACTCGCCTATCGAGTGCATGGAGAGTGCGCGGCGCGGGGCAGCGCACCGGAGTTAGCTTCGCTGAGGTGAAACATGATGCTGTTCGACGATTTGAGAGACAACGAGTGGGCGCTGGTCGAGGCGTTGTTCTGTGCGGAGCCAGCACGGAGCGAACGTCGTGGTCGACCACGTGTGGAAGCGCGCGCGGTCGTCAACGCCGTGCTCTGGGTACTGTCGACGGGTGAAGGCTGGTCCAAGCTGCCGGGCCGCTATCCGTCGCCGCCGACTTGCCGCCGTCGTTTCGACGAGTGGCAAGCGGATGGTACGCTCGCCGAAATAGTTAAGCGACTCGGCACGAGCGGCCGCGAAATTTCGCTGCGCGGACGCATTGGCGCGACCGCCGCCAAACCGCCGGCACCGCCGAGCCGTGACCGCCTGCGCGGCGCATTCTGGACCAATCCGGAATCGTGGCGCGCGCCGGTCAAGATGGCCTGACGCGAATTTGCATTGCCTCCGGGCGCCTGCTGGCGCCCGGCATCTACCCGGCCACGCGTCTTGGCGCCGGGACACTGCGCACCGTCTCGGGACGCATATCGCACCAGTTTGGGCACCGCACCCCGGCGCGCCCAATACCGCTGTCCCCTCCGACTTTCGTCCCGAAATCACCTAGGTCGCGCGCGCCTCAGCCCGCGCGACACGAGTGCGCACGCGCTCGCCGCGTGGCGGATGAAACATCCATTTACTATTACTTACAGCGTGCTTTCGCGGCTCGGCTTACCGTAGAGATATGCAAACAGGCCTTGAGTCGATGGGCTTGACGGGAGCTCAGCATGAAACCAATGTCACTGCTTCTGTGCGGCATTGTCGTTTCATCGATGGCCGCACCGACGCTTGCTCAGCAGCGTCCACAGGGCTGGAACTGGCGTCCGGATCGTACGGCTAGCGTCCAGGCCTGGCAGCAAAGCGAAGCGCGTGGCCGCGACTTCACACCGCCCACGCCGCGCGGCGACTTGCGCGGCGATATCGCGAGCAACGTGCGCGCGCGGCCCGATGTGCCGCGTGGTGATCCGGGGCGACGTCGTTAAGCGTGCGTCGTTAGGGGTCTTGAGCGTTTGGACCACGATTTGATCCGCCTGCGCTTGTCGAGAAGTTGCGCGCACGGGGAACCACCGGCTTCGCAGCAAGTCTGATTCAACGCCATTAGCACAGCGTGGCAGTAGTAATTCCGGTACGCCCGTATCCTCGCGATACGGGCTTTTTTTTGGCTGCGTTTTTTGCACGCTCACGTTTTTGGCGCGCGCACGCCAACGCGTTCGCGAACACGCATGCGCGACGAGGTTGTAACCGGAAGTGAATCGCGCCGCGCACATGGCGGCACGCAATGGATGGGCATCCAGCCGCAAAAATGCGGCCGGACGCTGGCAGCGGTCGACGGGTTATCAGCCGGTTCAGCCGGCAATCAACCGTCGCTCTGCAGGCGGATCGTCAGCCGACCATCCGCCGAGGCCTCGCCGCTATGCGGTGAGACTACGGCCGCGCTTCGAGCACAGCCGGCGACCGTATCTCGGCCGAGCCGAGCACGTAGTCGTTCATGCGCTGCGCTGTCCAGCTGATCGACCGTTCGTCGTGAGCGAGCCGTTCGAACTCTGCTCTGCCGCGATCGGTGAGAACGGCGATGTCGACAGGTGCGTGAAAACCCGGAGCCGGCGCGACCGTGCGCTGCCGAACTGTGTCCATGAGCCCGAGCGAGCGAAGATATTGGAATACACCCGGCCGTCTTGCCCATGGGACCTGGCGATATTGCGCCCGCCGCAGCGCTTCAAGTACCGCTTCGTTGGAATACGTGGTCATCTCACTTCTTTCTTAAAGTGCAGCTATGACACATCTATGCCCAACACGTCACCGCGCCACCAGTGACGCGCATGGCACCCGCCCGTGGCTGGGAACCGACCGCGCTGGTGGCGCGGCCCGTTTCTGTCCGGTGCTGCCTGGTCTCGTTTTCAGGACCCCCGTCTGAACGCATGGTAGCGTTCTGTCCACGAGCCGACGATGCAACCGCTGCGGCGCGATAGCAAGCCCATGGATTTGTCCCGAAAGACATACGTTACCCCATCTAAATTGATTCTATTCACTTTATTAGCGCTTTTTTTTGCAGCAATCATGCTATGGAAAGGCGCCCGGCTCCCTTTGCTGCTGTGCACCGCGGTTTTCTTCTGGTCGATTGCCGCCGGCTGGCTGACGGCGCCGCTGCTCGAACTCGCGCAGCCGCACCGGCAAACCGACGCGCCTGCGAAATTCGCGCCGCGCACGGCCATCATCATGCTGGGCGGCGGTCTGATCTATAACGCCGAACACGAACTGGCGCCGCCGCGCGACGTGTTCGAACGGATCGTGACGAGCGCGGACAGCTATGCCGCCTGCAAGCGCACCTCGGCGACCTGCGAGGTGATCGTGAGCGGCGGCGACCCGCTGGGGCGCCGCGTGACCGAAGCCGACACCTATCTGCCCTATCTTCTGCGCCGGCAGGTGCCGCGCGCGGACATCGTGCTCGAAAACCGCAGCCGCACGACCTATGAAAACGCCCGCAATGTCACGGCAATCGTCGAACAATCGAATTACGACTCGCTGATTCTCGTCACGTCCGCCTATCAGATGCCGCGCGCGCTGCTCGACTTCAAGCGTTTCGGCCTTGCGCCGCAGCCGCTGATTTCGAGTGCGAGACGCGCTCACCTCGGCTTACTCCCCAAGTTTGAAAATCTCGTGAATGCGGAAATCGCTTTGCATGAGTTGATCGGCATTGCGCAGTTTCACGTCTATCGCGCGATCGGCTGGTTCTAATCGCCTTGCTGGTCGAATCGATTTGATTAGCGATGCGAATGGATAGTCACGGCATCGGCTGACCGTCATGCAGTTAAAGCCAATTCAAATGCTGCAAAGCATCATGCAAACGTCACTCAATCGTCACTCCGCGTAACCAGATGTAACTAATTGTCATATCGGTTACAGAACATCCGCTGGAGCGGATATTGCTGGCTAGAATGCATTGTCTTTCCTTATGGACAGGCAATTCCTCGGGTCCATCACCACTCTGCGGAGGTAACAATGAAGAAAGTGTCCCTGGCGATCCTGGTTTCCCTCAGTGCCGTAACGGGCGCGGCTTATGCGCAGGACAACGGCGTCATGATGAGCACCGATCCGGCCAAGGCCGCCGACGTCGAACAGCGCGCGCAAGATTTGCAAAACCGTCAACAAGCCATGCAAAGCGCGCCGGCTGCCCCGATGAAACATCACAAGGGTGCTCCGCATCACAAGAAGATGCCGAAGGCCGACGCCGGCTCCTGAGTCGAGTTGTCTGAATCGACCCATCGCAAGACTCACCTGCTGGCACTGCCGCAAAGGTGAAAAGCCGAAGCCGGCTCAGCCGGTTTCGGCTTTTTTGTTGTCTAATCGATCGATGCGTGCGAGCGGGCCGGAGCGACGGCGCCAGACCCGCGGCGCGCCTGCGGCGGTATGCTAAAGTCCCGCACCAACCGGCCACCGGCCGACTCCCCTAACCCGTGCGCACCCAGGTGCGGAGGACAGCATGAGCAACATCCAGCTTGATATCGAATGGACCGAAGCAGCGTCCCGCAAAATCGAAAAACTGATGCCGCGTGGCGGTCAGGAAGCGTTCCTCGCGCTGCCGCCTGTCGAGTGCCTGCCGATGGAAGGCGACGTGCTGTTTCTCGGCCCCGATGGCAAGCAGCAACCGTTCATCGTGGCGGAACGTCAGTATCACCATGACGGCGACGCCGACTGGACCATCATCCTGATCCTCGACGTCCCGCAAGCCACGCACTAGGCGAAGGCTGTATCGTTCAGCGCATCGTTCACATTGCCCGGCCTGCTCGTCAGTCGCAGCCGGGCAACGCCGTTTCACGACGTATCGGTTTCTTCGCGTCGCTCAAAGAATCTTCGACAGAACACGAATTTCCGAGTGTTCGACCCAATCGGCGATGGCCTGCACGTAGGCCTGAATGTGCGCCGACTTAGCGTGCGCCGCCAGCGCCTCCTGACTCTCCCAACGCTCGACGAACACAAAGCGGCGCGGCTCCTGCAAGTCGCGATGCAGATCGTACTGAAGCGCGCCCTGCTCCTTGCGCGTCGGCCCGACGATACCTTCGGCCGCTTCGCGCAACTGTTCTTCGAATCCCGGCTTTGCCACCGCGATTGCCACCACCGCGACTTCCGCCATACCCAACCTCCGTTTCATGAAAAGCAGCAGCATACCCGCAGCGCTTCGAACCTGCAGACGAGCGTTACGCCTCGTGGCAGGCACCGGGTTTGGGCAAAACGTCTGAGCACCGGCGACGCCTGGAGTTTGGCGGGTGGTCACCGGCGACCCTGTTACGCTCGGCTTGATACAAGCGATCGATTGAGTCGGCGACACCCTCTGCGAGCGCGCACGATGCCCTCGCACCCGATTCGCCGCGAGCCGCGCGACGCCCCGTTTCAACAGCGTTTCGCGGACCTTCTCACCTGAGTTCGAGCATTGCCGGCGTCTGTGATAACCCGCACATTCATGCGCCAAACGAACTGCTAGACTCGTTTTGACTATACCGTCGGAGTTCAGCATGGCTGGCATCGCTCTCCGCGTTTTCGGGCTCATTTTCGGGCTTCGTCCGACTCATCCCATCGACGCCTGGGCTATGCATCCATTGCGCGCAAAAGCTGTCCGCGCATCCCATCACCCGTTTGCCGTGATGCCACTATGTCCGCCCTCTTTCCCGCCTATATGCCAACCGTCAGCGAAATGACCCTGAGCGGTCTGCTACCGCATCTGGTCCGGGATGAAACCGGCTGGACGGCGACGTGGCGCGCGCTGACTTTGCATAGCGTCTTTCAACCGGTGTTGTCGGTGACGCACCAGAGCGTGGTCGGCTACGAGGGCTTGCTGCGCGCGTTCGATCCGGTCGGCCTGCCGGTCTCGCCCGAGGTGCTGTTCTCGGGCACGCGCTCCGCCGCCGACGCACGCGAACTCGATCGCATTGCGCGTTGCCTGCACGTGGCGAACTTCATGGAGCAAGGCATCAGCACCGGCTGGCTGTTTCTGAATACCCGTCCGCAAGTGTTCGAAACCGGCTGGCCGCAACGTGCGTTCATCGATGAACTGTCCGCGCACTTCGGTCTGCCGCAGGAGCGCATCGTGATCGAAGTGCTCGAGCAGCCTGCCGACGATGAATCCGCCGTCGCCAGCATGCTGTCGGCGTCACAGCCGCGCGACTTCCTGATCGCGATCGACGACTTCGGCACCGGCTTCTCCAACTTCGATCGCGTGTGGCGCTTTCGCCCCGATATCGTCAAGCTCGACCGCTCGCTGGTGGCGCGCGCGGGTCGACGCGAGGGCGACGAGTCCCTGATCGGCCATCTGATCGCGATGCTGCATCAGTCGGGCACGCTGGTGCTGGCCGAAGGCGTCGAAACCGACGAAGAACTGATGATCCTGATGCAGGCGGACGTGGATTTCGTGCAGGGTTTCTGGCTCGGTCAACCCAAGGGTTCGGTCAAGGAAGCCTGTGCCAAAGTGCCCGCCATGATCGAATCGATCTGGAGCAAGTTCGCGAACTACGAACGTGCGCATGCGCGTCACCAGCGCCTCGGATTTGAGGGTTTCGCCGAAGCCGTACTTGCCGCCGTCGATGCCTACAAGGCGACCGGCGACTTGCGCCAGGCCGCGCAGAAAGTCTGGCATCTTCCTGAAGCGCGCCGCGTATTCATCACCGACGGCCAGGGTGAGCAAACGCAGCCATCGGTCACGGCCGCATCCGTGCCGCCGCCGCCCTTGCGACTCGCGCCGCTTTATACCAACTCGCACAGCAACTGGTCGCGGCGCGCTTACTTCAAGCACGCGCTGGCCGCGCCGGGACGCGTCGCGATGATGGGACCGCATTACTCGCTCGCCGACGGCCAGGACTGCTACACGGCCGCCATCGCCTTCGACCACAACGGCACGCACGTGCTGTGCGTCGACTTCATGCCGGCTGCTTCGGCAGTCGACAAACGGCACGCGGGCCGGGGCGCGAAACGCAGCTGATCGGCGGTCAGGCAGTGGTGAACTAGCCGCGGTCATGCGCGTGTTGAATGGCGCTCGAGCCTGCGGCGAAACACATGACCGCGACACGTCGAAACGCGAGCGCGATCCAGATTTCGCAAGATGCTCAGTCGTCCACCCGTCCGCGTCCGGATTTGATTTCGCTCCGTTTGGCCTTGCCGTCGAGCCGACGCATATTGGACGCGCGCGTAGGCCGCGTCGCCACGCGCGGTTTGCGCGTCACGCTGACGCTCTCGATCAGCTCGTCGAGCCTGGCCAGCGCCGCGGCGCGATTCATTTCCTGCGTGCGATGTTCCTGCGCCTTGATGATCACCACGCCGTCGCGCGTGAGCCGATGATCCGACAGCGCGAGCAGCCGCATCTTCAACACTTCAGGCAGTGACGATGCCTGCACGTCGAAGCGCAGGTGAATCGCGCTCGACACTTTGTTGACGTTCTGACCGCCCGCTCCCTGCGCGCGCACTGCAGTCAGTTCGATTTCGTTCGGCGGGATCGGATAGCGAGAGGTCATGACGGACGGGTTGATTACTCAATGGATAGCAAATGAAGACTTCGCCGATTATCGGCTATCGGCCGCGCGAGCGAACACGAAACTCGTTGCCAGGGTGCGGCCGGCTCGCCGATACTGCGATTTTCGCCCGATCCGTATAGTCCTATGAAACTGCGTCCAGGCTTCGTGCTCGAACTGGCCGTCAACTTTTTGCTCCCCTGGCTCGCCTACCGTTTCACGCTGCCTCACCTGGGCGAGACGGGCGCGCTGATTGCCTCGGCGGTTCCGCCGATCGTCTGGAGCCTGATCGAACTGGCGCGCTTTCGCCGCGTCGACGCGCTCAGCATCATGGTGATTGCCGGCATCGTGCTATCGGTCGCGGCCATGGCGGTGGGCGGCAGTCCGCGCATGTTGCTGCTGCGAGAATCGCTGGTGTCCGGCGCAGTTGGCGTGGTGTTTCTTCTGTCACTGCCGATGCGCCGTCCGCTGATCTTTTACCTCGCGCGCGCCACCGTTGCCCGCGAAATGGAAGGCGGCGCGGCGCGCTTCGAGAAGCTCTGGCAGGAACGCCCGGCGCTCGTCAGCGCCATGCGTCTGATGACGCTGGTCTGGGGCGTCGGACTCACCGGCGAAACCGCGCTGCGCGCATGGATGGCGCTCACGTGGCCGATCGAGCGCTTTCTCGTGATCTCGCCGTTCATCGGCTACGGCATTTACGGCGCGTTGACGCTATGGACGCTGTGGTATCGCAAGACCATGCGCGGCCGCGTCGAAGCGCGCGTGCAAACGGATGCGGCCGCGAGCGGATAACGCTGGGTCAGGCGAACGGCGCACCCGGCCTCGATCCGAACGCGACGGTTCGCACTGAATCGGGCTGAGCCGCTCGCGCTCACACATAACATCACACTGCCTGACCCCACTCCTCCGCGATTCGCGCCGCCAGTCCCGAGTCGCGTTGAGTCGGCGTGGCGATGGCCTGCGCCAGCACGGCGCGCGTGCCGATCACCTCGACCCTTTCGCGCGCCCGCGTGATCGCCGTATAAACGAGTTCACGCGACAACACCCGGCTGAATACCGACGGCAGCATCAGCACGGCATGCTCGAACTCGGAGCCTTGCGACTTGTGGACCGTCAGCGCGAACGCCGTGTCGTGCGGCGGTAGTGCCGCCGGCGACACCGCCCGCAGACCGCCGTCACCGGTGCGGAAATACACGCGCAGCGCGCCGCCCGCGCCGGGCAGCGCAATGCCGATATCGCCGTTGAAAAGACCGAGGGCGTAATCGTTGCGCGTCACCATGACGGGGCGCCCGGCGAACCACTGCGCGCCGACCGCGAGCGTGACACCCGCCGCGCGTCGCACCTGGGCCGACATCACGGCATTCACCTGATCGACGCCGCGTTGCCCGGAGCGCGTCGCGCACAAAATACGGAAACGGTTCAACGCGTCGAACAGACGCAACGGATCGGGCGTGTCCGACGCCAGCACGTCGCGAAGCGCTTCCGCGTAGGGCGCAAAGCCGGCCGCAAGACGCGCGACCGTGCGCTCGGCGAGCGTGACATGCGTATCTTCGTGGAGCGCCGCCGCCCAAGGCTCGGCGGGATCTTCGGTGGGATTGATATGCAGGACCTCCAGCGCCGCCTGCGCGGACCCGTTGCGGATCGCCAGCGAGAGCCGGCCGATGGGCGACTCCAGACCGAAGCGGTAATTGCGCTCCAGCCAGACCACGCAATCGGCGAGCGGCGTCTGGCCGGCCATGGGCTGCGATGCTTGCGGCGGCGAATTCCAGGCAGGCCCGGAGGCGCTCGGGAAAAGCTCGTCCTCGACAGGCGCAAGCTGCGCGAACAGATCGTCGGGTGGCGCCGCGCTGTGAGACGACGCGTCGACGGAATGGCTATCCCGCTCAATTGGCGACGAAGCGGGCGACGAAGCCGGCGTCGACACCGACGGCAGCGCCCCGGCAAGCTTCGGCAGATCGATGCGAAGCGCGTCGGCAATGTGCCGCAAGCCGTCCTGCGTGAAGCTCGGCCGCGCGCTGAGTTCGGCGAACACGGCTCCGGCTTCGACCGCGGCCAGCTGGTCCTTATCGCCCAGCATCACGAGACGCGTCTGCGGCGCGATGGCGTCGAGCAGATGCGCGGCCATCGCGACGTCGATCATCGAAGCCTCGTCGATCACCACGACGTCGTACGGCAGCGGATTGTCGCGATGATGCCGGAAGCGCCCGCCCGGCCCCGAACCCAGCAGCCGGTGCAAGGTGTACGACGTTTGCGGCAGACGCGCGGCGAGTGCGGGCGGCAGATCGCCTGCGCGTGCCAGCAAGGCTTCCTGCATGCGCTGCGCCGCCTTGCCGGTGGGCGCGGCAAGCGCGATCCGCAGATCGGCGTGCGCATCGAGCAGACAGGCCAGCACGCCGACCACGGTCGTCGTCTTGCCCGTACCCGGACCGCCGCTGACGATGGTGAGCCGCCCCGAGAGCGCCATCACCGCGGCGACGCGCTGCCAGTCGACCTCGTCGTCGCGAAGCGGACCGAAATAGCGCAACAGACGCTCGTGCAGCAGACGCGGCGACGCGTCCGATTGCTCGCGAATTTCCGTTGAAGACTCACCGCCCGCATGCGCGACCAGCGAGCGCGCGAGGCGTCGTTCGTAATCGTAGTAACGCGCGAGATAAAGGCGGCCCTGCGCGTCGACGACGAGCGGGCGCAACGCCGCCGCGCTTTCGGTGCCGTCGCTCGCGAGGCCGCTCGCGAAGAGTGCTGCGCGCACTGCGCCGCTCGACGCCTCGAAGCGCCGCGCCAGCATACGAAGCGGCACGCACACGTGTCCTTCGGCGGTCGCGCGGCTGGCGGCAAACGCTGCGCGCGTGGCCCATTCGACCGCTTCGGGAGACGCGCCACCGCGCTGCGCCAGCACGCCGATGCGCCGCGCGAAACCTTCCGCGAGCGCCGTGCCGAAGTCGGCCGGCGCGGGCGCGTTCACTTCGATGTCGTCGAGTTCGGGCGGCAGGTTCGGAGTCTGATCCAGCGTGCTCATGCGACACCCCCGATCATCGCCGCATCCAGCAGCGCGACGAGTTCGAACGCGGGCCGCCGTCGATGCACGCCTGCGGGTCCGTCGGCGTCGTGCCACGACGGACGCACGCCACGCACGAACAGATACAGATAGCCGCCGATGTGCGTGTCGTAGTCGTAATCGCGCACGCGGGTTTTCAGATAACGATGCAAGGCAACCGTGTAAAGCAAAGCTTGCAGGTGATACGCATGACTCGCCATCGCCGCTTCGAGCGGCGCGGCGGCATAGTGCCCGGCCGTGTCGCCCAGATGGTTCGACTTCCAGTCGACGATCCAGAAGCGGCCGTCGTGTTCGACGATCATGTCGATGAATCCTTTGACGAAGCCGCGCAGCACGCCGGGTTCGAGTGCGACGTCCGGATAGCCGTGCTCGATCAGCAACTCGCGCAAGCCGGGAAAATCGAGCGAAGGCGCCGCGAACAGGAACTCCATTTCGTTCAGACGCCGGCGCGGATCCAGATTGGCAAGCGCCATGCCGGGCTGCAATTCGGTGCCGACCACGTCCGCGATCAGGTTGTGCATCATGGCCGGCAAGCGCGCGGCAAGCTCGGGCGCGGCCGGCGCGGGACGTTCGCGCAAGGCGCCTTCGATTGCCTTGGGCCAGCTATCGGGCCGCGTGAAATCCGCGAGTTCGAACATGCGGTGCAGGCAATCCCCCGCCGCCGCGCCGCGCGGAAAGCCGAGGATGTCGTCCGCGGCATAAGGTACGGCCTGGACAGTGGACAACGGCGCGTGTGCCGTCACGTCGGCGATCTCGTCGTGATCCGGACGCACCTCTTCGACCGGCGCGGGCGCTTCCTCGGCCTTGCTGCCGGCCGCGATCAAACCGCTGAAGCTCGCCATGCGCCACTGGTCGCGCAAGGAACGGCGGCTTGTGCGCGCCTGCATCCGCGCGCCGCTATCCTGCAAGCTCTCCAGCGGCACGCGACGCTCGACGCGCGGCAACGGCTGCAACGCGACCGGTCCACCGCCGAGCGCCTGCCAGCTGGCCGCAAGGGCCGCTTCGTCGGGCGGGTCGGTCAGCCAGTTGTCGAACCGATGACCGTTGCCGCCGACCAGCCAGTTCAGCACGCTGCGCCGCGACTCTTTGGTGGAGCGCGACGACAGATACGTGCCCGCCACCAGATAGCAGCGATACACGGCCCGCGTGAGCGCCACGTAGACAAGCCGCGCGCGCTCCGCTGCCTGTTCGCGCGTGGCGTACAGCGACGCGCGCTCCGCTTCTTCGTCGTTGCAGCCGTAATGCAGCACCGCGTCGCCGCTCTCGTCGTGATACTCGCGCGCGTCGGGCAGACCGGAAGACGGCGGATCGCGCAGCGCGCCATCGTTCAGGAACGGGCAAAACACCACGGCATATTCGAGACCCTTCGACTTGTGGACGGTCACGATCTGCACGAGATTGCGGTCGGATTCGAGACGCAGTTGCGCGTCTTCGCCACCGCCTTGCGCACGTTGCGCGGCGAGCCAGCGCAAGGTGGGCGCGATGCCCGGTTGCGTGGCCGCGCGCGCCTGCACAAGTTCGGCCAGATGATTCACGTTGGTGAGACGCCGCTCGCCATCCTGCCCGGCCACCAGCCGCTGGGCGACGCGCAACTCACGCATGAGCGTGCGCCACATCACCGCGAAACCGCGTTCATGCCACAGCGTGCGATAGCGGGAAAAACGCTCGACCCAGCCCATCGCGTCGGCGGCATGAGCGGGATCGTCGGCCGGCGCGGGTGCGTCGGCTACCTGCTCCAGACGCCAGAGCGCGGCGGCGTCCATGCCGAGCCAATCCGTGGCGAGTGCCGCGCGCAAGCGGCGCAGATCGCCTGGCGTATCGACGGCGGCCAGCACGCGCTCGATCTGTTCGGCGTCGAGCGTGGCGAATACGGAGGCCTGCGCGAGTTCGACGCTGCCCACGCCCCACGCCGCCAGCACGCGTTTGATCAGACTGCCCTGCTTGTGGGTCTGCACGAGCACGGCGATGTTGCCCGGCGCGAGCGGCACGTCGCCGATCGTCACCGAGCCTTCGCGCGCGCCGCGCAAGAGCCGCACGATTTCCGCCGCGCACGCTTCGCTCGCCGCGCGCTGCGCGTCGCGTTTGGTCAGCGCGGCTTCGCCTTGCGGCAAGGTCCAGATGCGGAAGTCGCCCTCGGCCGCAGCGGGATCGACGAGCGGCGGTCTGCGCCGCTCGCCTGCGCGTACCGGCTGATAGTCGAGACCGTCGAGCACGAAAGCCTGGGCATTCGCTTCGAAGAGGCGGTTGCAGGCCTCGACGATCGGCGCCGTCGAACGCTGGTTGACCGCCAGCGTGTAGCACGCCGAAGCAGCCGCGCGCGCGGCCAGATAGGTATGCAGGTCGGCGGCGCGAAAGCTGTAGATCGCCTGCTTCGGATCACCCACCAGAAACAGCGGTCCGGCCGGCGCAAAAATGCGGCTGAAGATCGCGAACTGTAGCGGGTCGGTGTCCTGAAACTCGTCGATCAGCGCGGCGGGATAACGCGTGCGCAAGGCATCCGCGAGCCAGGGGTGCGCTTCGAGCGCACGGTAGAGGTTGGACAGCAGGTCGTCGAACGAGACGACGCGCCGCGTGCGCTTGCGCGCGACCAGTTCGCCCGGCGCATAGTCGAGCCAGCCTTGCACGAGTTCGAGCCAGCGCGTGCGTTGCGCGGCCTCCGCCGCGACCACCGCAGCGGCCAGGTCTTCGGCGTGCGCGAAGAAGGCATGCTCGGGCGGTTCGAACTTGACCTTGGTGGCTTTCTTCAATGCCGACGCCGTCAGCTTCAACGCCGCACGCGGCGGCGGCGCGTGACAGTCGCCCTGCGCGAAATAGTCGGCCCACGCGGCAATCGCCGCGCTCACGAGTTCGGGCTTGTGCGAGGTCTTGCTGAGCCTGTCTTGTGCCTCGCCGAGCAGACGCACGATCGTGTCGCGTTCGGCGTGCCAGAGTTCGCAGGCGGCGTCGAACGCGGCACGCGGATCCACCGCGCCGGCCGCCGCGACACTGCCCCAGCGCAACAACGCCAGCGGCTTCTTCAGACGCCGCGCGAGTTGCTCGTCGAGCGAGCCGGGACCTGCGCGGCGCGCGACCAGCCAGGCAGCGAATGCGGGATGCGCGTGCGCGACCGGTTCGACCTGTTCGCGCCAGAAATCGGCGGCCATTTCGAAACGCAGCGCGGCGTCGTCGGCTTCCATCTCGAACGCAAACGGCATGGCCGCGGCGAACGGCGCTTCCTGCAGCGCACGCTGACAGAAGGCGTGGATGGTGTGAATCGCGGCCTGGTCGAACGTGCGCAGCGCGCGCCGGACGACCTTCAACGCGTCGTCACGCTCGATCCCGCGCTGCGGTGCCAGCGTGGTTTCGAACAGACGCTGGATGAAGGGATCGCCACCGTCGTCACCGGTTTCGATGGCGCGATGCAATTCCGCGAGACGGCCGCGAATGCGCTCGTGCAGTTCGGCCGTGGCCGCCTTCGTGAACGTGACGACCAGAATCTGGTCCGCGTTCAGGTTCTTTTCGAGCAACAGACGCACGTACAGCGCGCAGATGTTCCAGGTCTTGCCCGTCCCCGCCGACGCTTCGATCTGGTTGACGCCGTCGAGCGAACAGGCGAAGACATCGAGTTCTTCGGCCACCAGCGCGTGATTCGACACGGCGCCGCTCATGACACGCTCCGCAGATGGTGCGTGAGCGGTTTGAAGACGATCGCGGCAAGACTGCCGAACGGTTCGTCGAGCGTGAGCGGTGTGCCGCGCAATGCGATACGCAAGGCAGGGTCGTCGGACTCGCCGCGCACGCGGTCGTTGATCCAGACGCCTTGCGCGGCCGAGTCGCTTTCGCTCACCTTCACCCAGGCGCTCTTCGGGAAAAACCGTAACGGCATCCGGCGCCCCGCTCTGAACAGCGCGGCCAGCGGCGCGAGTTCGGCGAGCGGCGCGGCGACCGGCGTGAGTTCGAAGCTCTCGCCGCTGCCATGCCAGACCGTGCGGCGTGGGCCATCGGGCAGCGCCGCGCAATACACCAGATGCGCGAGCCACGCGGACAGATAATCGCGCGCGGTAGGTTTGGCGTAGCGGAAGATCACTTGTCCCGTTTCAGTCAGCAGATTCAAGGTGCCGTGCAGTTGCAGCGGCGTTTGGGCGTTCTCGCGCAAAGCGGCGTCGTGCGGACCGAACAGCGTGCCGGCGATGTCGCTCGGATCGGGCCAGCGCGGCGCGATGTCGAGCACGAACGGCAGACGCCTGACTCCGCCCGCTACCTCGCGGCGCACGCTGTCGGCGAGCTGACGTAGCGCGCCCAGTTCGCGCGAGCGCCACACCGCGCCGGTCGCGCCGCCCGGCAACTCCGGACTCGCGGCCGCGACCCGGCGCACGCGTTCGTAAAGGACCTCGTCGGACTCGTTGTCGAGCAGCACGGGCAGGAGGCGCTCGGCCAGCGCGTCGCGCCCCGCGTAATCGAGGTCGAACGGCTCGGTATCGAGCAGTTCGCCTTGCGCGTCGGAGAGCACGATGCCCAGCCGGTCGCGCAATAACGCTCGCGCCGGATGACGCCAGAAGCGCACGAATTCGTCGAACGCGACAGGTGCCGCGTCTTCGGCGGGTAAAGGCCGGTCGAAAAACGGCGCGGCCGCCGCATGCTGGGGCGCCGCCAGCAGACTCGCCAGTTCCGCGCGATCCATGTCGTAGGTGAAAAGGCCGCGCTCCGACGAGAAGTAATCGGACGCGAAAGCCTGCAAGGGATGCTCGACGATAAACGCCTGACGCGCCGCTTCCAGGTCGGCCGGACTCGCGCCTTCCGGCGCCGAGATCTGCGCGAGATAGTCGAGCAGTTCGTCGACCAGCGCCGCCGGCGGCAGCGGCGCGTTGTCGCGAATGCTACGGCCCGTGTAGGCGATCAGCAGACGGTCGCGCGCGGCCAGCAGCAGGTCGAGGAACAGGTTGCGTTCGTCGTCGCGGCGTTGACGGTCGCCGGCTTTGCCGAAGGCTGCCATCAGGTCGAACTCGTCGGCGCGGGCGAGACTCGGCAGCACGCCGTCGTCCATGCCGAGCAGACACACCACCCGAAACGGCAAGCCGCGCAAGCTGGTGAGCGAGGAGAACGTCACGCTGCCCCAGGGCACGCCGCCCCGCGCGGGGTCGTCGAGCGCTTCGGTGAGCGCGCCGCGCACCACGGCGGCGGGCAACGCGACGTCTTGCGCGCCGGCGCGCATCGCGTCGCCCATCTGGTCGATCGCGTCGCGCACGGCGGCGAGGTAGTCGGCAAACTCGACGCCGCCGTCGAAGCACTGCGCCAGCGTTTCGAGCAGCAGCTGGGTCCACTGCGCCGGCGTGCGGTCGACCGCGCAGCGTTGGGCAAACGCATCGATGTCGTCGACGAAACGCGACAGGCGGCCGAGCAGTTCGGCGTCGGAGCCGTCCGCGCCTTCGACCGGCAGCCACGCGTCGACGGGTTCGCCGCCGTCCGGCATCGCATAGCCGAGGTACAGACGCGTCAACGCGTCGGCAAAGGTGTGGCGTGCCACCGGCACGTGTTCGCCGAGCGGTTCGACCGGCGCGAGGCCGCGCCGCGCGCCGGCTGCCGCGAGCCACTCCTGCGCGGCTTCGAGCGCGCTCGCGTCGATTCCGTAGCGCGTCGCCACCGCGTCCACCCGCAACCACTCGATCAGTTCCGGCGCCCCCACGCTGCGCTCCGGCAAGGCCAGCCAGTCGAGCACGAGCCGCGCCACCGGATTGGCCTGCGACGGCGGCAAGCCGGTGATCCGGTAGGGAATGCGCCGGGTGTCGCCGTGCGGCGCCGTGCCGAACACCGCGTCGATCAACGGGCCCGCCGCGGCGAGATCGGACACGGCCACCAGCACGTCGGACGGCTGCAGGTCGTCGAACTCGTCGAACCAGCCGAGCAGACGGTCGTGCAGCACCTCGAGTTGCCGCGACAGGCTGTGGCACACGTGCACCTCGATGCCCTGCTCGAGCGGCGGATCGTCGGCGAGGGTTTCGGGGCGCAGGTCGAGCATGCCGTTCTGCACGGCGGCGAGCCAGCTGGGCGCCGGGTTTTCGGTGAAGTCGCCGGTCTCGCCGGAGGCGGCGCTTTCGGTCAACTCGTGCAGCATGTGCAGTTGCGCCTGGGTCTGACGCCCCCACTCGGCGAGCAACGGATGACCGACTTCCTGATAGTCGAGCTGACCGGCCGCGTCGAGCGTTTCGACACGGCCTTCGCTGACCACGTCGAACCAGAACTCGCGGCACGGGTTCATGACGTACAGACGCACGTCGACCCAGCGCGACAGTTCGCGCAGCAGCGCTACGTGCAGCGGCGGCATGGTCGGCAGCGCGAACACGCTGACCGCCTCGGGCCAGTCGGCCCTGGCGATCGCGTCGAGGTCGAGCGTGCGAATTTCGTCGAGGAAACGATAAGCCGGCGGCAAGGCGGCCGCCGACGTTTGCGCACCGCCCTGCGCTTCATTCGAGCCGGCCAGTTCGGCCAGCACCGCGCGCCACAGCGCGGCCTGCCAGCGCTCGTCTTCGCGCGCCGATTCGCTGGCGCCGACGAGACGCGGCCCGCTTTCGTTCGCCGCGCCGCCCGCGAAGATCGAGCCGCCCTTCTGCCATTGCAGCAGCCATTCGGGGCGATACGTCAGGTAGTGATCGAGCACGGTGGCCACGCGGCGCGCGAGCTCGTAGCGCATGGAGGCGTCCGCTGCATCCAGATAGGTACGCAGACGCGGCGAGGCATTCCACGGCAGGTTTTCGTCGGGGTCGGCGAGCAGGCGATAGCAACGCCACACCAGCCGGTCGGGCGCGAACGGCGAGTGCCTCGGCACTTCGATCACGCCGCCGATCTGCGCCCACAGCCACTGCGCGAGATAACCGAAGCCGACATTCGCGCAGATGCCCTGGCGCGTGGCGATATCGAGTTCGAGTCGACGCCGCACAGCCGCGCTCGGCACGATCACGGGCTGCGCAGTCCACGGGTCGGACGGCGCTTGCGCCAGGTCGTCGAGCAACGCGCCGACAAGGGTTTCGTAGCGGTTCGAATAGAAGAGCTGAAGCATGGATCCGGGAGAAGCGTGCGCCGCATGCGGGACGCCGCGGCAGCAACAGACATTGAAGCGACAGCATAACAAAGGCGCTCACGCCCCAGAACCTGGCCGAACGGACAAGGTCAGATCAGACTCGAAATCAGTTAGACTCGACAGCAGTTGAGTCTGTCCCTTCAACCGCGGTTTTTGTCAGCGAATGGAATCCAGGCAGTCGATGCGCTATTCGGTTGAAATAAAAAAATTCCTCTATAGCCAGTACTTTTATGGCGGCCTGCGCATCGCAGTCGGCGTGTCGTTACCGGCCGTTCTATGCCTGATCGTATTTCACGATCGCGAGCTCGGCTTCACGATCGCGACCGGCGCGCTCGGCGCCTGCGTGGTCGACATGCCCGGCCCGCTCAAGTACAAGCACAACGAGATGCTGGCGTGCACGGTGATCGGTTTCCTCTCCGCGCTCGCCACCGGTCTCGCCACGGTCAACGTGGTGGCCTTGTGGTGTACGGTCGTGCCGCTTACCTTCGTGTTATCCCTGATCGTGGTGTACGGCAACCGCTGGCCGCAGATCAGCTTCGCCACGCTGTTCATGATGATCATGACGCTGGAGGAGCATTTCACGCCCATGCAGGCGCTCGTCAATGCGTCGTGGATTCTGGTGGGCGGGCTCTGGTACACCTACTGGTCGACCTTCGTCAGCCGCTGGATGATGCATCGCATCGAACAGCAGGCGCTGGCCGAGAGCGTGTTCGCCTGCGCCGATTACCTGCTGGCGCGCGCCGCCTTCTACGATCTCGACAACGATCTCGACGAGTGCTACCGCAATCTCGTCGACAAGCAGATTGCCGCGGTGGAGCGGCAGGACGCCGCGCGCGACATCGTGCTGCGCAATCTGCCGAGACTGAAGAGCGGCCGGCTCGAACCGCGCCGCGCCATGCTCTTCAATCTGTTCATCAATACGGTGGACCTGCACGAGCTTTTCGTCGGCGCGCATACGGACTATCCGATGGTGCGCAATACCTTCGGCGGCTCCGATCTGCTGGTGTTCTATCGCGACCTGATCCTCAAGTCCGCCGCCGATCTGGAAGAGATCGGCCTCGCCGTGCTGCAGAATCAGGCGCCGCGAACGCGCGTCAACGTGAAAGCCGAACTGCGCGCGATCGAGTTCGAGATCGACGTGATGCGCAAACACGATCTGCCGCGCAAGGACCCGGAAGCGTATGCGGCGGTGTCGTCCACGTTCCGCCGCATCTGGAGCGCGACGCGGCTGATCGACAAGATGCGCAAGAGTCTTTCGAGCGACGCGCGCATCACCGAAACCGAATTGCGTCTGGACCAGGCGCTGACGCGTTTCGTGTCGAGCCGGCGCGTGCCGTTCGGACAGATTTTCTCCAACCTGACCATGGCATCGCCGAGCTTCCGGCATGCGTTGCGCGTGACCATCGCCGTCGCGGTCGGCTTCTGGCTCGGGCGCCTGCTGCCGCTCACGAACGCCTACTGGATCGTGATGACCACGGTCATCATTCTGAAACCCGGCTATTCGCTCACCAAACAGCGCAACGGGCAACGGATCGTCGGCACGCTGATCGGCTGCGCGGCGAGTATCGCGTTGATGATATTCGTGAAAGAGCCGCACATCCTGCTGGTGGTGATGTTCGCCTCGATGGTGATGAGCTATAGCCTGCTGCTGTTCAACTACACGGCGAGCGTGGTGTTCACCTCCTCTTACGTGCTGCTCATGTTTCATCTGCTCGCGCCGGGCAGCATGCGCATCATCGGCGAGCGCGCCATCGACACCGTGGTGGGTTGCGCGATCGCGATCGCGGCAAGCCATCTTTTCCCGTACTGGGAATACCGGCTGATGGGCAAGCTCGTCAACAACATGATCGGTGCGACGCGGCAGTATCTGGAAGCAAGCTGGTGGTGGAGCGGCAAACCCGCTGCGGCCGTCGCGGCCACGGTAACCGAAGCCGGCGCGTTCGCGCCCGCCGCGGCCATGGCCGACCCGGCGATCGACTTCGCGAAACCGGCGGTGGCCGCGGTGAATGGCGGCTCGGGTGCGACCAACGGGCCCGCGAGCGCCGTGGGCGCCGTGGGCAGCGTGGCGGCCGCGACGAACGGCGACGCGGTCGCGGGCACCACGACGGTCAGCAACGCCACCGCCAGACCCGCCGCGAACGTCTCGCCCGCCGCGGCGGCCGCCGCCACCGCGCTCGACCGCGACTATCGCTACCGGCTCGCGCGCAAGAACGTTCACGTTGCGTTTGCCAATCTCGGTCAGGCCTTCCAGCGCATGATGCTCGAACCGAAATCGGCGCAGAAGTTCGTGCCGGAGTTGAACGGGCTGCTGGTACGCAGCCACGTGCTCGCTTCGCAAATCACCACCGCCGCGCCCTTGCTGCGCACCTCCGCGCAAAACGGCGAAGGCGTATCGCAACAGCCGCTGCAACGCGCGCTCAGCGTGATCCGCGACAACCTCACCGAAGCCGAAGCCGGCAACCCGCCGCCGGCCGATCAGAACGAACAGAACCGGATGCTGACGCGCGAACTGGATGCGATGGTGGTCGAAACGGAGAAGTCGCCGGACTTCTCGGCAGATGCCGTGAACGATATGAAATTGCTCGCTCACCAGTGCAAGCAGATGCTGACGGCGTCGGCGCTGATTCGCAAGGATGCGAGTGTGATCCGCTTGCCGGATCAATGACGCGTGCGGATAGCGCAGTGTCTTGAACTGCGCTATCCGCACGATGCGGTGTGTTTGCCGTGTTGTGCGAAGCGGCTCTGCGGGCGTTTCGTCGTGCCCGCGCTCGCATCTGATGCGAGCGCCAGGCGCCGGCTACTGCGCCGTGCCGCTGGCAGGCTTCGCGGCGGTAGCTGCTGCCGCCGCGTCCGAAGAAATCGACGGGCCTTGTGCGTTCTGACTATCGAAGTCGTGCTTTTCCTTGATCGCGTTATAGAAGAGCGTGGCGATCACCAGCAGTACCGCAACCACGATGAAGACGGCAATGCCGAAGGTCGGATTCTTCTTGCGCGGTGGTTTGTTCATGAGGCGGGCTCGGTTCGCGAAGCAATGGCGAATGGTATCGGAGAAGGCCGCATTCTACGCCCGCGGAGCTTGCATGCGGCTTGCACGCGGCTTGCCCGTCATGCTCACCACTCTAGCTGCCGACTCAAGCGCCCGCCTTCCCTTCGTTCTGCTCGATCTGTTGGCGCAGGCGCGCCTCGTTTTCCTGCAACTCGGGCGTGAAAGCCTCGCCGAAATCCGCCGCTTCGAAGAACGGTCGAATCTCGATGTCCGAGTCGCTCATCATCGGATTGGGGCAACGGCGCACCCATTCGATCGCTTCTTCCATCGACTGTACCTGCCAGATCCAGTAACCGGCGATCAGTTCCTTGGTTTCGGCGAACGGACCGTCCACCACCGTGCGGTCCTTGCCGGAAAACCGCACGCGCACGCCTTTCGAACTCGGTTTGAGTCCGTCGCCGCCGAGCATGATGCGCGCCTTGACGAGTTCTTCGTTAAACCGGCCCATCGCCTCGATGAGTTCCTTGCTCGGCATCTGACCCGCTTCCGATTCAGGGGTTGCCTTGACCATGACCATGACGCGCATTCGCTTTCTCCCAAAAGTGTTTCGAAGAGTGTCCCGAAGAGCATTGGCTGCCTTCACCACTACGACGAACGAAGGCGTCCGGAATCGACAGACGGCAAGCCGACAGGTATTCAGAGGCTCGCCGCGCGCCGGTCACACGAGGCTTCCGCCCGTCACGGCAGGCCGCACCGGCAGCGCCGTCGAATACTTGATCTGCTCCATCGCGAAACTCGAACTGACATCGTATAGCGGCACGGCGGCAATCAGAAGCTTGTAGACGCGGTCGTAGTCGTCGATATCGGAGACCACCACACGCAGCAGATAGTCGGTCTCGCCGCTCATGCGGTAGACCTCCACCACTTCCGGGATGTCCTGAACGGCACGCGTGAAGTTTTGTGCCCACTCCTCGGTGTGCTGATTAGTGCGAACCGCGACGAACACTGTCGTGCCGACGCCGAGCTTGCGCGCATCGCACAGCGCCACCTGCGAGCGGATCACGCCGGTTTCCTTCAGCCGCTGAAGCCGCTTCCAGCAAGGCGTCTGCGAAAGATTGACCTTCTGCGCCAACTCGGCAATCGGCATGGTGGCGTCGGCCTGGAGCAGTTCGAGCAGCTTACGATCGATGATATCCATTCCCATCACACTACCCCTATAGGAAATTATTCTACTTTTGACGATCCGAGGGGAATTATATGGAAACTCTTTCTTCAGGCAAACAGGTATAAATGTGGACAACCAATAATATGCACCGCGCACCGGCGCGGCCACCCGATCATGAGCCAGAACCCACGTTTCGCGTCCCTCGAATCACTCCGCACGAGTTCGCTGCCACGCGCCGGCAGCCGCGCCACTGCGCGTGCGGGTGAGGCCGAAAGCGAGGCCGAGAGCAAAGCCGCCAGCCGCGTCGGACAAAGCGCGCCGTTAGCCCGGCTGTGCGACACGCTCGACGCCATGTTCGAGGCGTGCGCGAAATTCCCCGAGCCCTCGCATTCGACGTTTTTCGCGCGCAGCATGCGGATCGCCCTAGCCGAAGCGGCCGCGAATCCTGCGCTCCTCAGCGAGGCACAGCGCGCAAGTTCGACGGAAAATTACCGGCGTCATCTGCTCGCCGCCGACCCGCACGGACGCTACGCGATCGCCGCACTCGTCTGGCTGCCGCGGCAGGCGAGTCCGGTGCATGCGCATCACACGTGGTGCGGCTATTCGGTGGTAGCGGGCTTGCTGACGGAAACCGTATTCGAATGGGATGGTGCGCGGGATTGCGCGCAGGCGACGCGCACCCAGGCGCGCGAACGCGGCGCCGTGTCGTTCGTGCGCGGCGGACGCAGTGCGATTCATCAATTGAGCAATCGCAGCGAGGCGCCGGCCATTTCGCTGCACATCTATGGCGTAGCCGGGTCGCAAATGGCTACGCACGTCAACGATATCGTGCTCGCGGCAACGCCCGCGCTCGCCTGAACACGGCGCGCTGTTCGCGTCAGACTCGACCGAGCGCGGCGCGCCTCTTCAACTCTTGCCGCCTGCCTCGCCGGCGGTTGGAATCTGCGGCGGAATTGGCGCGGTCTGGCCGGTCGGCGGCGGTGCCGGACGCGGT
Source organism: Paraburkholderia sp. GAS199 (assembly GCF_050436585.1). Lineage (NCBI taxonomy): Bacteria > Pseudomonadati > Pseudomonadota > Betaproteobacteria > Burkholderiales > Burkholderiaceae > Paraburkholderia > Paraburkholderia sp. GAS199. The sequence goes on along the minus strand of NZ_JBNDMM010000004.1, from coordinate 222,433 downwards.
TCATGCGACACGTCGCGCGCCATCGCCACGCCGCCGTGAGCCGTGCGTAACGGCGGCACCCTGCCACCGTGCTCGTGGCCGTGCTCATTGCCATGCGCCCCCGGACCCGACTCCGGCAGGCCATCTTCCTGTAGCGGCTCGCCCTCGTTGTCTTTCGACGACGTGTACACGCGCATTTGCGGCACCGGAATCTCGATGCCCGCTTCGTCCATCTTGCGCTTGAGCCGCAGATTGAACGCGCGCGCCACGCTCCACTGCTGCAGCGGCCGCGTCTTGATCTGCCCTTTCACGACCATCCAGTTCGGATCGAAGCGGTCGAGCCCCCACACTTCGATCGGCCCGAGCATTTCGCGCCGGTAACGGAAATCGGCCATCAGGTCGGCGCCCACTTCGCGGATCAACTGCGTGATCTGGTCAACGTCGGTCGAGAACGACATACGCACCTCGAACACCGCATAAGCGAAGTCGCGCGACAGGTTCTTGACAATCTTGATCTGCGAAAAAGGAATCGCGTGGATTGCGCCCTGCCCGTCGCGCAGACGCACCGTGCGGATCGACAGATGCTCGACCGTGCCGGCGTGCCCGCCGTCCACGTCGATCCAGTCGCCCACCGAAATCGTGTCTTCGATGATGATGAACAGACCGGTGATCAGATCGGTCACGAGCGACTGCGCGCCGAAACCGATGGCGAGACCGATCACGCCCGCGCCGGCCAGCAGCGGCGTCACGTTGATGCCGAGATTGGCCGCCGTGACGATGCCGGCAATCGTCATGATGGTAACGAGCAGCACGTTGCGCAGCAGCGGCAGCATGGTGCGCGCCCGCATGCTCGGACTGCGCGCCTTGTTGCGCGGACCGCCGGGATTGAGCGCCTCGGTGATGCCCGTGTCGACCAGAATCCACAGCAACCACGCAATGAACACGGTGGCGACGATCGCCGTCACGGCATGGGCAATACCGCGCGCCGCCACGTTTTCTTCGACCACTGCCGCCAGCGACAAACCCCACAAGCGCGCCGCCAGTTCGAAGAAAAACAGCCAGATGAACAGCGTGACCAGCGTGCCGCAAAAGCGCAGCAGACGTGTCAGGTAAGGCGAGCGGCGCCGCGCGCGCGCACTGCGCGGACGCGTGATGCGCAGCACGATGGCCGAGAGAAAAAACGCGAGCACCAGCAGGAGCGCCGTGACGACCGAAATCTGCAGCACGTTTTCGCTCGTGCCCGAGCCGCCCAGCGTGGCGACCACCGATGCAGTGGCCAGCACCAGCACCGGCACGTGCCAGAGCGACGCGAGCACGTCGAAGGCGTCGGTGGCGGCCTTGTGGTTGGTGCGCTGCTCGTAGGGCCGGTTGCGGATCAGGTGCGCGACGGGCCGGCGAAACGCCAGCGCGAAGTAACCGGTGAGCACGGCGGCGGTCATGTTGGCCGCGGTCGAGATCAGCGCGGCGAGATTCGATCCGAGTTGATGCGCGACGTCGTAGTTCACGGCCGCGTCGCCGAGCGCGCCGCACACGCCGACCACGAACAGCACGCGCCGCGCGTGATCGATCAGCAGACGCACGGCGATACGCCGATGCCCCGAGCCGAACAGCGAGAACATGATCAGGCAGATTGCCGAAAACACCGCCCCCGCGACGATCGCGTATGCGACCACCATGCCGAGCGTGCGGCCGAGCGCGTCCGGCATCGCCCGCACGAAAAGCAGCGCGGCGAGAAAGGCCACGATCCACGGGCCGACGCGGCGCAGCGCGAAGATCAGCAGCTCGCGTGTGGTGGGATTCGGATTGAGTCCGGTGACGACACCGAAACGCCGGTACAGCCGGTGCTGCAGGTAAATCAGCGCGCCCGCGCAGGCGCCCCAGCCGGCCAGCATCGCGATCATCGAAAACAGGATGCGGCCGAGGCTTTCGTGACCCTGGCTCGAGATGATGGTGTAAAGCTCGTTGCCCGCCGCATTGAAGCGGCCGCCCCAATAACGGACCGGCGTGCGGCCCTGATGCACGTCGGTTTCGAACGACGCGATACCCGACGCGATCGCGCCCAGCAGCCCGGGGCTCGGTTGCGCGGGCGCGGGCGGCGTGACGTTCTGCGTCACGTCGCGCAGTTTCTTGAGTTGGGCGACGAGCGCGGTGCGCTGACGGTCGTTGTCGAGCGTGGCGATCACACTGTCGAGCGAGCGTTGCATTTCAGCCTGGCTCGCGGGCGACGGCGCGGACGCGGCGTCGGCGGCCGATGCGCCGGAGGCGGCCGCGGCAGGCGTCACCGTGGCGCTGTTGATGAGGCTTTGCAGTGCCGGGATGACCGGCGTGGCCGTGCCGCCGGCCGCCCACGCGGAGGCAGGCACCCAGAGCAGGCACACGAAAAGGCAGCAGACGAGCGCAAGGCGGAGCGAGGCTGCCCACACACTGGACCACGCCGCGACGCGAACGCGGGCGGCGGGGTTTTCATGGCGGCAAGAAACTTGCAAAGCGGCTTGAAAAGCGGCGCGAGTCGCTGGAGAGGCGCCCTTGGACGGCGCGGCAGCGGACTCACGCCACGACGGGCATGACGGCATGGCGATCCGTGAGAAAACGGGAGACGCCAGTGTAGCCGTTGTTGTGCCGCGAGCGACCGGACTTGCGTAACCGAATGTTTCGCGCTTCCCACACGGCACCGCCGTATAATGCTTGGCAGGCAAGGCTAGCCCGTGTTTAAAGGGTATCCAAGCCTCCCGCGTGTTACACAGCTATACCACGTGGTATAGGCGCGTAAGAGAGAATATGGAACATTTGATCCGCAAAGGTGCACGTTATTACTACCGCCGCAGAGTCCCCAAAGCGCTGATAGCGGCCTTGGAAGGCAAGACCGAGATAACCCGCGCTCTCAACACTTCCGACCCGTCTGAGGCCCGCGTACGCTGCCGAAAGGTGGACGTTGAGGTAGACGAGCTATTCGCTCAGGCGTCCAGCGGAGCGCCTCTAGCTGCCGCCCCGGTTTCCACTCGGTCTAAAGACGGTCTTGGGTCAGAGGCTTATGAGAACTATCTGCGGGAACGTGACGAGTACGAGGAGGGGGCGGCGCTAGCACTCCACGAGACGCTAGAGGAACAAGAGGCGTCATGGATCAAGATTGAGGCGCGCCAAGCTAAGGACGCTCGACGCAAAGAGATGGTTCGCGAAGTAATGACCGAGATATTCGCTAAAGTTATTGGGACTGGCGCGCGTATAGAGCATCCAGCCAGTTTGCCGAACGCGGCATCTGCGAAGCCCACAGGAGGCCCAACGCTTGTAGAGGCCCTAGCTGTGTGGGAACGCCGTCGCGCCCCTTCCAAGGCGTCTATCAACATGATGGAGCGCGTTATCGACCTAGCCCGCCGGTCAGGGGTACCGCTGGTCCTTAGTGCAATCACCAAGCAACACGTAACGACGTTCTTGGAATCGATGAATGAGCTATCACGGGCAACGCAGCGGTCCTACCTCTCTCTACTCAAAGCCCTGTTCTCTGCGTGTGTGTCTGAGGACTTCATTGCGACAAATCCGGCAAGTCTCGTAAAGCTAGACGCAGCGAGACAGCGAAGCGTAAAGGCGCGCGTTCCTTTCTCTACGGCTGACCTTAACGTTATCGTGTCAAGTCTCCGCAGCGATAACCCCAAGCCGTCAAATTACTGGCTTCCCTTCGTTTCTTTGTTCACTGGTATGCGAATGATGGAGATAGGTCAGCTTAGGGCTAATGATATAAAAATCGAACACTACACCGATTCGGCCGGCAAGCGTCATAGCGCACCGTTTATCTATGCAACCGACGAGGGCGACGAGCAAAGCCTAAAAAGCCTGTCCAGTAAGCGGCGCATTCCCGTGCATCCGGAGTTAGTGCGGTTGGGGTTCGTGAAATACGCCCGTAGTGTCTCCGGCCAGAATCGGCTATTCCCCGAGCTAACAATGGACAGATATGGACGAATTACCGCGCGCTACTCGCAAGTGTTCAGCAAGCACTTGCGGGAAGTGTGCAAGATCACCGACCCGCGCAAAACCTTCCATAGTTTCCGGCACGGGTTTAAGAACGCCCTCCGAGAGTGCGGCGTATCGGAGCAAGTTAGCGATGCTCTTACGGGCCACACGAGCGGTAGCGTGGCGCGTAGTTACGGGGACGACTATTACCCGCTCCGTCCTCTTGTTGAGGCCGTTGACCAGGTTGCATACCACGGGCTAATACTTCCCAAATAGCGGCCGGTTCCGTACTAATCACACGAGCGAAGCGCGTCCGCTGTGGCCGTCTTATTACCGCGCTCAGCGTCTCTGAGGGTGACCAAGATATCGCAAATCTTAAGACACTCATCTAGTACGCTGAGCAAGTAGTATTGCGCCTCCTTAGCTGCTGCTACCTTTAGCCACGTCTCGCGCAACGGCTCTAGTTGTGTAAGTAATTGCTCGTACCGCTCGCCTGCCGCTTTGTTGACCTCGCGCAACTTCTTATCCTTGTCCGGATCGTAATTTATGTCCACCCTGCGGCGTGCGCTAACGTAAGCCTCCTCCAACGGTTCCCGGATGGTTGTTACCTCATCAAAGCGGGCCGTGAGCATATCCTTATCTTGCTCCAGCTTACGAACACCGTTTCGCGTGAGATTTGGGCGAGACCTTATAGCGTCTACCGCTGTTTTTATTTTGGCTGGTCCGAATTTGGAATAGTCGATATCTCTATCTGTCGTCACGATTGTTCCTTGGCGTAGACGGTCACTTGATACCGCAAAGCTGATTCCGTTCTTTTACTGCTGCCGCACGCTGAGTGTCTATGTACTCAGCTAGGTCCTGTAGGTGTACGCCCTTAGCACATTTCTGGCTTCTTTCTATTCGCACGACGGGTAACGGAATTTCTCCCAAGGAAATCTTACGCTGGAGTTTGTCTAGCTGCAGGTGAGAGAAAAACTGCTGCCTCACCTCCTCCAGTGGTATTACGGCCCGCGCTCCGAATTGGACAAGAAGTAAAAACGCTGTATTCATAGTGCTAGCGTCGCTTGAACATTAAGTCCGCAAATCGTTGACTCGCATCCGGCCCGCTACCGGCTGCGGCCTTCATCTGTTCGTATTCCTTCCGCCCCGCCTCCATCTGCGCATCTAGGTACATCGCCAAGTCCATCATGCCGATAAATTTCGCGGTCCTCCGACTTTTGTCTACCCGTGTGACGGGTAGCGGAATATCTGCGCGCGCGATCTTTTCCAGAAACTTGTCTAGCTCTAGGTGCGAGAAATATTCCCGCCGAACGTCTTCGATTGGTATGGCGACGCGCGGCCCAAATTGAGCCATCAGGATAAGGACAGTTTTCATCACTCCCCCAGGTCAAGGTCTGAGTGTAACCAGCCAGCGCCTCAACCTGCAATGACTTCCTATGGAGTACAGACTATGTGTCAATCTTTTTGGAAAATACACCGACACGCGGATTTCCCACCGTATCTTCTATGCACTGGCGCCAGACACCTCCCCTCAGCGGAAACTTCATGCGCATCCTAAAGTCCGGTGTTTTTTCGCCGTTAAATGTTTAGAGAATTTGAGCTTTCAATTGGCGCGCTAAAACATAGGCCTGCCATGCAGGACCTACAAAATTAGATTTAAAATTCCATTTTGAACAAATCAACGAAACCAACACCCCCGCACATAATGAACAATCTATCAAAGGTTATAATTCGGCGACAATATCGCTTTGGAAAACCAAAAAAGCTGCGATACTAATCTCAACAATTTTAATCGGCGCTCTTTTATTATCAGTAGCCTGTTTTTGCGCGGACTCGCCAAACAAATCACTCGGATTTTATTTGCTCAGCGTGGGAGCGGTGTGTATTTGCTCAGTGCTCTTTTATCTCGTACTCGCCGCAGAAGTTAGCGACGAAGAGATTCCGTACCAGGACGGTGCATTTTGCGCCTTGTACGCCGTAATATTTCTGTTTATCCTCTCTTATTATTCATTTTGTTGGTGGATGCTAGGAAGCTACGGAAGCAAACAATGCGGAGTAGAGTCGTTCTGCGACATTAAGGAAGCGTTTTATTTCTCCGTGGCAACATCAACTACACTTGGATACGGAGACCTCGCCCCAACAACCGACGCGTCAAGAGTCTTTACGTGCATCCAAGCCCTAACCAGTTCATTTTTCGCTATTTTGGCGTTCTCCCTCTTGTTGACTAAGCGGCGAACTGCGGGAACCATAAGCCACGTATTCTTCCGCTTAACGACTCCGAGCAATGGAACCAAGAATACAATGCTCGCAAAGATAAAGAAAGTTCCTTTAGATGAATGGCCTGCAGTCGCAAAGGAAATGAAATCAAGAAGGCAAAAGTTTGAATACTCTTTGAATCAGGGTGTGACGAAGTCTTGGCTTGACGGGTAATATAGCGGACGCTAACCGCCTATATTCATACGCGCGCCGAATTGAAATTGAAGCTTGCGGAGATACAGGATACGATCCTTGGCAAAGACAAGCGCATTGCAGAGCTTGAGGAGGCTTTCGAATCGGAAGATTCCTTGGTGCGGAAAAGCGACGCGATGTACGCGAAAGACGCCAGTCGGGAAGCTGTTGGCATAGCGCACTGCCTCCGTTGCTGGGATTCTGATCACAAGCGGAGACACCCTGCTTCGCTGTTTCAAAATTTCGGGCGGCAGTGAGAGCGGGCAATTGATTGGCTGGAAGATACTAAAGGTCTCGGAGGTGTTTTGCGATCCACGAAGATAAGCATCTGTTCTCGCCCCGTGTAAGAATATCGGCGCGCTGACAAAGCCATGATGTTCATGTTTTGCCAGCTATAACGCCGCTTACGAGACCGGAGTCAAATTACCGATTACCGTCCGCGCCTGCTTTCGTTTTACCGCGTCCGGTACACACGATTGAATATCACTCGATCCGCATAAATTTTCTGAACTAGCGCTGCTAGGCCACCGAAGACCGCCAGACCAGCAATCCATCCGCCGAACGACAACGAGTCTGGCAGCGCATGCCCGACCTTATAACCTACAAACGCGCCCAACAGCAATGCCGCGCCGAAAAGTCCATTTGCCGGTCCATATTTCACTTCCGCCTGACAACCTGTGCAGACGGTGGCACATCGCGGAACTTGGGTTCGGCAATGCGGGCAGATAAGATTGCTCATAGTCCTCTCAGCGTAGTTTGTGATTGATTTTTGACTGACCTCGGCACTTCGAGGTGTCACTCAATCTTCTTATCGGCGCGAACGTTTCAAACTTGAGTTATATCCCACTGGAAACATGCGGGCCGCACCGGCTCCATATTTAATGCACGCCGCATATACGCATACGCGTCCGAGCTTGCGTAACGCCACTTTTTACCTGACGATAGAGGTAGGTGACCAAACAACGCACCGTCTCTCATGGTGCTCAAACAGCATACAAAGGCGAGTCTAGGCTATGTCGATAACGCTTCCAAAGAATGCATTAGAGCGCGTGCAAATCGGGCAAGCGTTTGCAGAGTACGACATTATCAGAGACGATCCGCAGCTTTTTGTCTCGACGCCATCAACCATTTCCGCATTAGATCCAGATGGGCAAAGTTGCTTCTTTATCGGTCGCCGTGGTGCGGGGAAAACGGCCATTGTCTACGAAATACAACGACAAATTAAGCGGACAATTTCCATTACCCCTCAGATTTTTGACTTATTGAAGCTTCCACTAAAGCATGAAGAGTTTCATGATACGCGACAGCGACCATTCAAGTCGCTGATGCACACAATGGAACGTGCATTATTGGACGAAATTGTACGTACATGGGTAGAAGATCGAATTTTCGAATTCAAAGGTGCGCCGACTACCATAACGAAAGAGCGCAACCTTATTGAAGAATTGGATTTTGACCAGCGAATTATCAGCTTAACAGATGAAATATTCGACGCTTACAGCAAAAGCCAAGATAAGTTATGGCTTAGGCAAATCAATAGAAGCAAGGAACTAACAAACGAAGTCAACCGCCTATCGACCAATGGTGCATTCAAATACGTAATATTGATAGATCGTCTTGACGAGTCATGGGATGGCTCTCCGTCAGCGATGATATGTCTCATGGCTCTTATGCATGCAGCAGTCAGGCTGACCGCTTCAACCGAATCTGTGCGACCGTATATTTTTATACGAGAGAATATCTACGACCGCATAAGAGCGATGGACAATGAATTTGCAAGACTTGAAACTTCTGTCGTTTTTCTTGACTGGAGCGAAAAGAAGTTACAAGAGCTAGTGGAACGCCGACTAGTGCGTCCGTTTGTTGCAAAGCCTAAGCTCGGTGGCGAGGCTTGGGATCAATTTTTTGAACAGATTGACGGCAAACCAAGCGTGGGCCGCGTAATGGATTTATGCCAGCACAGGCCGCGCGACGTACTGATGTTGACCAGCTACGCAATCAATGCGGCCATTGCCAATGGCAATCAGAAGGTTAGCGATACAGACCTTGATGACGCCTCGACGCGGTATAGCACCAGCAGACTTAAAGACCTTGGCGACGAGTTTTCCGAGAATTATCCCAATATTAGCGTAATCATAGAGCATTTTTACGGGCTAGGAAACGAATTTACACTTGTCGCGATAGAGGACTTCATTGGAAAACTTTTGGTAAACGACAAAGTACGTAAGTATTGCGGGGATTGGTTTTATGACTATACGGCTCCGTTTAGATTTATCGAATTATTGCATGGTATTGGCTTCTTAGGCCTAAGCAGGCGCGGCCGCATAACGTATAAGGATTCCGGTAAGGATTCGAACGCGAAGCTGCCTATAGACGCAACTGTTCAATTCGTAATTCATCCTACCTACCAGCCCGCACTTAACCTACGTCCGATTTTAGTGCAGCGCCTAGGTGACGAGACCAATCTGCGAAATGAGGGTCTCTTGGAGGACCTGCCCGAAAACTATCGCTTTGACGAATACAAAGCCGCTCTGACGACCACGCTATCTCGGCTAAAGGCATTGTCCACCGGACACTCGACCGCTGCGGAATTCGAAGATATTGTTGGAGAAGTAATAAAATTATGCTTCTTCCGCAGCCTTACCAACGTTCAGGCAAAATCTCGGACGCACGATGGCAGCACTATACGAGACTGGGTAGCATCGAACCGTGCCGCGAACGGATTTTGGGAAGTTATCCGCACCAAGTATGGCGCAACCCAAGTCGTATGGGAATGCAAAAACTACGAGGACCTCCAAGCAGACGACTTTCATCAAGTCGCTTACTATTTTAGTCAGACATTTGGGAAATTCGGAATAGTTGCATTTAGAGGAAATGAAATAAAAGACTCATATCACCGCCACATTGCCAATGTAGCAAACAAGAATCAAGCGGGTCAAATCATTTTAATCACGCAAAAAGACTTAGAAGTATTTCTGCGCCAGGCAATCAACGGCGTGTTCAAGGAAACCCATATCCAAGACCGCTACGATTATTTTGTCCGTCAAATAGCGTGACATCCCATAATCGACCTTATCCACACCACTATTTTATTGAGAGTCAAACTTGGCAATGATCGTAGACAATCCAGCTGCACGCCTTTTTTCCATCTTGGAAGCTGGAAAGCAGAAAAAGGCTGACGCCCTAGCGAGAGAGATTTGGCACGACTTACTCAATGTCCCACCAGAAAGTTCACCGTTACTTATCAAGCGCATAGCGGAAGTAATGGAACTACCCGGCATAATTTCAGATGAAATGAATGAACATTTCCCCGATGAACGGGAAACAGTGGCTTACTGGCGCGGCCAAGTTAACAAAGCGTTCAAAGAACTCAACTTGAACAATACCTGGAACCACTTTATCTCTGGCATTGATCAGCATTCGATGTCATATTTAAGGCAGACTGCAAAATTACTTCAAGTCTACACAAAATTCAAGCCAGTGGCAGGGAGCGATCTCAACACCCTACGCGAAAAGGTTGACACGCTCATAGTTGAATTTAGGGAATCCGATTTAGATGACGATTTGAAACTAAGCGTACTTAAGTATCTCAATCAACTCTTGAGTAGCATTGATGAGTATTTCATCACCGGCGTAACCCCTATTCTGGATGCAGTTAATGCATCCTACGGTCGAGCCTTCACCGACGCCAGCTATCGCGACTTAATCACTGGACATACGACGCTGGGCGACAGGCTGCGCGCTGTACTTGACGACGCGGCGACGGTAACGACTATTGCCGCGAATCTACATGAAATCGCCCCTGTGCTCTCTGCTGGATGGAAGCTGCTGACAGGCACGTGAGGATGCGTGCCGCGAGAAAGATCGGGTTAAGGCGAATGGACGCCGCACAGTCCAAAACTGAGATAAAGAATGTTGGAAAGGCTTAGGAGCTACCGGCTACCCGCATCAACAATTGCGCCGAATCCGACCATGGATCAACATATGCACTTCTGGCCGCTCGCTGGGATTTATCAGACTCCCGCGTAGCTCGCTGGAGTTCGTCGTACAACCTGCCTAGTTGAACAGGCGGCACGTACTCACGGTCCAGCCGTGCCCTATTCTGCTTCTGCGTGGTATGTGCGGAGCTAGCCGCCTTCTCGTCCGCTAGGCGGAACTCACCTAGACCAACATTCCGAAGCTTAAGAACGGCCATGAGAGGAACATCAACGCCAGCGATACGAATACAAAAATCGTTCTCTGGTTTACCCATTGGCGTTCGCTCTCTAGGCCGATACTGAAACGATACTCCGTCCAGTTCGATATGATCGGCATAAAACCTAGTGGCAATCTCCGTGGGTTTTACGGTCCCGTATCGTACGTTTCCTTTGATAATGTCGCGAATGTTCAGTCCCGTTTTCAAAGTGGAAGTGTCGTAACCATGCTCAGCCAAGATAGCGGATACACGGGTTATTTGGTCTGTCGATAGTGGCTTAGATAAACGGTTAGCGGTGAAATTGTCTAATTGCATACGCTCCGCCAAGAGGTCCGCAAGTCGCTGCCTATTTCCGTTAGCCATTTCAGGATGAGCGCAAAGTAGCTCCGCAAGCGTGGTAGCCCAATGTTTAGAACCATCATCCAAATACACGGCGGTCTTGATGGTCACCGCAACGCCCGCTGAAGCGGCCAGCGCTTCCGCCTTCTCCGCCGCTGGACCAATGACGGACTTAGCCGCCATAACAGCCCAATCAGTGTGAATTACTCTGTCAGTCAAATATGTTGCCCTCCATGAGATCGTTTTACCCCCACCAAAACCGGAATATGTTCCAGATTGTTCCTCCCCTCCCTACCCATGATCTGTTACTTGATCGTGCAATGATTCTTGAGTAACCCATACGGTCTATCCTTCACTCTCATATACGGCTCACATTCATAAAACCAATCAGCAGTAGCCTTAGCCTCTTTTCTACTAGTAAATACTAGTGAGCAAAGTATAGAACTATCACGACGCATTTTCCATCCGGTTATTCTCATGTGATTTACCATATTTATACTTGTCTATGTGTGTTGTTACCAGCTACCATCAACCGGATAACCATCTGGACCAAATACACGTTTAACTCTATGACCTAAATCCCGTGCTGTCTTAACCTTATGACAGTCAAAGCATAGATACTGGAGGTTATCAATATCGTCATTACCGCCGTTCTCCAATGCCTTAATGTGGTCCACTTCACCTGAGGCTGTAGCAATGCCGCACTTTGCACAGCAATAGTTAGCTGACTCCTTAACCTTAAGATTGCGCCTCTGTCTTGGTCTGCCCGAGAGACGTAGGTGAGCATTACCACCAGCATTAGCCCTACTCTTGGTCCGTTGATAGCTCAATGATTAGTCATCCAAAGTCGTTATGTTAATGTTAGGGCCTTGATACCTGCCAGCATAGGACTAGCCAGCAAATCTAGGCGTGGGGGGGGGGATAGTTGAAATTTCCGACTTGAAAACGTGGACACCGACAGGTTCCATTCGTTTTATCGCTAAGTCCAAATAAACGCTCCCGAAACGCGCGAAACCCAAGGGTGTTAGCGATAAGCGCTCATATCTGGCCCGTCACACTTGTTCTGATAATATCCGCCGTAAATCCGGGGGCTACATGAGACGAATATTTATAGGTTTGCTAGCGCTATCTTTCACGGCACAGGTCCAAGCATTTGAGGTAGACGGCCTACACTCCGGCATGTCTCCTGCTGAGGTCGCGGCAGTAGCGAACAACCGTGGGTTAGAAGCTTGGGAATACCGGCCAGGCATGTGGAGCATAGGCATCCGGGCCGAGGCCAGAATTGACGCGATGTTTTCGGTCTGCCCTCCAGCGGGTATGGTCGCCTACTCAAAGAACATGGACGCAGACAGCGAATACGTGCCAACCGTTGAACGCAGTATGAACATGTGGGGCCAACCGAAAGTACTCGTGCGGCACATGCCGTGGCCCGGTCCAGGTGGCGGAGAGACGCAAGACGTGACCATGCTATGGCGGCAAGGGACGACAGAGATCACCGTTTCCTTTACGCCCGAGGGGCGCGACGGTAAGGGCGCACTGCGATACAACCGCACAGCTTCAATCGCCTACGTGGACAAGGCCCGCGTTTGCGGTACAAAGTAGCCCTCGTTGTGAGCGCGCGCGCGTGAGGCTTTGACGGGCCGGGATACCCTCTGGCTACGTCTCTATACCCTCGCTGGTCGGAGCGGCTTTTAGGTGCAAATGGAGAGGCATTCTGAATGCTTTCGTGATCCACAGGCCCCGCCTATTCCGCTGCATTCCGTCGGCTAGCATCTCCTCCAGCGTCTTACAGCGGCGTGTAGACGCTAGATAGGCTCCGCTCGGTCCGGTTCGCCCGTACTCACCTGTTCGGTGTGTTTCGAAGCCCCGCGAGGAGCGGAAACGCTCCCCACAGGACGGGCACACATTGTTATCGTTAGACTGCCTCAATGGGGATACCTTTGTCCGCTGCCTCGCACACTTGACCTAGCAAGCCCTCGATAGCTTTTAGCTCAAACTCACAGGCCGCTACCGGGTCTACCTTGGCTAATTTCTGAATGGACCTATTGACGTCATAGGCCGCCATGCTAGCCTTACGCATAGCCTCGCCCAACTCAAACAGCTTACTTGGATTTTTCATATGCACTCCTATTAAATGAAGCCATTTTTAATCTGGTACGCGTAGGCCCCCTGTCCGCGCATCTTTTGATCCATGCGCTTATCTACAATGGCTTGGAACACCGGGAGCAATTCCTTTGCGTCTTGAGCGCTGAGACCGCCTCCGCGCGCGCTACCGTCCAAGTGGAAATGCAAATCACCGGAGCCGGAGCCGCCGCTATCGTTGCCAGTAGCTACGGAATCACCTACCGCACCGCCAGAGGCGAAGTGCGCAACCTGTCCGGAGTTGATGGACTCCAGCAAGCTACGGTGTTGGTTAGCCGCTGAGGCATTAACCACAAACTCACCGTTGGAGAGCATGGCCGGGATACTGTCACTCGTACCGGAGCCGGGGCCGCTGATAGAGCCGCCTGTGGCGTAGTGACCAACGGAGCCGCCAGTAGAGAAGCCGGTCCAGCTACTAGAGATACTTTGGAAAATTTGCATCTCAGCTTGCCGCAATGCAATTTTCGCCATGTCCGCCAAGATACTCGCAGTGAACTGGCTAAAACTACCCTTCCCTGTGGTAACGAATTGCTCAAGAGCATTAGCGGAGTCCTGCCACGCTGTGCTAAACGAGGTCGCTACTAACTGAGCATTAGTCATAGCGTCTCCGCCCAAGGCACTAATAGCCCCGTGCATTTGCGCCGAATAACTCTCACGGATTGATTGCTCCGTTGCCAAGTGGTCCGTAAGTGCCTGCTGTTGCTCTGCATATGCCGCGTACGCCGCCTGTTGCTTCTCTTGCCAAGCCTTTTTATCTGAGGCCGGGTCTAGGGCGTACTGTGAGTACAACACTTGCATCTTTTGCGCGAACTGTTGCGCAAGCTGATACTGAGCATCGTAGTCCGAGCGCTGCTGAGGCGTGGCGTACCTAGTCGCATCCTCAACGGTGTAAGCGGCTGTTTGCTGCCGTAACGCTTCCGCGCCTTGCTGCGCGTAACGCTGAATGTCGGTCGTACGTTGCTTTTGCATTTGCTCCAAAGTGTTGTTAAGACCTTGCTCAAGATTCGTACGGTGTATGTTTAGCTTCTGTAGCTCTCTAAGCGCCTCCTGATACGCTGCGGATTGCGGCTTTGCTTTCGCAAGGTCTACCCGCTTTTGCGCGTTGGCAATTTCCGAATCCAGCGCATTCTCTTGTAGGGTGGTTAGCTGGCGGTAATACGTCTCCGCGTCCACTACGCCTACCTCGTATTGCGCCCTTAGGTTTTTCTCCTTCTGTCGCTCAAGCTCTACCAACGCCGCATTTGCCCGCGTAGTTTCCGCAATCTGCCCCGCGAATGCGCCCGCGTTGCTGTGCTGCTTCTTAGCCGGAGTAATATGCTCAGTATCAAAGGCCACCATTTGCTTGCGCTGAGCTTCTAGCTGAGCTTGGGCGGCCGTAGTGTACGTACCAGCCTCGCGCATGAGCTTGATACGGTTGTCGATAATTTCGTTATCGCGCTTAAGGGCCTCCGTTAGCTTCTGCTGAGGGTTAAGAGTACGCTCAAATTGCTTAGCCACCTCCGCTTGCGATTCCGCCAACAAGACTTTCGTTTTGTTGTTACGGTCAGCCGCCGCTTGATCCGCATTCGTTGCGTCAACGATTTTTTGCTGAGCCGCGATCAACGGGCCGTAGTCCGTGTAATCGTAATTGGCGGTCTTGCCGCTTTGTTGCGCCGCTTGCTTGGCCTTAAGGTCGTTGAGCTTGTCCAAGTCTGTAGAGTTGCCAGATAGAGCGCGGGCGTACCGCTGTTCCGCCGCCGTGACGCCGTCCCAATAGCTCGCCATCGCCGACGTGTGCGTTTTGGTTGACATGACGATGTCGTCTAGTTCCCGCTGAATAAGCACCGTAAACGCTTGGTGTTTCTGCCCGGTTTTCTCCAATGACTCGATAAGAGCCATATCGGCATCTGTCATTGTGTGGTGAGCCGCCTGGTACTCGTCAGCGGCCTTTTTGACATTCTCCTGTTGCTTGAGAATGCCCTCCAAGACCTTATCGAACGCCTCACCTGTGGTTTTTGCCATAGCGCTGGCTACGGTGGCAACCTGCAAGAACACATCGGCGGACACTCGGCCGCTAGCGACCAATTTATTGAGGTCGTCCGTAGCCGCACCAACGCTGATGCCAAACCGGCTCGATAGAGTCTCAGCGAGGCCCTGAATAGACTCCCGAGTTTGTCCTGCGTATCCGGACGTTGTATCCATTGCTTCGTGGAATTCTGCAACGCGGGCGTTGGCCTCATCAATCTGTTTGTACATAACAGCCGCCGCGCCACCAACAGCCACCAGGCCCAACGTAAAGGGATTCATGATTAGGCGCGTGGCGTCCATTTGTTCGCCCAACACCATGAGCGACCCGCCAAAGCGTTTCCAGTTTCCCTGCGACGCCTCATGAGCCAATACCATAAGCTCCCGGCGTGCTGCGGTGGTTTCCAGCCCAAGGCCATGCGTGTGTGCGGTAGCGGCCTCAATCTGGTTGACATAGCCTTGCATAGCCGAGGTGATACCCAACCCCTCCGCCTTCATGCTGGCTAGCTGTGCCTGTGTCTTACCCGCCGTACTAGCCATGCGGTCCATTTGCACAACAGCCGCCGCGATTTGTTGAACCTGTTTAGCTGTTGCCGCGCCCGATTCGTCTAGCGCACTTTGGAAATTCTCCAACACCTCCTTAGCGCGTCCCGTACTCGCCGCGTATGCTGAGATACGCTGGTTCGCACGGTCAATAGCAGCGGTAAAGCCGGAGGAGTCGGCTGAAACCTTAATTTTTACATCGTTGCTATACAATCGCACTCCTTATTATTTAATAAATCAAAAATTCCAATCATAAAATCTTAGTAAACCCCAAAGAACACCATCCCGGTAATCGGGTTTGGGAAGCTAAGACCCGCCGTACTACTGTAGGTCCATGAGATACCACTGGTGGTGATGGTAAAAATGGGTGGAGGAGTCTGGTTAGAGATATGTTTGTAGAGAAAATCCGGTTGGAACGAGTAGAAAGGCGTTCCGTCCGACATATCGCAGACCACACTTGCGGCAAACCCTTGTACCGATGAAACACCCTTGATACGTCCTAAGCGGTCTGACGTGTCCAAAAGTAATAGCCCCGACGAATTCCATATTTGAAGCCCCGCAGACATTATCGCGAAGCCTCATGCTGGCTCTGAAACTTAGCAGCCTTCGCCAGGTGTTCTCTCGCATCAACAAGCGCCGCTATAATCCGCCGATGCGGTCTGCTAGGTAGCAACCAAAGACGGCCCGCTTCATCCCGCGCATTATTACCGGCGCAAAGATGGTATTGAGCCATCCTTAGACTGTGGCCACACAAGCCGTTGCGCACCCTTACAGCAAGCTCTAGCCGCGCGTCTAGCTCGTTGATAGACACGCACCGAACCATTCCTTGTGACCGTCCGTACAAAGCCTCAAGTAGGCCAACGCGAATCTCGGAGGTAGGTCTTGCGTACGTTTGGCCGTTGCGATTCCGTCGGCGGGTCATTACGCCCATTGCCTCCGCCATGCGAACGACACGCGCCCGGTTATTCGACATTACGCGTCTCCTGCGCACTGACGAAATCTTCCCGCATTCGGATAGCTGCGGCAAGCGACGATACACGGCCAAGCGTTATCCGCTTCAAGACAGGACCGTACGAGCCGTCGGCTCTACGTACGTGCTGCCCCGGGACCACCTTCGTCCCCCGGACTACGTACTCTTTGCCGATTAGCCGGATGCCTCGAGGGAGGCCCCGGTTTCGTTCGGCTCGGATCATTCGCGTTCTCCGTCCTGCAATTGCATTGCAATCACGCGGTGTTGAGCGGCGATGGCGATCAGGTCATTGCGCGCCATTACCAGCCTTGCCATGCTGTTGTCACGCTGAGCCGCTGCAATTATTTCAGTAAGCGCTTTCTCATCTTTCCCGGACAGCAAGCCGTCAATCTCAAACGTCATTTTCATAGCATTCCTTATTGTTTGTTGGGGCGGACTCAACCGCCCTTGGATCAAATTAGGCCGGAAGTTCGACTTCCACCGCTGCGCCCGGTACGAACTGCCAGTCGATATACTGTTGCGCAGTAAGGGCGACTTGGGATGTCTGAAACATATTTACTGGCACATTAGCTGCCACGCCAGAGAGACCATAGACATCGGCGTGTCCCATAGCATCCACTACCGCATCACCAATGTAGGCGAGTACGCGGGTTGCATCTGTAATGAATAGCTTGCCCGGCGGGACACCATACGAGCAAATCACGGGCATTCCGCCGTAGAATCCGCCGCGCGCCGTAATTTGAGTCTCGGTCGGACTGCGCAACGAAATTGCGGTAAGCGGATTCACAATCACGCAAGCTTGAGCAATGTCCCCGGTGAACGCTTCAACACCTGCATTAAATCCCGTCGCCTGTGTAGCCACCGCCGCAAGGCCCTCCGGGGATACATGGTCGCGGACTTGCGCGCCAACGAAGGCGTTATCGATTGCACGACTGAGGGCTCGCACGAGGATGCCCGTTACCGTCGCCTCCGCAGTATCGTCGGTCGCTCGAATGAGATCTTGCGAAATGACCATGCACACCCCGGCTTTTCGCTTATCCGACAGATACACACCGATATCGCCCTGGGCCAACGGCATACCCGCTCCTTCGCCAAAGAAAGCACCTGCTACGGGTGAAGCCTCCACATTGACCCGCGTAATTGCGGGGACTTGAACCAACCCTTGCATCTGGCCTAGGATCGACCGGGTAAAGACGGTCTGCACAAATTCCGAACGGCTAAGCTTTCCGACTGTTAGCACTCCCGTTGCGTCAGAACCAGCCGCCATGGGATTAATAGCTGCCTTGATATAGGTTGCTTCTGTAGAATTTTCTCCCCATCGGTTAGCAGCGTAAAGCGCGGCGTTGTGCCCGTCCGCTGCCTTGGCGATAGCTGCACGGATGAACGTCTTGTTTTGCATGCGAATAGGTTCAATCATGGTCATGTCCTTTTGATAGTGAAATTGAGTTGATTTAATTGCGGTAATGACAGCTTCGGGATTTGCAGGTATCGACACGAGACTAAGCTCGTGCACGTCCGCTTTGCTGTAAAGTGTTCCGCCATTTGCTAGCGGTCGCGATTCGATCGGACAGAATCCGATAGATACGCCCTTGATAATTCCACTTTTGATGCTGTGCCAAGCCTCATCCGTGCGTTGCTTAACGGTCCCTTCCTCGTCCACCTTTGCAATCCTGGCTTTGAACGGAAGGCCGTTAGCGTTGGGCGTCCCGAAAGTAACCGTACCGACAGGCTGTGAATGGTTGTGGCCAAGCAACAGAGGTGCCTCCCGCTGGAACGTTAGGCCCATCGGGTCCACGATATCCCTTACACGGTCGATAGTCGGTGTGCTTGCAATACCCTCAAACTCCCGCTTGTCCTCTGTAATCGCCTTAACGACGAAATCCGAAAACATTTTATCCACTTATTTCCTTATGTTTAGTTATCCTAAAGTTATTCGCCTTAGGTGTAGCGTGGTTTTTCAGTATTCCTACCCGCTGGGTTAGCAATGCTCTAAGAGGCGGGTGCGTGTGTTGTATTACTGGTACCGGTTAGACGTTGCGCTTCCTCTCGTAGCAGTGCGCTGACCGTCTTATCTTGGTCCACCGCGAGATACCGCAGTGCTTTGAATGTGCAGCTATCTACGCGTACCGCAACGATTCGGCCCGGGTCCAGATTATTTGACGACATAATTAATAGTCCTAATGTTAACGAGACGGATGTTTACAACGAATTAAATAAACGTATTTACTAGGCGTGACGCACTGGCCCGTCCGTCATTAAGGCGGCGAGAGGTGTTCGGTTGGAATATTGCAGATGTGAAAAAGCCCTAAGGCCGCACAGCACTTAGGGCTTGATGAGTTAGACGAAATTCACTAGCAAAGTGCTTGTCTATCTCTGGCTGGTCGCTTGGACCAGCCTCTAATAATCAGCTAGTTCCGCTGCTGGTCCCGGGAAGAACCTTGCCACGCCTCTAACGTGAGAACTAGTTTTTAGCATTCTTCCCTTTTTCTAACCCAGCGAGAGCGCAAGCAATTCTCTCGGCACGGCTACGGCGGCAAGGGGCACCGCTAAAATTAGCGTTGTCGAATCACATAGACATCTTCAACGGGCCAGACTCTAGCATGAGGGTTTACGGCTTTGCAAGCCCCCGTGCAAAATTATTAATCTGCCTGTGCCATCCGAACCCGCGCCCCTTGCGGTAGCGCTCGCGCAACTAGCTGCGCGGAATTTTCGTGGTCGTTAGCACAATGTCTTGCTATCACCCTAACCCGTGCGCTACCTCGACTGTGCTTTGTCGTGGCGTGTGTGACCTCGAAACCGTAGTGCATAAGCGTAAAGACTGCGAGGCGGTGTGCGTGGCGATCGGTTATGCGGGGAATTTCAATGTGAAGCGTTTGGTGCATATAAGGTCTGCCTCGTTTGGACGTGTGACTGTAGGCGGGAGCGTGCGCTCTCCATTCGGCGATTACGTTGGCCTTTCTTATTCAATTCGCGGTCCGTCTTGGCGTCCCGTCGAGACAGATATTAAACGTAAAGATGACTATGTTTAATAGCCGCCCTCAGACATAAAAGTTATGTTTTTATTCGTAGTTATGACTATGACAATTCTGCAGAGCGCGGTTAAAATGAGGGCCGGCTACACTCAGAGAGATTACGACAATGCCTAGAGGCAGACCGCAGAAGGCCCCGGCCCGCTCGCTTAACGTACGTGTTGAGGTGTGGGACCTTGAAAAGCTGGCCGTACTCCAAACGATCACAGGTAAGCCCACCGCTGAGGTGGTCCGGGACGCCCTGAGACGCTACATAAAAGCTAACGAGGGCAAGCTACGGGAGGCTGGTGAGAAGCTGGCGAGTGGTAGCTACTGGGCCACAACGGACGAGAATTGAGCGGCGGTGGGAGGAGCATGTGGTATGCTCACAGGCACTTACCACACACTCGTAAGTCATTGATTTAATTGATAGTTACTTAACCGAATGTTAGGAAGCCCGGTTGCCGGGCTTCACAGCGCGGCGCCGGAATGCAGCGCCTGCTTCACGCGAAGAATCAGTAAGCCACCGTCGCGATCTGACGGATGAAGCGGCCCTGTTCCAGTTCGTCGACGAAAGCGACGGCGTAGTCTTCCGCGGAAATGCGGCTATTGCCTTCGGCGTCGGCGATCAGCGCGTTCGCGCCGGTGCGGAACTTGCCGGTGCGCTCGCCCGGCGCGATCATGGCGGCCGGCGCGAAGAAGGTCCAGTCGAGATCCGTGACGCCGCGATAGTACTTCTCCAGCGCATCGCGATGCGCTAGGGCGACGGTCTTGTACGCGTCCGGAAAACCTTCCGCGTCGACCAGTTGCTTGCCGGGCGCCACTTCGAGCGAACCCGCGCCGCCCACCACGACCAGACGCTTCAGGCCGGCGGCACGCACGCCGTCGATAAGTGCGCGGGTTGCCTTGCCCAGCACCTCGGCCGTGTCGGCTTGCGGCGGCGCATAAGCGCTCGCCACCACGTCGTGACCGCGCACCGCGCCGCCGACGCTCGCGGCGTCGAGCAGATCGGCCTGCGCGGCATGCAGGTTCGCCACGCCAGCCGGCACACGCGCCGGATCGCGGACCAGCGCCGTCACCTGATGACCGCGGCTAGCCGCTTCGGCAGCGATTCGCGATCCGATCATGCCGGTGGCGCCGAACAGTGCGATTTTCAATGGCTTATTCATTTTTCAAACTCCCGTGATGCAAAAATATGTAACTACATTGATTACATATATCGAGGAAAAAAGAGGGGCCTGGGCCCCCGTCTGGTTCAGTTGCGTTTGCTTCATGACACATGGCCGGTCTGCCGGCATGCGCCCTTCTTTACCGCCACATTCTGCGTGCCGTGGACTAACCCGTCGGCCGACGCTTACGCTCCCGTTCGCGCGCACGTTCTGCACGGACCAGGTCCGATGTTGCATCAGCCAGCGTGCGTGCGCCGAGCGACGCTTCCATGGCCTGCTGCGCTTCGTCGATGATGCCGCGCAGCACGCCCTGAATATTGCGCCCCACCATGCAGGCGGGATTTGGCTCTTCGCGATGCAGCGCGAAGAGTTGCGCGTCGTCTACGGCACGATACACCTCGAGCAAGGTGATTTCGTCGGGCGCACGCGCCAGCAGCGCACCGCCGCCCGCGCCGAGCTGCGACGTGGTGAGACCGGCTTCGGCCAGCATGCTAAGCAGACGCCGGATCAAGGCGGGATTCGTGTTCACACTGCCGGCGATCATTTCCGACGAGAGCGGCGTGCCCTCCTGCAACGACAGCAACGCGAGCACGTGTACCGCAAAGGCGAAACGGCTACTCGTATTCACGACACCTCTGCACGGCAACGACTAAGTGTAACCATGATAATTACATTTAATCCAGCTGTCAAACGAAGGCCCGCGCGCGTCGAACCGGTCGAGCCGTCATTTGTCCATCTGCTTCTGCGCGTCGCTGGAGTCGCCCGACGATGAAGACGAAGCGCTGGTCGACGAAGCCGAACTTTGCGCCGACCACTCCTGCAGCTTGCGACCCGCCGACTCCAGACTTTGTCCGGTCAGCGAGGCCGCCTTGCCGAGTTGAGCATGCGTCGCGCTCGCCGCGTCCTGCAGGTTGGCTTGCGCGGTCGAGGCGAGTGCGCTCGGGTCGATGTTGATGGTGGGCGCGGAGGCCGCCGATTCCAGGTTCTGTTGCGCCGCCGATTTGGTCGCGTCGACCTGCTGGCCGACGTAGCTGGCGGCCTGATCGAGTTTCTGACTCGCAACCTGCGCGGCGTCGTTGAGCTTGCCGGCAACCTGCCCGGCCGAAGCGTCGTTCTTCTGGCAGGCCGCGAGGCCGCCGAACACGAAGACGACCACAGCGGCACGGCGCAACAGCGGGGAACGGATAGATGAAATCATGGTGATGGATGAGCCGCGCCGGGCGGCTTCTGCGTGCGAAAACGCGCCCATCATACGCCGATGCGCGCGGTGCCCCCGATTACCGGCGGCGTCGCGCTTCTGTCAAACGCGTTGGAGTAGACTGCCGGAGCGTTCGATGTGTTCCGTTGATCAACTGGAGGCATGCGATGGCAGCAAAGAAGATTCTGTTCCTGACCGGCGACTTCGCCGAGGATTACGAAACGATGGTGCCGTTCCAGGCACTGCAGGCGGTGGGCCACGTGGTCGATGCGGTCTGTCCGAACAAGAAAGCGGGCGACAAGATCAAGACCGCGATTCACGATTTCGAAGGCGACCAGACTTACACCGAGAAGCCCGGCCACCAGTTCACGCTCAATGCGTCGTTCGAAGACGCGGACCCGCGCCAGTACGACGCCCTCGCGATTGCCGGCGGCCGCGCGCCCGAGTATCTGCGCCTGAATCCCAAAGTGATCGAAGTGGTACGCCAGTTTGCCGAGGCCGGCAAACCGATTGCCGCGATCTGCCACGCGGCGCAACTGCTGGCCGCCGCCGACGTGATTCGCGGCAAGCGCATCTCCGCTTATCCCGCCTGCGCCCCCGAAGTGAAGCTGGCCGGGGGCGACTACGCCGACATTCCCGTCGACGCCGCCATCACCGACGCCAACTTCGTCACCGCGCCCGCATGGCCGGCTCATCCCGAATGGCTGCGGCAATTCCTCGTGCTGCTCGGCACGCGCATCGAACTCTGATCCCACCATCGAACGGTTAGCGCGGCAGGCTTCGCCTGCTTGCGCTGGCCGCGCCCTTCGTCCAGTCCGCCCCATTTATCGCGTTTGTATTTGGGACTAGTCCGATAGTGCGTAGTAGAGGGCTTTTCTATAGTCGCCGGCAGACTTTGGAGCCCTTTTTATGGAACTGATCGACTGGATCGTCATACTCGCCGTCATCCTGATGGCGATTGCATTTTTCTGCGCCCGCACGCCCGCCAACTGGTCGCGCGAGAACCGTGCGCGGCGTCTGGCCGGCACGCGGATGCTGGTGCAGGCCGCCTGCTCGCTGTGGGCCGCGCTGCTGCTTCTCGTCCGCGGACTGTTCGCGTTGAACGGCCTGTTCGGCCTCACCTTCGCGCCGATGGAAGCGCTCGCGGGCGTGGCGATCCTCGTCGCCTGCGGTTGTTACTGGTCGATTCGCGGCAGCAAACTGCTCAAGCCGCGGCGGCTTTTCACGGCGTACTGATGCCGCCCGGCACGTGGCCGGCGTGCGTAACCGCAGCCGCACCGACGCCCCGACCACGAGCCCCGCCCAACCCACCGATGTCGCCGATCTCACCGGCGTTGCCGGGATTCACGGCACCCTGCGTGCCCGCCGGCACCAACGCCGCATAAACGTCCCCCGCGGCCTGCGCCGCCCGCGCCTGAGCTTCGGGTAGCGACAGATAAAACGTCGTCCCGACACCCTCCTTCGACTCCGCCCACACGCGTCCGCCGTGACGCTCCACGACGCGCCGTACCAGCGCGAGACCGATCCCCTCGCCTGCCGCCACATTGCCGTGCAGCCGCTGAAACGCGTTGAACAGACGCGGC
Organism: Paraburkholderia sp. GAS199; assembly: GCF_050436585.1. NCBI lineage: Bacteria > Pseudomonadati > Pseudomonadota > Betaproteobacteria > Burkholderiales > Burkholderiaceae > Paraburkholderia > Paraburkholderia sp. GAS199. The sequence goes on along the minus strand of NZ_JBNDMM010000004.1, from coordinate 198,910 downwards.
AGCGCGACGGCCGGTATACCCAGGCCGTTGTCGCGGACATAAAAGATGCGCAGCGACTGCACGCCCGGCGGCGCCGGCGTCGTGCCGATCTCGACGCGGCCTTCGCGCGACGGATCCAGATAGTTGACCGCGTTGCCGATCAGATTCGCGAACACCTGCTCGATCGCGGTCGGGTCGCCCCACACCGCCGGCAACTCGTTGACGATCACATGCGCGCGGCGCGCCCGGATCGACACCTGCATCGCGTCGATCACGCGCGGCACGATATCCGCCACCTCGACCTTCTGCTGCCGGTACTCGACACGACCCACGCGCGACAACCGCAGCAAGGCGTCGATGATGTGCGAGGCACGCAGCACGGCGGTCTGCAGATAATGCAGCGCCTCGCCGATGTCTTCGTCCACGATGCGCTCGATACGCTGGCGCGTCTCCACCGTCAGCGACGATTTGCGCACGGCTGCGCGCAGATCGTCGCCCGCGCGGATCAGCTCTTTGGAAAAACCCTGCAAATTCACCAGCGGCGCGCGTAGATCGTGCGAGACGCTGTAAATGAACATCTCGTTCTCCTGCGTCTGCTGCCGTAGGGTTTCGTTGATGCGCGCGAGTTCGCCGGCACGCCGCGCGAGGTCGGCCTGAAAACGCGCCTGAATGCGCTCGGCTTCGATCAGGCGCCGGCTGGTTTCGTGCAAGGTGAGATCGAGCCGTGCGATTTCGTCGCGGCCGGGTCCGACCGAGGCCAGCGGCTCGTTGCCGGCGAGCCGGCCGGCATTGTCGGATAGCAGCGCAAGCCGGCCGCGCACGCCGCGCGTGAACAACCAGACGGCCAGCGCGACGAACAGCAGCGAACCGAGCACGGCCGCGACGATAAGAATTTGCTGGCGCTCGCGGGCGGCGTCGGCGGCGATCGAACGCTCGGTGTCGAGGCGGCGCTCTTCGGCCTGGAAACTCGTGATCTGCTGACGGAAACGGTCGAGCACGTCGGTGCCGGCCATGTCGCGGAAACGGTCGATGACATCGCGCCGGCGGCCCGAGTGCAACATGTCCTGGATACGGTCCGACCACTGCCGGTAAGCCTGCACCGACTGCCGCACCTGCACCACCCGCTCGACCTGGGCGGGATTGTCGGCGACGAGTTCGGCAAGCTGGTCGATGCGCCGGTCGACGTCCATCCAGACAGTGACCGGCGTAACGAAATGGCTGTCTTCGCCCAGCACGGCGCCGCGCAAAAGTACCGACTCGCCGAGCACCGGTTCGAGCACCGCCGTGGTTTGCCTTAGCACGTCCTCGCTGTGGATCGCCCACTTCTCCGCCTGCGCCGCGTCCGACTGCGCCTTGACCAGCCCGGTCAGTAAAGCCAGTTCGAGGACGGCCGGAATTGCGATCAGCAACAGGCCTTTGGTGGACAGTCTCATGCGCGCGCAATGGGATCGAAGGGCCGGCGCGAGTCGCGCGGGGACGGCACATTATGTCGGCGATTGCCTGGGAAAACAAAGACGGCGCAAAACTGGCGCATGCCACACCCTGGAATGGGGCTCACGCGCTGCGATTACGCATAAATAGTCAGCGTTCTGAATGGATCGTAAAGACAATCGAATAATTCGCCCGAAATTGGACAGCGACGCCCGTATGCCGATTTTCATGCACTTATTTTGTGCTTTTTCATCGCATTTCCAGTGCACGATTAATCGACCAGATTTCGCCCGGCATAAATCAGAATCCCAAGCCGGTGCGGTTTTGCACCTTATTCAAGCCTGATGGCACAAGTTTGGCCCGCTTCTTGCATTCAATGCCCGCTTTTTTGGCATACGCAGGACATACCGATGGACAGTCTGAAAACCGGCACCGATACGCTCTTTCTGCTGCTCGGCGCCGCCATGGTGCTCGCCATGCACGCGGGCTTCGCGTTCCTTGAACTCGGCACCGTTCGCAAGAAAAACCAGGTCAACGCGCTGGTCAAGATTCTGGTGGACTTCTCGGTCTCGACCATCGCCTATTTCTTTATCGGCTACACGATTGCCTACGGCGTGCAGTTCTTCGGCAACGCCGAATCGCTCGCCGCGCATAACGGCTATGCCCTGGTGCGCTTCTTTTTCCTGCTGACGTTCGCGGCGGCGATTCCCGCCATCGTCTCGGGCGGCATCGCCGAGCGCTCCAAGTTCAACCCGCAACTCTTCGCGACGTTCGTGCTGGTCGGCTTCGTCTATCCGTTCTTCGAAGGCATTGCGTGGAACGACCGTTTCGGCATCCAGACATGGCTCACGCAGATTTTCGGCGCGCCGTTTCACGACTTCGCCGGCTCGGTGGTCGTGCACGCGTTCGGCGGCTGGGTCGCGTTGCCGGCCGTGATCCTGCTCGGCGCGCGCCACGGCCGCTATCACCGTGACGGCGGGATCGCTGCGCATCCGCCGTCGAACATTCCGTTTCTCGCGCTGGGCGCGTGGGTGCTGGCGGTCGGCTGGTTCGGCTTCAACGTGATGAGCGCGCAGACCATCGACAAGATCAGCGGCCTCGTCGCCGTGAATTCGCTGATGGCGATGGTGGGCGGCACCTTGACGGCCTGGCTGGCGGGTCGCAACGACCCCGGCTTTACCTACAACGGTCCGCTCGCCGGACTGGTGGCCGTCTGCGCCGGCTCCGACGTGATGCATCCGCTCGGCGCGCTCGTGACTGGCGGCATCGCCGGCGTGCTGTTCGTCTACATGTTCACCTGCGTGCAGAACCGCTGGCGCATCGACGACGTGCTCGGCGTCTGGCCGCTGCACGGCCTGTGCGGCGCGTGGGGCGGACTGGCGGCGGGCATTTTCGGACTGCACGCGCTGGGCGGCATGGGCGGCGTGTCGTTCGGCTCGCAACTGGTCGGCACGGTCGGCGGCATCGTGGTGGCGTCGCTGGGCGGCACGATCGTGTACGGCGCGATCCGCCTGACGGTGGGCTTGCGGCTCGATCAGGAAGACGAATACAACGGCGCGGACCTGTCGATCCACAAGATTTCGTCGACGCCGGAGCGCGAAAGCGTCGGCTGAACCGTCTCCGGTGCAACGGAAGGCGCGCGCCACGGCGCCCGGCCTTCCCTGACCCCATATGCCGTCGGTGATAGACTCGCCGCAGCGCCTCGCACTGCGGCGCTTCCGGTTTTTCGACATTCCGTCGGCAACCAGGTCCTCGTCAGAGACGTCACCTATGTACATGTCCTTTCTCGCGGTCGGCATCGGCGGCGCACTCGGGTCGTTGTTCCGCTGGTTTCTCGGCATCCGTCTGAATGGCGTCTTCGCCGGTCTGCCGCTCGGCACGTTCGCGGCCAACGTGATCGCGGGTTATGTGATCGGCGTGGCGGTGGCCGGCTTCGCGCGCGCGCCGCAACTGTCGCCCGAATGGCGGCTCTTCGTGATCACAGGTCTGATGGGCGGACTGTCGACCTTCTCGACCTTTTCCGCAGAAGTCGTCCAACGGCTTCAGGACGGCCGGCTTGGCTGGGCCGCGGGCGAAGTGGTGATCCACGTCGCGGCCTCGGTCGTCATGACCATTCTCGGCATCGCCACGGTGGCATTGTTCACGCGCTGATCTTGCGCTGATCTTGCATCTGACCGGCGCGCGGATGGATACCCCACTCTCGTAACGACGCGCAACGCGGCCCTTGCCGCCGCTGCCACATCACCGCGCGCCCAAGCAGCGACGCCGGAAACGCCGCGCTCATTTTCCGCTAAGTCTGCGGTTCCACACTGCTCCCACCAGCAGACGACATCGATCTGCTGTCGATCTCAACGGATAAAGAGGAGCACATCGTGAACCGCACCAAACTCACATTGATCGGCGTGGCGACGGCCGCGTCGCTGTTCGTGACCGGCTATGCGCAGGCCGCACAGGGTTGCGGCCCGAACGGCTGGCGCAATGCGTGGGGCGTATGCCGCTACGCCGCGCCCGTCATCATTCAAGCGGCGCCGGTGATTTACACCCCGCCGCCCGTGGTCGCTTCGCCGTACGCCTGCCCGCCGGGGTCCTGGCTCGGTCCGTGGGGCCATTGCCGCAACACGCCGTATCACGGCCGTCTGCCGAACGGTCAATGGCAATGAAGCACGGGCGCGCGGCCCGGCCTTTCACCGCTGTTTTTTCTTCTTGCGTGCGATGGATCGCGGCCATCGCACGCGCGCATTTTGCAGGTTCGCATTCGCGTCACGGCCCCTGACACAGCCCTTGAGCGCGGCGCTCATTTTCTGCTCATTCTCGCGCACGAAGATAGGTCGAACGAATCGACGATTCGCCCCAATCGACCAATCAAGGACGCTCATCATGTTCCCACTCTTCAACCGTCGCGCAGTCTCGCTACTCGTCACGAGCGATAACGCCGCCGTCATCGTGATGTCCGCGCCGGCACCAACACTTACCCTCGACACGACCGACACCACGCACGCCGACCACACGAAGCCGTCCGAACAACGGGCCGCGAGCTACGAAGAGATGCTTCCGTATCTCGTGCTGGCGATGGCCGCCATCTGAAGCCGGCGTCGCGCAACGGTATAGTCGATAAGCGATCCCCGGCCGCGCCGCTCCTGCTACCCTTGACGCCAACCGCTTCTGCCAACCGATTTTGCCAACCGCTCTGCCCGAGCCTGACATGCTCAAATCGCTGCGCAATCAACTCGTGATCGCTCTCGGCCTCGTGGTCAGCCTGTTTGCCATCGCGCAGGGCGTGAGTTCTTATCAGTTCTGCGTGGCCGGCATGAGCGCGGTGCTCGACCTGCGCATGGAGCAGGTCGCGTCGCGCATGCGCGGCGGATTCGGCGACAGCATTCCGGCCTTCCCCGCACGCGGCTCGCAGGATGCCCGCGATATTTTCATCGTGATCTGGAAGGACGGCGAGACCGTGCCGGTGCGTTCCACCGAACCGTCGTTGACGCTGCCACGGGACGCCGACGCGGGTTTCACGTCGCCCGAGGTCAACGGCGAAGGCTGGCGTCTCTACACGAGCCGCGAAGGCGACCGGACCATCCAGATCGCGCAACGCCTCTCGGTGCGCCACGAGATCGAAGAAGCGGCCGCGACGCGAACCCTGTGGCCGATCGTCGTGCTGATCCCGCTCGTCTGGGTTGCCGTGATCGTCGTGGTGAGCCGTTCGTTGCGGCACTTGAACCAACTCGGCAAGCAGGCGCAGCGCATCGACGCGAATCGTCTGCAAGCGCTGCCGCTGGCCGGTGTGCCGACCGAACTGCTGCCCTTCGTCCGCTCGATCAATCTGATGATCCAGCGGCTCGCGCGCTCCATCGAGAGCGAGCGCAAATTCATTTCCGACGCGGCGCACGAGTTGCGCACGCCGCTCACCGCGTTGCAACTGCAAGCCGACAACCTGCAGCGCGACATCGCGCCGAGCAATCAGGAACGCTTTCGCGCCCTGCAAGGCGGCATCGCGCGCAGCAGCAACCTGATTTCGCAACTGCTGCGGCTGGCGCGCGCAGACGCGCCGCCGGTCGGAGCGGGCATGGCGCGCGCGATGGAAAGTGTCGATGTCGGCGCCGCCGTGGTCGACGCGATTGCCGACGTGCTGCCCATCGCCATGCAACGCGGCATCGACATCGGCGCGGACGAGATGGCCGACGCCCGCGTGCATGCCATCGGACTCGACATCGCCACGGTCATCAAGAATCTCGTGGGCAACGCCGTGCGTTACACGCCCGACGGCGGCAAAATAGATCTGTCGACGCGTCTTCGCGACAGGATGGTCGAAATTGAGGTGGCCGACACCGGGCCGGGCATCGACGAAGCGCTGTTGCCGCGCGTGTTCGACCGCTTCTTTCGCGCCAACACGGAGATCGAAGGCAGCGGACTCGGGCTGTCGATCGTCAAGGCGATCGTCACGCGGTATGGCGGCACGGTGAGCCTGCGCAACCGCAACGATGGCCAGTCGGGCATCGTCGCGACGGTCGGCTTGCCGCTCGAAGCGGACAGTGCCACCCAGCCGTAGCTGCATCGTCATCGTCGTCATCGCAGCGCCGCCGAGGTCGAGGCGCGTCCCATCTCACGATTGCCGAGGGAGTCCCCATGCGAGTCCTGCTAATCGAAGACGATCTCCAGATTGGTCAAAGCCTGCTGCGCGCGCTGAAAGACGCCGAGTTCAGCGTCGACTGGGTGCGCGACGGTCTGGCCGGACGCAACGCGCTGGCCGACACGGAGTACACGGTCGTGCTGCTGGATCTCGGCTTGCCCGGCATGGGCGGCATCGAATTGCTGAAGTCGGCGCGGGCGTCGGGCAATGCCGTGCCGGTTCTCATTCTGACCGCGCGCGACGATCTCGACTCGCGCGTGGAAGGCCTCGACGTCGGCGCGGACGACTATCTGCTCAAACCCTTCGACGTGCCCGAAGTGCTCGCGCGCATTCGCGCGGTGATCCGGCGTAAGGCCGGCTACGCGTCTTCGCGTCTGGGCGACGCGTCGCTCTGCCTCGATCTCGACAAACGCACCCTCACCTGCAACGGCGCCACGACACCGCTTTCCGCGCGCGAATTCGCCTTGATGCTGGCGTTTCTCGAACGTCCCGGCACGATCCTCTCGCGCAAGCAGCTCGAAGACCGTCTGTACGGCTGGGGTAAGGAGGTCGAAAGCAATGCGGTGGACGTGCTGATCCATTCCGTGCGCAAGAAATTCGGTCTTGCCGTGATCCACAACGTGCGCGGATTGGGCTGGACCGTGATGCTCGGCGAAACCGGCAAAGGCGCGACGGCCTAGGCGCCTCTTCTTTGCGGCTAAAGCCGCGCCGCGGTTCTAGGGGAATACGCCGGTTTGTCGTCTACGAACAGGGCGACGGCGTTCACGCCGGTCACGCTTGTGACTCAATGGGAAGTGACGGATGAAAAAAAAGGCGTCACGTTTCCGTGACGCCTTGAAAAGTTCTAGCCATTCCGAGGGCCGTGCTAGAACCTGAGAGACGGTATTTCGAAAGTGTGGACGGCGCTGATGAAGAGCATGATGCGGAATGCGGGCCAGTACTAAACAAACGCTGGCAAGTACTAAACAGCATGCCAGGCGGGCCACACATCGCTTCAGAATGTTTCAACTGGAGAAGCGCAAATCGTCTTTCGAAATGTGATTCCATTTTTTATGGTTATGCTGACTAAGTCAAGCAAAATCTAAAGAGCACTGAATCGGTTCAGCAAAATATTCCGATACAATGAATCTTCTGATGAAAAATGGACTTTCACCGCTAACAAAGGGCTTTCAGGAGGCCTTTGCGGATAGGCAGCAATGATCCGCAAAATTAATAAATCGAAATCTAGTTTCACAAAAGACCAAAATGACACGACCCACGCTTCCCCGTAGCGCTGCGGATTCGCTGAGAGAAAAAGACGGTTCCGGTGACGAAGTCACTGCGCTGGCACGCGGCTTGACCGTGCTGCGAGCCGTCGCGGCCGCCGACGCACCACTCAGTAACCGTGAGTTGACGGAACTGACCGGCATTCCCAAACCCACCGTTTCACGCATCACGGCCACGCTCGTCGGCGCAGGCTTCCTGTTCCGGCTGCCGGACAGCGAGCGTTTCGTGCTGACCTCCTCCGTGCTGGAACTGAGCAACGGCTTTCTGCGCAACTTCGACATCCGCGCGCGCGCGCGGCCCTTCCTGATCGAGCTGGCCGAGCGCACCGCGCTATCGGTACACCTGGCCGTGCGCGACCGGCTCGACATGGTGGTCATCGACGCGATCCGGCCGCGTTCCGCCGTGCTGGTCTCGCGCCTCGAAATCGGCTCGCGCATGAATCTGAGCCGTACCGCGATCGGCCGCGCCTATCTGGCGGCACTCTCACACGAAGATCGCGACAAGCTGCTGATCGGCCTGCAAGCCGCCGAGGGCGACGACTGGGGCTACGTCAGCGCCCGCCTCGACGAAGCGCTCAAGGAAACCGTCGAGCAGGGTTTCGCCATCGCCACCGGCGAATGGTACGACGGGCTGAACGCGATCGCAGCGGGCTTCACCGGCCCGTCGGGCGAGCGCTACGCCGTCAACTGCGGCGGTTCGGCCGACCAGTGTCCGCGCGACTGGCTGATCTCGCGCGCGGCGCCGGCCCTGATGGAATGTATCAGCAAGATCACTCTGGAGATCGGCGGCACGCCAGGCCGCCGCCTCGACGCCTGAACCGCGCCGACGCTCCTGTCAGCGCCGCCGCTACTGCCACTGTCTGACGGCCGCCCTTGCGCGGCCGTCGGCACGAATGCGCGCCTTGCCATTCTGTAACCTTCGTAATCAAAAGAAAAATACTCCGGTGGACTGTTACAGAGCCCGCGACGTAGGATCATGCATTCCCGTCGCGGGGGCGCTCGCCCGGGTTGCGGCCGGATCGCCGTTGCGCAGCGCTGCGGGCCATTGCAGACCGCCGTTCCAGCGTGCTGTCGGGGCCAGCCGTGACGGCTCGCGGTGACGGCGTGCCGTCATCGTCATCCGGTAACGGGCTGCCCTGGCGGTTTCCGGGCAGCCGCTTCGTGCATTAACATCCTTGTCCCGCGCCTCGGGTAGCATCGCGCTGAACATTCGCGATGTCCCCGCTGTCGAAACCGCCTGCTATGCCGCCTGCGGGTCGATCCGCGTCACTCTTCGAGCGGCTCACTCGTACGAGCGGCTCACATCAAAGCCAGCCACCAGACCGAACCGATGGACGAACAACAAAAGCATTCGGAAACTTCACGCCCGACCACACCGGCTCCGCAACCCGCTTCCACCACGCGGCCCGCCGGCAGTCCACCGAATCCGCCGGGCGGTCCCAGGCGGCATCGTGGCCGCACGATCGCGCTGATCGTCGTGGTCCTGATCGTGCTGGGCGTCGTGCTGTGGCGCTGGCATCCGTGGGGCGCGCCGGCGGGTGGCGCGAGCGGAGCAGCCGGGGCAAGCGGCGCGAGCGCCGGCCGTGCAGGTCGCGCGGGCCGCGGCGGCGCAATGGCGAACATGCCGCAACCGGTGCACGTGGCAGCCGCCACGCAAGGCGAAATGCCGGTGGTGCTCACCGCGCTCGGCACGGTCACGCCGCTCGCCAACGTCACCGTGTTGCCGCAGCTGAGCGGCACCTTGCAGGACGTGTATTTCAAGGAAGGCCAGATGGTCAGGAAAGGCGACGTGCTCGCCCAGATCGACCCGCGCCCGTATCAGATCTCGCTGGATAACGCGCAAGGCACGCTGGCGCGCGACGAAGCGCTGCTGCAAACCGCCCGCCTCGATCTGAAGCGCTACCAGACGCTGCTGTCGCAGGACTCGATCGCGAGCCAGCAGGTCGATACGCAGGCTTCGCTGGTCAAGCAATACGAAGGCACGGTGAAGTCCGACAAAGCCAACATCGACACCTACAAGCTCGACCTCATCTACGCACGCATCACGGCGCCGGTCTCCGGGCGTGTGGGTCTGCGCCAGGTCGATCCGGGCAACTACGTCACGCCGAGCCTGAGCACGGGCATCGTGGTGATCACGCAATTGCAGCCGATCAGCGTGATCTTCACCACCTCCGAAGACAACCTGCAGCAGATCCTCCAGCAGACGCAGACCGGCGCGAAGCTCTCGGTCACCGCGTACGACCGCAGCAACACCACGTCGCTCGAAGGCGGCATGCTCGAAACGCTGGACAACCAGATCGACACCACCACCGGCACGGTCAAGCTGCGCGCGATTTTCCAGAACGACAAGAACGTGCTGTTCCCGAACCAGTTCGTCAACACGCGCCTGCTGGTGGACACCATCAAGAACGCCGTGATCGTGCCGACACCGGCGGTGCTGAACGGCTCGATGGGCACCTTCGTGTACGTGGTGAAGCCGGACAACACCGTTACGGTGCGCCAGGTCAAGATCGGTCCGGTGGACGGCGAACGCACCAGCATCAAGTCGGGCCTGCAGGTCGGCGAGCGCGTCGTGATCGACGGTTCGGACCGCCTCAAGGAAGGCGCGAAGATCACGATCCCGGCCGACAAACCGCGCGGCGCCTCGGGCGCACGCGGCGCACAGGCCGCTTCGGGCGCCAGCAGCGCCAACGTGGCGGACGCGGCTTCGGGCGCATCCGGCGCACACGGACATCATCGCAAACACGCGGCGCAAGCCTCGGAATAAAGGCACGGCCACTACCGCATGAATCCATCCCGCGCCTTTATTCTGCGTCCCGTCGGCACCGCCTTGCTGATGGCGGCGATCATGCTGGTCGGTCTCGTCGCGCTGCGTTTCCTGCCGCTCTCCGCGCTGCCCGAGGTCGACTATCCGACCATCCAGGTGCAGACCTTCTATCCGGGCGCGAGCCCGGACGTGATGACGTCCTCGGTCACCGCGCCGCTCGAACGCCAGTTCGGGCAGATGCCGTCGCTCAACCAGATGTCGTCGCAAAGCTCGGCCGGCTCGTCGATCATCACGCTGCAGTTCAGCCTCGACCTGCCGCTCGATATCGCCGAACAGGAAGTGCAGGCCGCGATCAACGCAGCGGGCAACCTGCTGCCGTCCGACCTGCCCGCGCCGCCGATCTACGCCAAGGTCAATCCGGCCGACGCGCCGATCATCACGCTCGCCATCACGTCGAAAACGCTGCCTCTCACGCAGGTGCAGGATCTCGCCGACACGCGTCTCGCGCAGAAAATTTCGCAGGTGGCGGGTGTGGGTCTGGTGAGTCTGTCGGGCGGCCAGCGGCCGGCCGTGCGGATTCAGGCGAATCCGCGCGCGCTCGCCGCGTACGGTCTGAATCTCGACGACCTGCGCACCACCATCTCGAACCTGAACGTCAACACGCCGAAGGGTAATTTCGACGGTCCCACGCGCAACTACACGATCAACGCAAACGACCAGCTGACCGACGCCGACGCCTACAAGAGCGCGGTAGTGGCCTACAAGAACGGCCGCGCGGTGATGCTCACCGACGTCGCGACCATCGTGCAGGGCGCGGAGAACACCAAGCTCGGCGCCTGGGTGAACAACACGCCGGCCATCATCCTGAACGTGCAGCGCCAGCCCGGCGCCAACGTGATCCAGGTGGTCGACAGCATCAAGGCGCTGCTGCCGCAACTGCAGCAGTCGCTGCCCGCCGCGCTCGACGTGCAGGTCGTCACCGACCGCACCACCACGATCCGCGCATCGGTGCGCGACGTGCAGTTCGAACTGGCCATGTCGGTGGTGCTGGTGGTCATGGTGATGTATCTGTTCCTCGCCAACATCTACGCCACCATCATCCCGAGTCTTTCGGTGCCGCTCTCGCTGATCGGCACGCTCGCCGTGATGTACCTGTGCGGCTTCTCGCTCGACAATCTCTCGCTGATGGCGCTGACCATCGCCACCGGCTTCGTCGTGGACGACGCGATCGTGATGATCGAGAACATCGCGCGTTACGTCGAAGAAGGCGAAGCGCCGCTGGAGGCGGCGCTCAAGGGCTCGAAACAGATCGGCTTCACGATCATTTCGCTGACCGTCTCGCTGATCGCCGTGCTGATTCCGCTGCTCTTCATGGGCGACGTGGTGGGCCGGCTGTTCCACGAATTCGCCATTACGCTCGCCGTGACGATCGTGATTTCGGCGGTCGTCTCGCTCACCCTCGTGCCGATGATGTGCGCCAAACTCCTGCGCCACACGCCGCCGCACGAGAGCCACCGTTTCGAAGCCAAGGCGCACCGCGCGATCGACTGGGTGATCGCCCGCTACGCGGTGGCGCTCACGTGGGTGCTCAACCGGCAGCGCTCCACCCTGGTCGTCGCGCTGCTCACGCTGGTGCTGACCGGCGTGCTGTACGTCTTCATTCCGAAGGGCTTCTTTCCGGTGCAGGACACCGGCGTGATCCAGGCGATCACGCAGGCGCCGCAGTCGGTCTCGTATGCCTCGATGGCCGAACGCCAGCAGCAACTCGCCGCCCAGATCCTGAAGAACCCCGACGTGGAAAGCCTCACGTCGTTCATCGGCGTGGACGGCAGCAACATCACGCTGAACAGCGGCCGCATGCTGATCAACCTGAAGCCGCGCGACGACCGCAGCAGCACCGCGAGCGACGTGATCCGCCAGTTGCAGCAGGACGTGGCCCACATTCCGGGCGCGTCGCTGTATATGCAGCCAGTGCAGGATCTGACCATCGACTCCACGGTCAGCCCTACGCAGTACCAGTTCATGCTGACCGATCCGAACATCAGCGAATTCTCGGCGTGGGTGCCCAAGCTGCTCGATCGCCTGAAGCAGTCGCCGGAACTCGCCGACGTCGCAACCGATCTGCAGGACAGCGGCCAGTCGGTCTACATCGAAATCGACCGCGCCACCGCGTCGCGTTACGGCATCACGCCGGCCACCGTCGATAGCGCGCTGTACGACGCTTTCGGTCAGCGCATCATCTCGACCATCTTCACGCAGTCGAACCAGTACCGCGTGATTCTGGAAGCGCAGCCCGAGATGCAGCACTACACCGAGTCGCTGAAGTCGATCTACCTGCCCTCTTCCACGTCGTCGGGCGGACAGGTGCCGCTTTCGTCGATCGCGCGGTTCATCGAGAAGCCGGCGCCCCTGCTCGTCTCGCACCTGAGCCAGTTCCCGGCCACCACCATCTCCTTCAACCTCGCGCCGGGTTCGTCGCTCGGTGCGGCGGTCAAGGCCATCGACCAGGCGGAGAAAGACATCGGCTTGCCGCAGTCGTTCCAGACGCGCTTCCAGGGCGCGGCGCTGGCGTTCCAGGCGTCGCTGTCGAACGAACTGTTCCTGATTCTCGCGGCTATCGTCACGATGTATATCGTGCTCGGCGTGCTCTACGAGAGCTTCATCCACCCGATCACGATTCTCTCCACGCTGCCTTCGGCCGGTGTCGGCGCGCTGCTCGCGCTGCTCATCACCGGGCACGATCTGGACATCATCGGCATCATCGGTATCGTCCTGCTGATCGGTATCGTGAAGAAGAACGCCATCATGATGATCGACTTCGCGCTCTACGCCGAGCGCGAGGAAGGCAAGTCGCCGCGCGAAGCCATCTACCAGGCGTGTCTGCTGCGCTTCCGGCCGATCCTGATGACCACGCTCGCCGCCCTGCTCGGCGCGCTGCCGCTGATGCTCGGCACCGGCGCCGGCTCGGAGTTGCGCCGTCCGCTCGGTATCGCCATCGCCGGCGGTCTGATCGTGAGCCAGTTGCTGACGCTGTTCACCACGCCCGTCATCTATCTCGGCTTCGACGCGCTGGCGCGCCGCGCACGCGCGCGCTTCCATCGTGGCGACACGCCCCGGAGCGCGCCGCCGCCCGCCACCGATGCAGGGAACTGAGCGATGAACCTGTCGCGTCCGTTTATCTCCCGTCCGGTCGCCACCACGTTGCTGGCGATCGGCATCGCGCTGGCCGGCATTTTCGCGTTCACCAAGCTGCCGGTGGCGCCGCTGCCGCAGGTCGATTTTCCGACCATTTCGGTGCAGGCCACCTTGCCGGGCGCGAGTCCCGACACGGTGGCGACCAGCGTCGCCAGTCCGCTCGAACGGCACCTCGGCTCGATTGCCGACGTCACCGAAATGACCTCGATGAGTTCGGTCGGCTCGACGCGCATCACCATGCAGTTCGGCCTGAACCGCGACATCGACGGCGCCGCGCGCGACGTGCAGGCGGCCATCAACGCCGCGCGCGCCGACCTGCCGGCCAGCCTGCGCAGCAATCCGACCTATCACAAGGTGAATCCGGCCGACGCGCCGATCCTGATTCTCGCGCTCACGTCCAAAACGCTCACCGCCGGTCAGTTGTACGACTCGGCGGCCACGGTCCTGCAACAGTCGCTTTCGCAGGTGGACGGCGTGGGTGAAGTGGACGTGAGCGGCTCGGCCAATCCGGCCGTGCGTGTCGAACTCGAACCGAACGCGCTGTCGCACTACGGCATCGGCCTCGAAGACGTGCGCGCCGCGCTCGCCGCCGCCAACGCGAACAGTCCGAAGGGCTCGATCGAGTTCGGCCCGAACCGCGTGCAGATCTACACCAACGACCAGGCGAGCAAGGCGGCGCAATACCGCGATCTGATCATCGCCTACCGTAACGGCTCGGCGGTCAAACTCTCCGACGTGGCCGAAGTGGTCGATTCGGTGGAAGACCTGCGCAACCTCGGCCTGTTCAACGGCAAGCGCTCGGTGCTGGTCATCCTGTACCGCCAGCCGGGCGCGAACATCATCGACACCATCGACCGCGTGACGGCCATGCTGCCGCGACTGCACGCGTCGCTGCCGGCGGATGTCGACATCGCCCCGGCCGCCGACCGCTCCACGACCATCCGCGCCTCGCTGAAAGACACCGAGCGCACGCTGGTGATCGCGGTGGCGCTGGTGGTGATGGTAGTGTTCCTGTTCCTGCGCAACTGGCGCGCCACGCTGATCCCGAGCGTGGCCGTGCCGATCTCGATCATCGGCACCTTCGGCGCGATGTACATGCTCGGCTTCTCGATCGACAACCTGTCGCTCATGGCCTTGACCATCGCAACCGGCTTCGTGGTGGACGACGCGATCGTGGTGCTGGAGAACATTTCCAGACACATCGAAAACGGCGTGCCGCGCATGAAGGCGGCCTTCCTCGGCGCGCGCGAAGTGGGCTTCACGGTGCTGTCCATCAGCATCTCGCTGGTCGCCGTGTTCCTGCCTATCCTGCTGATGGGCGGCATCGTCGGGCGGCTGTTCCGCGAATTCGCGCTCACACTGTCGCTCGCCATCGGCGTCTCGCTGATCGTCTCGCTCACGCTCACGCCCATGATGTGTTCGCGCCTGCTGCTCGAACATCACGAAAAGAAGGAAGAAGGACGCTTCGGCCGCTGGCTCGAACGCGGCTTCGCGTCGATGCAGCGCGGCTACGAGCGCTCGCTCGGCTGGGCGCTGCTGCATCCGCGCCTGATCGTCACCATTCTGCTGCTGACCATCGGCGTGAACGTGTGGCTGTACATCATCGTGCCGAAGGGCTTTTTCCCGCAGCAGGATACCGGCCGGCTGATCGGCGGCATTCAGGCCGACCAGGCCACCTCGTTCCAGGCCATGAAAGGCAAGTTCGCGCAGATGATGGAAATCGTCGGCAAGAACCCGGCGGTGGATAGCGTGGCGGGCTTCACCGGCGGGCGGCAGACCAACTCCGGCTTCATGTTCGTCACTCTGAAACCGAAGTCGGAGCGCAAGCTTTCCGCCGACCAGGTGATCCAGCAGTTGCGCGCGCCGCTCGGCGACGTGGCCGGCGCTCGCACGTTCCTGCAGGCGGTGCAGGATATCCGCGTGGGCGGCCGGCAATCGAACGCACAGTATCAGTTCACCCTGCTCGCCGACTCCACGCCCGATCTGTATCTGTGGGGACCGAAGCTGACCGAGGCGTTGCAGGCGCGCCCCGAACTTGCCGACGTCAACTCCGACCAGCAGCAAGGCGGCCTCGAAGCGATGGTCACGATCGACCGCGCCACCGCCTCGCGCCTGGGCATCAAGCCGGCCCAGATCGACAATACGCTGTACGACGCGTTCGGTCAGCGTCAGGTATCGACCATCTATAACCCGTTGAACCAGTATCACGTGGTGATGGAAGTCGCGCCGAAGTACTGGCAAAGCCCGGACATGCTCAAGCAGATCTACGTGAGCACGTCGGGCGGCAGCGCAAGCGGCGCGCAGACCACCAATGCGCCGGCCGGCACGGTCAGCACGAGCAGCAGCACCAGCACGTCGTCCACCACCGCGACCAGCGCCACCACGGGCGGCACGGCGGGCACCACGGCGTCGAGCGCGGCCAGCATCGCCGCCGACTCCGCGCGCAACCAGGCGATCAACTCGATCGCCGCGAGCGGCAAGTCGAGCGCGTCATCGGGAGCGGCCGTTTCCACCGCCAAGGAAACCATGGTGCCGCTCTCGGCCATCGCGAGCTTCGGGCCGGGCAGCACGCCGTTGTCGGTGAATCACCAGAGCCAGTTCGTGGCCTCCACGATCTCGTTCAACCTGCCGCCCGGCGTGTCGCTCTCCACCGCCACCCAGGCGATCTACGACACCATGGCGCAGATCGGCATGCCCGGCACCATCCACGGCAGCTTCCAGGGCACGGCCCAGGCCTTCCAGCAGTCGATGTCGGACCAGCCGATCCTGATTCTCGCCGCGCTGGCCGCCGTGTATATCGTGCTCGGCATGCTGTACGAGAGCTACATCCATCCGCTCACGATCCTGTCGACCTTGCCGTCGGCGGGCGTGGGGGCCTTGCTGGCGCTGCTGCTCTTCAAGACGGAGTTCAGCATCATCGCGCTGATCGGCGTGATCCTGCTGATCGGCATCGTGAAGAAAAACGCGATCATGATGGTCGACTTCGCGATCGAGGCATCGCGGCACGGCCTGTCGTCGCGCGATGCGATTTTCCAGGCGTGTCTGCTGCGCTTCCGGCCGATCATGATGACGACCTTCGCCGCCCTGCTCGGCGCCTTGCCGCTCGCGTTCGGTCATGGTGAAGGTGCGGAGCTGCGCGCGCCGCTGGGGATCGCCATCGTCGGCGGACTGATCGTGAGTCAGATGCTCACTCTCTACACCACGCCGGTGGTCTATCTCTACATGGACCGCATCCGCGTGCGCTGGGAATCGCGCAAGGCTCGCCGGGCGGCCGGCACGGGCGCGGGTACGGCTTCGACGTGATGGTCTGATGGGCCAGCCGGTTCGGTCTTGAGTCGAATGACCAGAAAGGGTTGCACGCGGCAAGCGTGCAACCCTTTCTGCATACCCAATCTCAAAGCTTCTGTTCAATCGCCAGCGTGAAGATCCGCTGCCATTGTTTCGCCTGACGCGCGTCGCGCATCGGCAACTGCCATTCGGCGTGTTTCGCGTCCCGCACCTTCAGCGCGACCTGCCATTGCGCGCCGTGGTTCTGCGCCTCGGCGCCGAGCAGATCGGCAAAAATGTAGGCACCCTGCTCGCCGCCTTCGCGAATCTCGCAGAGACGCTTGCCGGCGGCAAGCCGCACCGATCCCCAGTCGCCTTTGAGTTCGTGCGTCCAGTCGCCGTCGCGGATATTGCGCGCGACCTCCTTGCGCCGCTGCAACCAGCGGGCAAGCGCCGCGATCACCAGCACCGCGACGAGCACGGCGACACCGATCGCGACTCCGAGACCGAACGCCGCCTGCAACGCATAAAACGCGCGCACCGCGCCGTACACCAGCGCAATGAGCGCAATCAACGCAACCAGAATCGGCATCGCAAGCTCACGAGAAAAAAACGCAGGCTAGCACGCGCCGCGCATCGGGCGTCCGCAAGAATGCATTGCGGAAAACGACAGCGGCGCCCGGATGTCGCGCGGATGCCTCGCTAACTGCTTTGCTTACTGCTTGTGCGTCGCCGCCCAGTCCTTGACGGCCTTCAGCGTATTCTCGACGTGCTTCTCCGGCGACAGGCTGGTGTATTCGTAAATGATCTTGCCGTCCGGGGCGATCACATACGACACGCGATTAGCCATCGACGCATGCATCGGCAGGCCCGCATCGTATTCGCCGATCACCTTCGAATCGGCGTCGGCGGCCACCGGGAATTTGCTGCGGCACTCGCTCACCGAGAACTTCGTGAGCGTGTCGATGTTGTCGTGCGACACGCCGATCACCGTCGCGCCGTACTTCTTGTATTCGTCGACCGCTTCGGCGAACTCGTGGGCTTCGATCGTGCAACCCTTGGTGAAGGCGGCCGGATAGAAGTACAGCACCACCGGCCCTTTCTTCAGTTCGTCGGCGAGCGAATACGTGTAGGTCTTGCCGCCCAGCGAAGCCTGCGCGGTGAACGGCGGCGCCGCATCGCCCGGTTTGAGCGTGGCCGAAGCCGTCAGCGAATGCAGGGCGAATCCTGCGCTCAGCACGGCGGCCAGCGCCACCGACACGAATCTTTTTTTCATCTTCCACTCCTCCATGGGTGAGTCATGCCGTGGCATGCCATGCGATCCCGGCGTGCCGGGACGCACCGGCCGCGAGGTCCGGACGGACGCAGCACGGCCTCGATGCGCTATTGAACCACGCCCGGGAGGTATACGTGAGAAGCGATGAAAGAGATTCAGCGAAGCGCCGGCGGAGAAGAAGGCAACGCCCGAGGCATGGTGCCCCGGGCTGACGCACTCACTGCGAGATGTCGCCGATATGCGAGCTGAACCACGTCGCCGCCGACAGGTTCAGATCCGCCAGCACTTCGGCGGTCAGCGTGTGGAAGCCGGCCGGCGCGTCGGGCGCGGCGGCGATGCGCGCGGCGTCGGCGCCCTCGCCGGCCGCCTCGGCCAGACCCAGCAAGGCGCCGAGCGGCCCGGTGCGATGCACGATCGCGTCGCGGATCTTCGGGGCCAGCCCGAGCTTGTCGAGCATCGCGGCCGGCGTGCTGTCCAGCACCACGTGGACCAGCGAGAAGATGCCGGTCATGAAGGCGGCGTCGGCGAATTCGTCGTCGTCCGGGCGCAGATGCTGCGCGGCCAGCTCCATGAAACGCGAACGCGTGCCGGCCAGTTGCACCAGCGGATCGGCGCGCCACGGCAAGTCGCCGCTGTCCGCGTACAGCAGCAGTTGCGCCCAGCGCGCGATCTGACGCGTGCCGGTGGCGAGAATCGCCTCGCGCAACGAGGCGATGTTGCGGCCCAGCCCGAACGCGCTCGAATTGACGAGACGCAGCAGTTGCACCACCACGCTCGGATTAAGCTTGAGTTCGCGCTCCAGTTCGACGATGCCCGCGTCGCGCGACAGCAGCCCGAGCAGCCGCAACAGCGCCGGACGCGGCGAGCGGTTCCGCGGCGCGGCCAGCACCTGCGGGCGGGCAAAGAAGTATCCCTGGAACAGATCGAAGCCGAGGTCGCGCGCAAGTGCGAAATCTTCGCGCGTCTCGACCTTCTCGGCGATCAGCGTGCGGCCCTCGCCGCGCACGATGGACACCAGCTTGGGCAGCAACGCACGGTCGGTCTCGAGGAAGTCGATCTTGACGATGTCGGCGTGCGGCAGCGCCGCGATCAGCTGGTCCGAGACCTCGCTCACGTCGTCGAGCGCGACCTTGAAACCGGCGCGCCGCAACTCGGTCAGCCGGCGCGCCAGTTGCGCGTCGAACTGCACGGTCTCGAGGATTTCGAGCACGAAGCGATCCGGCGGCATCAGATGGACGATGTCGTTGAAGAGCAGCGCGCGGTCGATGTTGACGTAGCCGCAGTACTGCCCCAGCACCGCAGGCACGCCGATGCCGCCGATCGCGCGGGCCACGACCTGCGCCGTGGCCTGGGCGTCGTCGGTCACTTCGGCATAGTTATGCGCGCCGGCTCGAAATAACAATTCGTAAGCATGAAGCGCACCGTCCCGGTCGAGAATGGGCTGACGGCCCAGATACACGAACTGCGCGGCGGCTGCCGGATCGGCGCCGTCTGCGTCAGGTTCAAGCACCTCGATGCGCCGGGGGACGGGTCTCGGCAAGTGACGTTCAGACATGGATCATCGGGGCAATTATTCTGAAAAGCTACGCAGCGACTTCACAGGCGGCACTGCACAACGGGTATGCCGTATTAACGGACGGTAAGCGGTTGCACTTTAACCGAATCGGTCCCGCGACGGTTTCAGCCTGCATGCGACCCTCCTTACCACTTGTTTTTTACAGTAGTCGCTAAAGATTTTCCGCGAAGGGTCGTTATCTCGTTCTGATGGGGCGGCCTGATACCTCTCGACCGCCCGAACAAGGCGGACAACCGGCCGCCCGCCTGCAGACGAATACAGGTTGCCAGCGACAAACATGGAAGCGAACAGGATCACCGCGCCCCGCCGGGGCTCCTTGCGCACGGTCGTGGACCGGCTTCGTGCGTTCGGCCGGCGCGTGGACGTCAAACCGCAGCCGGCGCCGAGCCGTGCCGCGCAACTGGAACAAGTGGTCGGCGCCGTCGACCTGCTGGCGCACGTCGACGACGACCTGCGCTTTGTCTACGTGTCCGATGCGAGCCTGCGCTTCATCGGCTATCACCGCGAGTATCTCGAGACCATCACGCTGCACGACCTCGTGGCGCCCGCCGACGTGCAGCGCCTCGATGCGCTGCTGGTGCGCGCCGTGGCGACGGGCAACGTCGAGAAGGCCACGATCGGCCTGATCAAGTCGCTGACCTATCCGATCACCGTCGAGTTGCGCGTGGTGCGCAGCAACCATGACGGCGTCGAAGGCTACGCGATCGCCGGCTTCGACGTGTCGGCCTGGCGCGCGACCGAAGAGCGCCTGACCCAGGCGCTGCATCTGGACCGCCTGACCAACCTCTCGAACCAGTCGGCGCTGATTCCCGCGCTGCTCGACGCGCAACAGCAGGCCGACGCGCACGGCACGCCGGCCGCGCTGCTGCTGCTCGATATCGACGATTACCAGCGCGTGAACCGCGCCCTCGGCTACGACGCCGGCGACGAAATGCTGCGCGACACCGCACGGCGTCTGCTGAACATGACGAGCCCGAGCGAAACGGTGGCGCGTGTGGCCAGCGACGAGTTCGCGATCCTGGTGAAGCCCGCCGCCAGCCGTACCGACGCGGCCGCCGCCGCCGAAACCCTGGCGCGGCGCCTGTTGACCGCGATCCAGCAGCCGTACGTGTTCAACGGCCAGCAGGTGCACCTGTCGGCGAGCATCGGCATCGCGCTCTATCCGGACGTGCGCCACGCCAACGACGACGCGGGCCACGACACGCATCTGCTGCGCTGGGCCGATCACGCGTTGCTGCAAGCCAAGGCGGCCGGCGGCAACACGCTCGCCTTCTATGTGCCGGACGACAATCCGGCCGATGCGGAACGGCTGAAACTGGAGGCGGACCTCTACGACGGTGTGCGTAACGGCGAGTTCTCGTTACACTTCCAGCCCATCACGAGCAGCCGCACGCATGGCGTGGTCGGCGTGGAAGCGTTGATCCGCTGGCTGCATCCGGTGCACGGCCTGGTGCCGCCCTCGATGTTCATTCCGCTCGCGGAATCGATCGGCCTGATCAACTTCCTCGGCAACTGGGTGTTGAAAGTGGCGTGCATGCAGCTGATCCAGTGGGACGCGCGCGGCATCTCGTTGCAGTACGTGGCGGTCAACGTGTCGCCGCAGCAGTTCCGCGACCCGCGCTTCAAGGATTCCGTGCGCGAGGCGATCGAACTGACGGGCATCGACCCGCGGCGTCTGGTGTTCGAAATCACCGAAAGTCTGCTGATGCACGACCCGGCGCACGCGAAGGGTCTGCTCGAAGAACTGACGGCCATGGGCATCCGTTTTGCAGTGGACGATTTTGGCACGGGATACTCGAGCCTGGCGTACCTGCAACGGTTCCCGTTGGCCAAACTGAAGATCGACAGGAGTTTCGTCGAGAATCTGCTAACCTCCCGGAACGATCAGGCAATCGTTAGCGCGGTCGTCGGCCTTGCGCAGACGCTCGATCTCGAGCTGGTTGCGGAAGGCGTCGAGACCGAGGCACAACGCGCGCTGCTCACCGAGATGGGATGCGACCACATTCAGGGCTGGCTCGTCTGCAAGGCGTTGCCGTCTGATGAACTCGCGCAGCGTTTCGAAGCGCGCACGCTTCACCTGCATACCGCATGACCATGCAGACGCAGCGTTTGCGCAGCGTAAGAAGCCGGTTTCACGCCGGCGTGGCACTCATTGGAACATGTATGGCTTTGGCGGGACTCACATGGTAAAGGCGGCGGTGCTCGACCGGCTCTGGACGCGAATGAGCGAGCGCGGCGATTTCCCCATGCTGTCGCAATCGCTGCGCTCCACCATGGCGGCGATGAACAATGACGACCTCGACTTCACCGGCCTCGTTCAGGTCGTGCTGTCGGATTTCGCCCTGACGCAAAAGGTGCTGCGTCTGGCGAACTCGGCGATGTACATGGCGTTCGGCGGCAACATCACCACCGTGTCGCGCGCCCTCATGGTGCTCGGCATGGACGCGGTCGGCCATCTGGTGGTCGGCCTGAAGATCGTCGATCACTTTCATCACAGCGCGCCCCGCCGCATCGACGCCAAACTCGAATTGAACCGTACCCTGCTCTCGGGCTGCGTTGCGCGCAAGCTGACCGAGCGCGGCGATCTGCGCGCCGGCGAAGAGGCCGTGGTCTGCACGCTGATGCGCCAGATCGGCAAGCTGCTGGTGGTGTTCTATCTCGACGCCGAGTGGGACCAGATTCGCCGGCATATCGAAAGCGGCGAACTCGAAACCGACGCCTGCGTGCTCGTGCTCGGCGTGACCTTCGACGAAATCGGCGCCGAGGCCGCGGTGCGCTGGCGTCTGCCCGACATGATCCGCTCCGGCATGGGCGAATTCGATCCGCAGGACGTCACGCAGCCGCGTCAGGTGCAATGGCTGCGTGCCATCACCAACTACTCCACCGCCGTGGCAGACGTGCTGACGCAGCAGAACGTGCCGGACTGGGAGCGCGAACAGCGTATCGCCGAACTGGCGCAGGAATACAGCCACGCGCTCAACACCGACCCCGACGTGCTGCAGCAGATGAGCATCGCGCTCGCCCGCGAAGAAGGCGGCGACGGCGTGATGCGCGAGATCGTCGAACTGCGCGCCAACGCCGACGCGATCGCGCGCGAGGCGCTGAGCCCCGAGGCGCGCATAGCCGTCGGGGTGCAAGATCTGCGCGGCCTGCCCGAAGACAGCGCGCTCGCTCCGGCGCTCGGCATGGCGGCGGAAACCTTGCTCGCGGGTCTCGGCTTTGCGCGCACGGTGGTGTTCGTCAAGCACAGCAACGGCACCTTCAAGGCGCGCCTCGGGCTCGGTCCGAAGATCGACGCGGCCTTGCCCAGGCTGACCTTCAATACCGCCTTCGAGCCGGACGTGTTCCATCTGGCTATCGCCAACTCGGTCGGCATCTTCATCGAAAATGCGCGCGATCCGAAAATGGTCGCGCGATTACCGGAGTGGTTCCGTCGTTCCTTCGACGACGCCCGCGCCTTCGTGCTCCTGCCGGTGGTGGACGAAAGCGATCAGACGGTCGCGCTGCTCTACGGAGACTGGTCCCATACGCAGGAACCACGGCGCATTTCGCAGAAAGAAATGAGCGTGCTGAACGAACTGGCCAAGGAGCTTGGACGTTTTTTCGGCCTGGGGCAAATGCAGGAAATGGAGATGATGTGAAGACCTGGCGCGATCGCTGATCGCCCTGCTTCACCCGCTCCACTTTGTATTTGCCCGAAGCCAGACTTACCCACGTTCCAGTGGCGTCAGACGTGCCGAAACCGCGGCGTGCCCCAAGGCATGCCGCGGTTTTTTCTTGCCGCAAGAGCTTAGTCTTCGATTCTCTCCAGGCCTTCCGCGCCGCGATCCGCCACGCCGGCCCACGCACCGGCCATCAGACCGAGTTGCGCGATGTCTTCCACCGTCAAGGGCTGAAGGCGCGCGCTGAGCACGTCGAGTTGTTCCCACGCGCCGTTTTCCAGTGCTTCGACGGTCGATAGCAACTGACCCACCACGCCTTCGCGATGCAGGATCGCCGCCTGAATCGGCTTGGAAAGCGTGAGCACGTTCAGGGTGCTTTGCAGCGAGCCGCCGAATACCGCGTCGACGAACGAGAACACGCCGGTCAGGAAGGCCGCGTCGGCTTCGTCGCGATTGGCGTTGGGCAGACGCTCGATGGCGAGTTCCATGAAACGCGCGCGGGTGGCCGCGAGTTGCAGCAAGGGATCGTCTTCGAGCGCGACCTTGCGGCCGTCTGCGTAGAGCAGCAGTTGGGTCCAGCGCGCGATCCGGTTGGTGCCCGTTGCGATGATGGCGTCGCGCAAGGTCGTGACCTTATGACCCATGGCGAGGCCGCTGGAGTTCGCGAGCTTCATCAGGTGCATGACGAGCACGGGATTCAGCTTGAGTTCGGCTTCGAGTTGCGCGACCGTCGGTTCACCCGAGAGCAGTTGCAGCAGATTGAGCAGCGCATGACGGGGCGCGCTGACGCGCCGCGCGCTCGACGTTTGCGGACGTGCAAAGAAGTAGCCCTGAAAGCGATCGAAGCCGAGTTCATGCAGCGTTTCGAAATCGCGTTGCGAATCGATGCCCAGGCCGAGCAGCAACTTGCCCGCCGACTTCAGCACGCTCGCGAGCTTGCGCAGCAGCGCCTCCGGTGCGCGCGCGAAATCGATCTTGACGACTTCCGCGTAAGGCAGCAGTTTCGCGAAGGTTTCGTTCGCCTGCGTCACTTCGTCGAGCGCGAAGCGGTAGCGGCGGCCATGCAGTTGCACGATTCGCGCAATCAGCGCTGCGTCCACTTCGATCACCGGCGGCAGTTCGAACATGAAGCGCTCGGGGGGCAGGCGCAGGATCGCGTCGTCGAACAGCATCTCGCGCGTCACGTCGACATACGCCGGATGCCCGGTGAGCGCGCCGCGCACTTCGCCTTCGGCCAGCGCGCGCAGCACGGCGCGTGCGACACGTTGCTGCGGGGTAGGCGGCGCCTCGGCGCCTTCGGGCAGTTCGGCTTCGGGCTCGGGCTCGTGTGTGGATTCGGATTCGGGTTCGGCCTCCGGCAGTGCCGGCAGACGCATCTTGAGTTCGTAGCCGCACAACATGCTGTCGCGATTCAAAATCGGCTGACGGGCGAAGCTGACGTGCAGTTGTGCATCGTCCGTGGCGCTCGCGTGATTCGTCTGGCCCGGATTCTCGATTGCGATGCTGGTCATTGCGGTCCCTCGCTAGCGCGCCGCCCCGGCGCCTGCTTCGTTGTTCTGGTGTTGATCGATCACGCTTGCGCAACGTGTGATATGCGATGCGCGAGCGTCGGCGCGCTCCGATTGCGCCCGGCGATTTTATCGCAGCACATCGCGCCACGACACGCCCTTGCAGCAATATCTGGAAATAATTTGGAAGCACCCTGACAGAAGCTTCGCGCGGAATCGACGATACTGTTGTGCGGTGCAAAACCGCGCTGCCCGTACTGCCCGCGCTACCCTGTGTTCAACCATAGAGGACCTCCATGGACGTCAAAAGCGTGCTGTCGAATGCCTTCGCCATGCCGATCACGAGCCCGGCTTTTCCGATGGGCCCCTACCGGTTCATCAATCGCGAATTCCTCATCATCACCTACCGCACCGACCCGGACAAACTGCGCGCCGTGGTGCCCGAGCCGCTGCAGATCGGCGAGCCGCTGGTTCACTACGAATTCATCCGCATGCCCGACTCAACCGGTTTCGGCGATTACACCGAAAGCGGCCAGGTGATTCCGGTGTCGTACAACGGCGTAGCGGGCAGCTACACGCTCGCCATGTATCTCGACGACCATCCGCCCATCGCCGGCGGTCGCGAATTGTGGGGCTTTCCGAAGAAACTCGCGAAGCCGGTGCTCGAGGTTCACACCGACACGCTCGTCGGCACGCTCGATTACGGTCCGGTGCGCATCGCCACCGGCACGATGGGCTACAAGCATCGCCAGCTCGATCTGGCGCAGCAGAAAAAACGTCTGGAAGCGCCGAACTTCCTGCTCAAGGTCATTCCGCATGTAGACGGCACGCCGCGCATCTGCGAACTCGTGCGTTACTACCTGCAGGACATCGACTTGAAAGGCGCATGGACCGGCCCTGCCGCGCTCGAACTCGCGCCGCATGCCTTGGCGCCCGTCGCGGAGTTGCCGGTGCTGGAGATCGTCGAGGCGCGGCATCTGATTGCCGACCTCACGCTCGGTCTGGGCGAAGTGATGTTCGATTATCTCGATCAGCCGGAAGCGAAAGCGCGCTGACACTTCGCAAAACGCCGAAGCCTGCCGCGCAGCGAGACTTGTCGACGATGCACGAGCAAAGCAGCAGCAAAAATGCAAACGGCCGCTGGATCAGCGGCCGTTTGCGTGAAACGTGGCGTAGAAAAACCGACGCGCTTTACTTCAGCACGACCTTCACGTCGAAATACTTCGCGGCGAAGCGGTCGAGCGTGCCGTCCGCTTTCAGCTCCTTGAGCGCCTGATTCAACGCATCTTTCAGCGCCTTGTCGCCCTTGCGCACACCGAAGCCCACGCCAGCACCGAGCAGTTTCTCGTCGGTCACGGCCGGACCTGCAAATTCGAAGCCCGCGCCTTGCGGCTTCTTCAGAAAGCCCTTCGAAGCGGCTTCCGCGTCCTGGAACGCGGCGTCCAGACGTCCGGCGGCGAGATCGGCGTAGATCTGGTCCTGCGTCTGATACGGCACGACGTCGACGCCCATCGGGGCCCAACGCGCCTTGGCGTAGGTTTCCTGAATCGTGCCCTGCAGCACGCCGACATGCTTGCCCTTGAGCGAAGCCGGCGTCGGCAGCAGACCGCTGCCCTTCTTCGCGATCATCTGATTCGGAATCGTGTAGATCGGATCGGTGAAGTCGATGGCCTGGCGGCGCTGCTCGGTGATCGTCATGTCCGAGTTGATCGCATTGAACTTGCGAGCCTGCAACGCGGGAATCAGACCGTCGAAGGAATTTTCGACCCACACGCATTTGGCCTTCAGCTTCGCGCACACGGCGTTGCCGACGTCGATATCGAAACCTTGCAGTTCGCCCGACGGCGACTTCGATTCGAACGGCGCATACGACGCCTCGACGCCGAAGCGCACTTCCTTGATGTCGGCAGCCATCGCCGTCGATGCCGTGACAGTTGCGGTGACTGTTGCCGTCGCGAACAGCGCGAGCGTGGCCATGTTTCGCCAGTTCATCTTCATTACGGGTGTTCCTCTACGGTATTGAATAAGACAGAGCCGAATC
The DNA here is from genome assembly GCF_050436585.1 of Paraburkholderia sp. GAS199. Classification (NCBI taxonomy): domain Bacteria; kingdom Pseudomonadati; phylum Pseudomonadota; class Betaproteobacteria; order Burkholderiales; family Burkholderiaceae; genus Paraburkholderia; species Paraburkholderia sp. GAS199. Next base: position 172,316 of record NZ_JBNDMM010000004.1, on the reverse strand, counting down.
TGGGCAAGCATGATTGCCGCGCCAAAAAAACGATTCAAACTCGTGCGGCGCGCATGGTGCAGCGCACAGCCGCGAGGCCGGAATTGTACAGGCTCGGGAAAGCGCGCCTGGCGGGCGTCGCACGACAGCGGGCGCAGCGTACGGAACGCGGCGACATGGCGTGGCCCGCTGAAGGTGCAAATGCGTGTCGCGTTCAGGCAAGAGAAGTCGCTGCGCACAAGCAGCGACCCATTTTCATTTCACCGTGTCAGACGAGCAACGCCTGCGTCTCCTGCGTGGTCTCGACGACCATGAGTCCGGCGCGCAATCCCGGTTTGACCGTGGCGTTCGGGAACACGATGCGCTCCTCGTCGCGATTCACGACGTAGCGATAGTCGCCGTCGGTGGCGAGCACGGTGCCTTTCGCGAAGGGCGTGAAGTTCGGCACGTCGGCGGCGACGTGCAGTTCGAACGCGTCGCTCTGTTTGGTGATCTGGTCGATCACGGTAAACACGCGCGGCATGGCGCTCCCGTCCACCATGTCGCCGCTGCCTGCCAGCAGCCGGCGCAGCGCTGCGTCGGCGCCCGCGAAGCGCGTCAGATCGTTCTGGCCGAACGGCCGCACCTTGCCGAGTTCGAGCGTGCACGCTTCGGCGCCGCAGCGCTGCGCAGTGAAATGCGAATACGTGTTGCCCTTGGTGGTGTGCAGCAGCACAGCGCTGATGCGTGCGTCGCCGAGCCATTCGAACATGACGCGCGACAGCGGCTTGCCGGTGTGCGGCAGCAACGCGAACTGCTCGAACGCCGAGGCGCGGATCGCCGTGTGCATATCGATGTGCCAACGCGCGCCCGTCTCGCTCGACGCCCGATCGAAAAACGCGATGGCCGCGCGCTCCAGCGCCGCGGCGCGCGGCGCTTCGTAGCTGTGCGGCACCTGCTCGTGACGGCCGCTGAACAACCGGTTCAGGTCGTCGTCGCGATAACGGCAGGCCTCACGCATGGCGTCCACGTTGCCGAGGATCACCAGCAGACGGCAGGTCAGCACGGCGTCGCCGTGCGCGATGTCGCGTACGAGCTTCGACAGCAGTTCGATCGGCGCGGTTTCGTCGCCGTGTATGCCGGCCGAGGCGAGCACGCTGCGCGTATTGCCCACGACCGTGGCCGGCTCGAACTGCAGCACGCCGTCGTCGAGCCACGTCCAGCGCGCGCCGTTCGCGCCTATGCCTTCCCTGTGTTCCGGCGCGGGCCGCTCGCCGGCCAGCGTGAAGGCGAGAAAATCGCCCAGCATGCCGTGCTCAGCGCTGGAAGTCATAGAGCGAACCCAGTTTGAGAATTTGCGTGAGTTCGTCGAGCGCCGTGCGCGATTCGACCAGCAACTGCGGGTCGGTGAGATCGGCGGGCGCGAGACGGTCGCGGTAATGACGGTCGATCCACGTATCGAGACGGCCGAACAGCGTGTCGTCGATCCATGCGCCGTTATTCGCCGCCGCGCGCTCCGCGTCGTTCAACACCACGCGCAGACGCAGACACGCCGGACCGCCGCCGTTCTTCATGCTCTCGCGCAGATCGAACACCAGCACCTCGTCGATCGGCCCCGTGTGCGACGTGAGATCGTCCAGATACGCGGCCACGCGCGGATTTTCGCGGCACTCCTGCGGCACGACCAGCACCTGACGGCCGTCCGGACGCGTCAGCAACTGGCTGTTGAACAGATACGAGGTGACGGCGTCGGCCACGCTCACCTGCGCGTCCGGCACTTCGATCACGTTGAATTCCGATTTCAGGCCCACGAGCTTCGCGCGCAGTTCGTCGTAGACCGCTTTCTGTTCGACGAATGCCAGTTCGTGACAGAACAGCGTGCTGCGATTGCCGACTGCGATCACGTCGTTGTGGAACACGCCTGCGTCGATCACGTCGGGATTCTGCTGCGCGTAGACTGTGGCCGCTTCCGCGAGACCATGACGATGCGCGACCGCGCGGCTCGCCTCGAAACTCTGGCGTGCGGGAAAGCGTTTCGGCTCCGGCCCGCGACGATACTCGCTGCGGCCATACACGAAGAATTCGACTCCCCGTACGCCATATTCCGCGCAGAAACGCGTGTGATTCGCCGCGCCTTCGTCGCCGAGCGCGGGCGTGCCGGGCAGCGCTTCGTGCACGGCGAAACGGTTGTCGTCCGCGAAAATCGCGCGCAGCGTGCGGCGCGTCGATTCGTGTTCAATTGCGCGATGCAGCTTGCTGCACAGATTGGCCGGCGTGAAATGCACGCGGGCGTCGTGCGTGTCGGCCGACGGACTCACGGTGGCCGCATTGGCCGTCCACATGGCCGAGGCCGAGCTCGCCGCAGCCAGCAACTCGGGCGCATCGCGCGCGACGCGGGCGATCACGGTGGCGTCGTCGCCGGAAAAGCCGAGTTCGCGCAGCAGGCGCATCGAAGGACGCTCCTGCGGCGGCAGCACGCCCTGATGAAAACCGAGGTCGGCCAGCTGCTTCATCTTGCGCAGACCCTGCTTGGCCGCGGCCTTCGGATTGGCAACCGACTTCTCGTTGTTCTGTGACGCGACATTGCCGAACGAGAGGCCCGCGTAATTGTGGGTCGGGCCGACCAGGCCGTCGAAATTCGCTTCAGTGGCTTGCATCGTCGATCCTTAGAATTGGAGGCCCGGCGAGACGCTCGCGGGCATGGTCAGTTGCGCGCTCTCGACCGACGCCATCGGATACGCGCAGTAGTCGGCCGCGTAGTAGGCGCTCGGCCGGTTGTTGCCCGAGCGGCCCGGACCGCCGAACGGCGCACCGGACGACGCGCCGTTGGTCGGCCGGTTCCAGTTGACGATGCCCGCGCGAATGCTGCGCTGGAACTGCGTCCACAAGGCTTCGTCGTCGGCGAGCAGACCCGCGGAAAGGCCGAACTCCGTATCGTTCGCGTGCTCGATCGCTTCGTCGAACGTTCCGTAACGGATGATCTGCGCAAGCGGGCCGAAATGCTCTTCGTCGGGCAGACCGGCCACGGCGCTCACGTCGAGAATCGCGGGTGTGACGAAGCCGAGTTGCGGATCGCGTTGCGTCATCTTGAGCAGCGCCTTCGCGCCGCCCGCGAGCAGACGCTCCTGCGCCGCGACCAGTCGCGAAGCGGCACGCGCCGACACCACCGCGCCCATAAACGGCTGCGGATCGGCGTTGTATTCGCCCACGGCGATACTCGAAGTCACGTCGACCAGACGCTCGATGAAACGGTCGCCCTGCGCGCCGTTCGGCACGAAGAGACGGCGCGCGCAGGTGCAGCGCTGCCCTGCCGAGAGAAACGCCGATTGAATGGTGTGATGCACGGCGGCGTCGACATCGGCCACCGGCCCGATCACGAGCGGATTGTTGCCGCCCATCTCCAGCGCCAGCACGATCTCCGGACGGCCGCCAAACTGCTTGTGCAACAATGTTCCGGTATCCGAACTACCCGTGAAGAACAGTCCGTCGATCTGCCGGTGATTGGCGAGCGCCACGCCGGTGTCTTTCTCGCCTTGCACGAGGTTCATCACTCCAGCGGGCAAACCCGCGTCGCGCCAGATTTCGACGGTCAGGCGCGCAACGCCCGGCGCCAGCTCGGACGGCTTGAATACCACGGCATTACCCGCGATCAACGCCGGCACGATGTGGCCGTTGGGCAGATGGCCCGGAAAGTTGTACGGTCCGAACACGGCCACCACGCCATGCGGACGATGCCGCAGCACCGCCGTGCCGTCGGCCATGGCCGAACGCTTTTCACCGGTGCGTTCGTTGTAGGCCTGAATCGAAATCTCGACCTTGGCGGCCATCGACGCCGCTTCCGTGCGCGCCTCCCACAGCGGCTTGCCGGTCTCGCGGCCGATCGCTTCGGCGAGCGCTTCCTTGCGTTCGGTCACGAGCGCGGCGAAACGGCGCACGATCGTGCAGCGTTCGTCGAGGCTCAGCGCTGACCACGTCGCGAATGCCCGGCGCGCGCTGCGCACGGCGCGATCGACGTCGTCCGCCGAGGCGCTGTTGCCTTCCCAAACCGTCGCGCCCGTTCCGGGGTTGCGCGACGCAAAAGCGGGTCCTGTGCCGGCGGCCCATTCGCCGTCGATGAAAAGCTCACTCATGATCATCCCTGTTTGTGTTTCTGCGGCAACACCCGCACGAGGTCGCCGGCCTTGACGTCGAGCGCCGAGGCTTCGGCCGCGCTCAGACGGAACACGCCGTCTTGCGGCACGCCCGCCACCACCCCGACGCGAAAGTCGCCGAGCGACGTATTCGATATCATCGACTTCGGGCCGTCCACGGCCGCACCTGCCGCCACACTCGCCACCCCGATTTCGACCGGCACGACGACGCTTTCGCGCACGGTGCGCAAGTCGGCGATGTGGCATTCGAGCACCGGACCGGCGTCGAAAATATCCACGTGGTTTTCGTAACGCAGCCCTTCCGCCTCGAGCATGCGGCGCGCCGGAATGGTGTCGTTATGCGTGAGGCCGACGCAGTCTTGCGCCTCCTGCGGCAACAACTCGACGTACACCGGATAGCGCGGCATCAGCTCGGCGAGAAACGCCTTGCGGCCATGCGAACTCAGATAGTCCGCCGCGTTGAAGTCGATCTGATAGAAGTGCGAACCCACCGCGCGCCAGAACGGCGAAGTGCCCTCTGCGTCGAAATGGCCGCGCAATTCCGCGCAGATACGCTGCGGAAAGCGCTCGCGAAACTGCGCGAGAAACATGAAGCGCGAGCGCGACAGCAAACCGCCCACGCCGCTCGTGCGATAACGCGGACTCAGAAACAGCGAACACACTTCCGCGTAACCGGTCAGGTCGTGCGAAATATTCAGCGCGCGCATGCGGGTCCAGATACCGAGGTCCTGGCTGGCATGCACCACCGTGCTCACGCGGTAGTTGTAAAACGGCTGTTGCAGGCCCACCGCCGTCTCGATTCCGCAGACCCCGGCCACGTCGCCGGTTTCGGTGTCTTCCATGACGAAGAAGTAGCCGGCTTCGAACGGCTCCGCCTTGTCTTCCATGGTGCGGCGCGCGCGTTCGACCCGTGCCGCGAGCGCGTCGCGATCGGGCTTGAAGGTGGTGAGGCCCGGCCCGGTTTCCTGGGCGAGGCGCATCAGCGCGTCCACATCGCCCCGTTGCACAACGCGAACCACGATCATTGTGCTTCTCCCGTCAATTCGTTCTGGGCGTCCTGGCGCGGCTGATGCAGACGCACGCAGCGCACCGCGTCGCCTTGCGCCACGCCAAGCGCGGCGCGTGCCTGGTGCGTGAGCGCCGCACCGCTCGCCCGGCCGTCCGGCAGCTCGCCGAGTACGCAGCGGAATTCGCCGTCCACGCCGTTATGCGCGATCAGATACGTCGAACCGTCGGCGGCGGACGCGGCTTCATGCACCACGCGCGTTTCGTTGCGCGTGACACAGGCGCTGCGGTCCACTTGCGCGGTCAGCACCGGGCCGGCGTCGAAGATGTCGATGAAGCGGTCGGTTTCGAAGCCTTCTTCCTGATGGATGTCGTAGGCGAGCAGCGCGTGCGAATCGGGTTCGCCGAGCACGCGCTGCGCGGCTTCCGGCAGAAGCGGCACGTAGATCGGATAGGTGGGCATTACTTCGGCGATGAAGGTGCGGCTGCGCCCGCCCGACTCGATTTCGATGTCGGCGAAATTGCGTCCGAAGAACTTGCGGCCCACCGCTTCCCAGAATGGCGAGACGCCGTTGTCATCGGTCACGCCGAGCAGCAGCGAAAAAACCTCGGGCGTGAAGCGCTTGCGATTGGCCGCGATGTACATCATCCGCGCGCGCGACATCAGATGCGCGGCGGCGTCGTGACGCAGCGACGGGTCGATGTAGTAACCCGCCAGCCGGCTCTTGCCGGTCAGTTCGTGCGACATGGTGAGCGCGTGGATCTTGCGATTCACCTGCAACTCGCGCGACGCGTGAATCAGGGCATCGTTGCGAAACGCGTAGAACGGGTCCGAATAACCGGCGGCGGCGACGATGCTCGCGGTGCCCAGCAGCTTGCCGCTCGCCGCGTCTTCGAGCACGAACAGATAGAACTCCTCGCCCGGAAAATCCACTTCCGCGCGAAACGAGTCTTCCGACAACGCGACGCGCGCTTCGAGCGCGCCCCGGTCGTGCGGCAGCGAATGCAGCACCGGTTGCGCGGTGCGCGCCATATGCTCGAGCGCGTCGAGATCGGCAAGACGGCTGGGACGTACGAAGAGCATCATCGTTCCTGTTGAATATGACGCGGGATCAGTGCGACGAGGCTTCGGCCTTGACACCGGCAATCGATTCGATCGCTTTGGCGAGTCGCGCGAAACCTTCGTCCATGTCTTCGGCCGGCATGATGAGCGACGGCACGAAGCGCAGCACGTCCGGACCCGCCATCAGCATGATGACGCCATGCTGACCCGCGGCCGTGACGAAGTCTTTCGCGCGGCCCTTGTACGCGTCGTTCAGTTCCGCGCCGATCAGCAGCCCCTTGCCGCGCACTTCAGTGAACAGACCGAAACGCTCGTCGAGTTTGCGCAGATGCGCCTTCAGCGCTTCGCTGCGGGTGCGCACGCCTTCGAGCAGCTTCGGATCGCTCACCAGCTCCACCACCTTTTCGGCGATCGCCGTGCCGAGCGGATTGCCGCCGTAGGTCGTGCCGTGCACGCCGACCTTGAAATGCGCGGCCAGTTCGTTCGTGGTCAGCATCGCGCCGATCGGGAAGCCGTTGCCGAGCGCCTTGGCGGTGGTCAGAATGTCCGGCGTCACGCCCGTGTCCTGATACGCGTAGAAATGGCCGCTGCGGCCCACACCCGTTTGTACCTCGTCAAAAATCAGCAGGGCGCCGTGCTGGTCGCAGGCTTCGCGCAGCGCTTTCAGGAACGCGGGATCGGCCGGAATCACGCCGCCTTCGCCCTGGATCGGCTCGACGATCACCGCGCAGGTTTTTGCGCCGATGGCCTGCTTCGCCGCTTCGATGTCGTTGTACGGCAGATGGACGATGCCCGCCGGCACCGGACCGAAGCCTTCGGAATACTTCGGCTGACCACCCACGCTCACCGTGAAGAACGTGCGGCCATGGAACGATTGCGTAAAGGAGACGATTTCGTCTTTCTCTGCGCCGTGGCGGTCGAACGCCACGCGGCGCGCCAGCTTCAGCGCCGCTTCGTTGGCTTCGGCGCCCGAGTTGGCGAAGAACGCGCGGTCGGCGAAGGTCAGCTCCTCGAGCCGTTTGGCGAGGCGCAGGACCGGCTCGTTGGTGTAGCCGTTACCGATGTGCCACAGCTTGCCGCCCTGCTCGTGCAAAACCTTCAGCAGTTCGGGATGCGCATGACCGAGCGCGGTGACGGCGATGCCGCCGGCGAAGTCGATATAGTCGCGGCCTTGCGTATCCCAGACGCGCGAGCCGAGACCACGATCCGGTACGAAGGCGGCGGGCGAAAACACCGGCACCATGACTTCGTCGAAGGTCTGGCGTGTCACAGTCAGGTCGTTCATGGCAAATCCTCGTTACAGGTGAGAGGTAATACAGGGTAGTGTAGGAAAACGCCGGCGATACGTCTTGCGCATACGCGACGCTTTCTATGAGCTTCCATGCGTGGCGGCGCTCCGGCGGTGTGCGGGCCCCGGCGGGTCGAACGCCGGCCGGCCCGGCTCACGCCTCGTGGTCCGGCGGTTCGATCAGCGCAGCCGGACGCGGCTCGGCGCCGCTCGCGCCGGTCTGTTTGTCGATCCAGTTGCGACGATCCTCTCGCGGTGTGACACCGAAACGTTCGCGGTACGCATTGGAAAAATGGGCCGCCGACGAAAACCCGCACGCGAGGCTGATCTGCACCACCGATTTGCTGGTGCGCTGCAACTGCGTGCGCGCCTTCGAGAGCCGCAGGCCGAGATAGTATTTGGACGGCATCGAGCCGAGGTACTGGCGAAACAGCCGTTCCAGCTGACGCCGCGACACGCCCACGAGGCCGGCGATTTCGTCGGTGGTGAGCGGGTCTTCGATATTCGCTTCCATCAGCAGCAGCGCGTCGTTCAGACGCGGATGACGCTCGCCTGGCGCCGTCACGAACGGAATGCGCTGACGTTCGTCGCCGGCGCGCAGCACGCCCACGCCGAGCGTGTCGGCGATGCGCTCGGCGAGCTCGGGACCGTGATCGCGGCCGATCATCGCCAGCATGAAGTCGACGGTGGCCTGACCGCCCGCGCAGGTGGCGCGGTCGCGGTCGATTTCGAAAATCTGCTGCGTGACGATGGAGCGTTCGAACTGTTCCGAGAACTGCTGGTAGGTTTCCCAGTTCACGCTCACGCGATAGCCGGACAACTGCCCCGCCATGGCCAGCCACCAGACACCGTGATGGATGCCGGTGACGAGCGGCGTGCGTTGTCCGACGCGCGAGAGACTGGCGAGGAACAGGCGGTAGTCGGCGAACTGCTGGAAGCGCTCGCTGATGACGATCAGCCAGTCGCACGCGATCGCGTCGCCGAAAGCGGCGTCGGCCGGCCACTGCGCGCCGCCCGCCAGCGGCACCGCGCGGCCGTCCCACGAACAGACCTGCACGCGATACAAGGCGCGTCCGTCGATTTCATTGGCGAGATTGAGCGCGTCGACGATCGGGCCGACGCCCGACATCGATACGGGCGGCAGCGCGACAATGGCGACCTGAATGGTGCGGGACGGGCTGGACGTGCGGGCCATCGCTAACGGAGAAGCGCGAGCGGCGCGCGTTACTTCAGACTGCCGGACAGGAACTGCTTCAGGCGTTCGCTGCGCGGCGCGGTGAGCACGTCGGCGGGCAGCCCTTCTTCTTCGGTGCGGCCCTGATGCAGGAACATCACGTGGTTCGACACGTTGCGCGCAAAACCCATTTCGTGCGTGACCACGATCATCGTGCGGCCTTCTTCCGCGAGCTTCTGCATGACCTTGAGCACTTCGCCGACCAGTTCGGGGTCGAGCGCCGAGGTCGGCTCGTCGAACAGCATCACGTCAGGATTCATGGCCAGCGCCCGCGCGATCGCCACACGCTGCTGCTGACCACCCGACAGATGCGACGGGTACTGTTTTTCGAGGCGCGGCGCGAGTCCCACCTTCTCCAGATATTCGCGCGCGCGTTCTTCCGCTTCGCGACGCGACATGCCCAGCACGTGAATCGGCGCTTCCACCACATTCTCGATCACGTTCATGTGCGCCCACAGGTTGAAGTGCTGGAACACCATGGCGAGCTTCGTGCGAATGCGCTGCAACTGCTTGTGATCGGCCACTTCGAGATTGCCGGCGCGGTCGGTTTTCGTTTTGACCGCTTCGCCGTCGACCACGATCTGCCCCGCGTTGGGCCGCTCCAGAAAATTGATGCAGCGCAGGAAGGTGCTCTTGCCCGAGCCGCTCGCGCCGATAATGCTGATGACGTCGCCCTTGTTCGCGTTCAGCGAGACACCCTTGAGCACTTCGTTGTCGCCGTAACGCTTGTGGATGTCCTGAACGGCGAGCTTGCAGGCTTCGGTCTGAGTCGTGTGGAGCAAGATGCTCTCCCTTGGAAAATACGGATCGGTCTTCATGACGGCGCAACGAGGCGCCGTCCGATGCTGCGGGCAAGGCTCGAATCCCGGCGAATTCAGTGCGTGCGAACCGCCAGATAACCCAGCCAGTGACGCTCGGCGCGCCGGAACAAAGCCACCAGCGCAAACGACACGACCAGGTACATCAGCGCCGCGAGTCCGAAGGCGTCGAACGAGCGATACGTGGCCGAGTTCGCGTCGCGCGCCACCTTCAGAATGTCGGGCACCGTGGCCGTGAATGCGACCGTGGTGGCATGCAGCATCAGGATCACTTCGTTACTGTACAACGGCAAGGCCCGGCGCAGCGCGGACGGTATCACAATGCGCCGGTACATCGTGAATCCGCTCATGCCATACGCGCGCGCCGCTTCCACTTCGCCGTGCGACGTCGAGCGGATCGCGCCGGCGAAAATCTCCGTGGTGTAGGCGCAGGTGTTCAGCGCGAAGGCGAGGATCGCGCAGTGAAAACCGCTGCGGAAGAATGCGTCCAGCAACTGATGCGAGCGCACGAATTCGAGGCTGTACATGCCCGTGTAGATCAGCAGCAGTTGCACGTAGAGCGGCGTGCCGCGAAACACGTAGGTATAGAGACGCACCGGCGTGGACAGCCAACGGTTCTTCGACACGCGCGCCACCGCGAGCGGAATGGCCGTAAAAAAGCCGATGCCGATCGACGCCACCAGCAACCATAGCGTGACCGCGAGGCCCGAAAGACGCTGACCGTCCCAGTAGAGGAACGCCTGCCAGAACTGGTTGAGGATATCGAGCATGGTCTTAGAACTCCGCGTGCCGCACGCCGATCGAATAGCGCTTTTCCAGCCAGATCAGCGCGAGATTCGATACCGTGGTGATCGCCAGATAGATCAGCGCGGCGATCAGGATGAAGAAGAACAGATTGAAGGTGCTCTTGCCGGCGTCCTGCGCGGCCTTGACGATGTCGGCGAGGCCGATGATCGACACCAGCGCCGTCGCCTTGACCAGGACCTGCCAGTTATTGCCGATGCCCGGCAGCGCGAAGCGCATCATCTGCGGGAACAGGATGCGGGTGAACACGCGCGCGCCGCTCATGCCGTAGGCGCTGCCCGCTTCGAGTTGACCGCGCGGCACCGCGAGAAAGGCGCCGCGGAAAGTCTCGGTGAAATACGCACCGTAGATGAAGCCGAGCGTCAGCACGCCGGCCACGAACGGATCGATATCGAACTGCGGGAGATCAAGCGCATCGGTGAGATTGTTGACGGCGATCTGGATGCTGTAGAAGAGCAGCAGCATCAGCACGAGATCCGGCACCGAGCGGATCAGCGTCGTATAACCCGTGGCGAGGGCACGCAACGGCCGGTTAAACGAGAGTTTCGCCGCCGCACCCGCGAGGCCGAGCAGGACTGCCGCGGCCAGCGACAGCACCGACAGTTCGATCGTCTGGATCGTGCCGGCCAGCAGCACCGGACCAAAGCCGTAGAGGAACACGCTTGTCTCCAGTTGGTTTGTTTTGGCAGCCTGTTGCAGCGCGGCTTGTCAGGGGTGGGTGCGAGTGTCCCTGGCGGAAATTAATTGCTCAAACTCTGGTTGGTTGTTTGATGCGGTGCAGCATGGCGTTGTTTTTATTGAGGGTTCGGGGGTTGTGGGTGGCTGTGCGCCCCGGGCGCGGGTTTGGCGTGCTTTGAAGTTGATGGTTTTGGGTCGCTTTTTTTATATTTTTTGCTGGAGTGCCCACGGGGCTTGTTTTGTTTTTTTCTGCGGCGATGGTGTTCTTCTGGTTTGCCTGCGGCAGCGGCGTTTCTTTTCTTATTGGTTTATTAGCGTTGCCCCTGTGCGGGGCGGCACTTACTTTCTTTGCCGCGGCAAAGAAAGCTAAGCAAAGAAAGCCGCTCACACCGCTAATGCTATTCGTTATCGGTGGCACTTCTCTGCGGCGGTGGCCCCGGAGCGTCCGGCGCGTCGCGCACTCCGCGTAAGTGACAAGGCCGTCATCAGTTCCGGCGGCGCTTCGCGCGCCGAGCGGTATGCTGGGGAAACCGAAGGTTTCCAATGGGCGCTTCGCCGAGGCGAAGCCGACGGCTGGTAAAGCAAAAAACGAAGTGATTGGTTGGGTGAAGTACCGCTCCGGCGCGCGCAGCGTCGCCGGAACGGATGACTGCTGTACCACTGCGGGTGGCGATCCACGGCCGGCCCTATCGGCTGCCACTCCGCGTGGTTATGAGAGGTGCCCGCTTAGGGTTAGCGGTTTGAGCGGCTTTCTTTGCTTACCTTTCTTTGCCGCGGCAAAGAAAGTAAGTGCCGCCCCGCACAGGGGCAACACTAATAAACCACTAAGAAATGAAACACCAAAAAAACACCCCCCGGGCAGGGAAAAAAACCATCACTCCATCCCTAATCGAGCCCGAATAGCCGGCAACATATATTCGACCGCCGCGCGTCCCTCTTCAATAGCCGGCCCAGCCCGATGAAAATCAAAAATCCCCATCCCACCCAGCCTCGGCTGAATCAGAATATCCGCGGGCTCACCGGCTAACCGGCTCCGCGTAATCCGCACCTGCATGATGTCGATGCTCTGCGCCACCGAACTCAGCATCGACGGCACGCGCGCGCTCGGCGCGGGCGGCACGCGCACGTCGTCGCTGACGGGCGTCTCGGCCGGCGCGAGCCAGCGCGGCCACGGTTTGCCGTTGCGGCGCAGCGCCACGGGCGGCGGTGCGGTCGGATCGAGCGCCGGCGTCTCCACCACCGCTCCGCCGAAATCGCGGCCGTTCAGAATGTCGTTGTTCAGGTCGACGGCGATCACGCAATCGGCACGCATGCCGCGCGCGACGGAAACCGGCACGGGATTGCTCAGGCCGCCATCCACGAGCCACACGCCGTTGTGCCACACCGGCGTGAAAATGCCCGGAATCGCGATCGACGCACGCACGGCGTCGACCACGCTGCCGTCCTGCATCCAGCTCTCGCGGCCCGAATCGAGTTCGGTCGCGACCGCGGCGAACGGCATGTTCAACTGCGCGATCGAACGGCCGTTGAATTTGTCGGCGAATACCTGAATGACCTTGCGCCCGCCGAGCAGACCACCCGACAGACGCAGATCGAGCAGACGGACCACCGTTTGCCACGTCAGGCGCGACACCCACTCCTCGAGCCAGTCGAGATCGCCATTTGCGTAGACCGCGCCCACCAGCGCGCCGATCGATGTGCCGCACACCACATCGGGCTTGATGCCCGCGTCGTGCAATGCGCGAATCGCACCGATATGCGCCCAGCCCCGTGCAGCCCCGCCCCCTAATACCAGCCCGATACGGCTGTATCGACGTCGACGTATCATCGCTTCCCCGCTTTTTTCTCTACCGGCCACGCACCACGTCGGAGCGCGATGTCGTGTACACCTTATGGTACTCGTCGAAATGTACGTTGAAGATACCCTCTTCCGTCACGCCCCGCTCGCGCCACTTCCAGCTCCACACGGTTTCGGGCTTGAGCGGAAACACCGCGACCTGACCGGGCTTGCCGAGCAGACGGCGCACTTCGTCCTCGGTCATGCCCATGCGGATCTTGCCGAAGTTCTCCGCGGTCAGCACCTGGGTGATCGCCTGCAATTTGCCGTCGCGGTCAATGTCCACCATATAGGTGTTCAGGCCTTCCGGCCCACGCGGATACTCGAAGCGTTTCGAGCCGTCCGTGAAGGTGCGCTCGGTTTCGGGCTTGCCCATCTGGTCGCGAATCTTCGCTTCGGTCGTGACGCCCGGCGTCATGTCCTTGAGCAGCAGCGCGTCCGGTTTGACGGCGTTGAAGAATTCCTTGAGTTTTTGCACGGCGCGATCGCTTTGTTGATCGTCGCAGCCGGTCAGCGCGACGCACGCGGCCAGCATGGCGACGGTAAGCAGTTTGAGGCTCACAGCAGATGTCCTGTATGAACGCGACCGCACGACCGGGCGCGTTCCAAATGTGATGGCGTGTCGATGGATCGGCCAGCGCGGCGCGACACCATCGAGCGTGCTACAGGATAACCGTCTGGGGAAAAAACCGCGAGCGACGTGCCCGGCGGCTCGCGAGTCGCGTGCCGCACGCAGTCAAAAAAACATCGGTGCAAGGAAAAAAGGCGACGCTGTGCAAAGCGTCGTCCGAGGCCGGTACGGTTGGCCGCAAAGAGGACTGGCGAGCTGCCATCAAAAGCGGCAGATGCCGGAAGCAGAGATCGAGTGCTGCGGCGTGGACGACGGGCAGCAGTCCGGTTCGACGCATGACGGCAACGATGCGAGATCGTCGCCGGCATGCCGGACTGCTGCTGACTGAAGCCGCCCTGGTCCCTCGATAAGCCTTTCAGGTGCAGCTAATCTAACCGCATCGAAAGCTTTCGACGAGAGCGCGTTTACACCGAATCGGCAGAGGATTCGCGTACCACACGACGGCTTGGCGGCGAGGGCCCCACGAGCAACGCTGCGCATCATCGCGCCCGCTGCGCAAGCCGGTCTTCGCGCCGCTTTCCAAAACACTATCGCGTTCAGATCACGTGAAAACCGTGCGTGCCGTCACGCCCGAGTTGCGCGACGAGTCCGTGTTCCCACTCCAGATAGGCGCTCATCGCTTCGCGTGCGTTATCCGAGCCTTCATACGGACGCGGATAACGATCGATGCGCGGCGACGCCAGCCGCGTCTCGCCGCTTTCGAGCGGCAGGTCCGCGGCGATCCACGCGGCCGTGCCGCCGGCCAGCACCTGCACCGGCTTGCCCGTCAAGGCGGCGAGTTCGGGGGCGGCGAAACGCGCGAGCAGACTGCTGCCGCACGTCACCACGTAACGCTCGGCATCGGGCAACTTGCGCACCGCTTCGCCCAGTTGCGAGCGGATCGCGAACCACGCGCCGGGAATATGGCGCTTCACGTAGTTCGCGCTCGCGGTGAGATCGAGCACCACCGTGCCGCGCGCCTGCAGCAAGGTCAGCAATCCGGCAGGCGAGATTTCTTCGACATCGGGCGGCGTGACCGCAAAACGCGGCGCGGGCGCGGGTCCCTTCTCGCTGAAATCGGCACCTGTCAATCCGTCGACCACGTACACCTCGACATTCATCTGCGCGAGCCAGGACGCCGTCATGTTGGCGCGCACGCCGTCGTTGTCTGCGAGAATCACACGCGCACCGCGCACCGTGGCAAACATTTCGGTTTCCTGCACAAGCTGGCCGCCGGGCGCGCTGCGAAAACCCGGCACGTGGCCGGCTTCGTATTCGTCGGGTGTGCGTACGTCGAATCGATAGACGCTGCGTACCGCTTCGTCGGCCCAGCGACGCGCTTCGTCGCGCGAGGTGCGGCCCACGTGGGCGCGGTCGGCGACATCGCGCGCCGCCGTCGCGGCCGCGAGGCGGATCGCGTCGTCGACTCTCGGATCGAAGCGCCGCGTGCTGCCGTGCGCGAGCGGTTGTCCCGCGAGCGTCCAGCCGATCGTGCCGTCGCGCAGCGACGCCACCGGGTTCGGCACGCCCGCATTGATGAGCGACTGCGCGCCGATGATGCTGCGCGTGCGTCCCGCGCAGTTCACAATGATGCGCGTGGCCGGATTCGGTGCAAGCTGACGTGCGCGCAGCACCAGTTCGGCGCCCGGCACGTTCACGCTGCCGGGAATGTTCATGGTCTGATATTCGTCGAAGCGGCGTGCGTCGAGCACCACCACATCGGCTTCACGGTCGAGTAAGGCCTGAACCTGCGCCGCATCCAGCGACGGCGTATGACGCTCGCTCTCCACCAGTTCGCCGAACGCCTTGCTCGGCACGTTCACATCCTTGAACAGCTCGCCGCCCGCGCGCGCCCAGCCTTTCAGGCCGCCTTCGAGCAGGGCGATGCTGGTGTAGCCGAGCTGGCTCAGCCGTTCGGCCGCGCGTTGCGCCAGCCCTTCGCCGTCGTCCATCACGACGATCGGCACGTCGCGGCGCGGCAATCGCAGCGGCGCGTCCAGTTCGAGCCGCGACAGCGGCAGATTGGCGGCAAAAAGCGGATGACTGCGGGCATGCAGAAATTCTTCGCGCACATCGAGGAGCGCGATTTCGGCGCGCGCGAGCAGTGCGCGGCGCACGTTTTCGAATGATTGAGTACTGAACTCTTTGACGAAAGTCATGAGACCGGAGACTCCTTCGTGACATTCCAGCTATTCGGTAAAACGCCGTTCGACTAGCCGGAGATAAAGGTCTTGCGGCCGCTGCCGGCCCGATGGACCGCGCGTTGCCGCACCGATATTCCCACCGTACACGCGAATGACGATCGGCGTACGGTTGCTATAAGCCTTGCTCACGCAATGGATATTGCCGATACGCGGCGCGACGGCTTCGACCGCGCCCGCTGCGAGGCGTTGCGGCGCGTTTTCCTCGTTTTCCTCAAAGCCGCTATGCAAGCTGCTGTTCGGGCGCGCCATCCTGCGTGACACTGAACGACTGTGCAATTTCCGCGCCACGCGGCACGTCGATCAATCCGCAGACGGAAGCGTCGTGCGCGGGCGTCGACTGTTGCGATTTTGACTGTCGCGGGCCGCCGCGCGACCCGATTCGCGCTGCGCGACGTGTGCGTTCAGTCCACTCGTCTAGCTGGATTCATCGAAGCCCCCGGAAAGCGTAGCGAGGAATGCAAGAATTACGCGCAACGCTTTCGCGCTGCGTCGGATTGGCCGCCCGCTTCGCCGCGCAAAAAGACTAAGACGCGAGCCGTTCAAGGTAGCAGCGCGGCATGTGACTGTTAAATATCGATCGGCCATATCGATATCGACCTCACGTGTATCGCTCACATCGAGCAGCACGTCGCGCCCAACCCTTTCGCAAACGTGGGCATCCGGGGGCAGTCAGCAGGAAAGCCGAACCTTTGCCACAATGCCCCATCGCGCGACAGCGCCCGAATCAGCAAGTGAACAGACAATGATCCCCTTCTCGGTCCTCGACCTCTCGCCCGTCAACGCGGGCGCCACCCCTGCCGACGCGTTCCGCCACACGCTCGATCTCGCGCAGCACGCGGAAAAGTGGCAATACCGTCGCTTCTGGCTGGCCGAGCATCACAACATGACCGGCATCGCCAGCGCGGCGACCGCCGTGGTGATCGGCCATGTGGCGGGCGGCACGCAGACGATCCGCGTCGGTTCCGGCGGCATCATGCTGCCGAACCATGCGCCGCTCGTCATCGCGGAACAGTTCGGCACGCTGGCTTCGCTGTATCCCGACCGTATCGATCTGGGCCTCGGCCGCGCACCCGGCACCGATCAATCGACGGCGCGCGCCCTGCGCCGCGATCTGCAGAACAGCGCCGACTCCTTCCCCGACGACGTGGTCGAATTGCAGCGTTATTTCGCCGATCCCGTGCCGGGTCAGCGGATTCGCGCCGTGCCCGGCGCGGGTTTGCACGTGCCGCTATGGCTGCTCGGCTCGTCGCTGTTCAGCGCGCAACTCGCCGCGGCGCTTGGCCTGCCGTTCGCCTTCGCCTCGCATTTCGCACCCGATTACATGCTGAGCGCGCTGAAGGTCTATCGCGAACAGTTCCGTCCGTCCGCGACGCTGGACAAACCGTATGCGATGGTCGGCGTGAATCTGTTCGCCGCCGATACCGGCGAAGAAGCCGCGCGTCTTTTCACGTCGCTGCAGCAGCAGTTCATCAATCTGCGGCGTGGCACGCCCGGACAATTGCAGCCGCCGGTCGAACAGCTGGAGGCGTCGTCGATGGAATTGAACGGCGTCGCGCATTCGCTCGCGTGCTCGGTGGTCGGCGATCGCGAGACGGTGCGTGACGGGCTGCGCTCCATCATCGAGCAAACGGGGGCGAACGAGTTGATGCTCACCGCGCAGATTTACGATCACGCCGCGCGTTTGCGTTCGTTCGAGATCGGCGCGCAGGTGAGAGAGGAACTGGCCGAGGCGCGTTGAGGTTTCGTTGAGGTTGCGCCGAGACTCATAAAAAGCCGACGGCGGCGGCCGGCATGCGCTGGCCGCCCCGCTAGCACTGCCTTGCGAGTTGCCTGAGCGCGGGACCTGCGTGCTCATGAAACCGTCGGATCCCGGCGCAGAGATAATTCAGTCCCGGCTCTCCGTCGGGGCTTCGTACGAAGCGGTTCTTTGGGCACTCTCCCCAACAAAGTTTCAGGTGTTTGCATTGCCGACAATAGTCGGGAAGGGAATCGCGCTTCGCGTATCCGAAGCGCTGTTGCTGCTGGGAAAAAGCCATCTCGCCAAGGTGCGTTTTGCCGATGTTACCCAGCGACCATGCTGGATAGACATAGTGATCGCACGAATACACCTCGCCGTCGTGTTCGATCGCAAGCGCTTTGCCGCAAAACTCGGCGCTGATGCAGGTTTGTGCGGGCTTCCCCATGGTTTGCACGACTGCCGTCTCGAAGAGGCTGACGAGCACGCGGCCGACGTCTTTTTTGAGCCACTCGTCGAAAGTGCGCGACAGAAAGTAGCCCCAGTCGTCGGGATCGACCGACCAGTCCGTCACGACCGAATCCGCATTGCCCGGCTTCGCCGCGCTGGTGCCGATCATGGGCATGGTCTCGACCGACCAGTGCTGAGGGGCAACTTCGCGAAAAACTTTGGGTTCGACGCAGGGAATGACCTGCATATAGGTCGAGTTCAGTTCATTGCGCAGAAAACGGTACACGTCCAACGGACGTTTTGCATTGATCCGGTTCACGACGGTCAGCGTGTTGAATTTCACGCCCTGCCTGCGCAGACATTCGACGCCGCGCATGACCCTGTCGAACGTGGGCTGGCCTTTCCGGTCCCGACGGAACGCATCGTGCAATTCACGCGGCCCGTCGATGCTGAGTCCAACCAGAAAGGCGTGCTCTTTGAGGAAGACGCACCATTCGTCGTCGAGCAAGGTCCCGTTGGTTTGAAGATCATTCGAAATGCGGCGTCCCGGCGGCTGGTATTTTTTCTGAATCTCGACGACGTCGCGGAAAAAGTCGATACCGAGCATGGTCGGCTCGCCGCCTTGCCATGAAAAAATGATCTCGTCGCCGTTTTGCGCCTCGATGTACTGACGAATGTAACGTTCGAGCATCGTGGGCGTCATTCTGCTGCCCCGACGCTGTTCGAGCAGATGTTCCTTGTGCAGGTAATAGCAATACGTGCAGTCGATATTGCACGTCGAGCCGACGGGTTTCGCCATCGTGTGAAAGCGTCCTTTCTGCGCCGGTGCGATTGGCTCCGGCACCGACGCTTTCGCGCTCACGAACGAAATCGGCCGCTGTACTACGTCGTCTCTTTCGTGCATACCATTCCTCGCACCGGAGCCCGAGGTGCGCGACTATAACGTGCACCTCGGGGACTGCTCAATTGCCGGTCGGCATCGGGATGTTGAAGCCGTTCTTCTGGAGTTCGTCGCGAATGTAGCCGAACCGCTGATACTGGGTCAGCGTAATCGGACCTGAATAGCCTTCGCCCTGCATTTTGCGGGGTGGATACTGGATGTACGTTTTCATCAGGTCTTTCACGGCAAGGTTGAACGTCGGAAGTGTCCAGGTGTGCTCCGTATAGTTGTTCATGAAAATGTCGTACCGCTCCTGGGGGTCCTGATAGAGATCGAACACTTGCGGAACCGTCGCGACGTAACTTTCGGGCCCTTTCCAGCCGAGATTCGTATCCACCGCGAGACCACCCGTATCCGCTCCACCGTCGCCACGCAAATTGAAGACAGCCTTGAATTGTCCGACCCGCACCGCGCCCGGCGTCAATTCGTTCTCGGTGAAATAGAACCAGGCCTCGCGCTTGCTCTTGCCGGTGCCGAATAGCACGGGCGACATATCGAAACTGTCGAAAATAATCGGCTTGCCTTCACGATCGTTCTTCGGCAAATCGACTCCCGCCAGCGCCGCGAAGGTTGCCATGCAATCGAGACCGCCCAGAATGTCGTAGTTTCGCGAGTGCGGCTTGATCTTGCCGGGCCACCACGCAAGCGCCGGTACACGTGTGCCGCCTTCGCGGTCGGTTCCCTTGGTGCCACGGAACGGCGTATAGCCGGCATCGGGGTAAACGTCCTGCCACGCACCGTTGTCGGTCGTGAAGAAGACCAGCGTATTCTTGTCGAGTCCCTTTTCACGCAGTTTGTCGAGGATGTGACCCACGCGCGCATCCAGTTCGACCAGCGAGTCCGCATATTTGGCCTTCGACAGGGATTTGCCGATGTAGTCCGGGTCGGGCATGTTCGGCTGGTGCACCTTCATGAAGTTCACATTGATAAAAAACGGCTGACCGCGCTGCGCCGCTTCGTCGATGTCGTCGAGCGCCGCTTTCTCGATGTACCGGTCCACGAATGGAATACCGACGATCCGGTTTTCCGGTTCGTTCTGGTACTGCCCGTTCAACTTGAAATCTTCATGCGCCTTTTCGCCGGCTTTGCCGGAGAGCATGCCGGTCGTCACCTTGGCGAACATGTCGCGAGTCTTCTGATCCATCTCGGGGAACCACTTCGGATCGGAATACGTGTAGGCGTTCAGGTGATAGAGACCGACATATTTCATGTCGTCATAGCCTTGCGCATTGGGAAGCGCGTAATCCGCCTCGCCGAGATGCCATTTACCGGTGAAATAGGTGTTGTAGTGCGCGAGCTTCAATACGGAAGCCAGAGTCCACTCCGCATGGGGCAAACCTCCGCCCTGCCCCTGGAACGCGACGGTTGTCATGCCGCTGCGATTCGGGTTGCGCCCCGTCTGAAGCGCCGCGCGGCCGGGCGTACAGCTTGGCTGGCCATAGAAGTCGAAAAATGTCATGCCTTCGTCGGCCATTCTGTCGAGGTTTGGCGTCGGAATACCGCGCCCCTCGCCTCCGCCGTAGACGCCGAGATCGCCGTAGCCGACGTCGTCACCGACGATCAGCACGATGTTGGGCCGCGTTTGCGGCTGCGACGCAGTCTGCGCCTGTCCGCTGATCGCAAAACCGAGAAGACCGGTTGCGGCAAGTGCAAACGGCGCGTATGCCAGTGGTTTGGACAATCCTGCGAGGCGCGTCACGAGTCGCATGCTGTTCCCCAAACTAGAGATTGCCGGAGAAGTTCCGGTTTGATTTACCGGAACGATTTTTCTACGAGGCACCGCTCTTTACCATTAGGGCAAGGGGCAACGGAATTGCCCCGAAGGGCAAAACAGAAGGCAATGCACGGGCGCGTTTCTGACGCGGCGCACCAAACCAGCAATACGCCGCCCTGGCGCAAACAGTCCCCGGCAAAGCCCCCAGCGGCTTTTTGCACTGTTATGCTTTCCAGCATTCCGTCGATGCCGGGCGGCCCTCGCGATTCGATACGGCGCACGCGCGCCGGTCGCCGGGTCTGCCACGGCGAGACACTTCCTGAATCGCATGGAGTATCGCCATGCTACGAACGTTCACCCAGCTTTGCCAGCCCGCCAACAAGGCCCAGCTGGTTGCCGCAGACGAAGGACACGCGACGCTGACCGGCAGCGGCACTTACGCGATGCCCTGGCATTGGCACGACTGCCTCATGTTCATCCTGCCGAGTCACGGCGCGGTGGAGCTTTGTCATGAAGACCGCCGCTCGGGCACCTGGCTTTCGCAGGACCGCTTCGCCGTCGTGCCGCAAGGACGCGCGCACCAGACCCGCGCCGGATGCGCCACGCACACGCACGTCGCCGTCTACGTGACGGGTGATGCACTGCACAAGCTCGATACGGGCGTCGGTTCGCTCGGCGAATTCCGGCGCCGCACGCGCACGCCGATTCTCGTACGACGAACCGCCGCGATTCGCACGCTGCAGGAACTCTCGTTGCGCAGCGACATGGGTGCGTATGGCGGCGAGGCCACGCGTCAGGCGCTTTCGTCGGCTCTGCTGATGCAGTGCATCGGCGAAGTGATCTCCGGCAAAACGGAGCCCGGCATCTCGCCGCGCGAGCACGGCATGGCGCTGGTCGCCGACCTCGAAGCCTTCGTGGCCCGTCATGCCGATCAGGACATTCCGCTCGACGCGCTGGAAGACCGCTTCGGCATTTCGCGCCGTCACATCACACGGCTGTTTCGCGAAGGCACCGGCCAGTCGATCGGCGAATTCCAGCAGCGCAAACGCTACGAAAACGCTTGCCGGCTGCTCTCCGACACGGATCTGCCGATCGGCGAAGTGGCATTTCGCGTCGGCTTCGAAAGCGGCGCGGCGCTCGCGCGCGCGATGCGCCGCATCGGCGGCCACTCGCCGTCCGAGTTGCGCGACAGGATGGCCCGCGCGGTCAAAAGTTAAGGCCCGCTCGAACGCGCGGCGCGGCGTCGATCCCCGTAAATTGACCGGATGGAAACACATCCCCCGGTCAGCGGGGCTCACACCGCCATGTCTTCACCCCATCAGGTCGAACTCGTCAGCGTGTTCGCCGCCGGTCCCGGCGGCGGCAATCCCGCGCCCATCGTGGTCGACGCAGCCGGCATGTCCGACGCGCAAATGCAGCAGGTGGCCCGGCACTACGGCCACGAAAGCGGCTTTGTGCTGCCCGCGCCGCCCGGCTCCGGCTGCGATTACGAGTTTCGCTTCTGGGTACCGAACCACGAAATGTCGATGTGCGGCCACGCCACGGTCGGCGCGGTCTGGCTGCTCCATCAGACCGGCAAACTCCAACGCGACCATCTGACGGTCCAGACGCGCAGCGGCGCGGTGAAAGTGCGCATCACGGATCACACCGCCGACGGCGCGGCAGTCGAAATCTCCCAGCCGCTGGGCCGCATCGAGCCGCTGCCGCACGCCGAGCGCAGCCGCGACGAGATCCTCGACGCGCTCGGTATCGACGCAACGCAGCTGGCTCCCCTGCCGATCCAGAACGCCTCCACCAGCCGCGTGAAGACGCTGATTCCGCTCGCCACCTGCGCCGCGCTCGACGCCCTGCAGCCGCGCTTCGAAAAAATCGAAGCGCTGTGCGAGCGGATCGGCTCGACCGGCCTCTATCCCTACGCAAGCTTCGACGCCGGCCGGCAAATCTTCGACGCGCGGCAGTTTCCCCGCGCCTCCGGCTATCCGGAAGACGCGGCCACCGGCATCGCGGCCTCGGCTTTGTCGTTCGGTCTGCTGGCCAACGGCATGGTGGAAGCGTCCCCGCGAACCATCACGATCCGTCAGGGCCGCGCGATGAAGCGTCCCTCGCAGATCTCGGTACGCTTCAGTTTCGATACGGCTGTAAGTGCGGCCGCAAGCAGCGATACCGACGCACCGGCAGGCCGTCCCGACGGCTGCTGGCTCGGCGGGCCGGTCCGCTTCGAGACGCACGTCGGGGCTGCGTCATGACGACCGCCATCGCTGCGCGTCTGGCGCAACTCGGGCTGACGCTGCCGCCCTTGCCCTCGCCGCGCGGCGCCTACGTGGGCGTGGTGATCCACGGCGGGATTGCCTACATCAGCGGCCAGGTCAGCCGCACCGGCGACGACATCATCGCGGGACCGGTCGATCACACGACGCCGCGCGAGTCGATCCGCGATGCCGCGCGGACCTGCGTGCTGCGCGCGCTGAGCGCGCTGGCGGCGGCGTTGCCGTCCACGATGACGGTCGAGCGCGTGCTGTTTTTGCGCGGCTTCGTCAACGCCGTGCCCGAGTTCGGCAACCACAGCCAGGTGCTGGACGAAGCGTCCCTGCTGCTGCACGAGGTATTCGGCGAAAGCGGCCAGCACGCGCGCTCGGCCGTGGGCGTGGCCGGCTTGCCGGGCGGCGGACTGCTCGAAATCGAACTGACCGTTGCGCTCGTGCCCATCGCCCGTGCCGGCGAGCCGCAACACGCCGGCAGCGCCGGAAACACCAGCAACACCAACGAAGCCGGGCCGCCGTAACGCGGCATGAGCCGTCAATGAGCCATCAACGAACATTAACGAGCCGTCATTAGATGGCGGATCGCCGGCCAGACCGGCAGGTCCGCACGATCAACCACCGTGGAGAAAACCATGAATCGCCGTCAACTGCTGCAACTCGGCCTCGCGGCCGGACCCGCTCTCCTGTTGTCGCGCTCGCTGCGCGCGGCCGACGCCGAACTGGTGGTCGGCTCCAATGTCGGCGCCCCGCCGTTCGCGTTCAAGCAGGGCGACAGCTATTCCGGCTTCGACGTCGAGGTCTGGAGCGAAGTCGCCAAAGGCATGAAACGCAAATGGCGCCTGCAGCCGATGGAATTCGGCGCGCTGATCCCGGCCCTGCAGACGCACAACATCGACGTGATCGTCTCGCAACTCTTCATCAAGCCCGAGCGTCAGCAGGTCATCGATTTCTCGACGCCGTACTACAAAAGCGGCCTGATCGCGCTGACGCGGCTGGACAACACCACGATCCACAGCCCGGCCGATCTCGCCGGCAAACACATCGGCACCGAGACGGGGACGGTCGCGGTGGGCTACATCAAGGATCACGTCAAGGACGCGACGCTCGAACAACTGCCGAGCATCAACAATGCGCTGCTGGCGCTGGAAGCGGGCCGCACCGACGCCGTGGTCTACGACAAGCCGCAATTGCTCTACTACGCCAACACCGCCGGCAAGAACAAGGTGCGGGTCGTCCAGCCGCCGCTCGAAGGACTCGACGTGGGCATGGGCTTCCAGAAAGGCAGCCCGCTGGTTGCCGCGGCCAATGCGCAACTCGCCGCCATGAAGGCCGACGGCCGGCTCGAGGCGCTCAACCGCAAATGGTTCGGCGAGGCGTCGTCATGAGCTTTGACTGGGCGGCCGTCGGTGCCGCGCTGCCGGACCTGCTGATGGGGCTCCGGCTCACGCTTCTGATCGCGCTGGCCGGCCTCGCCGGCGGCGTCGTGCTCGGCGTCATGGCCGGCGTTGCGCTGACCTACGGCGGCCGCTACGCCGCGCTGCCGGCGCAGGTGTATGTCGCGCTGATTCGCGGCACGCCGATCGTCGTGCAGGTGATGTTCGTGTATTTCGCGCTGCCGATCATGATGAACATACGGATCAGCGCGACCAGCGCGGCCATCATCACCTTGATCGTGAATTCCGGCGCGTACAACGCGGAAATCATCCGCGGCGCGCTCGACGCGGTGCCCGGCGGATTGCGCGAAGCCGGCCTCGCGATGGGCTTGCGCTTTCACACCGTGCTCGCGCATGTCATCACGCCGATTGCCTTCCGCCGCGCACTGCCGGCAATGGGCAACCAGTTCGTCAACCTGGTCAAGGACACCTCGATCTTTCTCGTCATCGGCGTGGGAGAACTCACGCGCCGCGGCCAGGAGATCATGGCCGAGAACTTTCGGGCGGTGGAAATCTGGACTGCGGTGGCGGTCATTTATCTGCTCGTGATCAGCCTGCTCGCGCTCGGTCTGCGAGTACTCGAACGGAGGGTACGTCTGCCATGAGCATGATCGAATTTCGTCAGGTATCCAAACGTTTTGGACAGCATGTCGTTCTGCAACCGCTCGATCTCGCGATCGAGCGCGGCGAAGTCGCGGTGATCGTCGGGCCGTCCGGGTCCGGCAAGTCCACCCTGCTTCGCTGCATCAACGGACTGGAGACCATCAGTTCCGGCGACCTGCGCGTCGACGACATCAGCGTGCTGGGTTCCGCGCGCGATATCCGGCGCATCCGGCTCGAAGCGGGCATGGTGTTCCAGCAGTTCAATCTGTTTCCCAACCTCACGGCGCTGCAGAACGTCATGTTCGGCCCGATCCGCGCGCGCGGCCGCAGCAAGGCCGAAGCGCGCGAGATTGCCGGCGCGCTGCTGGAGAAAGTCGGCCTCGCGCAACGCATGCAGCACTACCCGTCGCAGCTTTCCGGCGGACAGCAGCAGCGCGTGGCGATCGCGCGCGCGCTCGCCGTCCAGCCCAAGCTGATGTTATTCGACGAGCCGACCTCGGCGCTCGATCCGGAATTGCGTCAGGAAGTGCTCAAGGTCATGCAGACGCTGGCCAGCGAAGGCATGACGATGGTGGTGGTCACGCATGAAATGGGCTTTGCGCAGCGCGTCGGATCGCGCCTGCTCTTCATGGAAGCGGGTCGCGTCGTGCACGACGGCAAGCCCGTCGAGATGCTGGCCACGCCGCCCGGCGACCGCTTTCGCGAGTTTCTGCAGCATGTCCATTGATGCTCATGCGATTTACCGCCGTACGCCACAGGAGTCCGCAGCCCCATGATCCCGTCACGCTTTGAACACGACTACGGTTTTCGCCGCGACAGCGTTCGTCACGACAACTGGCGCGACGCGCCGTGGAACGTCTGGGCCTTCCGCCACGTCCACGAAATCATTCCGACGGCGCGCATCGCCGCCACGCCCGGTCTCGCCGAAGCACCCCTCGCGAACGCCGACGCGCTGACCGCACACGAGTTCGTGGTGCATGGCGAACGCCGCACGATTGCCTCGGCGCTGGGTCAGACCTCGACCGATGCCATTGCCGTGATGCGAGGCGGACGCTTCGTCGCCGATTTTCATGCGCCGAATTTCACGCTGCAAAGCCGCCACATTCTGTTTTCGGCCAGCAAGTCGGTCGCGGGACTGCTCGCCGGCATGCTGTACGGCGACGGACTGCTCGACCCCAACGCGCCGGTCGCGGAGTACGTGCCGGAACTCGCGCGCTCGGCGTTCGGCGACGCCCGCGTCAGACACGTGCTGGATATGCGCACCAGTCTCGACTTCGACGAGGACTATCTCAACCCCAACGGCATCTACGCGCGCTACCGGCGCGCCGGCCTGCTCGATCCGCGCCGCGACGGCGAGCCGTTGGAAACGGTAATCGAGCTGCTTGCGTGTCTGTCCAAAGGCGCGGGCGAGCATGGTGGTCCGTTTCATTACTGCTCGCCCAACTCGGACGTGCTCGGCCTCGTGATCGAACGCGCCTCGGGGCAGCGCTATGCCGACTTCGCCGCGACGCGTCTGTGGCAACCACTCGGTCTGCGGCAGGACGGCTGTGTCACGGTCGATATCGCCGGCACGGCTCGCTCGGGCGGCGGCCTGTGCATGACCGTCCGCGATCTGGCGCGGATCGGCGAACTGGTGCGGCTGGGCGGCGTGGCCGGAGACCGCCGGCTGATCCCCGCCGACTGGATGACCGACACGCTCACGGGCGGCAGCGCGGAAGCCTGGCGGCAAGGCTCATTCTCGTCGTGGCTGCCGGACGGCAAGTACCGCAACAAGTGGTATCAGGTGGGTAATGCCAGCGGCGCCTGCTTTGCAATCGGCATTCATGGACAGTGGCTCTATGTCGATCCGTTGCGCGAAACGGTGATCGCCAAGTTCTCGTCGCAACCCGATCCGACCAACGAAGCGGTCAAGCTGCTGAATCTGGCGTTGTTCGAGGCGATCGCGACGATGCCGTAAGGCTGGGCGTTTTGCATCGGGGACGGCCCGCCATCGCGGCGAGCCCGTCCCGGCCGACCCGGCAAGCTCACCGGGCACCCCGGCGAACTGCCAACTGCGCGGGCGTCCCTTCACGACTGCCCCATTGGGCAATTCCGTTGCCCTTTTCCCCTATGGCGTCCGGCCGGATTTCGGACAAGACTCAGCGACTGAATCTTGTCCGATCGAATCCGCGCCCGGCAAGCGCCACGTAATCCCATCCAGCCTACAGAGACGAGTGGCGCGCGCCAGAATGGGAAGATGATTGCGTGGAAGCACCGGATCATGGAGCGGCGATCTTTTCTTGCGAGGCGGTGTCGACTCATGAAGAACATGATCAAACGAGGCTTCACGATTGCAGCGATTTGCCTGCTCACACTCGCATCCGGCACAGCCGGCGCGCAGGACGGCAAGGAGCCGCTCGGCGGCCAACCGGCGGCGGGCAGCAAACCCTCCCCGGACCTCAATTATCAGATCCTGCGACAGCGCGCATTCGAAGCGGTCAACTGGGCGCTGCCTGCAGTGGAAATCTATCGATTTCGTCCCGCCGGCGCCAAATCCCTCGGTCTGAAAGACAACGATATTCTCGCGTATTCCAAGCCCGCAACGCCCAATCTCGAAGTCGTGACGGGGAATAGTTCGACGCCGTATATTTCCGCCTTCACCGATCTTCGCAAGGGTCCGGTGGTGCTGGAACTGCCGCCGTCCGGCGCCGACGGCAGCCTGTACGGACAGGTCGTGGATGCGTGGCAATTCACGATTGCCGACGTTGGCCCGTCAGGACTGGATCAGGGAAAGGGCGGCAAATATCTGTTCACGCCACCCGGTTACACAGGGCCGATTCCCGAGGGTTACATTCACGTTGCGTCACCCAGCTTCCGGATTACGATGGCATTCCGCTCGATCGTCCAGCCAGGCAAAACGGTGGACGACGCGTTCAATTTCTCGCACAAGCTGCGGCTGTACTATCTCTCGGACGCAGCCAACCCGCCCCAGCAAACTTTCGTCGATCCAGGCACTCGACGCTATCCGACACTGCCGTTTTACGACGAGCGATTCTTCAAGGATCTCGCCGATATCGTCAATGTCGA
Organism: Paraburkholderia sp. GAS199; assembly: GCF_050436585.1. NCBI lineage: Bacteria > Pseudomonadati > Pseudomonadota > Betaproteobacteria > Burkholderiales > Burkholderiaceae > Paraburkholderia > Paraburkholderia sp. GAS199. Next base: position 144,464 of record NZ_JBNDMM010000004.1, on the reverse strand, counting down.
ACCCGTGAGACCGGAAGACAAAGTGATGATGGGCATGCTCGCCTCATTGGGAATTCAGAAAGGCAAGCCATTTAATCCGGATGCCGAAACAATCCGGGCGATGCGTCAGGGTGCCGCCGACGCCTGGTTCAGCCTGCAGGCCTACTTCGATCATCCGCCCAAGGATGTTCTCTACTGGCCCGAGCGACACTACATTTCCCTGCTGCTCCCCGACGAAAAGAAACAGTTCGATTACGTCTACGACGACCGCGTCGATTACGTGGGCCGCGCCAGAGCTTTCTTCTGGTGCATCTATATGCCCAAGACGCTGAGCGATTCGCCGGGCACGATGTACATGGTGGCCGTGGCGGACAAGAACGGCAAACTGATGGACGCGAAGACGACGTACAAGATCACGATTCCCGCCAAGATGCCCGCGAAGCAATTCTGGGCCGTCACGGTCTACGACCATGCCACGTGGACCTACATTTACAGCAATAGCGAGCGCACCACGCTGTCTTCGTACGACATGGACAAGATGAAGCTCAATAGCGACGGCAGCGTAACGATCTACGTCGGACCGCATGCGCCAAAGGGACTCGAGTCGAACTGGATTCCAACGGCTAGGCGCCGCCCTGCTCCGACGGTCCGGTTCTACGGACCAACGGATGATTTTATGAACAAGTCGTTCAAGCTGCCGGATTTCGAGGCGGTCGGAAAATAGCGGGTGGGAATGGGCCGAACGGATGCGTATCGGCCTCACACTTGCAGAAGATCGCCAGCCCTCTGCGGGGCTGGCGTGGTTCGTTGCCGCGAATCAGGGCTGATTCGCGGCTTAATTGCGGCTTATTTTTTGCCTCGTCCACCGGCCGGTTTGCCTGCCGGCTTATGTGAGCCCGCCGCCGGGTTGCTGCCAGATTTGCCGGCGGGCTTACTGCGTGGCTTTTGCACGCTGAACGGACTGCCGCTGGAAAAGCTCGTGTCGTTCTTCACTGCGACGGCTTGCGGTGGCGCCGCCTTGCGCCGGCTCTCGCCACCTTTCGGCTGCGGCTTCTTGCCGGGTGCCTGTTTGATGCCCGGCAAGGCTTGCGGCACTTTAGGCTTCTTCGGCTTCTTGGGTTTCTTGATGATCTCGCCCGTCGCGCTGGTTTGCGGCACACGGTGCTCGGCTTCGAAACCCGGCTCCTCTTCGCGAGGCAGCGTCTGCCGGATCAGCGCTTCGATCGCGGCCAGTTGTGGCGCTTCGTCGGCGCACACGAGGGACACCGCCACGCCGCTCGCACCGGCGCGTCCAGTTCGGCCGATACGGTGCACATAGTCTTGCGCGACGATCGGCAGATCGACGTTGATCACCAGCGGCAGGTCGTCGATATCGAGTCCGCGCGCCGCCACATCGGTGGCAACCAGCATATGCACGTCGCCCGACTTGAAGCGCTCCAGTGCGCGCAGGCGCGCGGGTTGCGGTTTGTCGCCGTGAATGGTGTCGACCGAATAACCCGCGTCATCCAGTATGGCCGCGAGGTAGTCCACGCCGTTGCGGGTTTTGACGAACACCAGCGCGTGCTTCCAGTCGTTCTCGGCGACGAGATGCATGAACAGATCGGGCTTGTTCTTCTTGTCCACCGGCACCACCCACTGCTTGATCCTGCTTGCCGTGGCATTGGGCGGACTGACGCTGATATGCACCGGGCTGCGCAGGATGCCCGCCGCCATGGTGCGGATTTCATCGGAGAACGTGGCGGAAAACAGCAGAGTCTGACGCTGCGTGGGCAAGGCGGCAAAGACCGCGTTGAGTTCGCGCGAAAAGCCCAGGTCGAGCATGCGATCGGCTTCGTCCAGCACCAGCGTTTGCACCTGATCGAACTGCACCGCGTTCTGGCGATTCAGATCCAGCAACCGGCCCGGCGTGGCGACGAGCACGTCCACGCCTTTGCGCAACTTCATCATTTGCGGGTTGATGCTTACGCCGCCGTACGCGGCCAGAAATCGTAAGTCGAGGCCTTTGCCGTATTCGATGAAACTTTGCAGTACCTGTTCAGCGAGTTCGCGCGTGGGCACCAGCACCAGAACGCGCGCGCGATTGCTGGATACCGCCGGGCCGTGTTGCACGAGGCGTTGCAGCAGCGGCAAGGCAAAGCCCGCAGTTTTGCCCGTGCCGGTCTGCGCCGCGGCCATCACGTCCTTGCCGTCCAGTACGACGGGAATCGCCTTGGCCTGCACCGGCGTAGGTGTCTGGTAATTGAGATCCTGCAGGGTGCGCAGTAAAGGATCGATCAGGCCGAGGGAGGCGAAGGACATTTTCAGAGGCAGTTGGGGTAAAGGGGAGATTTTAGCGGTTGGGGCCGTGCGAGGTGCTGCGTTGCCCCTTACCCCGATAGCCGGTTCTCCGGAAAGACCCGATGATCCTCGGAGTAAGCACCCCGAAAATATTCACGAAGCATGCAAGGTAGATTACGCGCTTCCTGCGAGGCATCCCGAATGGCCCCACCCTTCGTCGCGAAAGCACGGAGAAAAGCACCGACGCCGATAGCCGCTCACGTCGAAGGTCGAACCCTTCCCCGCCACAGCAAGACTGCACTTGATGATTTTGACGAAGTCAAAGGAGTACAGCCGTGAAACCATCGCCATCCGTCGCCTCCAGGCATTTCGCGGGCGCGCTCATCGCGCTTGCCGTTGCGAGCTATTGCGCGCAGGCGTTCCCTCAATCGCAGCAGCCGACACCCATGCAGACGCTGGCCGCGAGCCACGACGCGCTGGCCAACGCGCCGTTTTCCGGCGACTTCCCCACCCATGAATCGGCCGAACTGCTTCGCGACGAACTGTATTTTCAGCGCGCGGTACAGGTCTATTTGTGGTCGCTGCCCGCAATCAATATGTTCGCGATGAAGGAAGGGTCGGAGAAAATCTACGGAGCCGGCTACAACGTTCTGCCGGTCTGGAAAGAACGGCTCAACGCACAGACGCAGGTCACCACGCCGAACTCCGATTGTCTTTACGCGATGGCGTACGTCAACATTGCGAAAGACGGCCCGATCGTCGTCGAAGTGCCGCCTCAGAATCAGGGCATTCTGGACGACTTCTATCAGCGCCCGCTCTCGGGTCCAACGATAGGCGGGAAAACCTATACAGGAGACCTCGGATTTGCCGGACCTGACGGCGGCAAGGGCGGCAAGTATCTGATCGTCCCGTGGAACTACAAGGGAGCCGCACCGAAAGGCTATTACCTTTACCGCTCCCGGACCAACAATGTATTCGTGTTTTATCGCGGCTTTTTCACCGACCCGAAAGATCTCAAACCCGCCAACGCCCTGATCGCGGGCACACGCATTTATCCCTACGGCAAAAAGGAGTCTGCCGAACCGATGCGGTTTCCCGATGGATCGGCCACGCCGGCCGATATGCTGTTCCCCCATGACGGCAGCTATTTCGACATGCTCGCCCGCTTTGTCGATCAGGAAACCGTCGACCCCGCGGATATGGATTGGCGCGGCATGATGGCCGCAATCGGCATCGAGAAAGGCAAGCCGTTCCAACCCACCGCGCGGCAGCGCGAGTTGCTGGACAAGGCCGCGAAAACCGCGTTCGGAATGAGCAAGGTCGAAATCTATAACGGACTGGTCGATCAACCCGAGGCCAAATACTATCCGGACCGTCAATGGGTCAATGTGTTCGCCGGCCAGAACCCGCTGTTTCAGGCAAGCAAGTCGTTCACCAATCTGGCTCAGCGAGATGCGTACTTCACGACGGCTTATGCAACGAGTCCCGGTATGGTCGTCGACCTCGTCGAAAAGGGCGCGAAATATCCGTCGACCTGGCGCGATGCGGACGGCAACTTCCTGGAAGGCGGCAACAGCTATCAACTTCACTTGCCGCCCGATATTCCTGCCGCCAACTTCTGGTCGGTCACGGTCTATGACTCGATCACCGCATCCGGATTGCAGAACGGCCAACCGCTGCCTTCCTTGAATTCGATGGACAAACCCGTGCAGAACGCCGACGGCACGTACGATCTTTACTTCGGCCCGAGCGCACCGGCCGGTAAGGAACGCAACTGGGTGAGGACGGTTCCGGGCAAGGGCTATTTCATCATCCTGCGTCTGTACAGTCCCAAGGAAGCCTTCTTCAAGAAGACCTGGAAACCCGACGACTTGAAGCGCATCACGCAATAGGAAATAGAAAAACACACGTCGCGAGCAGGCCGGTCACTTAACGCCAGGTGACCGGCCGTGAGCCGTCACGAGATCACCCTCACCGATTCGCCGGCACCGCCGCCAACCCATCGAGCAACGCCCGATGAAACGCCACAGGGTCCTGCATCTGCGGCGCATGTCCCAACTCGGCGAACTCCACCAGCGTGGCATGCGGAATCGCCTTCGCCGCGGCCTTGCCCAGCTCCGGATAATGACCGATCTTCGCGCGCACCTCGGGCGGCGCCGCGTCCTTACCAATCGCGGTCGTGTCCTTCTGCCCGATCATCAGAAGCGTCGGCATGCTCAGTTGGCCTAGTTCATAGACGACCGGCTGCGTATAAATCATGTCGTACAGCAGCGCCGAATTCCACGCGACGATCTGCTTGCCCGGACCGCGATACATGCCCGCCAGCATCTGCACCCATGGCTCGTAGTCGGCGCGCCACTGCCCGGCGTAATAGGTCGATTGCTCGTAGCGGCGAATACCGTCGGCGGTGGTTTTCAGTTCGCGTTCGTACCACTGGTCGACGGATAAGGACGGCACGCCTTTCGCCTTCCAGTCTTCGAGACCGATCGGGTTGACCAGCACGAGCTGCTGCGTTTCGCGCGGATACATGAGCGCGTAGCGGATCGCCAGCATGCCGCCGGTCGAATGGCCGATCACGGTCGCGTCGTTCACGCCGAGCGACTCGAGCAGCGCGTGCGTGTTACGCGCCAGTTGCTGGAAGCTGTATTGATAGTGCTCGGGCTTGCTCGATTTGCAGAAGCCGATCTGATCGGGCGCGACCACGCGATAGCCGGCGTCGGTCAAACGGTGGATCGTGTCGGCCCAGGTCGCCGCGCAAAAATTCTTGCCATGCAGCAGCACCGCCGTGCGGCCGTTCGGGTGCGCAGGCTTCACGTCCATGTAAGCCATATGCAGCGCGACCCCTTGCGAGGTGAACGTGTATTGCCCGACCGGCGCCGGATAGTCGAAGCCCTCCAGCTCGGGACCGTACGCCGGACCGGCATTGTCCGCGGCCTGGCCGATGGGCGCGGCCGCGGTGGACGAACCGGCCGTGGCGATCGACGCTGTCGGCGTGGCACTGGTAGCACTGGCGGCATCGAGCGCGAAAACGCCCTGACTGGCGAGGAGCGACGACGCACTCAGGATGGCGAACAAAGCATGGCGACGGAAATTCATCGTTTATTTTTTCTTGCAGAAGGAAGGCGATGGGCAGCAAAGTCGAAGCTCGAGCCGACCGATTCTACGACGCACCGCCGAACTCTGCCGCGGCGCCCGCAACCATGCCCGCGCGGCGCACTCCGCCGCATCGGCCGTGGCACATATATTGCGGCGCGTCACCTCATGCCGAATGTGTCGTGGCGCACGGATGCGCATCGCACAACGGTCGATCGTGGACAGGTTCGGCGGAGTCGACGTGTATCGATGTGGTTCGGTCGGCCAGAACCGGCATCCGCACCATCACGGGATGCACGGGCGGCATTTCGGTGCTAGAAATAGCAGACGGACAAATGCGAAAACGGGCGTATAAACGGACGTATAAGCGGACGTATAAGCGGACGATCGACCAGGCTCAAGGCAGGCAAACAGAAAATAGCAAAGGCAACCGCAAAACACGAAGTCAGAACAAGCGAGCAGGAACACCCGGGGCATACTAATCAAGGAGACAGATATGGAAACTCCGGCACGGCTGAACGATCTGCAACGCAGCACCCTCGCCATCGTCCTTGCGGGCGGACGCGGCACGCGGCTCGGGCCGCTCACCAACAAACGGGTCAAGCCCGCGGTTCACTTCGGCGGCAAATACCGCATCATCGACTTCGCGCTGTCCAACTGTCTGAACTCCGGCATTCGCCGCATCGCGGTGGTCACGCAGTACAAGGCGCATTCGCTGTTGCGTCATCTGCAGCGCGGCTGGAGCTTCCTGCGCGGCGAGTTCGGCGAATTCATCGACCTGTGGCCGGCCCAGCAACGCGTGGAAGGGGCGCACTGGTATCGCGGCACCGCCGACGCGGTGTTCCAGAATCTCGACATCATCCGCTCGATCCGGCCGAAATACGTGGTGGTGCTGGCCGGCGACCACATCTACAAGATGGACTACACGCGCATGATTTCCGATCACGAGGAAAGCGGCGCGGATTGCACGGTCGGCTGTATCGAGGTGCCGCGCATGGACGCGGTGGCGTTCGGCGTCATGCACGTGGACGAAAACCGGCGCGTGACGGGCTTCGTGGAGAAACCGGCGGACCCGCCCTGTATTCCGGGCCGGCCCGACACGGCGCTCGCCAGCATGGGCATCTACGTGTTCAGCGCGGATTACCTGTACTCGCTGCTCGAAGAAAATATCTCGTCCGTCGATACCGACCACGACTTCGGCAAGGACATCCTGCCGCGCGTGGTCACGCAAGGCCTCGCGATTGCGCATCCGTTCAGCATGTCGTGCGTGTCGTCGGACCCGAAAGTGGAGCCCTACTGGCGCGACGTCGGCACCATCGACGCCTACTGGGCCGCCAACCTCGACCTCGCCTCCACCATCCCGACGCTCGACCTGTACGACCGCAACTGGCCGATCTGGACGTATCAGGAACAGCTGCCGCCGGCCAAATTCGTCCGTGACATGAAAGGCTTGCAAGGCTCGGGCAATAATCTGATCGTGTGCGGCGGCTGCGTGATATCCGGTTCGCAGATTTCGCGCTCGGTGTTGTCGTCGAACGTCAAGGTGAGCTCTTTCTGTAACATCAATGAGGCAGTCTTGTTGCCGCAGGTTACGGTCGGCGCGAGCTGCCGTCTGCAGAAGGTGGTGATCGACCGCGGCTGCGCGATTCCGGACGGCACGGTGATCGGCGAAGATCCGGTGGCGGACGCCGAACGCTTTTACCGCACCGACGACGGCGTCGTGCTGGTCACGCCCGAAGCGCTGCGGCAGAAGCCGAAATGAGCCGCGGCATGCCCTGAAAGCGGGCGCCGTGCAAGCGGGCCCCCGCTCAACTGACCAACAGGATGAAACGCAGCCTATGACGATTCGCGCCCTGCACGTCGCAAGCGAGCTGTATCCCCTCCTCAAAACGGGCGGTCTCGCCGACGTCGCGGGCGCCTTGCCGCCCGCGCTGATCGAGCGCGGCGCCGACGTGCGGGTGCTGCTGCCCGGCTTCCCGGCCGTGCTCGCCGGGCTGACGGATCTCCAGCCGGTCGCGCAACTGGGGCGCCGCTTCGACGCGCCCGACGTCTCGCTCGAACGCGGCACGCTGCCGGCGAACGGGCTGGTGGTCTACGTGATCCGCGCCGGCACGCTGTACGACCGGCCGGGCAATCCTTATCTGAACGACGAGCACGTCCCGTACGGCGACAACGCGCAGCGTTTCTCGCTACTTGGCTGGGTGGCCGCACAACTCGCGCAGCAGCTCGATCCGGCGTGGTCGCCGCAAATCATCCACGCACACGACTGGCACGCCGGACTCGCGCCCGCCTACCTCAAGGCCGCCGAGCGCGAACAGGGCCGTGCGCTCGCGCATAGCGTGTTCACCGTCCACAACCTCGCATATCAAGGCGTCTTTCCGGCCCATCAGTTCGGCCAGCTCGGCCTGCCGGGCGATTTCTTCAACATGCACGGCATCGAGTTCTACGGACAGCTCTCGTTCCTGAAGGCCGGCCTTTACTACAGCGACCGCATCACCACGGTCAGCCCCACCTACGCCCGCGAAATCCAGACGCTTGCGCAAGGCGGCGGACTCGACGCGCTGCTGCGTCACCGTTCGCACGACCTGAGCGGGATCCTGAACGGCGTCGATTACAGCGTCTGGAATCCCGCCACCGACACCTTGCTGGAGAACCATTACACGGCGACGCGTCTGGCCGGCAAGCTGGCCTGCAAGGAGGCCTTGCAAAAGCGCTTCGGCCTCGCGCAGAAAAGCGACGCGTTGCTGTTCGGCGTGGTCAGCCGGCTCACGGAACAGAAAGGACTCGACCTGCTGCTCGGCGCGGTGCCGGAGATCATCCGCCACGGCGGGCAACTGGTGGTGTTCGGCACGGGCGACCCGGCGCTGGAAAACGGCCTGAAACGCGTGGCGCAGTCGCATCCCGAAGCGGTTGCGGTCGAGCTCGGCTTCGACGAAACGCTGGCCCATACCATCGTGGCGGGCAGCGACGTGATCGCGGTGCCGTCGCGCTTCGAGCCCTGCGGTCTCACGCAGCTCTATGCGCTGGCCTACGGCTCGCTGCCGCTCGTCCACTGCGTGGGGGGGCTGGCGGACACGGTGGTGGATGCGTCGCTCGAAAATCTCGCCGACGATACCGCCACCGGCTTCGTGTTCGAGCGCTTCGAGCCGAAGGGCATCGGCGCCGCGATTCGCCGCGCCTTCGCGCTCTACGGCCGCCGCACGGAGTGGAAAGCGACCCAGCGGCGCGCCATGCGTCAGGATTTCGGCTGGGGCAATTCCGCCGGGCAGTACATCGCGCTCTATCGCGAGCTTGCCTGACAGCGCGCCCGAACTGTTCCGCCACGGTCTGCTGATGGTTCGGCGCAACAACTCGGGGACGGATCAACTCGCCCGCCCGAAACTCCTGTATCTTTAGTTGACTACGCAGACCGTGCATTTTTCTTGCATGGTCTGACACTGTCCTGCCGCATAAAGCACTGGCGCCTGCCGGTCGCGGGCGCGGCCCATCCTTCGGTTCTCATTCAAACGCGCACTCCGGCGAGCGCGGACGCATACCATGACGAAAAACGTTCTGAGCATCCAGTCTCATGTGGTCTTCGGACACGCGGGCAACAGCGCGGCCGTGTTTCCGATGCGCCGGCTCGGCGTCAACGTCTGGCCGCTGAACACGGTGCAGTTCTCGAACCATACGCAATACGGTCACTGGAGCGGCAGCGCGATCGACGCCGCCCAGATGGAAGAACTGGTCGACGGCATCGGCGCGATCGGCATGCTGCCGCGCTGCGACGCCGTGCTGTCGGGCTATCTGGGCACGCCGGAACAGGCGGAGTCAGTGCTGGAAATCGTCCGTTCGGTGAAAGCGGCCAATCCGCGCGCCTGGTACTTCTGCGATCCAGTCATGGGCGCGACGAGCGGCTGCAAGGTCGAGCCCGGCATTCAGGAGTTTCTGGTGCGCACCATGCCCGAGATGGCCGACGCCATGGCGCCCAATCACACCGAACTGCAACGCCTCGTGGGCCGCGAAATCGAAACGCTCGAAGAAGCCGTCACGGCCTGCCGCGAGGTGATCGCGCGCGGACCCAAACTCATGCTGGTCAAACATCTGCTCGACCGCAACAGCCCCGCCGACCGCTTCAACATGCTGGTCGTGACGGAGCGCGAGGCGTGGATGGGGCAGCGCCCGCTCTATCCGTTCGCGCGGCAGCCGGTGGGTGTGGGCGATCTCACTAGCGCGGTATTCGTGGCGCGCACGCTGCTGGGCGACTCGATCCGCACGGCCTTCGAGCACACCATCGCCGCCGTCAACGCGGTGGTCAAGGCCACCTGGCAAGCCGGGCGCTATGAACTCGAACTGGTGGCGGCGCAAAACGAAATCGCCCAGCCGCGCGAATGGTTCGATGCGTGGGTCGCCGAGACCACCTGACGGTGTGACCAGTGGTCGGGGCGGCCGAATCTGGCCGGGCAGCCGCGCGCAAACAGCTCAGGCTCGCGTCGTGACCGCTTCGTCTGCCGGTGCGCAAGCTGTTCAAACGCGCGGCGTCCTATAATGCGTGCCGCGTGCGTGCGGTTCGCCATCGCTCGCGCGGCAGTTTTCAGCATCCGGCAATTCAGCAGACGAGGCATCGATGGACGGTTATATCCGCAGCGAGCGGGAAGAATTTTTTGAGCAGTTGTGCATCAGCGTCGATGCGGACGAGGCGCACGAGCAGGAAGCGATCGAGTACTTCGAGAACCAGTTCGACCAGGCCGACTTCGACCCGACGCAATGGCTCGACATCGCGCTCTACTACTCGCCCGCGGTGGCGCGCGGCATCGTCGATATGGTCACGCCCGACGACAAGGCGCGCAGCAATATCGCCGAAGTGATCGCGGACAACCTCGACATCTCGTACGGCGAAGACGACTGCCAGCAGTTTGCCGAGACCATCGAGTTCGCGCTCAACAACGGCATTCCGGTGGATATCGACCTCGTACTCGACGGCTGCCAGCGCGCCATCGACGACCTCGACACCTGGGCCGACGAAGCCACCAAGGAACCGCTGCTGCGTCTGCGCGAAGAGTTGCTGCGCCAGCAAGGGGAACGCTGAAGCGGCGAGCCAGCGCACCGGCCGGGCCAGGCGCTTTCCGCGTCCTCCGGTCTGCCGCGCCAGCCTGGCTCGTCAGTGAGCAGGCTACTCCGTAATCCGCATCCGATTTGTCGTCAGGCACCGCATTCGCGGTGCCGCCTCTCCCGCCGCGTTGCAGCAAACCAGCCCGACGCCGCCCTTCTCCCTCCCGCAGATCAAGCGTGTGCCGTCAACGGCGCGTAGGTAGCCGCGCGCACCGCCCGTCCGGGAACGGCCCGCGCCGGTATGCCGAAATGCTCATGCAAAGCGCCGCGATCTGCCAAGACGACCGCAAATTGGCTTTCTATATTCGCGCCAGATGACGAACGGTTGCGAGGCCGGGCAACACCTACCGGGACATGTCCGGATGTTTTTGGCGGCCGATCATCCGTAGTCTCGACGCATGGGGCCACGCGGGCGCAAACCGGCGTTCGCGTGCCGATCCAGCGTGACACCGTGCCGTTTTCAACACCCTGAAACTGTCGATGGAGAGAGAGACCATGAGTCTTCGCAATACGCTGAAACCGCTTGCTCTGCTGATTGGCACCGTCTTCACCCTCGCGCCGCTGAGCAGTTTCGCCGACGACCTGCCGGTCAAGATCGGTTTCGCGGCGCCGCTGACGGGCGCCAATGCAGGCTACGGCAAGGACCTCGAAAACGGCGTCCGGCTCGCGATCGAAGAAGCCAATGCGCAGAAGATCAAGATCGGCGATCAGGTGGCGCAATTCGAAATCGTCTCGCAGGACGACCAGGCCGATCCACGCATCGGCGTGCAGGCCGCGCAGAAACTGGTGGACTCGGGCGTCGCCGTGGTGGTCGGCCACTTCAATTCGGGCACCACGATTCCCGCGTCGCAGGTCTACGAGCAGGCCGGCATTCCGGTGATCGACCCGGCCGCCACCAACCCGATCATCACCGGACGCGGCTTTGCCAACACCTTCATGGTGATTTCCACCGACGCGCAGAACGCCGGCAACGCGGGCGTCTACGCGGTCGAAGTGAGCAAGGCCAAGCGCATCGCGATCATCGACGATCGCACGGCCTTCGGTCAGGGCGAAGCGGACGAGTTCGAGAAAGCGGTCAAGGCGCACGGCGGCACGCTGGTGGCGCGCGAGTACACCGACAACAAGGCCGTGGACTTCAGCACACAGATCACCAAGATCAAGTCGACCAACGCCGACCTGGTGTTCTTCGGCGGACTGGATACGCAGGCGGCCGGCTTCGCGAAGCGCATGAAGCAACTCGGACTGAACGCACAGCTGGTCGGCGGCGGCGGCGTGATGGACCAGGATTTCATCAAGCTCGCGGGCGACGCGGCCGAAGGTGCGATGGCCTGGGAATACGGCCGGCCGCTCGCGCAATTGCCGGGCGGCAAGGACTTCTCCGCGAAGTTCAAGAAGCGTTTCGGTGTCGATATTCTTTCGTATGCACCGTTCGGTTACGACGGCGCGTGGGTCGCGATCAAGGCCATGCAGCAGGCCAAGTCGAGTTCGCCGGCGGTGTATCGCCCGGTACTCAAGGCAATCGATTACGACGGCGTGACCGGCAAGATTTCGTTCGACAGCACGGGCGCGCTGAAGAGCGGCGCGTCCACGCTGTATCAGGTGAAAGGTGGCGTGTGGGTGCCGATCGTCACGAAGAGCGGCACCTGACATAGCGCGCGGCGGCTTCGTCCTGCGCGCGGCGCTCGCCGGGTTGCGACGCCGCGCGCGTGCCGGTCCGGCGTTTCACATCCGCATTCCGCTCTACTTTCCCGCCTTGACGACCAGTTCGGCATCGAGATCGCGCTCGATCCGCACAAGGTCGTCCTTCATGCCGGCGAACTCCTGCGGCGAACACATCTGATGCCCGAACGCGGCCTGCAAATGCCGCGTGACCTGCAAGGTGCGCGCAACCGGATCGAACACGTAGCGCGAAGAGAACTCGATAAACGGATCTTTCACCGTGAGGTTCGACGGTATGTCGGGCGCGCCCTGCCGACTCCCCTGCGTATTCGCGACGCGCGCAAAACGCGGTAGCGTGATCTCCAGCGTCTCGTCGAAGCTGCCGCCGACACAGGCCCAAGGCTGCGTTCGCACGGGCTCGGCGAGCCACGTCTGGACCTGGCTTCCGATACCGCCGGACAGGCTGCTCAGAGCGGGCACGGCGGTGGTGCCGTCCGGCCAGACGACATGCTCCACCCTGCCCTGCATCGACGTGGCAAACGCGCCATCGGTGGCGTTGACGTCGTCGGTGCGCAATTGCGCGGTGCCGTGTAGACCCGTTTGCAGCAGACGGCTCGCCGCGATCTGCTGGATGCGCTGCCGCGTGGATCGGCGAAACGTGTTGCGTTCGAGTTCCGCCGTGTAACCCGCGTCTTCCACGCGATACGCGTAAGTGGCCGCGCCGCTCTCGTCCACGTCGATCTGCAGACGCGCGCTGCGCTCGCGAAGCTGCGTGGCGGGTGTGCGCACCAGCACGCCGTCATCGACCAGCAATACGGGACGGTCCATGACGCTTGGCGGCAGATAACCGAATGCGACGCCGCCCGCCGTGGTATCGGCGAACAGCGATAGCTCAGGAATCCAGACGATAGCGTGATTGATCGCACTCGCGCCGTAGCCCGGCACGTCGGGCAATCTGTAGTACGGCCCGAGATTGAGCAGCACGGCCTGACTGTCAATGCCGACCGCGGCCAGCAACGCGCTGTACAGCGCAACGTGGTCCTTGCAGTCGCCGTAGCGGTTGTGAAGAATGTCGATTGCCCTGTGCGGCACGGCCGCGGTTTCGCCAAGAAACAAAGCCACGTAACGGATATTCAGACGCACCCAGTCGTACAGCAGACGCGCCCTGGTGCGTGGATCGGCGGCCTGGGCAGTCAGGCTTCGGGCAAGCTGCACGATCTGCGGATCGCTCATGGTCGCGTCGGTGGCAGGTCCGCGATAGCGTGCCGCAAAGTTCGCGAAGTCCGGCACGGTCGATACCATCAAACGGTCGCCCCAATTCGCGTAGCCCACCGCGCCCGCTTCCAGCCGCGCATACGGACCGTGGCGATAGTCGAATTCGTAGCGCGTCCGGCCGTTTTCCGTTACCGGCGGCAGCGCGACGTAACCGCGCGCGTCGGCGTGCAAGGGCACGTCGGCGGGCAGATCGAAAATCAGCTTCTGCATCTCGACGGGATCACGCGTCGGCTCCACCAGATACGCAAATGTGCCGGCCTGCAAGGGTGTTTTGCGCGTTTTGCGGAAGGCCAGATGCACGCGCGAACCCGCTTCGACACCGGGAAAGATCACCGTGCGCAATACACCGTCTTCGAAACTCGGCGCACCGGCCGAACGCGGTTCCTGAACGTCGCGAATCGCTTCGGGGCCAACGTCGTGGGCGACGCCGTCCGGCCCGATGGTTTGCGCCGCCAGCAGTTGCACCTGCTCGATATCCTTGTTGAACCACACGTAGCGCTGCGCGATGTCGTCGACGCCGCTCGCCGTGTTGGCGCGCAACACGGTGTCGTCGTGCTCTTCCACGGAGCCGTCTTTCTGGATCACGAAGAGATGCACGTCGCGCTCGATCGTGGACGGAGCGAGGTCGTCGGCAACAGAATCGGCCGTGGGCTCGTCGGCATGCGCCGCGTTCAGCATGCCCGCGCCGGGCAGGAGCATAAGCAGCGCCCCCGCCACGAGCCAGGCGCGGCCGCGCGTCACCGGCACGCCGGTCAATCGGTGTCCCCGATCTCTCCCAGCAGACTTTGCAGGCGCTCCACGTGACGCAGCAGCAGATGACGATGCTTCTCGATCTGTTCGAGCCTGCCGGCGAGATCGGCCTGGATCGGGTCGTCGAGATCGGCCGCGGCGATCACGTCTTCCACCTTGGCGCGCACTGCCGTGAGTTCGACCGGCGCGTGACTCAGATGACGCTCGAAACGCCGCACATCCTGAACCGCCAGATCGCGCAGCTTGCGCACGTGCGCCTGACGCCGGTGCGCCTCGGCGTCGATGGTTTCTTCTTCGACACGTTTGGCTGCCGCCGGCTGGCCGAAAATCGGCTCGGGCGGCCGCAGCACGGTTTTCTTGCGCACCGGATGCGCCGTGCCGCGAAAGCGCGCGAGCGGCTGCTCGTTGTCGATCGCCTCGCGCGCGTTGGCGGGAATGTCCTGCTCCGCGTGCGGCGAATTCATCCAGCCGTTCGGCAAACCCGTCACGGCCTCGATCCCGCGCACGAATTCCTCGCTGAATTCGCGCTGGCCGGACAGCATCAGTTTGAGGTAGCTCGCGGAGAACGTCATCATGCGCGCGAGGCGCGACGCCGCGCCGACCTCGCGGGTCAGCAGCACCAGGTTTGCCCGCCACACTGGGAGCAGCAATTCGTCGGAATCTTCCATCGCTGGGTCTTCCATCTTTTGCCCGATGTATGGATGACACGCTCGCGCGTCATCGTTCTGAAAGGGTAGCCGCTTCGCACCGCGACGCGCAATCCATATGCGTTCGTGCGGCGGCTGTCGTGGCGCCGAAGTTACACGCCGCTGCCGCGAAAAAAACACGCGCAACCACGTGCGCGCAAGCCGGCGTTTGAGATTGACCCGCGCATTTCGCCTGTGTTCCAGCGCATCGCCGACGATTTGTGGCATCCTTCCGGGGCCGCGCGGCACGCGTTGTGCTGCACGGTTAGTCCCAACACGTTGAATTAAGGATTCTGTAATGAAAAAGCTCGTTCTCGCCATCGCTGCGGCAGTTGTCACGCTGAGCGCAGTTGCTCCCGCTCAAGCCTACGAACATCACAAGGAATGCCACAAGGTGCGCGTTCACCATCACTGGGAACGTCGCTGCCACTGATGCCGTGCAACGCTTCGAGCGAGCACCGAAAAGCCCCGCCTAAGCGGGGCTTTTTCATTGGAGCACGTCACGTCGCCGCACTATAAGTTCGCCGCGAACGGGCGAACACGCAACGACGGACACATGCTGTTACACCTTGATGGAAATGCCCGGCACTCGCAGAACGCGAAGCGGGCCGCAAAGAAAGATCGCCGGGCGGCGAAGCCCGCCGCCTGCGATTCCGGCGAGGCCGGTGACCTTACGAACTTCCCTACGCACTCTTCGCGCGCTGCAACGCCACCGCGACCAGTTCTTCCAGCAGCGGTTCGACCTTCACCGCGAGCCTTTCGTCATACGCATAGGGGAACTGCTCCTGCATGTAGGTGATCTGCGAGAGTTCCAGCTGCACGGCATGGACACCTTCTGCCGGCACACCGTATTGCCGCGTGATGTAACCACCCTTGAAGCGCCCGTTCGCAACCGCCGAATAATCGCCATGCCGCTCGACGATGGCGGCCAGTTCCTCGCCCAGTCCGGCGACGGCGCTCGCACCGTTCGAGGTGCCGAAATTGAAATCGGGCAGGCGTCCTTCGAAAAAGCGCGGCACATGCGAGCGGATGGAGTGCGCTTCCCACAGCAGCACCTTGCCGTGTCGCGCCTTGAGTTCGGCAAGTTCGGCCGTCAGTGCATCGTGATAGGGCCGCCAGTAGGCGTCACGACGACGCGCCACTTCGGCCTCGTCGGGCAGACGACCGTCGAGATACAAGGGTTCCTTCTCGAAGGTATCGACCGGCAACAGGCCCGTCGTGTCCTGACCAGGATAGAGGTTCGCGCCGTCGGGCGGACGGTTCAGGTCGATCACGTAGCGCGCGTTGAACGGCGTCAGAATCGATGCGCCCATGCGCGCGGCAAATGCGTACAGGCGGTCGAGATGCCAGTCGCAGTCGTCCGTGCGTTGCGCGACGGGCGTCATGGTGGCCGCGATATCGGCGGGAATCTGCGTGCCCACGTGCGGAATCGAAATCAGCAACGGCAGGCTTCCCTGTTGCAGCGAGAAAACCGGCGGATGGTTGGCGGCAGTCATATCGGCCCGGAATCAGTGGTTTCGAAGAGTCGTTTCAATCACTTCAGCAGATCGGCGAGCGCCACGCGATAGCGCGCGTACGCCGCTTCTTCATCGCGATGACGGCGGTTGTCGACGACCTTCTGGCCGCCCGCGTAGACGTCGCGAATCGGCGTCTCACCATGCTCGCAGAATACAACGCCCGAGAGCCACGCGTGCGGCGCATGCTCGGCGATGCTCGAATGATCGGGGTCGAGCACCAGCCAGTCCGCGCGCTGCCCCACCTGCAAGCCGCTCACCGCGCGGCCGGTGGCCTGCGCGCCGCCTTCGAGCGCGGCGTCGAACAGACGGTCCGCCACATGCGTGGCCTGCGTCGACGCGAGCACGTTGCGCTGACGGCGCGTGAGACGCTGGCCGTATTCGAGCAGACGCAGTTCCGCGCGCCAGTCGACGCCGATGTGACTGTCCGAGCCGACACCGAAGCGCCCTTGCGCGTCGAGATAATCGTACGCCGGGAAAATACCGTCGCCGAGATTGGCCTCGGTGGTCAGGCACAAACCGGCTACCGCACGGCTCTTCGCGAGCGCCTGTGTTTCGTTTGCGTCGACATGCGTGGCATGCACCAGACACCAGCGGCTATCGACATCGAAACGATCGAGCAGCCATTGCACCGGCCGCGCGCCTTCGGTTTCGACGCATGCATCGACTTCCGCCGTCTGTTCCGCGATATGGATATGGACCGGCGCGGTGGCGTCGAGTCCGCCGAGCAGCGCACGCAACGAATCCGCCGACACCGCGCGCAGCGAATGCGGCGCCACGCCGTAACGCAAGGCCGCGCTTTCGGGCCGTGCCGCGCGCAAGGTGCCGAGCAGATCGAGCAGACTGTCGGGCGTATTGATGAAGCGTTGCTGATCTTCACGCGGGGCGCGCGAACCGAAGCCGCTGTACTGATACAGCACCGGCAACATCGTCATGCCGATGCCGCTCGCCGAAGCCGCGTCCACGACACGCTGCGCGAGTTCCGCCTGATTCGTATAGCGGCTGCCGTCCGGCGTGTGATGCACGTAATGGAATTCGCACACGGACGTATAGCCCGCTTTCAGCATTTCGATGTACAGCCACTGCGCCACGCTCGCGAGTCCTTCGGGCGTGATCTTCGCGGCGAAGCGGTACATCAGGTCGCGCCAGCTCCAGAAATTGTCCGTGGCGTTCGCGCCGGACGCCGCGCGATATTCGGTGAGACCGGCCATGGCACGCTGAAATGCGTGCGAATGAAGATTCGGCATGCCAGGCATCACCGGACCCGCGGCTCGCCGCGTGCCGGCAGGCGGCGCATCCGTGCCCGGCGTGACGGCCGTGAGCGTGCCGGCCGCGTCCCATTGCAACAGCACGTTGCGATGCCAGCCATCGGGCAGATAGGCGTGGTCGGCGAATAATGACAGTTCAGTTTGCATCGTCGTTCTGGCCTTAAATCAGTTCACGCCGTGTATAGACCGTCTCGCCCGCGCGCACCACGCGCGCGCACAGCGGACGTCCGATCCAGTAAGCCAGCTCGGCCAGCGAATCGACGGACCACACCGCGAAATCCGCCGCGCGCCCGGCTTCCAGCGTGCCGTGCGTGTCCGACTTGCCGAGCGCCCGCGCCGCGTTCACCGTGACGCCTTGCAGGACTTCGGGCACGGTCATGCGGAACAGCGTGGTCGCCATGTTCATCATCAACAGGAGCGAGGTGGCGGGCGATGTGCCGGGATTGCTGTCGGTGGAAATCGCGATGGGCACCTCGTAGCGCCGCAGCAAGTCCAGCGGCGGCAATTGCGTCTCGCGAATGAAGTAGTACGCGCCCGGCAGCAGCACCGCAACCGTGCCGGCTTCTTTCATCGCGGCCACCCCGGCTTCGTCGAGAAATTCGAGGTGATCCGCCGACAGCGCGCGATGGCGCGCCGCCAGCGCCGTGCCGCCGCCGTTCGACAACTGCTCGGCGTGCATCTTCACAGGCAAGCCGCGACGCCCGGCCGCCTCGAAGACGCGTTCGCTCTGCTCGAGCGAAAAACCGATGCGCTCGCAGAACACGTCGACGGCGTCCACCAGACCTTCGTCCGCGAGCGCGGGGAGCATGGTGTTGCAGACTTCGTCGATGTACGCGTCCGCACGGCCCGCGAATTCGGGCGGCAAGGCATGCGCGCCGAGAAAGGTCGTGTAGACGGTCACCGGGTAGCGTTCGCCCAGTTGCCGCGCGACGCGCAGCATCTTGCGCTCGCTGGCGAGATCGAGCCCGTAACCGGATTTGATTTCGACCGCCGTGACGCCCTCGGCGAGCAGCGGTTCGAGCCGCGCGGCGGACTGGCGCAGCAAGGTGGCTTCGTCGGCCGCACGCGTGGCGCGCACGGTCGAGACGATGCCGCCGCCCTGCCGCGCGATTTCTTCGTAGCTGACACCTGCCAGCCGCTGCGCGAATTCGTCGGCGCGCTGGCCGCCGTACACGAGGTGCGTGTGACAGTCGACGAGACCCGGCGTGACCCACGCGCCATGCAGATCTTCGCGCGGCCACGCGGCATATTCGGCCGGCAGCGCAGACTCTGCGCCGAGCCACGCGATACGGCCGTCCTGCACGGCGATCGCGGCGTCGCTCGACGTGTGCCGAGGGTCGCCCGTTGGACAAAGATTCAGGTGATGCCAGACGGTTTGCTTCATCGCGTGCTCTTTGCTTGCTCGTAACGTGCTCTTAAGATGGCCTTGGCGTGTTCGTCGGGGTTTGCACCCCGGATTCGCGCTGCGGGTTCGCCCTCTGATTCGGGCCGCGAGCGCGAATCGTCGTCAGGCGGTGTAGCGGATGCTGATCGCGAGCAGTGCGCCCGCGCCTTGAACGCGGCATGGCCGTGCGCGCGGCGCGTCGATCATCAGTGTGTCGCCGGTGTCGAGCGAAACCGGTTCGGCCGAATCGTCCAGCGTAACCGAGACCGCCCCGCTCGCGCAGAACAGCACCACCACATCGGCGGACAACTCGTGCTGCTGACGGCTTTGCTGATTGCATTGCCACACTTCCAGCTCGCCCGTCGCCGCGCGACGCCGCACCATCAGGTTGAAGTCGCGCGTCGCGCCGTCGACGAGACGCGCCTGAATCTGCGCCTCGCCGCCGAAACGCGCGATGTCGAGCGGCGTGGTGAGCGTGTGCGTCAGCGCAGCAGCCGTGTTGTCGGCGGACGTCTCGTCCAGCAGCATGCCCGCGCCCCCCAGCAGCACCAGCGTGCGGTCGATGCCTTCGAAGCGCGAGAACGGTCCCGCCTGCGCCACGTCGGCCACGCTCACCCGCCACACGAAGCTGTCGAGCCCCGCATCCGTCGGGAAGCTCGCCACTTCGCGCGTGACCCCGCCGCCGTTCTTCCACGGCGCGGCCACGAGATCGGCCGCGCGGATCAACGTAGTGCCGAGCGCCGCCGCTCTCTCCTTGCCGGCAACGGTCACGATCAACGGCCCAGCATCGGCAGATTCAGACCCGCCTCGCGCGCCGTTTCCTGCGCGAGTTCGTAGCCGGCGTCCGCATGACGCATCACGCCGGTGGCCGGATCGTTGAACAGCACGCGGCCGAGACGCTCCTTGGCGGCGTCGGTGCCGTCGGCGACGATCACGACACCCGAGTGCTGGCTAAAGCCCATGCCGACGCCGCCGCCGTGATGCAGCGAGACCCACGATGCGCCGCCCGCCGTGTTGAGCAGCGCGTTGAGCAGCGGCCAGTCGCTGACGGCGTCCGAGCCGTCTTTCATGGATTCGGTTTCGCGATTCGGGCTCGCCACCGAACCGGTGTCGAGGTGATCGCGGCCAATCACGATCGGCGCTTTCAGTTCGCCATTCTTCACCATTTCGTTGAACGCCTGGCCGAGACGATAACGGTCTTTCACGCCGACCCAGCAGATGCGCGCCGGCAAGCCCTGGAAAGCGATGCGTTCGCGCGCCATGTCGAGCCAGTTGTGCAGGTGCGGATCGTCCGGAATCAGTTCCTTGACCTTGGCATCCGTTTTGTAGATGTCTTCGGGATCGCCCGACAACGCGACCCAGCGGAACGGCCCCTTGCCTTCGCAGAAGAGCGGCCGGATATACGCCGGCACGAAGCCCGGAAAATCAAACGCGTTTTCCACGCCCATTTCCAGCGCCATCTGGCGAATGTTGTTGCCGTAGTCGAGTGTGGCGGCGCCGCGTTCCTGCAGCGTCAGCATGGCCTGAACCTGCTTGGCCATCGACTGCTTGGCCGGCGTGACGATCGAATCCGGCGCGGTCTTCATGCGTTCGCGCCAGTCTTCGACGGTCCAGCCTTGCGGCAGATAACCGTGAATCGGATCGTGCGCGCTGGTCTGGTCCGTCACGCAATCCGGCGTGATGTTGCGCGCCACGCATTCGGCGAACACGTCGGCCGCATTGCCCAGCAGACCGATCGACACCGGCTTGCCCGAGCGCTTCGCTTCGTCGAGCATGGCAAGCGCTTCGTCGAGCGTCTTGGCTTTTTTGTCCACGTAACGGGTCTTCAGGCGGAAGTCGATACGCGTCTCGTCGCATTCCACCGCGATCATCGAGAAACCCGCCATGGTGGCGGCGAGCGGCTGCGCGCCGCCCATGCCGCCCAGACCGCCGGTGAGAATCCAGCGGCCCGCCGGGTCGCCGTTGAAATGCTGGTTGGCCACCGAGAAGAACGTTTCGTACGTGCCCTGCACGATGCCCTGGCTGCCGATGTAGATCCAGCTGCCGGCCGTCATCTGGCCGTACATCATGAGGCCCTTGCGATCGAGTTCGTGGAAGTGTTCCCACGTCGCCCAGTGCGGCACCAGATTCGAGTTGGCCAGCAGCACGCGCGGCGCATCGGCATGCGTGCGGAACACGCCCACCGGCTTGCCCGACTGGATCAGCAGCGTTTCGTCTTCGTTGAGATCCTTCAGCGACGCGAGAATCTGGTCGAAGCAGTCCCAGTTACGCGCAGCGCGCCCGATGCCACCGTACACCACCAGCGCATGCGGATGCTCGGCTACTTCGGGGTCCAGATTATTCTGGATCATCCGGTAAGCCGCTTCAGCGATCCAGGTCTTGCAGGTCTTTTCCGCGCCACGCGGCGCGCGAATCGTGCGGGTCGGGTCGAGACGCGGATCGATGTGTTTCGGGTTGTTCATGGTGGCCCTCGGAATGCGGAAAATGGTCGGAGAGTGTCTAAAAACGGATCGAAAGAGCTTCGCGAAGATTCGTCGAATGGTTCGAACTGATGGAACCCGGCAACTCAGAAATGGCCGGTGAAACGGTAACGGCTGCCGGGATGCCAAAGATTGGCAACCGACGCCACCTGACTTTGCGACCACGTGCGCCGATGCAGCACGAGGCACGGCTCGGTGTCGTCCATGGTCAGCAATTCGCGCGTGGCCGCGTCGGCGGCCAGCGCCTCGATGCGGTACTCCACGCGCTGCAGCGGCGCCACACGCACGAGGTACTGATTCGGCGTGGTGTTGGTGAAATCCTGCAAGGCGTACTCGGGCGCAACCGCCGGGTTGACCCAGCGTTCTTCGAGTTGCACCGGCTCGTCGTTTTCCAGATGCAGCACGCGCGAATGAAACACCGGGCTGCCCGCGCTCACCTGCATTTCCTCGGCGAGCGCTTCGTCGGCGATGGTCGCGCCGATATGCAGCACCTTCGCCTGATGACGATGCCCGCGCGCGACGATTTCGTCGGAAATACTGCGGATCGCCACCAGCGTGGATTCGTACTTGGGACGGGCCACGAAAGTGCCCGAACCCTGCACGCGCGTGAGCACCTGTTCCGAGGTCAATTCGCGCAGCGCGCGGTTGACCGTCATGCGCGCCACGTTGAATTCGCGTGCAAGCTCGTTTTCGGACGGCACCTGGTCGCCTTCGGCCCACTCGCCTGCGTGAATGCGCGAGAGGATGAAGTCCTTGATGCCCTGGTAAGCCGGTGCGTTGTTCATGAGACGCTCTGGGTAGCCGCGGCTTACTGTTCGGAGGCGAACGAGAACGGGCTCAGCTTCGCGATCGTGCCGTTCTGCACGAGGCGCGTCACGGCTTCGATGTCCGGCGCGAAGTAGTGATCGAGTTCGTAGTGCGCGACGTCCTTGCGCACCGTGTCCATCACCTTCTGCAGACTCGGGCTGGTCTTGTGCGGCGCGCGCAGATCGACGCCTTGCGCCGCGGCAAGCAGTTCGATCGACAGAATATTCGCGGTATTTTCGGCAATGTCGCCGAGCTTGCGCGCCGCGAAAGTCGCCATCGACACGTGGTCTTCCTGGTTCGCCGAGGTCGGCAGCGAATCCACCGACGCCGGATGCGCAAGCGTCTTGTTCTCCGACGCGAGCGCGGCCGCCGTGACGTGGGCGATCATGAAGCCCGAATTCACGCCGCCGTCGCGCACGAGGAACGGCGGCAGGCCCGACAGCGTGGCGTCGATCAGCAAGGCGATGCGGCGTTCGGCGAGCGCGCCGATTTCAGCGGCCGCGAGCGCGAGGTTGTCGGCCGCGAATGCAACCGGCTCAGCGTGGAAGTTACCGCCCGACAGCACTTCGCCGGTGTCCGGGAAAATCAGCGGATTGTCCGACACCGCGTTGGCTTCCAGCAGCAGCACGTCGGCCGCGTGGCGCATCTGGTCGAGACACGCGCCCATGACCTGCGGCTGGCAGCGCAGGCTGTACGGGTCCTGCACCTTGTCGCAATCGGCGTGCGAGACGTTGATGCCCGAGCCTTCGAGCAGCGAGCGATAGGCCGCCGCCGCGTCGATCTGGCCGCGGTGGCCGCGCAGTTCGTGAATGCGCGCGTCGAACGGCTTGACGGAGCCCATCGCGGCGTCGACCGACAGCGCGCCCGACACCAGCGCCGTGCGGTACAGGTCTTCGATGGCGAACATGTTGTAGAGCGCGAGCGCGGTGGACGCCTGTGTGCCGTTGAGCAGCGCGAGCCCTTCCTTAGCCTGCAAGGTGAGCGGCTTCAGACCGACCAGCGCGAGGCCTTCGGTGGCCGGCATGCGCTCGCCCTTCGCGAACACTTCGCCGACGCCCAGCAAGGTGGCCGACATATGCGCGAGCGGCGCAAGGTCGCCCGATGCGCCGACCGAGCCCTTCACCGGAATGACCGGCAGAACATCGGCGTTGTACAGCGTAATGAGCGCTTCCATCACTTCGCGACGGATGCCCGAGTGACCGCGGCCGAGGCTCGACAGCTTCAGCGCGATCAGCAGACGCACCACCGGACGCGACATCGGCTCGCCCACGCCGACCGCATGCGAGAGCACCAGATTGCGTTGCAGCAGTTCGAGCTGGTCGTGCGGAATGTGCGTGCTGGCCAGACGGCCGAAGCCCGTGTTGATGCCATAGGCCGGCTCGCCCTTCGCGGCGATATCGGCAACGGCTTTGGCGCAGGCGTCGATAGCGGCGTGGCTGGCCGGATCGAGTTGCAGCGCGACATGCTCGCGAGCGATCTGGCGCAGTTGCGGGAGAGTCAGGTAGCCGGGCTTCAGAATCATCATGGTTGTCATCCTGTCTATACAATTTGGGACAAGTTTAGCGTCGCGCTCTTGTATATACAACCTGTTTTTGCGGGCACTTATCCAGGGGTTTCCATTAGGGCATCGCATTGGCTGCGGGCTTGTCGAATCCCCGGCCGACGTGCGGCGTCCGGCCGATCTGCCGGCCTGCGCAACGGAAAGCGATGTCTTGTATATACATCTTCAAAAACCACGCTGGCAAGTAGCCAAAAAAGGCGCACCACGCGCGGCGAGGCCGAATAGTCGCTCTTCAGGTTATAGGCGACCACGCAGAACGGGCGCGCGGCGGCGGGGCATGCCGGGCTAACAGGTGTCGCGGGGGCGTCGCGGGATTATTGATCTGAAATCAAGATTGATTTGTCACTACGCGTCTTTTTGCGAGAATCGGAAGAGCGGATACTGCCTTCATTGCATCGTGTTTCCAACCTGGAGAACGTCTTGAAGATATTCATTACTGGCGCAAGCGGCTTTATCGGCGGTTCCATTGCGGCGCATCTCGTGCGCGCCGGCCATCAGGTCCGTGGACTGATCCGCAAGCCCGAGCAGGCTGCCGAAATGCAGCGCCTCGGCATCGAACCCGTCATCGGCACACTGGACGACCGCGACCTGCTGGTCGCCGAAGCGAAGGCCGCGGACGCCGTGATCAACGCGGCAAGCAGCGACCACGAGGGCGCCGTCAAGGCGCTGATCGAAGGACTCGCGGGCTCGGGCAAACCGTTTCTGCACACGAGCGGGTCGAGCATCGTGGGCGACGCGTCCGGCGGCGAAGCCGGCCAGGCGCAGATCTACCACGAAGACGCCCTGCCCACGCCGACCGCCGACAAAGCGGCGCGCGTCGCGATCGATCAGCTGGTGCTCGACGCGGCCGGACAGAACGTCCGCTCCGCCGTGCTGTGCAACACGCTGATCTACGGCAACGGCGTCGTGGCCGGCAGCTCGAGCGTGCAATTGCCGCGCCTCGTGCGTCAGGCGCAGAAAAGCGGCGTGGTGCGGCATGTCGGCAGCGGCGGCAACACCTGGTCGAACGTGCATGTGGACGACGTCGCCGAACTGTATCGGCTCGCGCTGGAAAAAACGCCGCCCGGCACGTTCTACTTCGTCGAAAGCGGCGAGGCCTCGTTCCGCGACATGAGCGCGGCGATTGCCCGCAAGATGAAGCTCGGCGAGGCGCAAGACTGGCCGCTCGCCGAAGCACAGAAGGAATGGGGTTACGAAATGGCGTCGTACGGACTCGGCTCGAACAGCCGCGTGCGCGGCGACCGTTCGCGCAAACTGCTGGGCTGGCAACCGAAGCACACGTCGGTGATCGACTGGATCGAGCACGACATGAAGCTCGACTGAAGATTCGCCGCGAGGCCTGTTTTCAGGCCTTATCTGCGAGGAGCGCTCCGCCGGAGCGACTCCCCGGCTTCACGCAATGCGTAATTTCTGTAAGCGCAGCCGTTGCGAATCCGTAAGCTCAACTCGCTAGAATTCCGCTCACCTTAGCGAGCGACCCGGCACTGCGGTCGCACATGAGCCCGGATTTGATCGATGACCTTCGCGCTGAATTTCGACTGGCTGACTAACCTGCTGGCGATTCTGTTCGTCGTAGCGTGCCTTTACGATGCACGTTACGACGAATACGGCACGTTGACGCTGTCGGCGGCGGCCATGGGCCTCGCCGTGATGGCCATCGAATTCTTCCTCAAGCCCGCCTTCGACATGTCGCTCTGAGCGCCGCAGCGCCTCGGCGCTGCGATCTGTTTTACACCGCCACTTCCGGCGGCGCCTGACGGAAACAACGCGTGATCCAGCCGAGATAGCACAGCCCCAGCACGAACCACACTGCGCCGAGCACGAGCGCGGTTTTCTCCAGACTCACCAGCAACCACACGTCCGCGATGGCGCCGGCCAGCGGGAACAGCAGTCCACCGATCACGCCCATCGCATTCGCGCTTCCCCTTGCGTTGAAGAACTGCCGGATCACGCACAGGTTGACGGCAGTGAACGCGAGAAACGCGCCGAAGTTGATGAAGGATGTCGAGGTCGCCACGTCCAGCTTCAATGCCACCAGACCGATTGCGCCCGCAATCGCGATGTTCAGCGCCGGCGTCTTGTACTTCGGATGCACGAAGCCGAAGATCCGCTTGGGCAGCACTTCGTCACGTCCCATCGCATAGAGCAAACGGCCCACGCTTGCCTGCGCCGAGATGCCCGAGGCGAACTGCGCGAGAATCAGCCCGGCGAGAAACACCGTCACGAAGATATCGCCGCCGACCTTGCGCGCCACTTCGAACGCCGCCGAATCCGGGTCCTTGAATACGGCGCCGGGATGCGCGAGCTGGATCGTGTACGCGGCAATCACGAAGATCGCGCCGCCGATCAGCGCGATCAGCACGATGGCGCGCGGCATGGTCTTCTCCGGTGCGATGGTTTCTTCCGTGAGCGTGGAGACCGCGTCGAAGCCGAGGTACGAATACGCGGCGATCGCGGCGCCCGCCATGGTGGCCGAGAACGGCACGTGCGGCTTGAAGAACGGCTCCGCCGAAATCAGTCCGCCCGGGCCGACAGCAGCCGTCACGTAATGGCAGCACAACACCACGAACAACGCGACGATCGCCAGTTGCACCACCATCAGCACGATGTTGAAACGGTTCGCGAGTTCGATGCCGAGAATATTCAAGGCGCTGGTCAGCACGATGAACGCGACGATCCAGATCCAGCCCGGAATATGCGGGAACGCCGCGCTCAGATACGCGGCGCCGATCAGCCAGATCACCATGGGCAGGAAAAAATAATCGAGTAAGGTGGCCCAGCCGATCATGAATCCCAGATGCGGGTTGAAGGTCTTGCGCGTGTACGTGTACGCGGAACCCGCGACCGGAAACAGTCGCGCGAGTTTGCCGTAACTGAGCGCCGTGAAGACGATGGCGATCAGCGCGATCAGATAGGCGAGCGCCGCCGTGTCGCCGCTCGCGCCGGCGAGCACGCCGTAGGTGCCGTACACGATCAGCGGCGCCATGTAGGCGAGACCGAATAGCAAGACCGACGGCAGCCCGAGCGTACGTTTCAGATGCGTGGTGCCGCTGACGGACTGCGCGGCCGGCCCGGCGTTCGATGATGGGTTCATGCGGTGTCTCCTGAGACGAATGGACGAGCATCGGCTGCGGGCGGCGCGCCTCGCGCCGTCCTGCTCGATACCGTCGATCAGACTTGCTGGATGCGCGGTTTTTTGCGCGGTAGGTGTCGTGCCTGAACTTCGTTTGCGCTGCCGTGCCTGCTTCAGCGCATGCTGCAATCAGCCGTTGCGGATCACGCGCATCCGCTGGCCGCGCTCGCCCTCTGCCGTGGCGAGATCGAGCGCAATGCGCGCGTCGTGCAGATAACGGTAATGCTCGCGCGCACCTTCGAGGCGTGCCGGGTCAAGCGTGGCGCGCATCACGGTTTCTTCATGCCCCGCATCGCAGACCACTTCGCCGAGCGGATCGATCAACGCCGACTCGCCGGGGAACGTGAGGTTGTCGTCGCCCAAACCGATCCGGTTCACGAGTGCGGCGAACATCTGGTTTTCCATGGCCCGCGCCACGATGGCGCGGCGATGCACCGGACCGAACGGGTCCATGTTGCCGTTCGTCACGAGCAGCAGATCGGCGCCGAGCGAGGCCACCGCGCGCCCGGTTTCGGGAAATTCGATGTCGTAGCAGATCAGCAGACCGACGGTCATGCCCTTGAAGCTGCACACTTCGTAGCGGTCGCCCGGTTCGAACACGCCCACGTCCGAGGCCCACAGATGGGTCTTGCGATAACGCAGCGCGATGCCGCCCTGCTCGTCGATCAGTACCGTGGTGTTGAAAAAGCGGCTGCCGTCGCGTTCCGCGAAACCGACGGCCACGGCCACACGCGCGTCGCGCGCGGCATTGCGCACCGCCGTGAGCGAGGCACCCTCGATCGGCTCGGCCACGTCACGCACGTTGTCACGCGTCGGAAAGCCCGACAGCGTGGTTTCGGGAAACACGATCAGATCGGTGCCGTCCGAACGTCGGGCAATGGTGTGCAGCACGCGTTGCACGTTCGCGCCATCCACGCCGGACGCGCCGTCCACGATGGGAATTTGTGCCAGTTCCAGTTGAAGCATTGCTGTTGTCTCCGATTCCATGCCGGCTCGACCGGAGCGGCGCAAGCGCGCATCACTCCCGTCCCGTGCAAAATACCGGTCGGCGCCACGTTTGCTACGCGGCTTGACTCGACCGCCTCTGTTTCAAGGTTGAGCCTATTATTACCAGACATATTTTTGTCCGTAATTACCCAGCAGGGTTACCCTCACCGGAGCAGGCATGGAACTCGAATGGCGCGACCTGGCCTTTCATCGCGAGATCGGCGCGGTCGTCGAGGCACTCGACACCGCGCAGTTCTGGACCCGCCTCACGCGCGCGCTGGAACGCTATGTGATGTTCGACAACTGGGTCGCCCTGCGTTTCGCCGTGGGCGAAGCGCCGCTGGTGTGCGCGGAATCGCCGATGCCGGACGGCACGGTCGACACGATGTTCCAGGACTATCTGGCCGCGCTGTATCAACTCGATCCGTTCTATATCGCCGCGACCGAGCGGCCCGTCTCCGGCTTTCTCACGCTCGCCGACGTCGCACCCGACAACTTCACGATGACCGATTACTACCAGCGGTACTTCAGGAAGAACATCGTCGGCGATGAAGTGCACTTCAATTACATGATCGACGCGCGTCACACGCTCGCGTTTTCACTCGGCGCGACGCAGCGCTACGGCGAACGCGATCTCGCGGTACTTGCCCTGTGCGCGCCCTGGGTGATCGCATTGCTGCGTCAGCGTCTGCGTTTCGAGTCGTTCGATGCCGGCGCCTCGCAAGCGTTCTCCGGTGACGCCACGCCGGCAAACGCGGTCCAGACGCTCGCCGAAGACGCGCCCGCCTATGCCGCGCGTTTCGAGCAGGTGTCGTCGGCGGGCGGACGTTCGCCGCTCACCGCGCGCGAAGTCGAAGTGGCCATGCTGACGTTGAGCGGATTCTCGACACGCGCCATTGCCGAGAAACTGACCATCTCGTTCGAAACGGTGCGTGCGCACAAGAAGCACATTTACACCAAGCTCAACGTCAACTCGCAGTCGGAACTGTTCGCGCTCTTCTACGAGGCGGGACGCAAAAACGCGTGACGTCCCCGTGTTTTCACGATTTGCAGGCAGCGCAACCGGACGCGTTGGACGCATCCGACGTGCCGGCCTCGTAGCGGTCGTGATGTTTGACCCAGTCGGTCAGACTGGTCGTTTCGTTGCGGCCTTTCGGCGTGACGTCCAGATGCGCGTACGTGTTGATGAACTGCTCGTCGCCGCGACCGAAGGTGGAATACGTGTGATACACGTCGCCCGCCGCGTCTTTGTAGAACACGCTATGCCCGTGCATTTCGTCGATGCCGACATCCTGCTCGGTAAAGTTGTAGAAGCCCTTCTTGCCCGCCACTTCTTCCGGCGTGAACGACACGTGATAGTCGTAGTTGAAATCGCTCTGATTCGACGACACCCACGGAAACTGCCATCCCATCCGCTTTTTGAAGGCCTCGATGCGGTCGAGCGGTGCACGCGAGACCGTCACGTACGAGACGTCGTGATGTTCGAGATGCGCCAGGATGCCGGTCATGTGATCGGAGAGAAACGAACAGCCCACGCAGCCCTCGTCCCAGTCCGGACCCATCATGAAGTGATAGACGATCAACTGACTGCGCCCGTCGAACAGATCGGCGAGCGTCTTGCGGCCTTGCGGCGTGTCGAAAGAATAGGTCTTGTCGACTTTCACCCATGGCAGCGCACGGCGTTTGCGCGCGAGTTCGTCGCCGGCACGCATATGCGCTTTCTCTTCGGCAAGCAGCGCCTTGCTGGCCGCCAGCCATTCTTCCCGTGTGCCGGTTCGATGCTGCGGGTCCCGAGTTTGCGGGTTCATGTGCACCTCCCAGATGGCAAACGCCGTTCGACGGGCAGGATGCCGCGTCGAACTGAACCATGAACTCCAGTCTAGAAATGCACTTGGGGATGTCAAGGCGCGCCACGTTGGCCGGCTGCTGTGTGCCCGCAAAACGTGTGCATGAAAAACGCTGAATGATCTGAAAAAAGACACGCGACGCCGCGCGCAAACTGCATGGCACGGCGTCGCGTCAAGGGTGGAGAACAACCGACTACACGGTCGGGCAAGGCGCAATACGGGCGCCCTGCTCTCGCGCTACAGCAAATAAAACAGACACACGACTTGCCGTGCAAGCGATCAGATCGCCCAGCCGCCGAGGTAAAAGCCGACCAGCACGATCGCGATCGCCACTGTGCCCACGTTCAGCTTGCGATACTCGCCGCTCACCACGCGGCCGATCACGAGCGTCGCGAAGCCGAGCATGATGCCCGTCACGATGTTCGCGGTCAGCACGATAAACACCGCGCACATGAGGCCCGACATCGCGTCGACCATATCGTCCATATGCAGCTTGCTGACGTTCGAGAGCATCAGCAGACCAACGTACATCAGCGCCGGCGCGGTCGCATAGGACGGCACGAGGCTCGCCAGCGGCGAGAAGAACATCACGACGAGAAACAGCAGACCGACCACCGCGGCGGCCATCCCTGTTTTCGCGCCGGCGGCCACGCCGACCGTCGATTCGATGTACGCGGCAGCCGGTGCGCCGCCGAGCAGACCCGAGAAGATCGAGCTCAGCGAATCGGCGGTCAGGGCGCGGCCGCCGTTGATGATGCGGCCGTTTTCGTCGAGTTGACCCGCTTGTCCGGCGACGGCGCGAATCGTGCCGGTCGCATCGAACACGGCGGTCATCACCAGCGCGAGCACGCTCGGCAGCACCGCCATCGACAACGCACCTTTGATGTCCATCGCGCCGATCAGCGACGCGTGACCCGGCGCGCTCAGCGAAGGCAACGCGAATACGCCATGAAACGCGACAGCGGGATCGATGGCAAGCGAGACCGCCGAGATCGCGACAATCACGATCAGGATCGAGCCCGGCACGCGCCGGCGCACCAGCCCGAAAATCGCCGCGAGCCCCGCCACCGACATGATCGCCGGCAGCGCCGTGATCTTGCCGAGTGCCACCGGCAGACCGGCGCCCGGATTCTTCACGACGAGACCCACGTCGTTGGCGGCGATCAGCAGCAGAAAGAGGCCGATGCCGATACCCGTGCCGTGCGCGATGCCCGTGGGCAGATTGCGCAGAATCCACGACCGCACGCCCGTTACCGAGATCGCGGTGAACACCACGCCCATCAGGAACACTGCGCCGAGCGCCACGTTCGGATGCAGACCCTTGCCGAGCACGAGGCCGAAGGCCGTGAAGGCGGTCAGCGAAATCGCGCAGCCGATTGCGATCGGCAGACGCGCCCACACACCCATCAGCAGCGAACCGAATGCCGTTGTCAGACACACGGCAACGAATACCGCGCTGGTATCGAAGCCCGCCTTGCCGAACATGCCCGGCACGACGAACACGGAATAGACCATGGCGAGGAAGGTCGTGATGCCGGCGACGATTTCCTGGCGTTGCGAACTGCCGCGCGAGGAGATTTCGAAATAGCGGTCGAGAAAGCCCTTTCCGTCGAAAGATTCGGCGCCGATTTCGGAAATCGGTTGGGCTTGGGGTTCCATCATGATGAGTGCCTCCTTTATCAGCGTGCTGAAACAGCCGTCGATACGGCTGCCGTCAGGTTCGTCTCGTTACGTTGATTTAATGTGGGTGTGGCAAGGTATGAACGTCGGTTTGCGATGCGTCCGGACCACTCGCACGCTCCGTTCTTCTTTTGCTGTCTCGAAATGTAGGCCAACACAAATATGTCTCCCATCGCATGAATGGCATGCCAGACATGTCGTGACGCTTATATCGTTGCGGGGACGGCAATACGCGTCGCGAGCCGCGTGTTTACACCTACGGCCCATCATGCGCAGATGAAAGGGTTTTCCAGGCTTTCAGGGGCAAGAAAGTGCGAAATTCGCCGCATCGATCTGCGCGACGCGGCACGGCGCGTGCGTGGGCTGACCTCGGCGCGACACCCGCGAAACCGGGTCGGGCTTTTGCCACGGGTTACACTCTGGCCCTCAGCCAGCGTAACGGGGCGGCTCGAATGCGATCGCAAGAACAGGGTTGGCGGCCTTGCCCGGCGGCATGTTTCGTTACGTAACTTAACTGCGACGGCACGCGAGCGTGCGCCGCGACATGGAGTGCTTTTTGATGAGTGGCGGTTTCTCGCTTCCTGCCTGGCGTCAGCCGGTTCTCGCATTCTTCGCGTTGATCGCGCTGTGCGCGCTGTCCGGATGCAGCTTGCTGTGGGGACCGCAACAGGCGCCGATCGTCGATGCCACGGTGATGCCCGTCGAACCGGCGAGCGCGCCCGTGGCGGCGTCCGAGCCGGAAGAGCCGCCCGAAACCGAAACGGCCGGTCCCGAACAGCCCAAGCGGCCGAAGAAGCCGGTCGTCAAACCGCACAAGGTCGAGCCCGCGCCGCCGGTCGTGGTGGCGCCGCCGCCTCCGCCGCCGCCCCCGCCGCTGATCGTGTTGCGCACGATCGAGCGCAACGAGGCGCGCGCGCTGCTCGATAGCCCGGTGCAGAAACCCGATGGCAAGGTCGTGGGCCGCGCCGTCGATATGGTCACCGATGCGAGCGGCAAACCGCGCGAAATGGTCGTCAATCTGCAGGGTTTCCTTGGCGTCGGCGACCGCAAAGTGAATTTCCCGTGGGGCATTTTCCGCTTCACGCCGACCGCGAAAACCGCGCCGATCACACTCACCACGCCGGGCGCGCCGGCGCCGGCCGCGAAGTCGAACGTGATCGAACTGCCCTTGCTCGACGCGACCGTCGAACGCTCCAATGGCGCCAAGGTCGGTCGCGTGATCGACGTGCTGATCGACGCGAACGCGCAGCCGCAAGCCGTGGTGCTCGACGTCAACGGCATGGTCAGCACCGAGCGGCGCACGATTGCCGCGAACTGGTCGGCGTTGCATTTCGTCACGAAAGACAAGGAACTGCATCCGCTGATCGACCTGACCGACGCGCAGATCAATGCCACGCCGCCCTACGCGAGCGACAAGCCGATCCGTGCCGTCTCGCCCGCGCCACCCGCTGCGCCGGCCGCCACGTCGGCGCCGGCTGCGGCCACGCCCGCCGCCGCGGGCTCCAACGCACGGGCGGCCCGATGACAGGCCGCACGATGGTTACCGCGCGCAGCTTGCGCGCGCTCGACTGGATGAATTTTTTCGTCGCCAACGTGCAGACGGGATTCGGGCCGTTCATCGCGTCTTATCTGGCCTCGCACAAGTGGACGCAGGGCGAGATCGGCATGGCGCTTTCCGTCGGCACCATCAGCGCGATGGTGAGCCAGGTGCCGGGCGGCGCCGCCGTCGACGCCTTGCGCAACAAGAAAGGCGCGGCCGCCTGGGCGATCTTCGCGATCATCCTGAGCGCCGTGTTGCTGGCCGTGAGTCCGACCGTGCTGCCGGTGATCGCGGCCGAGGTCTTCCACGGTTTCGCGAGCTGCATGCTGACCCCGGCGCTGGCCGCCATTTCGTTCGCACTCGTCGGGCGTGCCAATCTTGGCGACCGGCTCGGGCGCAACGCGCGATGGGCGTCGATCGGCAGCGCGGTGGCGGCCGGCTTGATGGGCGTCTTCGGCGAATACTACTCACCGCGCGCCGTGTTCTGGCTGACCGCGGCACTGGCCGTGCCGGCACTTTTCGCCCTGGCAATGATCCAGCGCACCGACACGATCGAGTTGCCCAAAACCGGCCCGACGCCTGCGCAGATCGAGCGGCGCGAGAGCCTGCGCGAACTGCTGCGCGACAAGCGCATGCTGCTGTTCGCGGCGTGCATCGTGCTGTTCCACCTGTCGAACGCCGCCATGTTGAATCTGGCCGCCGGCGAAGTGACTGCCGGCATGGGCGACAACGTGCAGCTCGTGATTGCCGCGTGCATCATCGTGCCGCAGGCAATCGTCGCGATGATGTCGCCATGGGTAGGCCGCTCCGCCGAGCGCTGGGGACGCCGCCCGATCCTGCTGCTGGGGTTCTCGGCCCTGCCGATCCGCGCCCTGCTGTTCGCGGGAATCAGCAGCCCGTACCTGCTGGTGCCGGTGCAGATGCTCGACGGCCTGAGCGCCGCCGTGTTCGGCGTGATGCTGCCGCTGATTGCCGCCGACGTGGCGGGCGGCAAGGGACGATACAACCTGTGTATCGGCCTGTTCGGCCTGGCGGCCGGCATTGGCGCGACCTTGAGCACGACTGCCGCGGGGTTCGTTGCCGATCACTTCGGCAATGCGGTGAGTTTCTTTGGGTTGGCTGCGGCGGGCGCGCTGGCCGTGCTGCTGGTGTGGGCGGCGATGCCGGAGACGCGAGAGCCAGTGGAGGGGGACGCGGTGGCGAAGGGGGGAGAGTCGGCGATGCCTTGAGGCGGTTGCCTGTGGTGTTTGTTTGCCTGCGGCGTGCGTTTTGTTGTTTGCCTTGCTTGTGGTGGCGGTTTCTTATTTTCTTATTGGTCTATTAGTGTTGCCCCTGTGCG
Source organism: Paraburkholderia sp. GAS199 (assembly GCF_050436585.1). Lineage (NCBI taxonomy): Bacteria > Pseudomonadati > Pseudomonadota > Betaproteobacteria > Burkholderiales > Burkholderiaceae > Paraburkholderia > Paraburkholderia sp. GAS199. The sequence goes on along the minus strand of NZ_JBNDMM010000004.1, from coordinate 110,114 downwards.
GGGCGGCACTTACTTTCTTTGCTGCGGCAAAGAAAGGTAAGCAAAGAAAGCCGCTCACACCGCTAATGCTATTCGTTATCGGTGGCGCTTCTCTGCGGCGGTGGCCCCGGAGCGTCCGGCGCGTCGCGCACTCCGCGTGAGTGACAAGGCCGTCATCAGTTCCGGCGACGCTTCGCGCGCCGAGCGGTATGCTGGGGAAACCGGAGGTTTCTGTTGAGCGTTTCGCCGGGCGAAGCCGATGGCTTCGCTAACTAAAATGAAGTGTGGTTAGGTGAAGTAGCGCTCCGGCGCGTGCAGCGTCTACCTCTCCCCTTCGATGATGGTCTTGCAGATTTTTATGGCGCTCGCCATTACATCGACGGCGTCTGCGGTTCGGCGGGAGATACTTGTTACGACCTTGGCTCGGACGTCGTCTGGGGACAATGTCCAGAGTTCGGCGTTAAAGCCGGATAGATTCTGGACAATGGTGTCGATGAGGGCTGACGCCCTGGCAACGTTCATTGCGCAGTCACCAGTAAGCGGTGCCAATGCGATCAGTTCGTCGAGCGGAACCTTGAACACGGCGTTGCGGGCGTAGCTGTTACAGCGATCAAACCATCGCATCCGTGAACCCGATTCCACGTTGCACGTGTCGTGTTCGTTCAGCGTGAGCGCCAGTGTGGTCATGGCCTCCTGCGCAGCGAGCAGACGCGGGTGAAGTATCGCTGCAGTGAGTTTTGCCTGATCGTCCGCGATCCTGTTCGCGCTGACCTGTTGGCCCAAGCCGAAGAACAATGCAATGACTGCTGCAGAGAATGTTCCAATCCCCGACAGAACATTCCAGAAGTGATCCGTCGTGCCTTCAGCCAGCCGCACAACCAGAACAAGCATAAACGCGCCCATCACGCCAACCAGAATTCTTAGCGCAAATTCCTGTTTCTCCATGGGAAATATCCGAAGTTTTGGCGCCGAAATCCTAGCACCGCGCCTCCACCTCCTATCTCGAAAAGCGGACGGCTGCTGCATTTCGTTAGTCTTTCTTAGCAACCGTCAATTTCTGACGTCTACAGCTACGTGCCGTCACACTTCGAACCTTGTCCGAACCTTCTGTACGGCGGGCTTTTCGGTTACGGACGGCGTAGCGGCATCTCTCGCCATGGAAAACATCGACCGCAAAGCGCGCTGACGGCGTATCCGTAAGCAAGGTGATTCAGCCGGGCGGGATCTACTCGCTGCGCGCGCCGCTCAGCGGCAAAGAAAGTCGCTTAAGCCGCTAACCCCAAGCGGCCACCTCTTATAACGACACCGAGTTCCGACCAGTGGGCTGGCCGTTGATCGCAATTGCCAGTGATACAGCAGTCATCCGTTCCGAGGACGCTACGCGCCGGAACGGTACCTCACCAAACCACCCACTTCGTTTTTCGTTAGCGGGGCCATCGCCTTCGTCTTGGCGAAAAGCACAGGAGAAACCTCCGGTTTCCCCAGCATACCGCTCGGCGCGCGAAGCGCCGCCGGAACTGATGACGGCCTTGTCACTCACGCGGAGTGCGCGACGCGCCGGACGCTCCGGGGCCACCGCCGCAAAGAAGCGCCACCGATAACGAATAGCATTAGCGGTGTGAGCGGCTTTCTTTGCTTACCTTTCTTTGCCGCAGCAAAGAAAGTAAGTGCCGCCCCGCACAGGGGCAACACCAATAAACCACTAACACAAAGAAAGAACGCCACGCGAAGGCAAACAAAAAAAACAACCCCACCGCATACCTACTCAATCAATAGCCCTCCCAGCCGTCTCCCCCATAAACGGCAACGCCAAAACCGACACCACGCCACACCCGATCAGATACCAAGCCGGCGCAAGATTACTCCCCGACACCTGTATGAGCCAGGTAGCAAAAAACTGCGCAAACCCACCGAAAATCGACACGCCCAGGCAATACACAACCGACATCCCCGTCGCGCGAATCTCTCGCGGAAACATCTCAGGCAACATCACGATGTTCGGCACCGCCGTGAAGGCGACGAACACCGCGAGCACGGCCACCACGCTCAATAGAACGGGGACGGTCGGCGCGGCATTGATGATCGCGAAGGCGGGATAAACGGCCACGATCAACATCACGCGCGAGATGAACAACACGCGCTTGCGCCCGACGCGATCGGACAATGCGCCGGCGAACGGCGAGCAGATCACCGTGACGACTGCCGCCGTCCACGCGGCCCACAAGGCCGACGACATCGGCAAATGCAGAATGCGGATGGCGTACGTCGACAGATAGAACAGCACGATATAGTTTGCCGCGGTGCCGCCGATGGTGGTCAGCACGCCCGTCGCAATCACGCGCGAGTGTTCGCGGAACAGCTTGCGCACGGGCTGCGAAGCCGGCTTGACGGCGCCAGCCGATTGACCCGCGCCCTCCTCCACACCGGGCAGCGTTTCGTCCAGATGTCGCCGGATGTAGATGCCGATCGGCCCCATCGCCATGCCGATCACGAACGGCACGCGCCATCCCCAACTCTCCAGCTCGGCCGTCGACAACGCGGCCGCCAGCGCGACACCGAGCAGCGACCCGCATACGGTATTCAAGCCCTGGCTCACGAACTGCCAGCTGCCGTAGAAGCCGCGCGTTTTGTCGCTGCCGTATTCCATCAGCAACGAAGTGGAAGCGCCGATCTCGCCGCCCAACGCAAAGCCCTGAATCAGCCGCGCGAGAATCACCAGCAAAGGCGCGGCGAGGCCGATTGCCGCGTAGGTGGGCGCGAAGGCGATGATCGCCGAGCCGAGCGTCATCAGCCAGAGCGTGAGGCTCATGGCCGCCTTGCGGCCGGCGCGGTCGGCATAGGCACCGAGCACGATCCCGCCCACCGGACGCATGATGAAGCCGACGCCGAACGTACCCGCCGCCAGCATCAGTTGCGCGAGTTGTCCTTCCACGGGGAAGTACAGCTTGCCGATGATCGTCGCGAAGAAACTGTAGATCGTGAAATCGAAAAACTCGAGTCCGTTGCCGAGCGTGATCGCGGCGATCGCCTTCGCATGACTCACGCGAGTCGCGCGTTCAGCCGGTTGCAACGATTGTGACGCTACGCCGTTGCGCTGCAAGGCGTCGGCGTCTGCGGATTGCGGTGTGGCGGAAAAGTCCATCTGCGTCTCCTGGTGCACTTCCAGCACTGACGTGACTATGTGGCGACGACGTAAACAAAGCACGACGCAAGTCGCGCCCGGCATCGTCGCGGAACATCGAACGGCACACCTCAGACGAGGAACGTCTGCGCGAGCCGCACCCAATAGGCCGCGCCGGTGGCGAGGCAGTCGTCGTTGAAGTCGTAGCCGGGGTTGTGCACCATGCAGCCGCCCTCGCCGTCGCCATTGCCGATGATGAGATAGCTGCCCGGACACCGTTCGAGCAGGAAGGCGAAATCTTCGCTGCCGGTCAGCGGCTGCATGTTGGGAATCAGACCGTCTTCGCCGAGCCAGTCGAGCGCGACGTCGCGAGCGAGCCGGGTCATGTCCGCGTCGTTCATGAGCACGGGATAACGGCGCTGATAGTCGACCTGCGCGCTCGCACCGAACACGGCGGCCTGCCCCTGCGCCACCGCCGTAATGCGCTCCTGCAGATGGTCGCGCACCTCGGGCTTCAGCGCACGCACGGAGAGGCGCATTTCGGCGGTTTCCGGAATCACGTTCGGTGCTTCACCCGCATGAATCGCGCCGACGGTGATGATCGCCATGTCGAGCGGCGCGACGTTGCGCGAAACGATGGTCTGCAAGGCCAGCACGATCTGCGCGCACACCACGACGGGATCGACCGCTTTGTGCGGCACCGCGCCGTGGCCGCCGCGCCCGGTCACCGTGATGATGACCGTATCCGACGACGCCATGAACGAGCCCGGCAGAAAACCGAACTTACCGGTGGGAAAGCCCGGCATGTTGTGCATCGCGAAAACGGCGTCACACGGAAAACGTTCGAAAAGTCCTTCTTCGAGCATCCGGCGCGCGCCGGCCTGGCCTTCCTCGGCGGGCTGAAAAATCACGTTCAGCGTGCCGTCGAAAGACTTCTCGCGGGCGAGATGTTTTGCGGCGGCGAGCAGCATGGCCGTATGGCCGTCGTGACCGCACGCGTGCATCTTGCCGGGAACCGTGCTCGCATACGGCAAGCCGGTGGTTTCCTGAATCGGCAGCGCATCCATGTCGGCGCGCAGACCGAGCTTGCGCGTGCCGTCGCCCAGTTTCAACTGACCGACCACGCCGGTTTGCGCGAGTCCGCGATGCACGGTGTAGCCCCACTCCTGCAGACGTTCCGCGACCAGATCGGCGGTGGCGAATTCCTCGTAGGCCAGTTCCGGCTGCGCGTGAATGCGGCGGCGCAGCGCGATCATTTCGTCTTCGAGTTCGGCGATTCCCGCCGGGATGACCATGGTGTTCACGTCTCGTCTCCGTATTTGAAAGCGTGAACCCAGCATAGCGACGACGAAATTCCACGGGCAGGCGTAGAATCGTTGCGGCGGCAACCAGTGGTTGCCACTTTTCTGCGTACTTTATCGATGAAACTCCATCAGCTCAGCACCTTAGCGGCCATCGCGGATACCGGCAGTATCCGGGCTGCGGCGCGCTCGCTCGGGTTGTCGCCGGCCGCCGTCACCAAGGCCATGCGGGAACTGGAAGCCGATCTGCACGCGCCGCTGGTGGTGCGCGGCGCGAGCGGCGTCGCGTTTACCGAGTTCGGCCGCGCGCTGGTCGTGCATGCGCGACTGGTGCTCGGGCAGTTGCAACGCGCGGAAGCGGAGATCGAAGCGATGCGCGGCGCGGCGGCCGGCAAGTTGTCGATCGGCGTCACGCCCTGGGTCGCGCTGACGTTTCTGCCGCCGACCGTGCAGCGATTCCGGCAACGCATGCCGGAAGTGCAACTGGAATTTTTCGAGGGTTTGCTGGCGGTGGTGCAACCGCGTCTGCGCGACGGTAGTCTGGATTTTTCGATCGGCCGTCCGCCGCCTGCTTCGCCGCAGTCGGAGTTTCATAACGTGCCGCTGTTTTCGACGCACTCGGCGGTGGTCGCGCGGCGCGATCATCCGAAAGCCGGTTGCCGCACGCTGCTCGAACTGGAAGACGCCGAATGGGTGTTGAACTGGGACCCGGCCAGCCGCGAGTCCATCTCGGACAATCTGTTTCGCAAGCGCGGCATGCGCGTGCCGCACACCATCCATCTGGCGCACTCGCTTGCCGTCGTGCTTGGCCTGCTCGCGCAAACGGACATGCTGAGCATCTTCCCGTGGCCGCTGGTGGAAGTGAGCATCGCCAAAGAAAACCTGTGGGCCTTGCCCTTGCGCGAAACGGTGGACGAGACCATCGTGAGCATCACCTCACGCCGTGGCGCGCCGACGAGTCCGGCGGCCACGTGTTTTCTCGATTGTCTGCGCGAAGTGATCGACGAAGGCGCACGCTCGGCCGATCCCGAGCAGCGCCGCCTGTTTCATTCGATCGAACTGCTGCTGTAGCCTCGGCAACGCGCGCCGGTCTCAGCCCTCGTAGCCGACCACGCCCTTGATCTCCAGGAAGTCTTCGAGACCGAACTCGCCGTACTCGCGGCCATTGCCCGACTGCTTGAAACCGCCGAACGGCGCTTCCGGATTGTAGTCCGCATAATTCAGATAGATCGTGCCGGTGCGCAGCCGTCTGGCCACCGCGCGCGCGCGTTCGAGCGAAGCGGACTGCACGTAGCCGGCGAGGCCGTAGAGGCTGTCGTTGGCCATGGCGATGGCCTCGTCTTCGGAGTCGTAGCCGAGAATGGACAGCACCGGGCCGAAGATTTCTTCGCGCGCGATCGTCATGTCCGGCGTGACGTGACCGAACACCGTGGGACGCACGAAGTAGCCGTCGCTCAAGCCTTCCGGACGACCCAAACCGCCCGCCACGAGCGTTGCGCCCTCCTCCACGCCCACGCCGATCAGCCGCTGGATCTTGTCGAACTGCTGCTCGCTGATCACCGGACCGAGATCGACACCGTCGGCATCGGCCGCGCCGACCACGAGCGATTGCGCGGCGTCCTTCGCATACTTCAGCGCTTCGTCCATGCGCGCACGCGGCACGAACATGCGCGTGGGCGCGTCGCAGGATTGCCCGCTGTTGTCGAAACAGGCGCGCGTGCCGCGCCTCACCGCTTCTTCGAGATTCGCGTCCTCGAGAATCAGGTTGGCCGACTTGCCGCCGAGTTCCTGATGCACACGCTTGACCGTATCCGCCGACGCTTTCGCGACCTGCACGCCCGCACGCGTCGAGCCCGTGAACGACATCATGTCGATATCCGGATGACGCGACATGGCCTCGCCGACCACCGTGCCTTCACCGTTCACGAGATTGAACACGCCTGCCGGCACGCCGGCCTCGGCGAGCACTTCGGCGAACACGATGCCCGAGAGCGGCGCCAGTTCCGACGGCTTGAGCACCATCGTGCAACCCGCCGCCAGCGCCGGGATCACCTTGGTGGCGATCTGCAGCGCGGGCCAGTTCCACGGCGTAATGAGGCCGCACGCGCCGACCGCTTCCTTGCGGATCAGGATGCCGCTTTTCACGTATTCGAACTCGAAGGTGTCGAGCGTGCGGATCATGGTTTCAAGATGCGCGACGCCGGTCCACGCCTGTGCGTCGTTGGCGTATTGGCGCGGCGCGCCCATTTCGCGGCTGATCGCGTGAACCATGTCGTCGTAGCGTTTGCGATAGACGTCGAGGATGGCTTGCAGCAGATCGGTACGCTGCGCGATCGTGGTCTCGCTGTACGCGGTAAAAGCGCGCTTCGCGGCCGCCACGGCGCGATCGACATCGGCCGCGCTGCCCAGCGAAATCTGCGTGAATGCTTTCGCGGTGGACGGATCGATCACGTCGAGCTTGCGCGATTCGAGCGGCTCGACCCATTGTCCGTCGATATAAAACTGCGTGGCGTGTTGCATGGATTGTCCTTTACATGAATGGTGGGATCAGACTCGCGGCGGCACTGGACGCCTTACATCTACGCCGCTCAATCTGAATGTCTTCAAATCGAAATTCATCGCTACGCGGCTTTGGCTCAGACTCCGGTTTCACGTCGATACGAACATCGGCCTCGATCAACTCAGGAGATAAACATGAGCAACATCACTTTCACCCGCATCGACGCTAAAGGTCCCGGCGCTTCCGGCCTGAACCCGGCCCTGCACGATCCCGCCGACGTCATCCTCGAAGGCGCCAAGGCCCCGCACGCGCTGAACGCTTTCTCGGACGCGACCAACATGCTCTCCGCCGGTGTCTGGCAATGCGACGCCGGCACGCTGAAGCTGGCCGACCTGCCGATTCACGAAGTGTGCGTGCTGATCGAAGGCGAAGTCGTGATTACCAGCGACGACGGCCGCAGCGAACGCTATGCACCCGGCGACGCCTTCATCCTGCACAAGGGCTTCTCGGGCACGTGGCACATGCCGGTGGCCACCAAGAAATACAGCATCGTGTACTGCGGATAAAACGCACTACCTGCTTCTGGTTCAGGAAAAACCGCACCCGATAAGGTGCGGTTTTTTTATTACATCGGAAAACCAAGCGCCTTGATCGAATTGATCCACAGACGCCGCCAGCCGCCGCGATCGTCGGCGCCGTCGAACGCGTTGAAGGTGATCTTCGCGGCGATCCAGCGCACCGGCTCCGGCGGAATATACGACGGTCCCTTGCGCGAGATATCCAGCGAGGTGATGACCGTGTCGCGATTCCACAGCATGTCGAGACCCATCTTCGCACCGAAGCGGCTGCCTGCCACGCCGAAGCCCGTATAACCCGCCACGAATACGCTCTTGCCGCCGTGATAGCGGCGCGCGAACACGGCACCGCGCGAACAGTAGTCGATCGGGCCGCCCCAGGCATGCGTGAAACGCACGTCGTCGAGTTGCGGGAAGGTGCGATAGAACGCCTCGGCGAGCTTGTAATACGTGCTCTCGTCGCGATCCGCCGCGGGATTCGGATTGCCGCCGAAGTGATAGCTCACGCGGCCGCCGAAGATGATGCGGTTGTCTTTCGTGAGGCGGAAATAATTCAGCTGCGTGCGCGTGTCGTAAATGCCCTGACGGTTCTGCCAGCCGATCCGCGCCATCTGCTCCTCGCTCAAGGGCGCGGTTGCGATGATGTGATCGCGCACCTGCATCACGCGCCGCTTGATATCGGTCACGCCGACATCGGCGGTGCCGGTGCCGAGCAGCACGCGCGGCGTTTCGATTCGGCCCGCCTGCGTGTGCACGATCATCGTGGCGCCACGGTCTTCGAGACGCGTGATCGGCGAGTGTTCGTGCAGGCGCACACCGAGTTTCAGTGCGGCGGCCTTGAGCCCCCACGCGAGCTTGGCGGGATGAATCGTGCCGCTACGGTTACGCGACCACATGGCGCCCGCGAACAGCGGCGAATCGAGTTGTTCGCGCGCGGCCTGGCTGTCGAGCAGCACGACGTCGTGACCGTGCGACACGTGCAGTTCGTAATCGCCCTTCAGGTGATCGAGATGACCCGGATCGACCGCGACCGTCATTTCGCCGTTCCACTCGACATCGGCCTCGATGTCGTAGCGCGTGAGCGATTCCTTGAAGCCGTCGAGGTTTTCCTGACCGAGCTTTTCCAGCACGTCGAGATCCTGCGGAAACACGCGGGTCGCGTTCGGCAAACCGTGCATGACCGACGTGGAAATGATGCCGCCGGGCCGGCCCGACGCGCCGTACGCGACCTTGCCCGCTTCCACCAGCACCACGTCGAGCGACGGGTCCGCTTCCTTGGCCTGGATCGCGGCCCACAAACCGGTGAAGCCGCCGCCCACCACGACCAGATCCGCCGAGGTCGGCCCGATCAGTTCCCGTTCGACAGCCGGTGCGCGCGGATTGTCCAGCCAGAACGGAAACAGCTTTACACCTTCAAACGCGCGCTTTACTGACTCGCTCATCTTGATTGCCTGATTGACTTGAATACCATTGCTCTCTTACTGCGCCTTCGCGTGTCCGTCGATTCTGCACGACCGCCAGAATCGACGGAATACTTCCACGCTTTAACCGGCGTCCTGCGCATCCAGCGCTTCTTCCCGCTCCCGCTGTGCGGCAGGTTGCGAATTCACCTGACGGGCCGCGGTTTTCGCCGCCACGCGCGCCTCTTTCAGCTTAGCCGCCGGAACGACGGGTTGCACGACCACATTGCGTTGCGAACCGCCGCGCAGCCAGCGCCGTCCGAGCGGACCGTACACGCCGTCCGGTTCCGGGAAACATTGCAGCAACGCGATATACAGCGCACCGGCGAGAATCAGCGAAACCGGCATGCTGATGTCCAGACCGCCTGCGAGCTGGCCGAGCGGACCGACGAACTGATCCGGCAGATTGACGAAGCACAGGCTGATCGCCGCGCTCGGAATCCACGCACCCATCGCGCGCCAGTTCCAGCCGTGCGAGAACCAGTAGTGGCCGCCGCGTCCGCCGCGATTGAACACCTGCAGATCGTCGGAGAGATAGTAGCCGCGGCGCGTCACGAAGCCGATGATCATGATGACCATCCACGGGCAACTGCACACGTTGATCAGCACCGAGAACGTCGACACGCTTTCGACCAGATTGAACGCGAAACGGCCGAGAAAGATGAAGCCGATGGCGAGGCTGCCGATCAGCAGCGTGGCGCGCACCCGGTTCAAAAACTTCGGGAACATGCTCGACATGTCGAGCCCCGTGCCGTACAGCGCCGTGGTGCCCGTCGACATGCCGCCGATGATCGCGATCAGGCACACCGGCAGGAAGAACCAGTTCGGCGAAATCGCCAGCAAGCCACCCACGTAATTGTTAGACGCGATGAAATCCGGCGCCTTGCCCGCGATGATCGTTGCGGTGGCGAGACCGAAGAAAAACGGCACGAAGGTTGCCAGTTGCGCGAGCATCACGGCGAGGATGGTGCGCTTTCTCGGCGTGTTCTCCGGAATATAGCGAGCCCAGTCGCCGAGCGTGCAGGCAAACGAAACGGGATTGCTCATGGCGACCAGCACCGCGCTCACGAAGGCCGGCCAGAATCCGACCGAACCGAGCGCGACCTTGCCGGCGTAGGCGCTGTCGAACGATTTCGTAAAGGCGAACAGGCCGACTACGAACAGCAGGCTCGCCGCCCACACCGCGATCTTGTTGACCCACAGCATGAAGCGAAACCCGTACACGCAAACCGTGAGCACCAGCACGGCGAACAGGCCGTAGGCGAAGCTCAGCGTCATCCAGTTGACGGGCAAACCGAGCAGATGATTCGCGCCGCCCACCAGCGCGTCGCCGGAACTCCACACGGCCAGCGAGAAAAAGGCCACGGCCGTCAGCACGGCGAGAAAGGACCCGACGATCCGGCCATGAATGCCGAAATGCGCGCCGGAGGAAACCGGGTCGCTGGTGCCGTTACGCGGTCCGAACAGACTCATGGGCGCGAGAATGCACGAGCCGATCAGCACGCCGAGTACGATCGACCACACGCCCGCCTTGAAAGACAAACCAAGCAGCACGGGAAAGCTGCCCAGCACCGAGGTCGAAAAAGTATTGCAACCGCCGAACAGCAGGCGGAACAGATCGATGGGGCGCGCGTAGCGCGATCGATCGGGAATGCGCTCGAAACCGAATGTTTCGACTTGAGTGATGCTATCGCTGCTCATTGTCTCCAACTCCTGTACGGCCAGGTCAATCACCATGGCTCGCCGCGGGGCTGCGGCGTCCACTTTTCTCTGATGTCTGGTCGCCACTGTAAAGACAATCGGGGCGCGCAAAAATATCGGCAGCCCAACCTTCACTTCGATTTCCGGCGATGTAACCTGAAACGCCCGTGGAATAAGGCTTTTCGGGCAGATTGAAAGCCGTCGAAGGTTCCGCCGCCGGTCCGCGAAACGGGCAAACGTCGAAGCGAATCGCGAGAATCGCGCGCGCCTAGGCTCAGGTCAGGTCAACCCGTCAGGTCCGCCCCGCCGGCCGCGCGACGCGCCGCCGCTTTGCGGCCGCGAGAGTCGGCAGCGGCACGGGCACGTCGCCGGACATGCCGTGCTCGATCAGAAAGTCGCGGAACAGACTGGCGACGTGCGGCAAACGCTTGTCGGACACATGCATGACGAACCAGTCGCGTTCGATCGGATTGGCCGGCAAGGGCAACAACGCGAGCAGGCCCGCCTGAAACTCCAGCGAGCAGGCGTGCAAGGACAGGAACGCGATGCCGAGCCCGGCTTCCACGAGTTGCTTGATCGCCTCGTTGCTCGACAGCTCGGAGCCGATATGCAGCTTGTGACCCGCCATCCGGAACAGATTCTCGACAGTGGAACGGGTGCCCGAGCCCCGCTCGCGCACGAAGAGATTTGCGCTTTGCAGGTCGTCGAGCGAGAGGCGCTTTTTCTTCATCAGCGCGTGGGCGGGCGAGGCGACGAAGGCCATCGGATGTTTGGCGAAAGCCGTGGACACCGTGCGCAATTCGCGCGGCGCGCTGCCCATGACCGCAAGGTCGATCTCGTGCGTGGCCAGCATGCGGATGATGTCGGCGCGATTGCCCACCTTGAACTGCACTTTGACCTGCGGACGCGCCTCGGTAAAGCGCACCAGAAACGGCGGAATCAGATACTCGGCCGTGGTGATCGCGCCGATGCGCAAGGTGCCGCCCTGCTCGCCGTGCAAGGCTGCGAGATCGTCCGCCGCGCCGTTCCACAGATCGAGAATTTCGAGCGCATAACGCGCGAGGATTTCGCCCGCGGCCGTGAGTTGCACGCCGCGTCCGACCCGTTGCAAAAGCGGCGCGCCCGCCGCTTCTTCGAGCAGACGCACCTGCAGCGACACGGCCGGCTGCGTGAGCTTCAATTCCTCCGCGGCGCGCGACACGCTGCCGAGTTTCGCGATGGTATGCAGGGCCTTCAACTGCCGAAACGTCGCCGCTTTCAACATAAGTAAAAACCTATATGTTCCGTACAAATATTAAATTGTGCTGCTGATTTAGCGGATTCTATACTGGCCCGACAGATGAGCCGTACGAGCGGCTTTCGAACGATACCCATCAGGAGGAACGCGACCATGAATGCAATCGACCGGCAAGGCACCGACACTCCGCTGCGCGAGCAACATCGGGCGCCCCGGCAAAAAGCCGCGCATCGTATCGTGATCGTGGGCGGCGGAGTCGGTGGTCTTGGGCTCGCGACGCGTCTGTCCGACACGCTCGGGCGCGACGGGCTCGCGCAGGTGGTGCTGGTCGATCGCTGGCCGACGCATTTCTGGAAGCCGCTGCTGCATGAAGCCGCTTCGGGTCAGCTGGACCCGGCCACGCATCAGTTGCAATACGCCGTGCAGGCGCAACGTCACGGTTTCGAATTCGAGCAGGGCGAACTCGCCGCGCTCGATCGCGCGAACCGGCATATCACCGTCAATGCGCTGCTCGATGCGGACGGCCGCGAAATCCTGCCGACGCGGCAAATCGCCTTCGATACCCTGGTGCTCGCAATGGGCAGCGTCACGCAGTATTTCGGCGTGCCCGGCGCGGCGGACCATGCGCTGCCGCTCGAATCGGTCGCCCATGCGGAAGCGTTCCGCCGCAAGCTGCTCGACGCGTGTCTGCGGGCCAGTCACGCACGCCGCACGGGTTCGCCGGACGCGCAAACGCCGGTGTCGATCAATATCATCGGTGCGGGCGCGACCGGCGTCGAACTCGCGGCGGCCGTGCGCGATACGGTGCGTTTGCTGAACCGCTACAGTCCGTTTTCGCTCGACCCGGTGCACGACTTCCGCATCCGCCTGATCGAAAGCGGCGAGCGTGTGCTGCCCGCGTTGTCGGGCGCGATTTCGGCGCGGGCGCAGTGGATGCTCGCCAGGCTCGGCGTCGATGTATTGAGCGGCACGCGTGTCACCGAAGTGCGTCCCGACGCGGTACTCACTCACACCGGCGCAAGCCTACCGAGCGACATCGCGATCTGGACTGCCGGCATCGCGGGACCACCCGTGTTGCGCTCGCTCGACGGCATCGCCGTGAACCGTAACGCGCAGTTGCTCGTCGATCGCACGCTGCAGTCCACCCACGACGCGAACGTCTTCGGGCTCGGTGATTGCGCGGCCTGCCCCGCGCATGCGGAAGGCGCGATTCTCGCGCCGCGCGCGCAGGTTGCGCATCAGCAGGCGCAGTTTCTGGCGCGCGCGCTCAAGCGGCGCATCGCGGGCGAAGCACTGCCGGAGTTCGTCTATCGCGACGCCGGCACGCTGGTCGGCTTCGGCCGCGAAGGCACCATCGGAAGTTTGAGCAATGGCCTGCTGACACAGCCACTATTCGTCGACGGCTGGTTCGCGACGGTAGTCTACAAGCTGATCTATCGCCGTCACGTCATGACGCTCACGGGCTTTGCACGCATGGCGCTCGATTCGGCGAGCCACTGGCTGCGCCGGCGCGTGCATCCCGTGATCCGTCTGCATTGACGGCCGCAAGATCGCAACTTCGCAAAGTCACAGATGGGCGCGCTCAGTCGAGAAACTCGGCCGCCCGTTTGCGCAGTTCGCTGCCGAAATCGTCGAGCCAGCCGATCGACAGGCGCCAGCTTTGCCAGTACAGGTCGACGTCGAGATGCCTGGCCGGCGCGATGTCGATCAGCTCGCCGCTTGCCAGATGCGGCGCGATCATCCGCTCGGGACACATGCCCCAGCCGAGGCCCGATACGCAGGCCCGCAGAAAACCGGCAACGTGCGGAATCCAGTGCACGGGCGGATCGATTTCAGCCCGCGAGATGCGTCGCATGAAGCGCTTTTGCAACTGGTCTTTCGGATTGAAATCGACGCATGGCGCGCGCCGTAACGACTCGCGGGTCACGCCCTCGGCAAAATGACGCTCGCGAAACACCGGCGTGCAAACCGCCCGGTAACGCATGCGGCCAAGGCGCACCGAGCGGCAGCCCTGCACCGGTTCCGCCTGGGTAGTCACCGCACCCTGCACGCTGCCGTCGCGAATCCGCTGCGCGGTGTGATCCTGATCGTCGATCACCAGATCGAGCAGCATCTCCCGCTCCACGCAGAACGGCGCTACTGCGTCGATGAACCAGGTGCCGACGCTGTCGTCGTTGACGGCCACGCGCAGCGTCGGCCACGGTTCGACGAGCGCGCCCGGCAGCGCCGGCAGGCGGCCGGTCAGCTCCGACTCGAGCAGTTGCACGCGCTCGGTATGGCGGCACAGCAGCGCACCCGAAGTGGTCGCCACGCAGGGTTGGCCACGTTTGACCAGCACGCTCCCCACCCGCTCCTCCAGCAGCTTGATTCGTTGCGACACCGCCGAGGGCGTCACATTCAGCTCACTGGCCGCACGGTCGAACGATCCCTGACGCACCACGGCGGCCAGCGCGTCGAGCAAGGCATAGTCGAGCATTAGCGTTCCTTAATTGGAGTTAGGTAAATTAGCTTCTCTTATGAGCCACCAAGCCGCAGACTAGCCTCGTTCGCTTCTCCCGTCTACTGGATCGATTTATGAACTGGCTGTCCTTCTCTCACGGCGCCGCCTTGTGCGCCTCGCTGATCGTCACGATCGGCGCGCAGAACGCCTTCGTCCTGCGTCAAGGCATCATGCGCTCGCACGTCGGCAAGATCGTCGCCCTGTGCGCGATTTCCGACTTCATCCTGATCGGCGCGGGTGTGGGTGGCGCGTCGGTGCTGGTCGAACGCTATCCGGTGTTCGTGCACGCCATGCTGTACGTGGGGCTCGCCTATCTGGCGTGGTTCGGCTTCAACGCGCTGCGTCGTGCCGTGCGGCCGGGGCATGCGGTGCTCGACGTGAATGCCGGCGGCACCGTCACGCCGCCAGTCCAGCGCGCCATGCCGATCATCCTGATGACGCTCGCCTTCACGTGGCTCAATCCGCACGTGTATCTCGACACGTTCCTGCTGATCGGCACGGCCGGTGCGCGCGAGCCGGACGGTGCGCGTGTGGCCTTCGCGCTCGGCGCCATGGCGGTGAGCGGAATCTGGTTCATCGGATTGGGATACGGCGCGCGTGCTCTCGCGCCGCTGTTTCGCCGCGCGAACGCGTGGCGTGTGCTGGATGGCGCGATCGGCAGCATGGTGTTGCTGCTGGCCGTCACCCAGTTGCGCTAATGCAATCGTGACGAGCCCGGCGTTGTGTGCGCGTTTGCAGTCCGAACGCAAACGCGAATGCAATGTGCGGGGCGCCCGTTCAACGCGCGAGCGCGACGCTCAACTTGCTGCGGCAAAGCCGACCATGAAGTACTGCGCAGGCATGGCATGCCGCTTCAAACCGTGTGGAAGACGTTCGATCACTTCAGCAGTTCTTCCACGAGTTTGGGCGGCACGTAGTGAGGACCATCGAAAAGATAAGTGCGGTAGCCGCGATACGCGTCGAGTTGCGGGCGCAGTTCCGCCGCGTTCGCCGGACGGAAGGTCTGCGCGCCGGCGGGCCGGAATGCTTCGGCGATGATCCGCACGCGACCGGGACCGAGCTTCGCCGACAGCGCATCGGCATAGCCACGCGCGACTTGCGGCTCGCGCGCATACACGCCGACACCGTCCTGGAACAGCACGCCGACGTCGCGCGGCAGCCAGCTGTCGAGCCAGTCGGCGAGCGCCTTGCCGCCGATGTTCGAGCGGTCGTACACGCTGATCCATAACGGCCGCGGCAGACGTTGCAGCAGGGGCGCGAGGCTGCGCGCGTCCTGCCAGGTCGGATCGACTTCGACCGGGAAATACCAGCCTTCCACTTTCAGCGACGGCGGCACGGCGGCCACCAGTTGCAACGACTGATCGACGAGTTCGGCGGCATGCGCGCGCGCCGCGCTTTCGTCGAAGCGGCCCGCGAGTCCGAGCAACACATGACTCGCCCACGGCTCCTGCGCGATGCGCGGCCAGTCCGGCAAACGCGGCGCCTGCGGCTGGGGCGTACCGGCAACGAAAGCCGTGCCGTCCACCTCGGTCCACTGGACCAGCAGATCGGTCACGCCTAGACGCTGCCAGTCGCCGCGCGGCTCGACATGCGCGTTATCGGGCTGCCACGCGATGCCCTGCACCGCCGGCGGCGACTGGCAGCCCGCGAGCGCCATCAGCGAGGCGGCCAGTAGAGCGCGGCAGAGACCGATACCGATACCGATACGCCGAGCGGCACGCGAACCGGCAGTAGCGAAAACACGATGCGTCATGTCGCCAGTCCCCCGCTCTCGCGCGCCAGACTCCGCGCCTGGATCGCAGCGTTCAGCGCAGCCGCGGTCATCACGCCGCGCGCCATCATGATGTCGCCGTGCTCGGATGGCCGGGCCGAAGGCGTGCCGCGCGTCACCGCGAAACCGCGTCGACGCTCTGCGTCGAGGCGTCCGCGCTCACGCCCGAATCCGCGCTGACAGCAGCCTCGAACTCGGCGAACGGCCGCTTGGTCAGCGCCGCGACGATCCGCTGCGAGGCATGGCCGTCGCCGTATGGATTGATACGGCGTGCGAAGCTTTCGCGTTCGGCGACGTTGTCGAGCAAGGCAGTGACGGCACGCACGATAGCGCCGCGCTCCGTGCCGACAAGCCGCACGGTGCCGGCTTCGACCGCTTCCGGCCGCTCGGTGACGTCACGCATCACCAGTACCGGTTTGCCGAGCGCGGGCGCTTCTTCCTGCACGCCGCCGGAGTCCGTGAGAATGATCGACGCGCGCTGCATCAGACGCACGAAGCCGAGATAGTCCAACGGGTCGATCAGATGAACGTTGCGCGCGCCGCCGAGACTCTGCTGCACCGGCCCGCGCACGTTCGGATTCAGATGGACCGGATAGACGATCTGTACCTTGTCGGTTCGCGCCAGATCGCCCAGCGCCGCGCAGATGTTGGCGAACCCCGCGCCGAAACTTTCGCGGCGATGCCCCGTGACCAGCAGCACCGGCAGCGCGCCGTCGAGGAACGGCAGACGTGCGTCGAGTTCGGCGCGCAATGCCGCGTCGCTGTCGATGCGCGCGGTGGTGAGAGTCAATGCGTCGATGACCGTATTGCCGGTCACGATGACCTTGCCGTGCAACGCTTCGCGCGCCAGATTCGCTTTCGAGCTGGCGGTGGGCGCGAACATCAGGTCGCTCATCACGTCCACGACACGGCGGTTCATTTCTTCCGGCCACGGTTGCATCAGATTGCCGGTGCGCAGCCCCGCTTCCACGTGACCAATCGGAATGCGACGATGAAACGACGCCAGCGCCGCCGCCGAAGCCGTCGTGGTGTCGCCGTGCACCAGCACGCGGTCGGGGCGCACGGCCGCGAGCACGTCGTCGAGCGAGGCGATCAGGCGCGCGGCCAGTTCGTTAAGCGTCTGGTTGCCCGTCATCAACGCAAGATTGTGATGCGGTTCGATCCTGAACAGATCGAGCACCTGGTCGAGCATCTGCTGATGCTGCCCCGTCACGCACACCACCGATTCGATAGCCGGATCGGCTTCCAGTTGTTTGACCAGCGGCGCCATTTTGATGGCTTCCGGCCGCGTGCCGAAAATCGACAGAATCTTCGTTGCCATGTGTCCTGAATCTTCCGGATTGATTTATCGATGACGGGCGTCGCAGTGCGCGAACATGAAACCGCGCGCCGGCTTGAAACATCGAACCCGTTCACCGCCGATATGGCTCGCTGAATCCACGATGCGGGTGCGGTTGAACCAATGCACCGACAGGGCCGGCGTCGAGTTGGAGCCCTTGGGAACACCGCAGCATGAATAGGAAGCCATGCGCATTCTAGCGCGCGTTTCCGCCATATTTTCGGCCGAATTCAACTATTAATTGCGTATAAACGACCGACTGCCGTCAATAGAATGCGTCTCTTTTACCGACTCGCTGGTTGCACGTGTCCGCGCGCTTTGTCGGGATTTCTTATCGGTGCCGACAATCTGCAGGGTTAGACGACAGTGGATTGAATGGCCGCGCTTTCATTCGCCTGCGGATTTCGGGCGCGCCAGCGTTCTTGCGGGATCCAACCGTCGGCGGTCAGGAGGGGTTTTTTGAGCGGTTGGATCGACCAGATTCGATGCTGAAGGACCCGCAACGTCATGAGCAGGAATCACAGGCACACCTATTGCTGAATTCCGCTCGCCGGCAAAAAACCCGTCGGGCACGCGGTGCCACAGCGAGTCTCAGCCGTTTTCAGATTCAATCCAGCAATCCATCGGTGGGAGGCCCCATGCTTCGTTACGCTGCAATCTTCTTCATCATCGCGATCATCGCCGCGGTATTCGGCTTCGGCGGCATTGCCGCAGGCGCGACTGAAATCGCCAAGGTCCTGTTCTTCATCTTCGTGGTGATCTTCCTCGTGACCCTGTTGATGGGCGTGATGCGACGCTGACCACCGCATCGGCGCGTCGAACGACGGCCAGCCCCGGCGAAGCTCAGTGGGTGATTGCAATACTTGCCGCACCGTATTGCAATACTTGCTGATCGAGCCGGGGCTTTTTACTGCGCGGGGGTTTCATTGCCGCTCGCGAAACGGCACTTGATGGATGCCGCTTGAAACGCGCCGCCGTGACGCGGCATGAAATCACGCCACCGGCTCGCTCTCGCGAAGGCCGAGATGCAGTTCTTCACACAGAAAAGTTTGCAAGGTTTGCACGGCCGCCGCCTGCGCGCCGGCAACCGTCCGCATGAAAAGGCCGAAATCCGCGCCAGGCGCATCGGGCAAACCATCGGCCGCGCCGAGCACCCTCATCGACTCGTGACGGATATTGCCTTCGAGCAGCACCGACACGCCGAGTCCCGCCTCGACCGCCGACTGCACCGCCGGCAAACTCGTGCTGGTGCAGACGATCCGCCACGCGATCGCGGCGCGCCGCAACGCCGTCAGCACCTGCTGCTGCCACAGACACGCACCGCCGAACGCGACGACCGGCAGCGGCGCCTCGACGTTGCGGACAAAACCGCGCGCGCCGACCCAGAAAAGCGGTTGCGTCCAGGTCAGCAAAGGCGACGCGTCGACCAGCGACGGATCGCCGACCACGAGATCGAGTTGCCCTTCCGCCAGACGATTCGACAGCGCCACGCTCGTATCGACGACGATCTCCAGCGCCACCTGTGGATACGCAATCGAAAAACGCCGCAAGGCGCGCGGGAGTCGTCCGACGGCGATATCTTCGAGCATGCCGAGCCGCACCGTGCCCGACACCTGGCCCGCGCCCAGCGCGCGACGCGCGTCGGCGCCCGCGCCGAGAATGGTGTGCGCGTAGGGCAGCAGCAGGTGGCCCGCTTCGGTGAGTTGCACGCCGCGCGGCGAACGGTCGAGCAGCCGCTGCCCGAGGTCTTCTTCGAGCCGTCGCAGTTGCATGCTGACCGCCGCCTGAGTGCGCGCCAGCCGCGTAGCCGCCACACCCACCGCGCCGGTCTCGGCCACGGTGACGAAGGCGCGCAGCAGGCTGGTATCGAGGTCTCGTATCATCAGCGTTCTTGATGCCGACATAAGAAATATCAACTTATCTTAAGCGCGATTGCACCGATAAGATAGCGATCACCCTATCCGCAAAGCACGCAGACACCGACATGCAGGACACCGCCATCAAGCCGCCCCATCGATCCGCCGATTCGTCCCCCGCCATCCAGCCGGCCAGCGCAGTGGCCGGCGCCGCGCTGCTATGCGTGCTGTCGATGTCGAGCGTGCAGTTCGGCGCGGCGCTGTCCGCGCCGACCATGGCCACCTACGGCGCGCTGAGCACCACGTGGCTGCGTCTGTGCTGGGCGGCGCTGGTGCTTGCGGTCGTGGTTCGACCGCGTCTGTTCAGCTACTCGCGCGCGCACTGGCTCGCGGCGGGCGCGCTCGGCGCGACCATGGCCGGCATGACACTGTGCTTTTTCTCGGCGCTGCAGCGGATTCCGCTGGGCCTCGCGGTCGCGATCGACTTTCTCGGCCCGCTGACCGTCGCCACGCTCGCGGTGCGCCGCGCCCGCGCGATGCTGTGGCCGCTGCTGGCCATCGCCGGCGTGGTGCTGCTGTCGCGCGACGGCGGCGGCTGGATCGGCGAACCGGTCGGCGTATTGATGGCGTGCGGCGCGGCGCTCGGCTGGGGCAGCTATATCCTGCTCATGAAGAAAACCGGCACGCTGTTCAAAGGACTGGAAGGATTGTCGGTGTCGCTGATCGCCGCTGCGCTGGTGGCGACGCCGTTCGGGCTCGCCAATAGCGGCGTGCACATCGCGCCGGCGCAGATCGCCGCCACGGCGGGTCTCGCCTTGCTGGTGCCGCTGCTGCCCTACGCGCTCGAAATGATCGCGCTACGGCACATGCCGTCGGCTTCGTTCGGCATCCTGATGAGTGTCGAGCCGGCAATCGGCGCACTGGCCGGCTTCATCGTGCTGCATCAGCCGATGGGCATGCTGCAGATTCTGGGCACGCTGCTGGTGGTCAGCGCCAGCGTGGGCGCGGTGGTCGCGGCGCGCTGAATGACGGGCTGAATGAAGTGCAGCTGCCGTGCAGCGCGCCAGATCCGCGCGCTGTCAGGCGATGTTTTCCGCTTCGTAGAGACGCCGGCCCGCCGCGTCTTTGTTGCCGAGTACCGGAATGAAATCGATCGGCCAGTCGATGCCGATGTCCGGATCGTTCCAGAGAATGCAGCGCTCCAGCTCGGGGAACCAGTATTCGGTGGTCTTCCACAAACATTCCGCGGCCTCGGACAACACCACGAAACCGTGCGCGAAGCCCGGCGGCACCCAGACCTGCCGCTGGTTGGCCGCGCTCAGATACGTGCCGCACCACTTGCCGAAGTTCGGCGAGTTCAGCCGCACGTCCACCGCGACATCGAACACCTCGCCCACCACCACGCGCACGAGCCTGCCCTGCGGACGATGCACCTGATAGTGCAAGCCGCGCAGCACACCGCGCATGGCGCGCAAATGACGATCCTGAACGAAGTCGAAACCGGCGAAGACGTCTTCGGCAAACTCGTCCGCACTGAAGGTTTCGAAGCAGAAACCAAACTCGTCGCAAAACACTTCGGGCTCGATGATTTTCACATCCGGCAAAGCCGTCGCCGTTACCTTGTTGCCCATACCGCTACGCTCGTCATACTCGTCATTAGCCCGCCAGCACCGGCACGGCCGCCACGCGACCGCGTCGAATCAACCCGCCGCGCGCCGTCGGCCCGACGCCGGCGCGCTCGTGTTGCGCCCTTCTCTTACGCCCTTCGCTTACGCCCGTGTCTCGTGCCGTCGCTTACGCTTCGGTTGCCACGCGACTGCGTGCGCGATATTCCGTGGGCGATAGCGCCATGCGTTTGCGGAAAATCTTCGCCAGACGGTCGCCGTTGCCCGTCCCGCTGCGCCGCGCGATCTTGTCGACCGGCAACTCGGTTTCGGTCAGGAAGTTGCAGGCGATACGCAAGCGCACCTGCAGCAGATAGTCCGACGGCGTGACCTGCATTTCATGCTTGAAGCGCCGCAGGAAATTACGCTCGCTCATGGCCGCGACCTGCGCGGCGTCCGCCACCGACACCTGGCGGTCGCAGTTCGCCTCCATCCAGCGCGCGGCGGCGCGAATCTTTTCGGCCACGCTGAGCGTGCCGCCTTCCGCGGGCAACGGCACCCACGTTGCCGCCATGCCGGGCATGACGCGGTCGGCGACACTGCGCGCCAGTTCCGCGCCGAGATCGCGTTTGATGAACATGAGCGCGCTGCGCGCGCAATCGTTGCGATCGGCGGCGGCGCTCAGCGCGGCCTCGCTCGTGACGCTGTTCAGAAAACGGTTGGCTTGCAATTCGTCGTGGTCGGTGGGACCCGCGGCCTCCAGCACCAGACGGCCTTCGCCGATGGTTTCGATGGTCCGCGTACGCGCCTGCACCGAGCGCAGCCAGTTCAGCGTGCGCTCGTCGCGCGCGGCGACATGCGCACCGTGACCCCCGGCAATGAACAGCACATCGAAGCCGCTGCTGTAGCGCGAGTCGATCCGGTCGGTCCAGATGCGTGCCGACGACGAACTCGCGACACTGCCGCCGTCCATGGAAAGAAACTGTATTTCGTAAGGCGGCTCTTCGCCGGTTCGCGAGGTGGCGAACTCATTGGCGGTCTGGAACATCTCGACCACCGTGCCTGGCCCGAGCAGCCAGAAGCCGTCGAACAGCAGCACGCCAATGCGACGCGAGGCGCTGCGCACGTTCAAGGTGGGCGTGTGTAACCAGGTGACTCTCGCGGTATCCAGGTGCATGTGCGGCATGATCTTTCCCCAAACTATCGTAAGTTGTGGACCCCGCTGACCCATTGGCCGGCCTGTATTGTTCGAATTGATTTATCGGCGCCCGGAAAACCGCTGGCGACGCCGTCCTGCCGGAATAGACTTAATGCTAACGGAACGAACCGCTATAGTAAATTTGAAAAACAAATGCTTATTGCGAATTTCAACGTATGACGAAAAGCATTATCTCGCGTTTCATATGACAATCATCGCATGGGCGAGCTTGCCAATCGAGCATATCGGAACATTTCCGTGTGTCAGTGTTAAGAAGCGCACACAGACTGCCTCTGCGGGCAACGACGCGCAGGCCACCCGAAAGCCGCCTTGCGCGCGGCTCAATGCAGCTTCCGGCGGCATTACGGATAAAAGTGTTTCAAACATGAAATCGAACATCGCAAATAACGAAGATCCAATTGCGGAATTTATTCGCAATCCGGGAATTCACGGCCGCATGGCCGGGTGCAATCATAATCCCGACTCATTGAATTGGATTAAACGTTTGCGCCACCCCGCGACGGCAATCAAAAACGTTTCTATTCTGAAACATCAAAACCCTATTTAGTATGATTTAATCACCCGCTTATTTTGCGAAGCGGTGCGATATTGCATTACTCAGATGATTACCGGTTACTGACCGTTACGGTCGTAGCGCCCGCTTTAAGATTCACCTAAGAGTCGCGGCGCCATAATTTGCCCATCGTGATAGCAGCAAGGAGCCTCGCCATGACGCGCCCGATGAGCATCGAGAAGGTCAACGAATACGGAAACAACGCGGTACGCATCGCCGTCGGCCACGACGCCGTGATGCTCGACGCGAGCGACCTCGACGCCGTGATCGAACACCTCGCCATGCTGCGCGCCGCGATGCGGCCCGAGATTCCCAAGGCGCCGTCGCGCTCGCATCAGTACGTCATCGAAGTGGACCCGTGCTGGCACGCCGAAAAGCATCCGCTACTCGACGGCGCGATGCTGTTTCTGCGGCATTCGGGGCTCGGTTGGGCCGGCTTCGCGTTGCCGACGGAAAGCCTCGCACGGCTGCATCATGCGCGGACGTTGCAACTGAAAGCGTCGACGGAAGTGCACGGCCTGCTCAACTGAGGCGCAAAGCGCAAGCGCACAGCGCGGCCGGCCCGTTCCAACGTCGGCCAATCAAGCGGCCCTCAGCCGTCCCTTCTTAAGCCCTTAGCGCCCATTCGTGAGATGCGCCGCGCCCTTGCCGGCCGCGCGCCTCGCCCGACGCGCCTCGCGCTTGCGACGCAACTCCGCGAGCCGCCGCCTGCCGTGCGTCAGCGACGCCACTGCATAGAAAGCGGCGGGCGCGAACACGAGTCCGAACAAGGTCGCGGCCAGCACGCCGCCGAACACGCCGGTGCCGATCGAGCGCCGGCTTTCCGCGCCCGCGCCGCTCGACACCACCAGCGGCACGACGCCGAGCAGAAACGCCGCCGAGGTCATCACGATCGGCCTGAAACGCGCCGCCGCGGCTTCGGTGACGGCGCGCGTCAACGGCAGACCGCGCCGGTACAGATCGCGCGCGAACTGCACGATCAGAATCGCGTTTTTGGCCGCGAGGCCGATCACCGTAATCATGCCGACCTTGAAGTACACGTCGTTCGGCATGCCGCGCAACAGCACCGCGACGATGGCGCCGATCACGCCGAGCGGCACCACCATCAGCACCGCGAGCGGCACCGTCCAGCTTTCGTAAAGCGCGGCGAGCGCCATGAATACAGCGAGCAGCGACAAGGCGATCAGCAGCGGCGTCTGCCGCGCCGCCGCGGTTTCCTCGCGCGCCGCGTCCACCCAGTCGTAACCGATGCCGACCGGCAGCGTGGCCGCGAGCCGCTCCATTTCCGCCATCGCCGCGCCGGAACTGTAGCCCGGCGCCGCGTGACCGCTCACGTCGAGCGACGGATAGCCGTTGTAGCGGCTCAGCATGACCGGACCGATGGTCCAGTGGCGCGTGGCGATCGCCGAGAGCGGCACCATGCCGCCCGACGAATTCGGCACCGACAGCGCCATCAGATCGTCTTCGTTCATGCGCGTGGCGGCGTCGGCGGCGATCATCACGCGACGCATGCGGCCACCGGCCGGAAAGTCGTCGATATAGGTCGCGCCGAAGGTGCTGCCGAGCAATTCGGCGACGCGCTCGAACGGCACGCCGAGCGCGTACGCCTTCGCGCGGTCGATCACCAGTTCGACGCGCGGCGCGTCGGGCAGATCTTCGGAGTGCACCGAAGCCAGCACCGGACTCGCCTTCGCCTGCGCGAAGAGTTGTTCGCGCGCCGCCTTCAGGGCCGCGAGACCGATCCCGCCGCGATCTTCGAGGCGGAACACAAAGCCGTCCGAATGGCCGAGACCCGGCACGGAAGGCGGCAATTGCGCTTCCACGTTGCCGTCGAGAATCTTGCCGAATTCGGCGTTCAGGCGATCGCGCAGCGCGAGCGCGTCGCTATGGCGCTTGTTCCAGTCTTTCAGTTCGACGAAGCCCATCGCCACGTTCTGGCCGCTGCCGGTAAAGCTCCAGCCGATCACGCTCGTCACGTTGGCGATGGCCGGCTCGTCGTGCAGGATCTTTTCCATGCGCTGCACCACGGCGAGCGTGCGCGCCTGGGTCGCGCCGGCGGGCAGCTGGATCATCACCTGCAACTGACCTTCGTCTTCGCTCGGCAGAAAGCCGCCCGGCATATGCCAGTACAGCAGACCGCACGCGCCCACCAGCACGGCGTAGACGCCCAGAACCGTGCCGATGCGGCGCAGGCTGCGGGCAGTGAAGCCGCGATAACCGGACGCGGCCCGGTCGAAGCCCGCCGAGAAGCGGCTCGCGCCACGCGCGGCCAGGCCCAGCAAACCGCGTCGCGCGTCGCGTTCGCGCACCGGATGCCGGTGCGGCTTGAGCAGGTTCGCGCACAACGCGGGCGTGAGCGACAACGCCATGAACGACGACACCAGCATCGACGCGATCATCGCCACTGCGAACTGCCGGTAGATGCCGCCCACCCCGCCGGGGAAAAACGCCATCGGCACGAACACCGCCGTCAACACGGCCGTCACGCCCACGATCGCCCCGCCGATCTGCGATAGCGCCTTGCGGGTGGCTTCGCGCGGCGGCAAGCCCTCGTCTTCCATCACGCGGTGCACGCTCTCCACCACCACGATCGCATCGTCCACCAGAATGCCGATTGCCAGCACCAGCCCGAATAGCGTGAACACGTTGATGGACAGGCCGCACACGTAAAGCGCGAGAAACGCGCCCATCAGCGTGACGGGAATCACCACGGTGGGCACGAGCGTGTAGCGCAGATCGCGCAGAAACAGCCACATCACGAAGAACACCAGCACCACCGCTTCGGCCAGCGTGACGAGCACTTCCTGAATCGCGATCTTGACGAAGTGGGCGTTGTCGAACGGAATCTCGACGGCGACGCCGGGCGGCAAACCCTTGGACAGTTCGGCAAGCCGCGCGCGAATCGCATTCGAGGTTTCGAGCGCATTGCCGCGCGGGCCGAGCTGAATGCCGACGGTGGCCGCCGACTTGCCGTTCAGGCGCGAATAGTACGAGTAATTGTCGCGCCCGAGTTCGACGCGGGCCACGTCGCGCAGACGCACCGCCGAGCCGTCGGGCCGCGCCTTTAGCACGATCTGGCCGAATTCGTCGGGCGAGATCAACTGCCCTTTCACGCTCACCGATGCGGTGAGTTGCTGGCCCGGCACGAAGGGCGCGTCGCCGAGCGTGCCGGCCGTGACCGACGCGTTCTGCGCGGAGATGGCGGCGTTCACGTCCGCCGCGCCGAGGCCGTACTCGCGCAGCTTCATCGGATCGAGCCAGATGCGCAGCGCTTCGTCGGCGTCCCACAGTTGCGCGGAGCCGACGCCCGGCGCACGTTTGAGTTCGCGCAACACGTAGCGGCTCAGATAGTCGCTCAATTGCACGGAGTCGCGCGTACCGTCGGTGGACGTCAGCGCGACCAGCATCAGAAACGTGTTGGCGGACTTGAAGGTGGAAATGCCCTGCTGCACGACCTGCTGCGGCAAACGCGGCTCGACCTGCTTGAGACGATTCTGGATATCCACCAGCGCCAGATCGGGATTGGTGCCCGGCGCGAAAATGGCGTCGATTTCGAGTTCGCCGAGGCTGTCGCTGCCGGTTTCGTAATACAGCATGTTGTCGGCGCCATCGAGACTTTCTTCGATGATGCTGGCCACGTTCGCATCCACGATTTCCGTGGACGCGCCCGGATAACTGGCGCTGATGACGATGCGCGGCGGCGCCAGTCGCGGATACTGCGCCACCGGCAGTTGCGGAATAGCGAGCGCGCCCGCCACGACGATGGCGAGCGCGACGATCCACGCGAAGACCGGGCGGTCGATGAAAAAGAATGGCACTCGAAATTCCGTTCAGGTGGCCGCGAAGCGTGGCGCGTCGGCACGCACGCCGCGTTCATGATACGCGCCGGAAACGGCGGCGCCCAACCCCGCGGCATGCGCGCGGCGGGGCGAGACCCAAGACGCTCCCGCGCTCTCACAACGTCAGTTCGAACGACCGCGTCAGAATGCCCGGCAATTGCATGCCGCCCGTGGCGCGCTCGCCCCAGGTGGAGTCGCTCAGCAGCAGTTCGGCTTGCGCGCCGAGCCGTTCCAGTTCACTGCCCAGCAGACGGTACAAACTGTCGTCGAAACGCATGGCTTCAAGCGGCGCGACGATCTCGCCGTCTTCCACCCAGAACGTCGCAAAGCGGGTCATGCCGGTGAGGCGGCAGTTCATGCGGTCGGAGAAATTCACGTACCAGAGATTGCCGATGTAGAGGCCCGTGCCGAGGGTCGACAGAATCTGCTCGTCGGGCAGATCGCCCGCATTCATCGCGAGCGCGGCGGGCGATTCGTTCGACAGCGCACCGTTGGGCGTCAACCCGTATTCACGCGCGCTGCGCGCATTGGTGAGACGTTGCACGCTGCGGCCGGCGTCGATGAGCGGCACGCTTTCGCGCAGATAGCCGTCGTCGTTGAAACCGGGCGTGATGCCGAGATTCAGGTCTTCGCTGAGGCTCACGCGCGGGTCGAGCGAGACTTCGCCGGTATGCAGCCGGTACAACTCGCTGCGCGACGTGGCCTGCGCGCGCGCGGAAAAACCGCTCCAGGCGGCCACGCCCAGCAATTCGGCCAAGGCGGCGGGCGCAAGATACGAACGGTAGCGTCCGGGCGCCAGCGCGCGCGGCGTGCGTGCCAGCACGGCGAGTTGCGCGGCGGCCTGCTCCACCTTGCGCGCGAACACGGCGTCGCTCCAGTCGTCGCCCGCGTACGTGGTCTTGATCGCGCGGCCGCTCGGGTCGTAAAGAGACCAGCTGAAATTGAAGTTGTCGACTTCGTACCAGCCACGGCTGCCGCCGGTCGACGCGAAACCGCGCACGATCGTGCCGCCCGCATAGAAGCCGACGAAATCGAGTCCGCGCGCGCAGTCGGCCACGGTGCGCAAGAACGCTTCCGGTTCGGGCAGACGGCCGGATCGCTGCGTGGCGCGCTGCCATTGGGTCGTGTCGTAAAGCAGATGCGGATCGTCGGCGGCGTCGCGCAAACCTTCACGCAAGGTGGCGAGCGCGGCGCTCACTTCATCGAGATCCTGTTGCAGATCGCCGCACACGGTCAGCGTGGAATACGCCTGACGCGGCCCGTCGATCAGACGCAAGGTCAGCTTGCCCTGCGAGACGCTGCCGGTCTGCCGCACCTTGCCGGCGTTGAAGCGGATGAAGTCGGACTGTTCGCCCGCAAACGAACTCAGCGTGATTTCGGAGCCTTGCTGCGAGCGCTCGATCGCGTCGGCGAGCGACGTGAAATGCGTCTGCCAGTCGAACGATGCAGCGGCGCGCGAAGACATGAACTGGCTCATCATGCGCCTCCGAACACGTCGATGTTGCTGAACACGCAGGCCGGCGACGCATGGCCCACGCGAATGATCTGCGCCGGTTCGCCCTTGCCGCACATCGAGGTGCCGTAGACCTCGCGCGTGCTTGCATTGCCTACCGCGCTCAGGCTGCGCCAGAAATTCGCGGAAATGCCACGGTAATTCGGCTGTTTGACGATCTGCCCGAGCTTGCCGTTTTCGATCAGTTGCCCGAACTCGCAACCGAACTGGAATTTGTTGCGATGGTCGTCGATCGACCAGGACGTATTGGTGCGCATCAGAATGCCGTGTTCGATGTTGGCGATCATCTCGTCGAGCGAACTCGTTCCGGGTTCGATGTTCAGGTTCGCCATCCGGTCGATGGGCGGACGGTTCCAGTTCGAGGCACGCGAGTTGGCCACGCCCGGCATATGCGCGCGTTGCTGCGAGAGCGCGCCGCCGAGCGGCCGCTCCAGCACGCCATGGCGAATCAGATACTGTTTGTGCGCGGCGGTGCCGTCGTCGTCGAACGCATAGGCGGCGGCTTCTTCGCGCAGGTCCGGGTCGAAGGTCACGTTCAGCAGCGGCGAGCCGTACTGATAGGAACCGAACATCTCCTGCTTGACGAAACTCCAGCCCGCGAAATTGCGTTCGTCGCCGAGAATGCGATCGAGTTCGAGCGGATGACCGATCGACTCGTGAATCTGCAGCATCATCTGATCGGGCATCAGCAGCAGATCGCGCTTGCCGGAAGGGCAATTCGGCGCGGCCAGCAATTGCAGCGCCTCGTTCGCGACACGCACGCCGGAGCCTTCGAAGCCGAAGCGCGCCAGCACTTCCATGCCGCCCTGCCCGAGCGTGCCGTAATTGCCGCCGAGCGTGCGCACCTGGGTGTCGCCGCCGGCGTGCGCCGCGACGCTCAGTTGCGGCATCACGAAGCGGAACTGCTGGTCGATCCGCACGCCGTCGCCGGTCATGTAGAACTGGTCGGTCTGCGTGATCTGCACACCCGCCACCCGTTCGACGATGCGTGCATCGAGATTCGCATTCGCGCATTCGCGGCCGAGCAGATCGAGCCATTCGGCGCGCGAAGGCAACGCCTGCGACACATTCGGCGACGCGTACTGTCCGCTGGCCTGCGGCCGCGCCACTTCACGATGGTCGATCAGCGACAGCGACGCGCTCGCCTCGGCCCGCGCCGTGGCGATGTCGAGCGCAGCCTGCAAACCGGCCGCCGAGAGATTGGCCGTGGCCGCATAGCCCGCACCGGCGCCGACCCACGCGATCAGCATGGCGCCGCGATCGCGCACCGTGCGCAGCGGTTGCGCGATATCGTTGCGCACCTCGTGGTCGTCGATCTGTTCGTCTACGATGCGCAGAGACCAGAAGGCCGCGCGGCTTGTCAGCGAGCGGGCGGCCTGCGCCCAACGTTCGTCAATCATTCGAGGCTCTCTGCGAGATTAGCTGTTCAGGGTCTGCCGCAACCGGCCGCATGGGCGGCGGAAACATCAGCGACGACGCCAGCAGCGACTGCGTGTAAGGATGCGACGGCGCGTGCAACACGTCGATCGTGTCGCCGGCTTCCACGATGCGGCCCGACTTCATCACGATCACGCGATGCGCCATGGCTCGCATGACCGCCAGATCGTGCGTGATGAAAAGATAGCTCAGCTTGTACTTTTTCTGAAGCTCTGTCAGCAGATTCAGCACCTGCTTCTGGATCGACACGTCGAGCGCGCTGGTCGGCTCGTCGAGCACCAGCAGTTCGGGTTCGACGGCAAGGGCGCGCGCAATCGCGATCCGTTGACGCTGTCCGCCGGAAAACTCGTGCGGATAGCGCTGCATCGAATCGGCCGGCATGCCGACTTCTTCCAGCAGACGCGCCACGCGAGCACCGCGCGCGCGGCTGTCGATTTCCGGCCGATGCATGGCGAGCCCTTCGCCGACGATCTGCTCGACGGTCATGCGCGGCGACAGCGAGCCGAACGGGTCCTGAAACACCACCTGCATGCGCGCGTACAGGGCCCGGCGCGACTGCGCGGTTTTCAGGGTCGACAAAGGCATGCCGTCGATATGGATATGACCGGCAGCGGGTTGCTGCAAGCCGAGCACGGTGGCCGCCAGGGTCGATTTACCCGAACCCGATTCGCCGACGATGCCGAGCGTCTCGCCGCGCCGCACGCTCAGATCGACGTCGTGAACCGCGCGGAACGTGGAGCGTTTGAACATCGCGCGCCAGCCTTTTTCCGCCGTACGATAATCGACCGCGAGTCCCTGCACTTCGAGCAGACGTCGCGCGCCCGGCGCAACCGGTTCGATCGTGCGCTGCGGTTCGCTGTCGAGCAGACGCTGCGTGTACGGATGCCGGGGCGCGGCGAACAGCGCCTCGGTGGTGTTGGTTTCGACCAGCACGCCCTTTTCCATCACCGCCACGCGTTGCGCGAACCGCCTGACGAGATTCAGGTCGTGCGTAATCAGCAGCACGGCCATGCCGCGTTCGGCCGCTTCCTGCTCCTGCAACTCGATCAGCAGATCGACGATCTGCTGGCGCACGGTCACGTCGAGCGCGGTGGTGGGTTCGTCCGCGAGCAGCAGACGCGGACGGCAGGCCAGCGCCATGGCGATCATCGCACGCTGACGCTGACCGCCGGACAGTTGATGCGGAAAGCTGTCGATACGCCGCTCCGGTTCGGGAATGCCGGTGCGCCGCAGCAGTTCGATACCGCGCTCGCGCGCCGCATTCGGCCGCAGACCTTCGTGCAGCCGCAGACTCTCGGCAATCTGCTTGCCGATGGTGAAGAGCGGATTGAGCGCCGTCATCGGTTCCTGAAACACCATCGCGACATCGGCGCCGCGAATGCCGCGCATCTGCTGCTCGGTTTTCTGCAACAGGTCTTCACCGTCGAGCAGCATGCGTCCGCTCAACTCGGCCTGCTCGACCAGACGCAGAATGGATAGCGCGGTCACGCTCTTGCCCGAGCCCGACTCGCCCACGAGCGCCACGCGTTCGCCGCGCGCAATCGAAAGGCTCAATTCCTGCACCGCGACTTTTTCGCCGAAGCGCACGGAAAAGCGCTCGATTTCCAGCAGCGGTTTCGCCGCCTTGATGACGCTCATCGCGGACCTCCGCCGAAGGCCGAACCACGCGAGCGCGTGTCGAGCGCATTGCGCAGCGCGTCGCCCATGAAGGTCAACAGCAGCAGCGTGACGACCAGCGCAGCGAAAGCGGAAATCGAAATCCACCACGCGTCGAGATTGTTCTTGCCCTCCTGCAGCAACTCGCCGAGGCTCGGCGTCGGCGGCGGCACGCCCAGACCGAGGAAGTCGAGACTCGTGAGCGAAAGAATCGCCGCGCTCATGCGGAACGGCAGAAACGTGATCACCGGCGTGAGGCTATTGGGCAGCACATGGCGCCACATGATCTGCCAGTTCGACAGGCCCATCGTGCGGGCGGCTTTCACGTAATCGAGCGAACGGTTGCGCAGAAATTCGGCGCGCACGTAGTCCGACAACACCAGCCAGCCGAACATCGACAGCAGGATAAAGAGCAGCCACAGGGTGGGCTCGAAAATCGACGCGAAGATGATGAGCAGGTACAGGTCGGGCATCGAACTCCAGATTTCGATCAGACGCTGTCCGACCAGATCGGTGCGGCCGCCGTAAAAACCCTGCACGGCGCCGGTAAGTACGCCGATCACGACGCCCGACACGGTCAGCGCGAGCGCCATCAGCACCGACAGGCGGAAGCCGTACAGAAGCCGTGATAGCACGTCCCGTCCGTATTGATCGGTGCCGAGCCAGTTGTTCGCGGACGGCGGCGCCGGATACGGATGCGCGGCGAAATAGTCGATGGTGTCGTAGTGAAAATGATTCGGCGGATAGATCGCGAAGTTGCCGTTCGATTCGAGCCGCGACCGGATATACGGGTCGAGATAATTGGCGCGCGCCGGAAAATCGCCGCCGAACAGTTTCTCCGAATAGTCCTTCACGATCGGGAAATAGTAGTGGCCGTCGTAGCGCACCACGAGCGGGCGATCGTTCGCGAG
Source organism: Paraburkholderia sp. GAS199 (assembly GCF_050436585.1). Taxonomy (NCBI): domain Bacteria; kingdom Pseudomonadati; phylum Pseudomonadota; class Betaproteobacteria; order Burkholderiales; family Burkholderiaceae; genus Paraburkholderia; species Paraburkholderia sp. GAS199. The sequence continues at coordinate 78,042 of NZ_JBNDMM010000004.1, read as the reverse complement.
CACTTCGCCGAGCAGGCTGATCACGAATAGCGTGACGAAAATCACGAGGCTCCAGTAGCCGAGCCGCTGGCGCCGGAAGCGCAGCCACGTGCGACGCCACGGCGATAGCGACGCCGCGTGCGCCACGCCGGCCGCCTCAGCGGTCCAGGCGGTTGAATTGGATGCGGGGGTCGACGAGGACATAGCAGACGTCAGCAATGAGTTTGGTTACGAGGCCGATCAGCGTGAACAGAAAGAGCGAACCGAGCACGACCGGGTAATCGCGGCGGATCACGGAGTCGTACGAGAGTTGGCCCATGCCGTCGAGCGAGAACAGGGTTTCGATCAGCAGGTTGCCGTTCAGAAAGGCCCCCACGAAGGCGGCGGGCAAGCCGGTGAGCAAGGGAATCGCGGCATTGCGCAGCACGTGCTTCCACAACACGTCTCGCTGCGGTGCGCCCTTCGCGCGAGCGGTCAGCACGTACTGCCGGCCGATTTCCTCGAGGAAGGTGTTCTTGGTCAGTATCGTGACGATCGCGAAGTTGCCGACCACCGACGCGGCCACCGGCAGCACGATATGCCAGAGGTAGTCGAGCACCTTGCCGAATGCGCTCAGTTCGCCGAAGTTATCCGACGTGAGGCCGCGCATGGGAAACACCTGCCAGAACGTGCCGCCGCCGAACAGCATCAGCAGCAGCACGCCCAGCACGAAACCCGGGATCGCGTAGCCGGTCAGCACCAGCACGCTCGTGACGGTGTCGAAACGCGAGCCGTTGCGCACCGCTTTCGCGATACCCAAAGGCACCGATATCAGATACGTCAGCATCACCGTCCACACGCCGAGCGTGATCGAAACAGGCAGCTTGGAGCGGATCACCGCCCACACGCTGTCGTGCTGGAAATACGACTGACCGAGATCGAACGTCGCGTAGTGTCTGAGCATCAGCAGATAGCGTTCGAGCGGCGGCTTGTCGAAGCCGAACTGCTTCTTGATCTGTTCGAGCTGCTGCGGGTCCACGCCCTGACTGCCGTGATAGCCGCCGGCACCCGCCCCCGCTTCTCCGCCACGGCCAGCGCCGTGGCGGAGTTGCGTCATCACCTGTTCGACCGGCCCACCCGGCACGAACTGCGTGACGACAAAAGTCAGCGTGACCACGCCGAGCAGCGTGGGCACCATCAACAGCAAACGTCTAAGAATGTAGGCGAGCATGCCATCCCTCCATGAACTCAGTGGGCCGCGGTCGCAACGGTCTTCGCAGACGGCTTCGCGTACCAGTAGCTGATGACCCAGTCCTCGTACTGATACGACGTCGGCACGATGTCGGGAAAGCCGAGCGTGGTCTTGTAGCCGATGCGCGCGCCCGGCGCGTAGTACTCCGGCACGAGATAGAACGAGTTGATCAGCACGCGATCGAGCGCGCGCGTGGCCGCCTGCAGATCGTCGATGGTGCCGGCGGCGAGCGCGGCGTGAATCAGCGAATCGACGGCTTTCGAGCGGATACCGGGATAGTTCTCCGAGCCGACCTGTGACGCGGCCGCGCTGCCGAAGCGGCGCTCCAGCTCCGCACCGGGAATCGTCACCGGCGGATAGATGAAGGTGGTCATGTCGTACTCGAAGTTGTCCATGCGCTTCTCGTACAACGCGCTGTCGATCTCGCGCATATGCGCCTGAATCCCCAGCGTGCCGAGCGCCTGCATGTACGGCAGGATCAGACGGTCCATGCCGGGCTGGTCGTCGATGATCTCGATGGTCATGGGCGTGCCGTTCGCGTCGCGCAGTGCGCCGTCGCGATAGGTCCAGCCAGCTTGCGCCAGCAGATCGCGCGCGATGCGCAGATTGCCGCGCAGCGAGTTCGGCGCGATCGTATCGGGCTGCTTGAGCATCGGACCGAACACCTCCGCCGGCAGGCTGTCGCGATACGGTTCGAGCAGCGCGAGTTCCTTTGGCCCCGGCATGCCTTTCGCGCCGAACGGGCTGGCGTCGAAATAACTGTTGGTGCGGCGGTACTGGCCATAGAACATCATGCGGTTCATCCAGTCGTAGTCGAACGCCATGGTGAGCGCGTGACGCACGCGCGCGTCCTGGAACATCGGCTTGCGCAGGTTCATCAACAGGCCCTGCATCTGCGCGGGACCATCCGCGAAATTGCCTTTTTTGAGCAGGCCGTTATCGAAGTTCTTGCCGACGTATTTGCGCGCCCACTGCGTGGCGCTGTACTCGACGATCACGTCCGCGTCGCCCGCCTTGAACGCTTCGAGCTGCGTGTAGTGATCGTGATACAGCTTGAACGTGATGCTCGCGAAGCGGTACATGCCGCGCCGCGACGGCAGATTCTCGGCCCAGTAGTCAGGATTGCGCCGATACGTGATCTGCTTGTCGTTCTTGCGCGATTCGACCAGATACGGGCCGCTCGCAATCGGCGCCTGCGTCGCGATCTGATCGAACGGCGCGCGCGTGCCGTCGGCGCGCATGCCCCACTTCGGCGAGAAAACCGGCAGGTCGCCGGCGATCAGCGGCGCGTCGCGTTCCGCATGTTTGAACTCGAAACGTACCGTCGATCGGTCGACCACCACGGCACGCCTGATGACCGAAAACTCGGCGTTGTAGACCGGCGAGGCCTGCGCGCTGGCAAGCGTGTCGAAGGAATACTTGACGTCGGCCGCCGTGATCGGATCGCCGTTCGAAAAGCGCGCAGCCGGATTGATGTGGAACGTCGCCGAACTCAGGTCTGGTGCGACTTCCACGTCGTCCGCGATCAACGGATATTCGCTGGCCAGTTCGTCCCAGCTGCGCTGCATCAGCGTATCGAACATCAGATGCTTGACGTCCGGCGCGGGCGCGCCGCGCACCAGAAACGGGTTGAGCGAATCGTAGCTCTGCAGTTCATCGAAGTTCTGAAAACTGAGCGAGCCGTCGGTGGGCGCCGTGGGATCCGCGTAATCGAAATGCGTGAAATTCGCGGGATATTTGGGCTCGTCGTACTGCGAGATGGACGGCCGTGCCTGCACGGGCAGCGCCGTGAAAGCGAGGCTCGCTCCAGCCGCCAACGCCAGCAACGGTATGGCGCGCAAGGCCGAAACCGGCAACGGAGCGGACACGCGCGCGTTCGTCCGAGCGGCGCGCGGCCAGCGAAACTTCACAAGTCTCATCGTCGAAATGCGGGAAGACGCGCGCCGGCGGCAAGCCGGCGCACGGTACGTCGAAATCGGCGCGAGCGGCAGGCCGTGCCGCCGCTCGCGTTCCTTGCCATCAGCGCAACCACATGAGCATCGACGAGCGCCGCCACGAGCGCGACACTGCCGCGCTGGCCGCCGCGCCCGTCGACGCGCTTACTGGTCGTCGTCGCTCGGTGCGGTCTTGAACGAAAACGCCACTTCGCCCACGTACGGCTCCGCGTTCTTCTCGCAACGATACGCCTTGGCCGCCGTGGTGACGGCTTCGTTGAACACCGAGGTCGGCGGCGTCACGCGCACGATCTTCACGTCGCTCACGCTGCCGTCCGTGCCGATGGTCAGATGCGCGATCACCGTGGCCGAGATGCCGTCCTGCAACGCGCGCCGCGGAATCTGCGGCTGCACGGCCTGACAGTGGCCGCGACCGTCCACCACGCCATGCAGCGCGGGCGGCGGCGCAGGCTGTGCCGGCGCGGCTGCCGCGGTCGCCGGACCCGGCGCCGCGTTTTCGGTGGCGAGCGCCGGCGCGTTCGCGTTCGGATTCGCGGCCGGCGCGATATTGGCCGCTTTCGGCGTGGGCGACGGCACGGCTGGCGGCGGCTTGGGCGTCGGCAGCGGTTTCGGCTGGACCTGCTTCGGCACCGGCTTGTCCGGCTTCGGCGCGGGCGGCGGCTCGAGCTTCTTCACCTCGGGTGGCGGCGGAGGCGGCGGCGGGGGCGCCATCTCCACCTGCATCACTTTGCGCTCGGGCGGCGGCGGCTGTTTGAAGCTCACCTGCGACAGTCCGGCGACGATCAGCAGCTCGACCACGATCGCGATCCCGACGGCCGTCTTCATGGACATGCGGCCATGATGCGCCGGCGTGGACGATGCCCAGAGTGCGCCGTTCAGGCGACTTTGCGGGTCTTTCATGTCGAGTACCGGAGAGCTCATGTCGTCGGATTGGTCGCCAGTGCAACCGAGCTGATGCCCGCCGCGCGCACCAGATCCATCACCTTCACGATGTTCTTGTAGCTGGTGCCTTCGTCGCCGGCGATCGCCACGTCCACCTTCTTCGAATCATGCACGAGCCCCTGCAGGTGCGCGGTGAGTTCGGTCGCGGTGACGGGCTTGGCGTCCAGATAGATCTCGTCGGTCTTGGTGACGCCGATCGACACCTTCACGGTCTGCTGCAACTGTTCGGCCGTGCTCGATTGCGGCAGATCGAGCTTGATGCCCGCGCCCTGAATCATCTTCAGCGTGGCGAGCATGAAGAACACCAGCAGGAACATCATGATGTCGATCATCGGAATGATCTCGATGCGCGCCTTCTCTTCCGCGCCCAGGTAATGGCTGCGATGGTTACGCATGATCCTTCTCCTTCGAAGCGGTTATCAGGCGGCGAACCGCGACACGAGCAGCGACTTGATGAGGTCGAACTGGTTGACCGTCATGCGGATGCGCTTGTTGAAGTAATTCAGGAAGATCACGCAGATGATCGCGATGGTCAGGCCGCAGGCTGTAGCCGTGAGTGCATGGCCGATACCGCCGGTCACGCCGTTCGGGTTCGCGGTGCCGCTCGTGCCGAGCACGTTGAACGACTCCACCATGCCGATGATCGTGCCGAGCAGACCCAGCAGCGGACCGAGCGTCACGGCCGTATCGAGAATCCACAGATTGCGGTCGAGGCGCGGCATCTGGAACATGATGGTTTCTTCGAGCTCGCGCTCCACCACCGCTTCCGGCTTGCCCTGCACTTTCAGCGCGCTCTTGACGAGCTCGCCCTGCACGGTCTGCTTGTAGTGCTCGGCAACCTTCTGCGCGTCGGAGAGATTGGCCGGCTCGACCATCTTCAGATCATGTTCGAGCGTCTTGCCCGCCTTGACCGCTCGCGAGAAGAACATGAAGCGCTCGACGATGATCGAGATGCCCAGCAGGAAGATGAAGGCCAGAAGCGGAATCAGGCCCATCGATTGAACTGAATAGTTGATAAGGGTATTGAGCACGGGGAACTCCAAAGTACGTCTCTAACAAAGTTGAGCCGCTCCGGTTTCGGATACCGGAAGCCGGAGCGGCCGACCGACTAAACAGACTGCGGGTAAATCACCAACAGCGGCATGTCACGACATCACGACATCACGACATCAGAAGCGATACGTGGCACCGACCTGGAAGAAGCGGCCGATGTTGGTATAGAGCGACTGGTCGTAACCCGTGATGTCCGGCGTGGCTTGCCACTCGACGTCGAACGGCGGCTTGCGGTCGAACAGGTTGTTGATGCCGCCGTAGATCGTCCAGTTCTTGAAGCCGCGATACGTGGCGACGAGATTGAACTGGCTATACGAGGCCACCGACAGCGTGCCGCCGTCGCCGAATTCCGTTGCCACTGCATTGGTGTACGGACCGGTGTATTGCCAGGTCAGCGTCGTGGTCAGCTTGCGGTAGTCCCAGCTCAGGCTCGTGTTGCCCTTCCAGCGCGGATTACTTGCACCGAACGGCTGCAGCAGCGCGAGGTTGTTGCCGGCGAAGTCCTGCGTCGGCGCACCCGGGCTGTTCAGCTTGAAGTGCCACACGTAGGCCCAGTCGCCTGCCAGCGTGAACGTGCCGTATTTCGTGCCGACCGACTTGCGGAAGTTCATGTCGAAACCGTCGGTGTCCAGCGAGCCGAGGTTGATGAACTGCTCCTTCAGGTAGGCAACGGTGCCGTCCGGATTGCGGACCACCGACGACGGATCGTTGGCGTCCAGCACCGCGTTCGGATCGTTGGTGCCGATCACGCCGTCGATGTGAATCTTGTAGAACGCCGCGCCGATATCCGACGACGAATCCGGTGAAAGCTGGAAGCCGATGTTGTAGTTCTTGGTGTGCTCGGGCTGCAGATTCGGATTGCCGTTGACCTGCTCGGTCGTGAAGCGCTTGGTCGGCGTGCCGCTCGGATCGTTCGGATCCACCAGATTCTGGTGCGCCAGATACGTGGCCTGCGAGTTCTCCACCAGCGTCGGCGCGCGGAAGCCACGGCTATACGACGCGAACGTCGTCAGCGCCTGGACCGGCTGGAAACGCAGGGCGAAGCTCGGCGAGAACGCGCCGCCGAAATCGCTGTAGTGGTCGTAACGGCCGGCTTGCGTGAACGTCAGGTTGCGGATGATCGGAATGTCGACCTGGTAGTACACGGCCGCCACGTTGCGCTCGCCGTCCACGGTCTGCACGTTGGCCGGCGCGGTGATGCCCTGCGCGCTGTAGGTGCGCGAGTTGATCAGGTTGCTCTCGTGACGGAATTCCGTACCGAAGCCGAGACCGACCGGACCGCCGGGCAGGTTGAACAGATTGCCCGTGGAGGTTTTCGCCGTCACGCTGTCGAGCTTGGAGATGGCCTGCTCGTAGTCGTTCTGGAACACGCCGTTCAAACCGTTCGGCGTGGCCGACGGGTTCGAGAAATCGAACACGCCGTTTTGCAGGATGTTCTCGACACCCGCCACGTTCAGGATGTTCTTGTACGTGGTGTCGACCGTGCTCTGCGAGTGGCCGTAGTCCGCGGACCAGTCCCAGTCACCGAACTTCGCCGTGGTGTACGAACCCTTCACGCCGGTCGACGCGCGCCAGAAAGTCGATACCGTATCCGCCGACACCGTGTTCGGGAACGTGTAGTTGATCGGCGCCGCCACGCCGAACGGGTTGTACGGATTGGCCGCCGACACCGTGCGGTTGATCGGCAATGCCGAGCCCGTCAGCGGATTGAACGCGTTGGTCGTGCTGCTCAGCGAAGCGGGACCTTCGTTCTGCAGGGTCTCGTTGCGGCTCACCCACAAGTCGCCGTAGGCCTGCACGTCGTCGTTGATCTTGAAGGTGCCGTGCACCTTCGCGTTCAGGCGCGTCGTCGAAGGAATCAGCGAGGTCTGGCTAGCCGGATTTGACTTGCACTCCGCACCGCCGTCGGCCGACACGCTGCCCGGAGGACACGGGCTGAGCGCGGTCTTGGTGCCGTCCGGCGCGGTCCAGTACGACTGCTGGTTCGGACCCAGCGGACCCGCGAGACCGCCCGGGAACTGGCTGAAGTCCTGGCCGGCCGTCATCGAGCGGTCGGCGAGCGACGAACCGCTGTCGCGGTAATAGCTGGCTGCGGCCGTAATGTTGAAGCGGTCGGCGTTCAGATCGCCGAAGCCGCCGAGTACGCCGAAGTTGCCTTGCGCGTCGCCGGGATGCTGCGCCTTGCCGAGCTGGCCGTCGATCTGCAAGCCCTGGAAATTTTTCTTCGTGATGATGTTGACCACGCCCGCGATCGCATCGGAACCGTACACGGAAACCGCGCCGGTCTTCACGATGTCGATGTGATCGACCATATTCAACGGGATCGAGTTGACGTCGAAGAAGGTGTCGGTGAAGTTCACCGCCTTGCCGTAGTTCGCCACCCGTTGTCCGTCCACCAGCACCAGCGTGTACTTCTCGCTCAGACCGCGCAGCGCGATACCGCCGCCGCCTTGGGCCGAGCTGTTCATGGTCGATTGGCTCCAGCTGCTGCCCGAGTTCGCCGACGTGCCGCGCAGGAAGTCAGCCACGGTCGTGTAGCCGCTCTGCTCGATTTCCTTTGGCGTGATGGTCTGCACTTCCGTGTTGCCCACCTTGTCCGACGTGCGGATCAGCGAGCCCGTCACTTCCACGCGCTGAAGCTTCGTCACGCTGCCCGCGTCCGCTGCACCGGCGGCCGGCGTCGTGGACGTGGCGGCCGGCGTCGCTTCGGACGTCGATGCGGAACTACCGGTCGTGGCCGGCGGGCTTTGTGCGAAAACCGGCGCGGCAATAGCGGCCGACAACGCGAGTTCTGCCCAAAGTATTCTTTTGATGGCCAACGCCAATGCCCTTTGTTTCATTTTCCCCTTCTCACTCGTCAGTAAGACCCACACCCTGTTGTGCAAAGAAAAGTCTTGTGAACTTCTCCGCTCGATTTACAAACACGACGCACCACGTATTGCCAGACTTGCCCCGTATCCGTGCATTAATGCCTTTCCGTTCAAATCACGCATAAACGATCCGGGCGTGCACGGGCAATCCGGCTTTATAAAAAAGCAGTCCTAATTTCTTGCAATAAACCAGAGAGTTTCTTTCGAAACCATTTCACACCGGATCGATTGCGACACTCACCGGCATGCGACTTCCATCAAGCGCTTCTCTGCAGCAACGCAAAGATCGATGCTATGTACACCTAATGTTTATTTACTGATTGCTTTGCAACTTTCGCTGTGTCTATGCGTCTATCTGTCTAGAACAATCTCGGCGTACCGACCCAGACAAGCACAGTCTCTTCACCTGCGGTGTTGGCCCACGCGTGTGGAACCGTCGACTCGTAATGCGCGGTGTCACCCGCTTGCAACACAAAGGTCGTACCTTCGAGCGTGAGGGAAATCTCCCCGCTCATCACGTACAAAAATTCTTCGCCGGCATGCGTCGTGACTTCCGAGGGCTGCTGGCCCGCCGGCATCTTCACGAGAATCGCTTCCAGCTTCCTGCTGTCCGACAGATTCGTCAGCCTGCCGAACAGGTTGGTCGAATCGGCAAATCCAAAGTACTTCAACTCGTTGCCTCGACAGACCGAACCGGCTTCAGTCGGCGTGTCGACGAAGTACTGCACTGTCACACCCAATGCGCGCGCAATGCCGACGAGAGAAGTGATCGACGGTGCGGCCTGTCCACGTTCCACCTGCGACAGAAACGGCTTCGAAATGCCAGCTGCCGTTGCCGTGTCTTCCAACGTGCGCTTGAGCCTGTGGCGCAATGCGCGAATCTTTCTACCTATGGCCCGCGTTGCAACCGCGGCTTGTTCCTTGTTATCGGGTGGCGGAAACATAGCAAGACAGAATCGTGTAGTCAAAATTTGTTTGATATAAGCAAATATTGTTTCATCCGGCGCGAAGTACCTCGAGAGAGACTTGTATGAAATGAACGGCGCTCGCGAGCGACGCAGACCAGCACCGCATCTGCACCGCTCTACGACGGCGAGAACTTCGACGCGAGCGAAAGCCGTGGCCACCAAAGTGGTCACTGTCTTTTCGAATCGACGTGGAAGGCCCAAAGACTGTAGAGCGCGCCCCGATGACAGAGCGCGGCATGTCTCGCCGGCCGCGCGCTAATCGTTGTAAGAGCGCGTAATGGATGAGGACAATATCAAAACAAAAACGGGCGTCAAACTTTTTTTGATCAAAACATACTTATTTCGAACGCCCTCTCCTATTAGATGTTTCGCTCTAGATTGCGCCTGTGTTGTTCATAAGGCACGCATGGCCAGAACATGGAGAACTAAACAAATTCGCTATAAGTCGCTAAACAATTCGAATAGCGGAAATGCAAACGGCCTGCATTGCTTCATTGCAATGCAGGCCGTGCCTTTTAATGGTGAATGATTTATTCGCGCATGCTATCCATTGGTGCCTTCATTTGCTTCGACTGGTGCAACGCGAACATTTTCAGTGCGCGCGAGTACCGGTTTCAATGCGGCGCCAGTGTGACTTGCTCGCACCTGCACGAGTCCTTCGGGATGGGTAGCCGCGACGATCGAGCCGCCTCCTACACCACCTTCGGGACCCAGGTCGATGATCCAGTCGGCTTCGGCGATCACATCCAGATCGTGTTCGATGACGACGACACTATGGCCGCCGTCCGCGAGACGATGCAGTACGCGTATCAATTTAGCGACGTCGGCCATGTGCAAACCGACCGTGGGCTCGTCGAGCACATAGAGCGTGTGCGGCGGCTTCTGACCACGACGTGTGATGTCGTCGCGCACCTTGCTCAATTCGGTGACCAGTTTGATGCGCTGTGCTTCGCCACCGGACAGCGTAGGCGACGGCTGACCCAGCGTGAGATAGCCGAGGCCGACATCTTTCATCAATTGCAAAGGATGCGCGATGTTGGAGATGGGCGCGAAGAACTCCACGGCTTCGTCGATCTCCATGGTGAGCACGTCGCCGATATTCTTGCCGCGCCAGGTGACCGCGAGCGTTTCCGGATTGAAGCGCTGCCCGTGACACACGTCGCACGGCACCTTGACGTCGGGCAGGAAGCTCATGCCGATGGTTCGCACGCCTTGCCCTTCACACGCGGGGCAACGTCCTTCGCCGGTATTGAACGAGAAGCGCGACGCCGTGTACCCACGCGCACGCGCTTCGAGCGTACCGGCGAACAACTTGCGGATCGCGTCCCACACGCCGATATAAGTTGCCGGACACGAGCGCGGCGTTTTGCCGATCGGCGTCTGGTCCACTTCGAGCACGCGGTCGATGGTCTCCCAACCGGTGATCGACTCGCAGCCCTGCCATGCATGCGTGACGTTGAGCGGTGCACGCGGCGCGGTGCGCGCCAGTACACTCGAACGACGGTTCGCCGCCGGCTTTTCTTCCGCCGCCGCGCGCGCGCGCCGCGTGGCCGGCGACGACAGCACCGAGCGCCCCACTGCGTCCAGCAGATTCGCCATCAACACATCACGCGCCAGCGTGGATTTGCCCGAGCCGCTCACGCCGGTCACGGCGACGAGCCGCGATAAAGGAATGCCGACCGTCACGTTGCGCAGATTGTGCAGATTGCCACCGTGCACCGTCAGCCAGTTTTCCGGCACGGCGGCCGCGCGTTTGCCCGGCGCCACGACTTTGCGGCGCGCTTGCAGCGGATGCACGATCGGCGAAGCCAGGAACTGGCCCGTGAGCGAATCCGGTTGCGCGGACAGGTCGGCCACGCTGCCTTGCGCGATCAGCGTGCCGCCGCGCTTGCCCGCGCCCGGCCCGATGTCGATGATGTGGTCGGCGCGGCGGATGGTGTCTTCGTCGTGCTCGACCACCACCAGCGTGTTGCCCTTCTCGCCGAGCTTGCGCAATGCATTGAGCAGGATCTGGTTGTCGCGCGGATGCAAACCGATGGTGGGCTCGTCCAGCACGTAACAGACGCCTTGCAGATTGCTGCCGAGTTGTGCCGCCAGCCGGATGCGCTGAGCTTCGCCGCCCGAGAGACTCGGGGCCGCGCGATCCAGACTCAGATAACCCAGGCCGACTTCTTCCAGGAACTGCAAACGGCTGCCGATTTCGCTCACCACGTCGCGTGCGATTTCCGCGTCGCGGCCGCTCATTTTCAACGTCTCGATCCACTTGCGCGTATCGGAGACGGTCCATTGCGCCACATCGACGATGGCCTGCGCGTTGAACGTGACCGCGCGCGCCGTGGGATTCAGACGCGTACCGGCGCAATCCGGACACGGTTCATCGGCGAGACCTTCCGGCTCCTGCTCCTCGGACGGCAAACTCTGTTCGCGGCCGCGATTGTCTTCGACCACGATCGTGTCGTCGTAAGCTGCGCGTTGCTCGCGCGTCAGGGCGAGGCCCGTGCCCACGCAGGTCGTGCACCAGCCGTGCTTGCTGTTATACGAGAACATGCGGGGATCGAGTTCGGGATAACTCGTGCCGCACATCGGACAGGCACGCTTGGTCGACAGCACCTTGACGGTGCCGAGCTTCGCGGTTGCCTTGCCGCCGCTGATCGCGTCGTGCAGACCGTCGAGCGGCGCGAGCAGATGCATGACGCCCTTGCCGATTTCCAGCGTCTGGTCGAGCGCCGCGCGCAGTTCGGCTTCGTTATTCGCCGACACGACGAGGTCCGCCACCGGCAACTCGATCGTGTGTTCGCGGAAGCGGTCGAGCTTGGGCCACGGGTCCACCGGCACAAATTCGCCGTCGACACGCAAATGGGTATTACCGCGTGCCTTCGCCCATTTCGCCAGATCGGTATAGACACCCTTGCGGTTCACCACCAGCGGCGCGAGGAAACCGACGTGCTGGCCCTTGTGATCGCGCAACAACTGCGCGGCGATGGATTCGGTGCTCTGCGATGTCACCGGCGTGCCGTCGTGGATGCAATGCTGCAAACCCAGCTTCACATAAAGCAGCCGCAGAAAGTGCCAGACTTCCGAAGTGGTCGCGACGGTACTCTTGCGGCCGCCGCGTGACAGGCGTTGCTCGATCGCGACCGTCGGCGGAATGCCGTACACGGCATCGACCTCGGGACGCCCTGCCGGCTGCACGATGGAACGCGCATAGGCGTTGAGCGATTCCAGATAGCGGCGCTGACCTTCATGAAACAGGATGTCGAACGCCAGCGTGGACTTGCCCGAACCGGACACGCCCGTGATCACGTTGAATTTGCCGTGCGGAATATCGACGTCGAGCGATTTCAGATTGTGCTCGCGCGCGTTGACGATGCGCACCACGTCTTCGCCTTCGATGGCTCGGCGCGCACGCGCCGCGCTCAAGGCTTTCTGCAATGGCAGACCTTGCGACTCGGGTTCGAGCGCCGTGTTCATGGCGCGGTCGTATTGCAGCAGCGCTTCGCCGGTATGCGATCCTGCACACTGCTTGACCTGTTCCGGCGTGCCGGCGCACAGCACACGCCCACCGCCGTCACCGCCTTCGGGGCCGAGGTCGATGATCCAGTCGGCCGCGCGGATCACGTCGAGATTGTGTTCGATCACGATCAGCGAATGACCGCCCGCCAGCAGCTTGGCAAACGCCTGCATCAATTTGGCGATGTCGTCGAAATGCAGCCCGGTGGTCGGCTCGTCGAACATGAAAAGACGCTTGGCCACCGGCTGTTTCGAATTGCGCGCGCTGCGCGCCTGCGCCGCTTCCGCGAGGAAGCCGGCGAGTTTCAGACGCTGCGCCTCGCCGCCCGATAACGTGGGCACCGGCTGACCGAGCTTCACGTATTCGAGACCGACGTCGACGATAGGCTGCAGCACTCGCAGCACTTCGGCGTCTTTGGAGAAATAGGCCGCGGCCTCGCTCACAGTGAGTTCCAGCACGTCGGCAATGCTCAACGCGCGCGCCGGTTCGCCACGCTCGATTTTCACTTCGAGCAGTTCGGCACGATAACGGCGTCCGTCGCAATCCGGGCAACGCAGATAGACGTCGCTCAGGAACTGCATTTCGATGTGCTCGAAGCCCGAGCCGCCGCAAGTCGGACAACGGCCGTCGCCCGAGTTGAAGCTGAACATGCCGGGACCGTAGCCGCGTTGCTGCGCGAGCGGCGCCTTGGCGAACAGCTTGCGGATTTCGTCGAACGCGCCCACGTAACTCGCGGGATTGGAGCGCGCCGTTTTGCCGATCGGCGACTGGTCGACGAACACGACGTCCGTTACCTGATCTGCGCCAGTCAGGCTGCGGAACGCGCCGGGGGATTCGGTGGCGAGACCGAAGTGCCGCGCCATGGCCGGATACAGCACGTCTTGCAGCAACGTGGACTTGCCCGAGCCCGACACACCCGTGACCACCACCAGCCGTTCCAACGGAATCTCGACGGTGACGTCGCGCAGGTTGTGCTCGGTCGCGCCCGCGAGCACGATGCGCGGCGTGCCGGCATCGACGGGACGCTGCGACCAGTGCGCCGCGTCCGCGACGTGGCGGCGGCCGCCGAGATATTCACCCGTGAGCGTGCCCGACGAGCGAATCGCTTCCGGCGCGCCGTCGTAAATGATGGCGCCGCCGCGCTCGCCGGGACCCGGCCCCATGTCGATCAGCCGGTCGGCCGCGAGCATGACCGATGGGTCGTGCTCGACGACCACCAGTGTGTTGCCCGCGTCGCGCAGACGATGCATGGCTTCGACGATCCGGTTGAGGTCGCGCGGATGCAGCCCGATGCTCGGCTCGTCGAGCACGAATAGCGTTTTGGTCAGCGACGTGCCGAGTGCCGTGGTGAGGTTGATACGCTGCACCTCCCCGCCCGACAGCGTGCGGCTCTGGCGGTCGAGTGTGAGATAGCCGAGGCCGACGTCGCACAGATATTTGAGGCGCGTGCGCACTTCGGCGAGCAGCAGTTTGAGCGCGTCGTCGAGCAGCGCACTCGGCAGGCTGATTTCGTCGAAGAAACGCCGGATACGCTCGATCGGCAACAGCATCAGGTCGTGCACCGTCAGCCCCGGCAACGCTTCCAGTTGCGCGCGTTGCCACTCGACACCGCGCGGCATGAAGCGTTTAGCCGGCTCCAGCACGTCGTCTGCGTTCTGCCTGCTGCCCAGACGCCACAGCAGCGACTCGGTTTTCAGGCGCGCGCCGCCGCATGTTTCGCAAGGCGTGTAGCTGCGATACTTCGACAGCAGCACGCGGATATGCATCTTGTACGCTTTCGATTCGAGATACTCGAAGAAGCGCTTCACACCGTACCAATGCGTCTGCCACTTGCCGTTCCAGTCCGGCGAACCGTTGATGACCCAGTCGCGCTCGGCGTCGGTCAACTCGCCCCAGGGCGTGCCGCGACGGATATCGGCTTTCGCCGCATAGCGCATCAGGTCGTCCTGACATTCTTTCCAGGCGGGCGTTTGCATCGGCTTGATCGCGCCGTCGCGCAGCGTCTTGCGCGCGTCGGGAATGACGAGCCCGAGATCGACGCCGATGACACGGCCAAAACCGCGGCAGACTTCGCACGCGCCGTAGGCCGAGTTGAACGAGAACAGCGCCGGCTGCGGATCGGCATACCGCAGATCGCTTTCCGGGCTATGCAAACCGGTGGAAAAACGCCAGATTTCCGGCTCGGCCTCTTTCGCTTCGGGCGCCTCGGGCGCGGCGGGCAGCACATAAATATTGACGCGCCCGCCACCTCGCTTGAGCGACGCCTCGATGGCCTCGACCACGCGCTGCTTATCCGCCGAACTCAGCCGGAAACGGTCGGCCACCACGTCGAGCAGCTTGCGCCGCCCCGTGGGCGAATCGACCTCGCGCTGCGCCTGCACGCGCGTATAGCCGCTGGCCGACAGCCACTGCTCCACTTCCTGTTCGGACGCGGACTCGGGCAGTTCGACCGGAAACGTGACGACCAGCCGCGGGTCGTCTTGCGCCGCGCGTTCGAGCAACTCGGCGTAAATGGTTTCCGGTGTGTCATGACGGACCTGCCGCGCGGTCTGCCGATCGAACAGCTCGGCTGCGCGTGCGTAGAGCAGCTTCAGGTGATCGTTGAGTTCCGTCATGGTGCCGACGGTGGAACGCGAACTGCGCACCGGATTGGTCTGGTCGATCGCGATAGCGGGCGGCACGCCGTCGACCCGGTCGACTTGCGGACGGTCCATGCGATCCAGAAACTGCCGTGCGTAGGCGCTGAAGGTCTCGACGTAGCGCCGCTGCCCTTCCGCGTAAAGCGTGTCGAACACGAGACTCGATTTACCCGAGCCCGACGGCCCGGTGACAACCGTCATCTCGCCGGTTCGTACGTCGAGATCGACGTTCTTCAGATTGTGCTGACGCGCGCCGCGAATGCGGATTAAATTATTGGAAGCCAATTTTTGCTTTCAGATCAGTTAGTTGATGTGAAATTTCACGCCGATTTTCTCCCCTGAAACTCACAATCGCACACTAGCAAAATCACATACTTATGAGGGGTTTAGGATCAGGCGCCTTCGAATCCTACACTGTACACCCATACAGTATTCGGTGTTTTTCACGTCTCACTTCGAGCCGCGGACAGATGACCAGTCGTGCATCGGTTGCGATGCATTGGGAGGGCGACATTGCCGGCGGATCGCGCGCTCTGAGTGTCCGTCGAAACCAGCGACAGGGGCGAGCGTCGTCCGCGCGCGGGTACCTCTACTGGCTGCTTGCGACGGGCGCCGATGACGAATCAGCGGACGCCCTGCGCGTCAAGCAAATCGGGCACAATTCCAGCAGGACCAACTTTCAAAAACTTAAAATGAAGTCAATTCTTCTGGCTGTCGGGGCTTGCCTTGCGCTGGGTGCGTGCGCGATCGAAGGCATTGGTATGGACGGGCGAATGAACGCCTATCAGAATGCGGCGCGCGACGGAAACGACTACGTGGTATTGCATCAAGGCGCGCGCGACGGCGCGTGGTATGCGGATTGGTGTAATGCAGTCCTTCCTCATTTCGAGCGCATGAGCGAGGAAAAGAATCGCATTATCCGATACTGCGGCGCCATGCAGCAGCAACCTGAGAACGCGGCATCGATCCAGACGGCTCTGAGCAACGACCTCGACGACACAGCCCGGCGCGCCGCGACAAACAGAAATGCTGCCCTCGGTGCGCTTGCCGCTTCGATGTCGCAAAGGCCACCGGCTATCAACTGCGTGGCCACCAAATACGGCAACACCGTCGACACCCACTGCCAATAACCGGCGTGGCACCTGGCTGAGAGCTTGCTTGGCGCTTTATAAACATAAATGTTTTATGCCTCAAAATTAAACATTATTGTTTTAATATAGTCGCGTCCTCAACAGCACGGACAGACTCTGCAACAAAGTGAATTTAAAAGGTGGCCGGCCAAACGGGGAGCGAGATTGGAAGACGAATCGAATCGCCTGAAGGCCTACTTGAACGGTGAGCAACCGCCCTTCCACTGAACCTACCGAAAGAACAGAAGCCAGGGACCAAATCGGAGATTCTCAAACAACTTGGTCTGAAATGAGAGGCGGTATTGGGAGGCATTCCCTCGCACCGTTCCTCAAGCAATGGAGTGCAATATGTTGCGGTATCCCGCGGTTTTTAGACGCGATGGCGATGGGTTTGTAGTCACGTTCCGTGATATCCCGGAGGCGATCACGCAGGGCGATTCCCTCGATGGGGCTCGTTCTTTGGGCGCTGATGCATTGCTAACGGCAATGGATTTCTACTTTGAAGACAAGCGACCGGTTCCAACGCCGTCGACGGCAAAAAAGGGAGAGGAATTGATCTCCCTGCCGGCGAGTGTGTCAGCGAAAATCCTGTTGCTGAACGAAATGCTCGCGCAAAAGGTCACACCGTCCGAGCTGGCGCGCCGACTCAATACGCGGCCGCAAGACGTAAACCGCATCATGACTCTCAGTCACACCACCAAAATCGACACGATCTCCGACGCATTCGAAGCGCTCGGAAAGCGTCTTGACATAACTGTCGTATAGGCGAGGCGGGGTGACGGTTTAGAGGGGGCTTTGATGGAGATAAGGCGCAACGCCGTTGTTGCGAAAGCGCAAAACCATCGCGACGCACCTGGGCAGATCATGCGCCGTTGGGAGCCTAGCAACACCTTGGATCTGGCTTCAGCACGAGGGGCTTTGGCCAAGAAATTCAAGCTAGCACTTGAATGTCGAAAACGTCGACCAAGAACGAATCAACGCAGCCGAAGCTGATGTTCCACTGCATTTTCTTTACTCTGGCCTATGCGGCATCGCCCCAATGCTTTCGACTCCCCGTAAAGGGAAATCGGGAGACTCCGGGAACCGTCCTTCAACTCCTGTCCGGCAGCTCTCCCACGTGAATTGTAGCAAATCACGATTGACTTCAAAAACGACAACGCAGTGCCAATGAGCACGCACTCGGCATTACTCGCAGTCACAGCGACCGTTACTGCCATCTGCCTTTCAGTCGTAGCAGGCCGGCAGCAAGGCGGATAGGAAACTGGCAGATCGTGGCGGAAGCGTGCAAAGATCCCACGCGTCAGCTGTAGGCGCTTTGCGCGCCGACCCGGTCGGAAACTGAAGCGATCGCTCGTGGAGCTTCGGCCTCGCGCGTCTGGGCGGCGCCCAGCGCATGGGCCACGCAGCGTTTTGCCAGCACGTCGGTCGGGTCGACCAGCCGCACGATCACGCCGCCGGGTCGCACGAGCGTCGACTCGCGCAACAGCATGGGCAGTTCGCTGCAGCCGAGCACGATCACCCGCACGCCCTGCGCGACCAGGTCGTCCACTGCGGCGTAGAGGTCGTCGAGGCACTCGCCGGAAGTGTGGCCGGCCTTGGCGCCGCGCGGTCCGTAGATCGCGTTCATCAGGCGAGTCTGAGCGGCCGCGCCCGGCACGATCTGCGCAAAGCCGTGAGAGCCGAGCGCTTTTTCATAGACGCGGCTCGCCAGCGTGCCCGTGGTGGCGAGCACGCCCACTTCACGCAAACCCGGGAACGATTCGCGCAAAGAATCGGCGGTGCAGTCCGGCATATTGACGACAGGCACGCCGAGCGACGGCTGAATGGCGTCGACGAATGCATGCGCCGTATTGCACGGAATCGCGACGATGTCCGCGCCGCGCTCTTCGAGCGCCTTGCAGGCCGCGTACAGCGCGAGCGTCGGGTCGTCGCCGTGGCCAATCAACGCGTCGGTGCGATCCGGGATCTGCGGATTCTGTTCGACCAGCACCTTGAGATGATCCTGATCGCGCGCGGCCGGCGTATTGCGCACGAGCTTGCCCATGAAATCGACCGTCGCCGCCGGGCCGACGCCGCCCACCACGCCCACCTTGAACGGCCGTCGCAACGACGGAAACGGCGCAGCGGCGACGTATCGCGCATAAACCAGGTTGGAATCGACGAGCGGCACTTCCAGCGGCCCCAGTGCCCGCGCCACGAGTCCGATTTCGGCGAGACCGGGCACAATGATGTCCGCGCCCTGCGCGATCAAATCTGCGCAGGCCGCGCGCAGCAGTTCGATTGGCCGGCCGAACAGGAAGCCGTTTTTGATGCCGTTCTGCGCATACACCGCGCTCGTCACGCAATCCACGCCGGCGTTGTTGCGGGGATGCAGCACCTCGTAGCGAGCCGCATCGAAATAGCGTTCGAAGAGGCCGTTCTGACGGATCGCGTCCGAGGTCAGCACACCGATGCGCCGCACCGAGGGAAACGCCTGCCGCACATGCGTGCCGAGCGCCGTCATGATATTGACGACCGGCAGCGCCAGGTTCGCTTCGAGTTCGGCGAGGAAGGTGTGACTGAGAAAGCAAGGCAGCACGATCGCCTCGACTTCACGACGTTCGAACGCGCGCATCGCATCGAACACGTGCAGCTTGAATGGCACGCTCACCTGGCTTTCGTCGGGCGCGCCTTGCCAGGATTTCGACTCCATGGCGAAGTCGAAGGTTTGCATCGGCGACGACTGCCGGCAAGCCGTTGTCATCTTGCTCAGGACATCGGCGCTCGCGAGCGGCGCCGCGCCCGTCACGATACCTAGCGAACGATAGCGATGCATGATGATGACTTCCCTGGTCGGATTTCGAGTTTGCAGTGATATTAGGGGGGAATTTTTAGTTTGGGGATTGGATTTTGTACTAGTGTCGGGTGGCTGGTTTTTTTTGTTTGCCTGCGGGCGGGGGTGTCTCTTTTCTTATTGGTTTATTAGCGTCGCCCCTGTGCGGGGCGGCACTTACTTTCTTTGCCGCGGCAAAGAAAGCTAAGCAAAGAAAGCCGCTCAAACCGCTAATGCTATTCGTTATCAGCGGCGCTTCTCTACGGCAGTGGCCCCGGAGCGTCCGGCGCGTCGCGCACTCCGCGTGAGTGACAAGGCCGTCATCAGTTCCGGCGGCGCTTCGCGCGCCGAGGGGCACATAAAGGGAAACCGAAGGTTTCCAATTAAGCTTTTCGCCGAGGCAAAGCCGACGGCTGGTAAAGCAAAAAACGAAGTGATTGGTTGGATGAAGTACCGCTCCGGCGCGCGCAGCGTCGCCGGAACGGATGACTGCTGTACCACTGGCAATGACGATCCACGGTCGGCCCTATCGGCTGCCACTCCGTGTCGTTATGAGAGGTGCCCGCTTAGGGTTAGCGGTGTGAGCGGCTTTCTTTGCTTACCTTTCTTTGCCGCGGCAAAGAAAGTAAGTGCCGCCCCGCACAGGGGCAACACTAATAAACCACAAACAAAAGAAACACCGCCGCCGCAGGCAAACAACATCAAGCGCCAGCGCTCAAAACCCTAACAGCCACCATATCCATAGCAGCCTTAATCAACCCATTCTTGTCAGTCCACACCTTGGGCGTCAACGCCCCACTCAACGCCACACTATCGGCATCCGCCAAGGACAGCAAAGCACTCTGCACATCATCATCAAATGCAATGACGTTGACGAAAATCGTGTCGCCATCGTTGGTGGTCGCCCGCACCTTGCACGTCACAAACCGTTTGCCGTTCTGCCCCGTGCGAATCTGCGCCTCGCCATACAACCGTCCGCCCACCAGTCCATCGATCATCGCCCTGCTCCTCTAATCCGCTCTTCGTGCAAAACCATATTGCCTCGCACCAGCCGCATGATCCCACGTTAAGCGGAACTCACCCACACTCATCGAATCCCGCTACCCGCCGACGACCATATCCACGCCGCGCACGAGGCGCTTCGCAAGACGCGGCTGCTTCAGTTGCTCCAGCCACCACTGCAACGCGCGCCCCTCATGATCGCCGCGCCAGGCGACGTACAACACGTTCGGCTCGCGTGGATCGGCGGTCGTCTTTTCGATGAGTTCGCCGCTCTTCAATAACGACGCAACCCGCTGACGCGGCAGCCATCCCACGCCAAGGCCGTCGCGTTGCGCGAGTATCTTGGCGCGCATGCTCGGCACGGCGAGCGACGCCTGACCGCCGATCACGCCGTAGGCGCGACCCGCCGTGGTGCGCGATGAATCGGCCACCACCACCGCGCGATGTTCGAGAATCCGTTCGCGCCTGAGCGGCCCGTCGATCGCGGCCAGCGGATGGCGCGGCGAAACCGCGAATACCCACTCCATGACGCCGAGTTCGAACCAGCGCAAGCCGGGTATCGACGGCGGCTCGTTGGTCGCGCCGACGATCAGATCGGCCCGACCATCGCGTAGCGCTTCCCACGTGCCGCTCAGCACCTCGTGCGTGAAGCGCAGCTTGACGCCGGAATCGAGCGCATCGAAGGCGCGCACCACGGGCATCAGCAATTCGAACTCCAGAATCTCGTCCGTGACGACCCAGAGCCGGTCTTCCCAGCCGCTCGCAATCTGCCGCACGCGCTGACTCATGCGCGACATGTCGAGCATCAGGCGCGCGGCTTCGTCGGCGAGTAACTGCCCGGCCGGCGTAAGCTGCAAACGGTAGCGACGCCGATCGAACAGCAAGGCGTCGAACCGCGTCTCCAGTTGCCGCGCGGCGTGCGATATCGTGGATGGTGCACGGCCCAGCCGCGCCGCCGCACGCGACAGGCTGCCGGTTTCGCGAATGGCCTCGAGCAACGCAAGTTCGTCTTCCGACAACATGTTCTATTCCTTCGAACGAGTTCATCGGGAAAATGGTACGGCAAAGCGCGGCGGCGAGTCCACTATGTCGTTATGGCGACGCGGATGCGTCGAACGAAATCACCAGGAGCAGCGCACATGGGACTTTTAGTGGACGGTCAATGGCAGGACAGCTGGTACGACACGAAGTCGACGGGCGGACGTTTCGTGCGCAAGGACGCGGCGTTCCGCAACTGGATCACCGCCGACGGCTCGGCCGGCCCGAGCGGCACAGGCGGCTTCGAAGCGGAAGCCGGACGCTATCACCTGTACGTGAGTCTGGCGTGTCCGTGGGCGCATCGCACGCTGATTCTGCGCGCGCTCAAAGGTCTCGACTCGATGATCAGCGTCTCCGTGGTTCACTGGCTGATGCTGGAAAACGGCTGGACCTTCGCCGACGGACCCGGCGTCGTGCCCGACGACATCCATCACGCGAAGCTGCTGCACCAGGTCTACACCGCCGCCGATCCGCACTATAGCGGCCGCGTTACCGTACCCGTCTTGTGGGACAAAAAGCGCGCCACGATCGTGAACAACGAGTCGTCGGAGATCATTCGCATGCTGAACTCGGCGTTCGACACACTCGGCGCGCGCCCCGGCGATTACTATCCGGCGCCGCTGCGTCCAACGATCGACGAGATCAACGCGCGGGTCTACGAGACGCTGAACAACGGTGTTTATCGTGCGGGTTTCGCCACCACGCAGCAGGCGTACGAAGAAGCGGTCACGCCGCTGTTCGACACGCTCGACTGGCTCGAAGCAAAGCTCGCGAAGCAGCGTTATCTGACGGGCGACGCACTCACCGAAGCCGACATCCGGCTCTTCACCACGTTGATCCGCTTCGATGCGGTGTACGTGGGCCACTTCAAATGCAATCTGCGCCGTATCGCGGACTACCCGAATCTTTCCGCTTATACGCGCGATATCTATCAACTGCCCGGCATCGCGCAGACCGTGAATATGGAGCACATCAAGCGCCATTATTACGAGAGCCATCGCAGCATCAATCCCACCGGCATCGTGCCGCTCGGCCCGCTGCTCGACTTCACCGCGCCGCATGAGCGCGCACGTCCGGGCGCTTTCGCGACACCTCGCGCCTAAGGGCTGCGGCGCTCACCGTCGCAACGGTCTAGCCACCGGCATTTCCTGAACACTGCGGCGCGCTCCGAGGCGCGCGCCGATTCTTTCTCACTGCCCTGCGCGAACAACGCAGGGTGGCGACCCGCCTCGTCCCTCACTTTTCAACTGCAAGGAAACATCATGCTCAAGTTCTATTTCCATCCGTCGCCGAATCCGATGAAAGTCGCTTTGCTGCTCGAAGAACTGCAAACGCCGTTCGAGCTGATCGCCGTGGATACATTCAAAGGCGAGCAACATCACGAAGCATTCCTGAAGATCAACACGAACGCGAAAGTGCCCGCCATCGTCGACGGCGGCGTCACCGTATTCGACTCGCAAGCAATCCTCCTGCATCTCGCGACGCAGCACGACCGCTTCCTGCCCGCCGATCCGGCCGCACGCGCCCAGGCTTTGTCGTGGTTGATGTTCGTCGGCACGGGACTGTCGCCGTTCTCGGGCCAGGCCGTGCATTTCCTGCATCACGCACCGACGCCGTTGCCCTACGCGCGCAATCGTTATCTGAAGGAAGTGGAACGGCACTATCGCGTGCTCGACGCACGTCTCGCGCAGTCGCCGTATCTCGCCGGCGAGACCTACTCGATTGCCGATATGGCGCTGTGGGGCTGGGCCAATTTCGCGGGCTACATCCTCGGCGAAGCCGGCCTCTCTGGCTATCCGAACGTGAAGCGTCTCGTCGACGAAATCTCGGCGCGTCCCGCTGCGGCGCGCGCCCAGGCGCTCAAGGAAAAGCTCACGCTGAAAGCCGAGTTCGATGAAGAAACGCGCCGCGCGCTGTTCGGCAATACCGCCGACCTGACAGCGTGATGCACCCGTCGGCCCTGCCCGCCGGCTGACTACGCCGAACCGGTGATGGCGCTCGCCGCCTCGAAGATATCGCGCAGCCACTGCGCGAACACTCTCACGCGCGACGACAACTGCCGGTTCTGCGGATACAGCACGGAGACCGGCATGAGCGGCGGCGGAAAATCGTCGAGAATGATTTTCAGGCGACCCGCCGCCAGTTCCTGCGCCACCCGATAGCGCGGCACCTGCACGATGCCGAGCCCCGCCACCGCCGAACCCGTGTACAGGTCTGCGCCGGTGACGGACACAGCCGCGGGCAGGAACAGTTCGCTCGTGCGGCCACCGGCGATGAATTCGAGCGGCACGGGTTTGCCCGTCGCGCTCGACAGATAATTGACCGCGCGATGCGACTCGAGCGCGGCGAGATCGGTCGGCTCGCCGTGGACCTCGAGATACGCAGGACTGGCCACCGTGACTTGCGGCAGTTGCGCCACCCGCCGTCCCACCATCGACGAATCCTGCAGATTGCCCGCACGCAGCACGCAATCGATACCCTCGCGCACCAGATCGACCAGCCGGTCGTCTTCACCGATTGTGAGTTCGATGTCGGGAAACTGCGCGAGAAACGCCGGCAGCGCCGGCACCACGAAGTATCGCGCCAGCGTGCCTTGCAGATTCACCCGCAGCAGCCCCTTGGGCGCGATATTCGAAAACGAGCCTTCGGCCTCTTCCATATCGGCGATCAGACGCACGCAACGGCGGTAATACGCCTCGCCGTCCTGCGTCAGCCGCACCGTGCGCGTGGTGCGCTCCAGCAGCCGCGCGCCGAGCCGCTGCTCCATGCGCTTCATCAGATTGGTGACGGTGGCGCGCGGAATCTGCAGGTCGTCCGCGGCGCGCGTAAAGCTCTGCCGCTCGGCGATCCGCACGAACACCCGCATTTCTTCGAATCGATCCAAACCCGGTCTCCCGAACGACAAAAACTCCATTTGTTAAAGCAAATGGAATGGTCATGCCAATTCTAGAGGGATTATCTCAACAGAGAAAGCGTTCATGATGGATGCACTGTTTAACCGCTGACAAGGAGCCGGATCATGAACACCCTCAATAACACTCGCGTTGCCATCGTGACAGGCGCATCGCGCGGCATCGGCGCGGCGATCGCGCAGCGCCTTTCCGAAGACGGCCTCGCCGTGGTGATCAACTACACGTCCAGTTCGAAGGAAGCCGACGCGCTTGCCGCGCAATTGTCGGAGAACGGCGCGAAGGCCATCGCCGTGAAAGCGGACGTCTCGAAGCCGGACGACGTGCGCCGCCTGTTCGAGACCACCGAGCAGCAACTCGGCAAGGTGGACGTGCTGGTGAACAACGCCGGCGTGCTCTCGACCCTGCCGCTCGCCGAGACCAGCGACGCCGTTTATGACAAGACCTTCGACATCAACGTGCGCGGCACTTTCAACACGCTTCGCGAAGCAGCCGCGCGCATGAACGACGGCGGCCGCATCGTCAATTTCTCCAGCACGACGCTGGCGCTGAACATGCCGGGCTACGCGATCTACAACGCCACGAAGGCAGCCGTCGAAGCCTTCACGCATGTCTTTGCCAAGGAACTGCGCGGCCGCAACATCACCGTGAATGCAGTCGCGCCGGGACCGGTCGCCACATCGCTGTTTCTCGACGGCAAAACCGAAGAGCAGATTCAGACCTTCACGAAGATGCCGCCGCTGCAGCGTCTCGGCCAGCCGGAAGACATCGCTGCCGTGGTGTCGTTCCTCGCGGGTCCCGATGCGGGCTGGGTCGACGGTCAGATCCTGCGCGCCAACGGCGGCCTCGCGTAAGGCCGCCTAAGCTCGACGATGGCGCGGGGCTTGCGCCCGCGCCATCGCTTCGCGCTCATCCGAATCTCACGCGTATGGCACGTTCATCGCGCGTTCAGACCGCCTTCGGATTGCGCTCCGCAAACCCTTCCTGATGCCAGTACGGATACGCGGGACGCACTGCACTCGCGGCGTCGAGCTTCGCCATCTGCTCGGGCGTGAGATTCCAGCCGACCGCGCCGAGGTTCTGCCGCAACTGTTCCTCGTTGCGTGCGCCGATCAGCACGGTGGAAACGGTCGGCCGTTGCAACAGCCAGTTCAACGCGATCTGCGGCACGGTCTTGCCAGTTTCTTCCGCGACGGCTTCGATTGCGTCGAGCACGCGGAACAGATACTCGTCCGGCACGGGCGGCCCCATGTCGGCGGTTTTGTGCAGACGGCTCGTATCGGGCAAGGGCTGACCGCGCTTGATCTTGCCTGTCAGACGTCCCCAGCCGAGCGGACTCCACACCACCGCGCCCACACCCTGATCGACGCCGAGCGGCATCAGTTCCCATTCGTAATCGCGGCCGATCAGCGAGTAGTACGTCTGATTGGCGACGTAGCGCGGATAACCATAACGGTCCGCGACATCCTGCGACTTCATGAGATGCCAGCCCGAGAAATTCGATACGCCCGTGTAGCGGATCTTGCCCGCGCGCACGAGATCGTCGAGCGTGGACATCACTTCGGCAACCGGCGTTTTCGCGTCGAAACCGTGCAACTGGAACAGGTCGATGTAGTCGGTTTGCAGGCGCTTCAGCGCATTGTCCACGGCCTGAATCAGATGAAAGCGCGACGAGCCGACGTTGTTCGGTTCGTCGTTGAAACGGAACGTGGCCTTGGTCGAGATGATCGCCTTGTCGCGCTTGCCCTTGAGCGCTTCGCCGAGCACCGATTCGGACGCGCCGCCCGAATAGATGTCCGCGCTATCGAACATGGTGACGCCGGCATCGAAACAGATGTCGATCAGACGACGCGCCTCGGCGACGTCGGTGGCGCCCCACGCTTCGAAGAATTCGCCCTTGCCGCCGAACGTGCCCGTGCCGAAACTCAGGACCGGCACTTTGAAACCAGATGCACCCAGATGTCGGTATTCCATTGATGACTCTCCATGGCGTTGACGTCGATAAACGGGACGACCAGTCTACGCGCGTCGGAAAAATTTCGTCGGCAAACACGCAGAGGTGGAGCCTGCAGGTCGCGTCAGGAACTTCGTTGTGCGTCGCGGCTTGCGGCGAGTTCGGCGAGTGCAGCGCGCGCCGCGCCGATCGCGCTGGTCCAGTCGCCTAATGCCGGTTGACGGAACAGCCGCGCTTGCGGATACCACGGTGTGTCGGCGCGATCGAGCAGCCAGCGCCAGCAGGTGTCGAAGCGATTCAGAATCCACACGGGCACGGCGAGCGCGCCGGCCAGATGCGCCGTGGACGTATCCACCGATATCACCAGATCGAGATTCGCGACGAGCGCAGCCGTGTCGGCGAAATCGTGTAGTTCGGCGGTCAGGTCCACGACTTCCTCACAGCGCGGATGCGCGGTCAGCTGGTCGGCGGGCGGCCCTTTCTGCACGCTGAAAAACTGCACGTTGGGAATGTCGAGAAGCGGCATCATCTGCTCGAACGTGATGGAGCGGCGAGCGTCGTTCTTGCGAAGTTCGGCGACATGCGGTCGATTGCCGCCCGCCCACACGAGACCGACCTTCAGACGTCCTTGCGCGTGCGCATCGATCCGCGCGCGCCATTGCCGGGACGCTGCCGGATCGGCGAAGAGATAAGGCGTGTGCGATGGAATGCTCTCGAGCGCGGTGCCTCGCGAGGTCACGAACGCGAGCGGCAAACTCAACAACGGACAGTGGCAATCGAACGGCGGCAGCGTGGCGCCGTCTTCGACCAGATGATCCACGCCGTCGAGCGTGTCCATGAGCCGCATCAGTTCGCGCGGCACTTCGAGCACCACCTTCGCGCCGAGCGCCGACACGAGCGGCGCGTAGCGGCAGAACTGCAAGGTGTCGCCGAGACCCTGTTCGGCGTGCAGCAGAATCGTCCTGCCTTCGAGCGAAAACTCGCCTTGCCATAGCGGTTGCGCGAACACGCGCCGTGCCGCCTTGATGCGATTGCGCGCCCAGCGCCATTCGTATTCGCGCCAGCCCGCTTCGAATTGCCCCAGTTGCAACAGACACAGCGCTTTGTTCCAGTGCGTTTCCGCGGCGTCGGCGTCGATGTTCAGCGCCTGCCCGTAACTTTCGAGCGCCTGCGTGTGCAGACCGAGATCGACCTGCGTGAGACCGAGGTTATTCCATGCGTCGGCAAATGCGGGTGCGAGTTCGAGCGCACGACGGTAACTGCGCTCGGCCTCGGCGGGCTGATTCAGATCGCTGAACGCATTGCCGCGATTGCTCCATGCCTCGGCATACGCGGGTTGCAGGGCGAGCGCGTGATCGCAGCTGTCGAGCGCGTCGGCGGGACGACCGAGATCGCGCAACACACACGCGCGATTGTTCCAGGCCTGCGCGAAATCCGGCATCGCGGTGAGCGCGCGATCGAAGCTCGCGAGTGCGTCGAGTGGCCGGTCGAGACCCGCCTGCGCGTTGCCGCGATTGTTCAGCGCGTCGGCGAATTTCGGTTGCAGGGCGAGCGCGCGATCGGCGCTGCTGAGGGCTTCGGCGAAACGTCCCAATGCGTTGAGCGCATAGGCGAGATTCGAATGGACCGGCGCACGTCTGGCGTCGATGGCGAGCGCTTTTTTCAGCCACTCGATGCCTTGCGGCAAACGTCCGGTTTGCAGGGCGATGGCGCCGAGCAATTGCAGCGCGTCGACGTGACGGGGTTTGAGTTCGAGAATCTCGCGATAGAGTTCTTCGGCTTCGGCAAGCGCGCCGTTCTGCTGAAGCGCGACGGCTTGCCGAAGCATATGGTCCAACTGCTGCGGAAGATTGGCTGGCTTGCTCATGCGGTGAGCCTGCATCGGATTCGAAGGAGATCGGAAGCGTGATCGACACAAGTCGTAAGCAGCGCTGCTTCATGCAGCGCGCTAATCAACCGGACGTCGAAACATCGCTGCCGATTATCGCCGAAAAAGGCCGGCTTCGATCCGGCGCCGATGCGTGCCCGCACGCAAGCGCTTATTGCGCCGACGTCGCCAGATGCTTGCGTTTGGCCAGGTCCTGCGCCATCGCATAGTGTTCCTGGATGGTCGGCAAGGCCTTGGTCGCGGCAGCCTTCAACTGCTCGTCGCGGCCCGAGGCAATTTCCGCCTGGAACGCCGCGAGCGTTTTCTGTTCGCCGGCCAGTGCCACCTGCTCGATGTACGTCTTGTCGAAATCAGCGCCACGCAAGTTGTTGATGCTCGCGAGCACGGCCGCGTCCGGATCGTTCTTCGGCACGTCGACACCGCGCGGGCTGGCTGCGCGCAACGCGTCGGAGATTTTCGCGTTGTCGGTGGAGACGCGCTCGGCGAAGGCCTTCACGTCGCGGTCGGTGGAACGCGCGGTTGCGATGCGTGCTGCATCGCGCTGGGTCGAGACGCCCTTGGTCGCGTCGGCGACGAATGCCTGGTCGGCGGCATGCAGACGGCCGGCGTCCGCAGCAGCCGGCGCGGCAGCTGTCTGGGCGTTCGCCACGCTGGCGACGGTGAGCAGGCTGGCGATACAAACGCTGCTGAGGGCGAGAGGCAAGCGGATCATACGTTCTCCTTGAAATGAAAGCCGAATGAATGCGAGTGGGGCGTACAAGCGCTATTGCCGTGTCGGCAAGACAAACCGCGCGCAAACGATTGCGCAGAAGCTTGCAGTCGCCTTTCCTGTTCGCGCCGTGGCGGCGAGTCCCCACTTCATCGTCGTGAATTCTAGAAGTGGCCTGACGGGGCATGTGAAACGACGCTGTCGCTTCTGTAACCTTAGGTAACCTTCATATGATTGCCGCGCGACTGTGCCTGCGACTGCCCACGTTTCCCGCGCGCCGTTCGTGCATGCGTGTTAACCAGCAAAAACGCCCGACACACTGGAAAATCGCTGAACTTTCTGCCGTCTGCGCCGATAACAAAAGAGATGGCGCGGATGTGAAGCGCGCTGGGGCCTGATCTCGCGCATGCGTGGCACGTCCGACACCGCAATCCCTGGAGAGTTTTCGATGGCAGTAGACCACCGTGTGACGGACGAGCGCACCAACCTGACGAGTTCGAACAAGTTCGAACTGCTGCTGTATCGGCTGGGTTCCGTGCCCGGCAGCGACGCGCACGAGCTTTACGGCATCAACGTCTTCAAGGTGCGCGAAATCTCGACGATGCCGGCGGTGACGCCGATCGCGGGCTCGTCGCCGTACGTCATGGGCGCCGTGGATATTCGCGGGCAGATCATTCCCGTGATCGACTTGCCGCGCCTGATGGGCTGCGAGCCGACACGCGGTCTGAATATCCTGCTGGTGACGGAATTCGCGCGCTCCACCCAGGCATTCGCGGTCGAGGAAGTGGACGACATCGTGCGGCTGGAGTGGAATCAGGTGCTGTCGGCGGAAGGCGCGGCGGGCGGCAATCTGGTGACGAGCATTGCGCGGATCGACGGCAACACGGGCGACTCGCGGCTCGCTCAGGTGATCGACGTGGAACAGGTACTGCGCGACGTGTTTCCGTCGCAGCACCCGAGTGTCGATCCGACTTCGGTTGGTGAAGCGCTCGGCATCAAGCCCGGCGCGAAGATTCTTGCCGCCGACGACTCCGGCTTTGCGCGCAAGCTGATCGAGCAGGCGCTCAGCGCGATCGGCGCAGACTACGTGATGACGAAAACCGGCGAGGAAGCCTGGCACACCTTGCAGACGATCGCACGCGACGCGCAATCGAAAGGCAAACGCGTGAAGGACAGTATCGCGCTGGTGCTGACCGATCTGGAGATGCCGGAAATGGACGGCTTCATGCTGACGCGTCAGATCAAGGCCGACGAACGCACGCGCGACATCCCCGTCATCATTCATTCTTCGCTGACGGGCGCGGCCAACGAGGCGCACGTCAAGAACGCGGGCGCGAACGGTTACGTGGCGAAGTTCGCCGCCTCCGAACTCGCCGACGCGATCCGCAACGCGCTGGTTGCCTGACTAGTGGATCAGCGGCGCAGCGCTGTCGTTCAGCGATGCGCTTCGAGATCCACCGACAGCGCGAGGTGGCCGATTTTCACGCCCATGGTGTTGACCATGTTGGGCGCGTGAAACGCCGACAGTGCCGCGCGCTGTTCCGCCGTGCCGATGTCGAGGCGCGCGAGCACTTCGGCAACCACCGCATACAGCACGCCGAGATTGCCGTTTTCCACCTTGACCGCAATGCCGATGGCACCTTTGTCACCACCAATTCGCGCTGTCTGCGCCGAGGCGCGCACACCGATGGCATAACTGCCGTCGGCGCCGACCTTGCCGACCAGCGCGCCGTCGAACGCGCGCATCAGTAGCGTGCAGAAGCGCCCTTCTCCGCCCACCAGTTCGGGATACGTCGTCATCGCGCGATAGATGCGAGCGAGGGCGACCGTGCGCGGTTCAAGGGAGGATTGCGCCGACGGTTGCGCGGCGAATGCGTCCTGCGCGGCGGCGAGCTTGACGAACAGTCTGGCCAGCCGGTCGAGCGGGAACGCCGGAGTCGGCAGATTGCAGCCGTCGATGGCCCATTGCACGCCGTCGTCCGGCAAATCGCAAACTTGCGCGACCGTGTGCTTCACGCGCACCTGCAACGGATGCTCCGGCAATTCGTAGCCGCTCAATGCAGCGCCGAGCGAACATGCACCGGCCAGCATGCCGGCGTGCTTGCCCGAACAGTTGCTGCATACGCCGCCCGGTTTGAAATCGCGCTTGATCCAGTCGAAGTACACCGCATCCGAGAGCGGCGGATGACCACCGCAACGCAAGTCTGCTTCGCTCGCGCCGGATTTTGCCAACATCTGCTGCGTGCGCTCGATATGGCGCGGCTCGCTGCTGTGCGACGCGCACATCAAGGCGAGATCGGCTTCGTCGAAACCGAATCGTTCGAGTGCGCCGGTTTCGAGTACGGCGAGTGCTTGCGCGGGCTTGGCCGCCGAGCGCGCCAACGTGACGCGCCGGGGATCGCCGAACGAGTAGAGAAGCTGGCCGCGAGCGTCGACCACAGCAACGTGCGCGAGGTGCGTATTCTCGATAGCGTCACCCCGATAAACGGTTGCCGCAATCGGACCTGCGTTGTTGGTCGTGCTCGTGCTCATGTCGGGGCTCCTCTGGTCGTCGGCCGGAATGTGTGGATGCATCGTGTCTCCGCTGGCGATTTTACAGTCGCCGGCAGTGTCCACGAAGCCCACATCGGTCCGTCACACGACCCGCGCCCGATCAGCGCGAGTGCACTTCGCCGCGTTCGCTGACCACTTCGCCACGTTGCAGCACGTATGCGAGGCGCTCGCCCTGGCCCGTCAACACGCTGATATCGTCGAGCGGATTGCCGTCGACCACCAGCACATCGGCGATCGCACCGGCTTCGATCGCGCCGAGTTTGCCACTCGTGTCGACGATTTGCGCGGCGATTGTCGTGGCCGAACGCAGCGCTTCGAGATTGCCAAGAATCTCGGCGCGAATACGCAACTCGTCGCTCTGGAACGTGTGCATTTCGCCCAGCAGATCGGAACCGAAACCCATGCGCACGCCGGCGTTCGCGTAGATCTGCAGCGAGTCGCGCCCGGCCTGGCGCACGGTTTCGATCTTCGCAATCGAGTCGGCCGGCAGGCCATAATCCGCGCCGTGCGTGGCGAGCGCGTCGTAGGTCACGAGCGTCGGCACGACGAATGCGCCGTGTTCGGCCATCAGTTTTGCCGCGGCCTCGTCCACCAGATTGCCGTGCTCGATCGTGCGTACGCCGCAACGAATGGCGCGCGAAATCGCGCGGCCCGTGTACGCATGCGCCATCACGTAGGTGTTGGCCGCTTCCGCTTCAGCGACGATCGCCCGGATTTCGTCCTCCGAATACTGAGTGTTGCTGATCGGATCGGTCGGCGATGCCACGCCGCCCGACGCCATGATCTTGATCTGTGTGGCGCCCTTCTGGATCTCTTCGCGCACGGCGAGACGCACGGCGTCCACGCCGTCCACGACTCGCGCAATCGCACCGGCACGAAACGCGCACGAGCACGGTTCGAGCACGTCGCCGCGCGGACGGAAATCGCCGTGGCCGCCGGTTTGCGAGAGCGCCTTGCCCGACGGGAAAATGCGCGGCCCCGGAATCAGGCCGCTTTCGAGCGCCTGCGTCAGCGCCCAATCCGCGCCGCCGGCATCGCGCACGGTCGTAAAGCCGCGGCCGAGCATGGCCTTGAGAATCGGCAGCGCGCGGATCGCGGTGAGAATATTCGGCTGCGCCGCGTTGGCGCCGAGGTTCGCGCGCGAAGCCAGCACGTGCACGTGACAGTCGATCAGGCCGGGCATCACCGTCTTGCCGCGTGCGTCGATCACACGCGCATTCGGCAGATCGACCGGGCGATCCGTGACTTCGACGATATGACCGTTTTCGATCACCACATGATGATGTTCGCGCAACTCGCCGCGAACGAGGTCGAGTACGTTGCCACCGCTAATTACCGTAATGCTCATTGCTAGGTTCCTGACTGGATGAACGGGTCGCGCCGGCTTCTGCGAACCGGCGCGTTGTTTCAGGCTTTGTTTCAGGCGTGGCCGCCGCCGGGAGCGCGCACGTAGAAGGTGCCGATCAGACTGATGCCCGCGGCGATCATCACGTAGATGGCGGGCGCCATATTGCTGCCGGTCGACGCGATCAGCCACGTGATGAAGAACGGCGCGAAGCCGCCGAAAATCGTCACCGCGAAGTTGTACGCAACGGACAGTCCCGTGGACAACACTTTGGTCGGAAACAGTTCGGAGAACGCAGCGAGAATCGGGCCCGTGTAGGTTGCGATCAGCAGGCCGAACACGCCCTGAAACACCATCAACGAAGCAAGACCGGGCGCGTGATTGATGAACGCGAACATTGGCCATGCGAGCAACAGGATCAACGCGGCCGAACCCGAGAGAAAGCGGCGGCGACCAAAACGATCGGCGAGCTTGCCGACTACCGGCGAGAAACACATGATCATCGCGCCGCCGAACATGCCGGCGAGAAAACCCGTGGATTGCGGCAGATGCAAAGTCCGCACTGAATACGTCGGCATGTAGAACAGCAGCACGTAGGTGCAAACCGTCCACAAAATCACCATCGAAAAGCTCGCGAAGGTTTCGCGCGGAAACGTGCGAAATACTTCGGAGAGCGGAGAATCTTTTTTCGCTTCTTCCGCCACGGCGCTGAAAGCCGGCGTTTCGTCCATGCGGCTGCGAATGAAATAGCCGACCGGTCCGATCAGGATGCCGAGCAGGAACGGCATTCTCCAACCCCAGGAATGCAGCGCATCGGCGCTCAGATTCGACGTGACGAAGGTGCCGACCGCGGCGCCCAGCAGCACGGCGAAACCGATGCTCGACTGAATCCAGCTCGAGTAATACGCACGCTTGCCGGCCGGCGCGTACTCGGTCAGAAACGCGGTGGCGCTGCCCATTTCGCCGCCGGCCGAAAAACCTTGCAGCAAACGCGCGACGACGATCAGCACGGGTGCCCACACGCCGATCTGATCGTAAGTCGGAGCGAGGCCGATCAGGGCCGTGCCGCCCGCCATCAACAGGATGGTCAGCGAGAGCGCGGCTTTTCGTCCGACCTTATCGGAATAGACGCCGAGCACGATGCCGCCGACCGGCCGCATGAAAAAGCCCACGCCGAAAGTCGCCACGGCGAGCAGCAGCGAGGTCAGTTCATTGCCGGTCGGAAAAAACAGTTTGGCGATGATGACCGCGAAGAAACTGTAGACGGTGAAGTCGAACCACTCGAGCCCGTTGCCGAGCACAGTGGCGATAATCGCTCGACGCCGCTGACTCGCGAGCGAGTCCACGGTGGTCGTTGCGTGAGATGAAAGCGTTCCTTGCATGGTCTCTTCCTCTTCGGGCTGCCTGTCCGGCGTATCGGTAAGCAATGCGTCGCGCCTTGAACCGACGGCGCTTTCGCATGCATAAAGCCGATCGTAGAGAGAGTCGATTTGTTTTCGAAACGAAAGATTCGCATGCATGCATGCGTGTAGCGCATGCGAACATTTTTACGCGGCAGCCGCGCGCCCCATTTGCGCCTCGGCCTGCTCGAAAAGCCAGCGTGTGAAAACGCGCGCCGCCTGATTCTGCGCGCGGTCGTTCGGCGACACCACGTAATAGCCGCCGCCGTGACTCGCCGACGCACGCGTGGCGCGCACCAGCAGGCCCTCGTTCAGGCAACCGTCGATCATATGCCGCCAGCCGAGCACCACGCCCTGGCCGAGAATCGCCATCTGCACGAGCTGCGGATAATGATTGACGACCACGGCCTGCGGCGCGGTCGGCATGACTACGCCGTTGAGCCGGAACCATTCGGACCAGGACATCCATTGACGCTGGCCGTCTTCCTGCATGAGCAGCGTTTCGTGCGCGAGGTCGGCGGGTTCGAGCACGCGGCCCGCCAGATAGTCCGGCGAGCAAACCGGATACACCTCTTCGTCGAAAATGCGGCGAGCGGTGAAATGCGCTTCGGCGCGCTGGCGAACGTAGTACAGACCCACGTCGAATTCTGCGGGAGACAGAGACGCGAGACCGTCGCGCACGATCATCCTGATGCGCACGTTGGGATGCGCGGCGCGAAACGCGCCGAGGCGCGGCGTGAGCCACAGCACGGCCACGCCGGACGAACAGGCAATCGTCAATTCCTGATCGCCATAGCGCTTCATGACGTCGAGTGTGGCTTCGGAACAGTTGGTGAGCAGCAGTTGCACATGCTTCGCGTACTGCTCGCCCGCGATGGTCAGACGCAAGGCGCGATGCTCGCGCACGAACAGCGAACGGCCGAGGAAATCTTCCAGCTGCGCGATCTGA
Organism: Paraburkholderia sp. GAS199; assembly: GCF_050436585.1. NCBI lineage: Bacteria > Pseudomonadati > Pseudomonadota > Betaproteobacteria > Burkholderiales > Burkholderiaceae > Paraburkholderia > Paraburkholderia sp. GAS199. The sequence goes on along the minus strand of NZ_JBNDMM010000004.1, from coordinate 43,205 downwards.
CGACTGATCGCGCTTTGCGTGAGATGCAATTCAGCGGCGGCTTTGGTGAAGCTGGCATGCCGCACGGCCGATTCGAATGCGATCAGACATTGCAGCGGAGGTAAGGGGGCGATGCGCATGATGAGTGTCCGTTGCGTATAACGTTGACATCATCATAGCGGGTGCAGGCGGGCGTCGAAACGATGCGCCGATGGCGGGAGCAAAGCGCGCGCGGACGGCCCGTTCGTGCTTTTAAAGCGGTAGTGGCGCACACGTCGTAGCGCCACGGAAAAGCTTAACGCGTCACTGGCTCGGCGCCAGCTCCTCTTCGCGCTCGAGTGAACGCGTGCGCTTCAGTTCGGGGAAGAAACGCATCCACAGCAAGGCCACCGCGATAGTCGCAATACCGCCGACCAGCACCGCCGGACGCGCGCCCCACCACCCCGCCGTCACGCCGGATTCGAATTCGCCCAGTTGATTCGACGTACCGATGAAAAGCGAGTTGACCGCACTGACGCGGCCCAGCATTTCATCGGGCGTGCGCAACTGGACGAGCGAGAGCCGCACCACCACGCTGATGGTGTCGGACGCGCCCAGCACCATCAACGCGATGAGCGACACGAAGAACTGATGCGACAGGCCGAATACGAGGGTTGCCGCGCCGAACGCAATCACGCCGCCGAACATGGCCGCGCCGGGCCGGTTGCGCAGGGGAAAATGCGCGAGCCAGATGGTGCCCGCGAGCGCGCCGATAGCCGTGCCCGAGCGCAGCAGGCCGAGACCGAGCGGCCCCGTATGCAGGTAATCGCGCGCGAACACCGGCAACAACGCGGTCGCGCCGCCAAACAGTACAGCGAAAAGATCGAGCGACAGCGCACCGAGTATCACCGGTTCCCGACGGATGAAGGCGATGCCCGAGAACACCGATTCGAGCGTGACCGGTGCCCGGCTGACCGGTTTGGCCTGCAAGGGAATCGCCCACACGGCCAGGGCGGCCGCGCCGAACGACACCATGCACGCAAGATAAGCCGCCCCCGGCCCGACGCCGTAAAGCAGACCACCCAGCGCCGGTCCGGCGATCTGCGCGGTCTGATTCGCGGAGGTGGCCCACGCCGTCGCACGGGGCAATTCTCCACGCGGCACGACCGCGGGCAACAGCGACGCCACCGCGGGCGATTCGAATGCACGCGCCGCGCCGACGCATGCGGCCAGCACATAGATCACCGGCGCGGAAATCCAGCCGCCGAAGGTGCCCCACGCGAACAGCAATGCGGCGACGCTTTCGAGGCTTTGACAGACAGCCGCGATGCGCCGACGGTCGTAACGATCGGCAACGTGACCGACCACCAGTGTCAGCACGAACATCGGCAGGAACTGCGCAAGGCCGACGAGGCCCAGCGCGAAAGCGCTATGCGTCAACGCATAGATATGCCATCCCATCGCGACGGCGAGCATCTGGAACGACAGTGATGAAAGAATCCGGGTGCACCAGAATCGCTGGAAGGCGGGGTGCTTCGGCAAACTGAAAGGTAGAGGCGCGGAAGGTTCAGGAGAAGCGGGAGGCATCGGGTCTCGTGCGGGCGGGCATGGGCGGCAGCTAGTTTAGTGCAAGCGCGCGGGTTTTGCTGCGGGTCCTGCTGTGGGTTTCTTTGGCGCGTGCGGTTTTGTGTCCGCTATTTTGCGTCCGCTGTGGTGCGGCTTTTCTGGCGTTGCGTTTGACGTACCGCTTTTTGTGCCGGGAAACGCCCGTGCAGCGAACGTCGACCGGGCGTGTCCATGAACGCGCCCGGCAACGACTCTTGCCGTCGGCGAAACCGACGTTTTCAAATTTCAGCGGCGTCCCGATGTGTCCTGCAATTGCTCCTCCGGTGCCGCTCGCGCGCCCCGCTCACGTTCCGCCGACTGGTCTTCTCCGCCTTCGGGCGCTGCCTGTCCATCGCCGTCTTCCGCTTCGATCTGCCGGCGTGCCTCTTCCCAATGCTTTTCCGGATTACTGTCCGGCGACGGATCGTTTTCCCAGATGTGATAGGCACGCGTGCGAATGCGGGCTTCGAGGTCGCTATCCATGGTCGTTTCTCCTTCGAGATGCGCGAATCGACGCGCTGTGAAGGTCGGCGCGCGATGCGCCGAAGCTGGCCTCGGGTCGCAATCCGACTGCGCGCAAAACAAGGCTAGCGTGGACGCCGCAAGCGGCGTACCTTGCACGCGCCAATGCGACATTCGCATTTTGCGGGGTGCATTTTGTGGAGTATGTCCCGCCGTTTTCGACGCGCAGTCCAGCACATTGAGCCGCATCACGCGGCGTGCTTTTACAACGGCCGAACGCCGTCCGAACGCTTATGCCGATCGCGCGCCGCCTGTAGATATTGCTTCACGCCTTGAATTTCTTAGCTATCCCGAGCAAACGAATTGAGCCCGCGTCCGGGCCGGCTTCGATCATCTGACCCGCTCTTCGTCGTACTCGGTGCGCACGCCATCAGGCAGCCACGGTTCCTTGTGACAGCACCACAATTCGTAAGTCGGTTCGTAAAGACCCGGGCGATCGAATGCGCCGAGCGGAATGTCGAGTTCGTCGCGGGCGGGAAAGTCCATGAAAGCGACCGATCCGCAGGTCGGACAGAAATGGCGCTGCGCCTCGGGCGAGCTTTGCCAGGCGCGGGTGGGTCCGGAAATGGTCACGGCACCGCGCTCGAACATGGCGTACGCACCGAACGCGCTGCCATGTATCCGGCGACAGGTCATGCAGTGACAGATCGAGACGCGTCTCGGCCGCGCGTCGACGCGAAAGCGCAACGCGCCGCACGCGCAGCCGCCGGTCTGCCCAATAGATTCGGTGGAATCGACTGGTTCGGTGTGTGCCGCCATTCTGCCCTCCTCTTCATGCGAAGTTCGGCGCAAACGGGGCGCCAAGGCATGCCATGTTCAGGCCGCAATCGACGTTCCCAGGCGTGTGTCGTCGACGCAATGCAAAAAGCCGCCGGAACCTGGCGGCTTCGGCGGCTCGTGCGCTGCTTCGAGACTGTCAGCCCGTGGCGCCCGCGCCGGAAAGGTCCGCGCGGTCGCTATCCGTCACGACGCTGAGGTAGCCTTTTTTCTGCAGGACCGAGAGAACGTCCTCGACGAGGGCGTCTTCGAGCAAACGACGGCCGGCGCGCTCGCGGCGCACATTGGTCGCGTCGATGGCGCGCTGCAAGTTGGAAGTTTCGGCGGCGATAAATACAGCCATGCCGTAGCCGTATCGTTCGGCAAGGGCGTAATCGAAGAAATATTTCATGACTCGTTGTCGGCAACGGGCCGGAAAACTTGATGGCCGTGCGCTATCTACCAGACAGAACGGTTGCGGCATGTCGTTCGTGTGAGACGCCTGCTCCGAAAAACAGAGCACGAACCGACCGGCGATTGACTGTCTGAATTTGCGTAAGCCGGCGAAGACCGGAACGCTGATAGCCCTTGCGTTGGGAAGTCATGATGCGAAGCCAACTTGGTGGCGCAGCGCTGATTTCGAAAGCCGCAAAGGCTGGGGAACTGTGGCGGAGAGACGGGGATTCGAACCCCGGATAGGTTATTAACCTATACACGCTTTCCAGGCGTGCGACTTAAACCGCTCATCCATCTCTCCGGCGGGGAGCCGAATTATAGCAAACTTCGAGCCTTGCGCCAGACCCATGCGCAAAGCAGCAAAGATCGGCGCGTATCGCGCTACTTATGGATGCCGGATGTAGTCCACCAGCGCCCTCGTGTAGGCGTCCGGCTTACGGTCGATCAGACTCACGGCGATCGCCACCAGGAAACCTGCCGGCACGCCGAACACGCCCGAACTGATGGGCTCGATGCCGAACCATCGCGGACCGGCGAAGCCCGTCATCTGCGTGAAAAACGGATAGGTGGAGACGATGTAATAGATGCACACCACCAGCCCGGCGACCATGCCGGCCACGGCGCCGAGACGCGTGGTGCGCTTCCAGAACACGCCCAGCACCAGCACGGGAAAGAGACTCGACGCCGCCAGCGAAAACGCCGCGCCCACCAGAAAAAGAATGTTGCCGGTATTCAGCGACGCCACGTAGGACGCAAACAGCGCCACCCCCAGCAGCAGAATCTTGGAGATCGTTACGCGACGCTGGCTCGATGCGGACGGATCGACCATGTGATAGTAGACGTCGTGCGACAACGCATTGGCAATGGTCAGCAACAGGCCGTCCGCGGTCGACAGCGCCGCCGCCAGCGCGCCCGCCGCGATCAGTCCGGACATCACGTAAGGCAGTCCGGCGATTTCCGGCGCCGCCAGCACCACCATGTCGGGCTGCATCTGGATTTCGCTCCAGCGTACGATGCCGTCGTTGTTGGTGTCGGCGAGACTGATCAGGCTTGGCTCGACCTTGCGCCATTGCGTGAGCCACTGCGGCAAGTCGGCGAAATGATGACCGACGAGGTTGCTCAGAATCTCGTACTTGATCAGCACGGCCAGCACCGGCACGGTGAGATAAAACAGCGCGACGAAAAAAAGCGTCCAGCCGACCGAGCGACGCGCGGACGCGACCGAGGTCGTGGTGTTGTAGCGCGTCAGGATATGCGGCAGGCTGGCCGTGCCGAGCGAAAGACACAGCAGCAGCGACAGGAAATTGCGTTCGTGAATACGGCGCTCGTCGTCGGTGGCGGCGGGAAACGGCTCGTGCATCGGCACCGGCGCGGCCGCGCGCATCAGCATCTCGTCGCGTCGCTGCGACCAGACGATCTGCGCCGCGGCGGCGTCGCGCGGAAACTGGTCGAGCGCACGCTCGCGTTCCTTGATATCGCGCAACGGCCCGTTATGACGGCGCAGTTCGGCAACTTCGTGCGACAGACGCTGTTTCTCGTCGACGAACGACTGCGGCAACGCATCGAGACGCGCCTGCATCTGCGCGGCGCGCCGGCGGTAATCGTCGCGCACGGTCTGTTCGAGCGGCGCATCGCGCACCTGCTTTTCCAGCACTTCGACGCGCTCCATCAGGCGGCCGTAGTTGAACTGCGGCACCCAGCCGAGGCCGTCCTTGTGCGCGATCATCGACACCGGAATCAGAATGGCCGCGATCAGGATGATGTATTGCGCGACCTGGGTCCACGTCACGGCCCGCATGCCGCCGAGAAACGAGCAGACCAGAATGCCGGCGAGCCCGCAGAAGATGCCGACCGCGAAATCCACGCCGATGAAGCGCGTCGCGATCAGGCCAACGCCCTGGATCTGCGCGACCAGATACACGAACGAGCACAGGATGGCCGCGAGCGCGGCCAGTCCGCGCACGGCGTTGCTCGAAAAGCGCGTGCCGAGAAAATCGGGAATCGTATAGCGGGCGAGTTTGCGCACGTAAGGCGCAAGCAGAAACGCGACGAGGCAGTAGCCGCCGGTCCAGCCCATCAGATACGCCAGGCCGTCGTAGCCGCTCACGTAGATCGACCCCGCGAGGCCGATGAACGATGCCGCGGAGAGCCAATCGGCGGCGGTTGCCATACCGTTGAACGCGGACGGCACGCGCCGTCCGGCCACGTAGTATTCGACGAGGTCCGAGGTGCGCGACAACAGTCCGATCACCGCGTACACCGCGATCGGCACGAACAGGAACACGTAGCCGATCCACACGCCGGGACCCGTCGTGCGCTCGATGCGCCACATCACGTAGATGAACAACAGGAAGCCGAGCGTATAAAGCGCGTAGGAGCGGATCAGGCGGTGGGTCAGCGTCATCGGCTCAGTGTCCGGTCACGCGGATGTCGGCGTTGCGCTGAGTGACCGTGTCGGCGTTTGTGACTGCGTCCGCGATTGCATCCGCAACTGCATCCGCATCGAAAGCGCGTTTGAGGCGACGGTCCGCGCCCCGCATCAGCACGATATAGACGACGATCAACGCGACGTACATCAGGATCGCGCCCTGCGCGCCGACATAGAACGGCAAGCGAAAGCCGCCGACGCGCACGTCCGCGAGTGCCGGCGCAACCAGCGGCACGACGAACGAGACGACGAAGCCCACGGTCATGAGCGCCGCGATCAGCACGAGGTTGAAGCGCCAGTACCTGCGATGGGCGAACGCCATCGCGGCCGAGACCGGAGGCGGTTCGGGCGTAGGGTTGAACGTAGCGTGAGAGGGATGACGCGGCGCGGCCATGCGCCTATGTATCAAAAAGCCACCGGGCAGGCAATCGGGATTGACCGCGCGGTGGCTTCGGCGCCCGGCTCGAACGGCCGGGCCGGCGACTGGCGAAAGCTTAGAGCGACTCGCCGAGCTGGTCGAGAATCGCCGGGTTTTCGAGCGTGGAGACGTCTTGCGTGATCGCTTCGCCCTTCGCGAGCGAGCGCAGCAGACGGCGCATGATCTTGCCCGAGCGCGTCTTGGGCAGGTTCTCGCCGAAACGGATGTCCTTCGGTTTGGCGATCGGACCGATCTCCTTGCCGACCCACGCGCGCAGTTCGTTGGCGAGCTTCACCGCTTCCTCGCCTTCCGGACGCGCGCGCTTGAGCACGACGAACGCGCACACGGCTTCGCCGGTCGTGTCGTCGGGACGCCCCACCACGGCCGCTTCCGCGACGAGCGGGTTCGACACCAGCGCCGATTCGATTTCCATCGTGCCGAGCCGGTGACCCGACACGTTGAGCACGTCGTCGATCCGGCCCATGATCGTGAAGTAGGCCGTTTCCTTGTCGCGCACCGCGCCGTCACCGGCGAGATAGAGCTTGCCGCCGAGTTCTTCGGGGAAATAGCTCTTCTTGTAGCGATCCGGGTCGCCCCACACGTTGCGCAGCATGGACGGCCACGGACGCTTCACGACCAGAATGCCGCCCTGCCCGTTCGGTACGTCCTGTCCGGTTTCGTCGACGACCGCCGCCATGATGCCCGGCAAAGGCAGCGTGCACGAACCCGGCACGAGCGGCGTGGCGCCCGGCAGCGGCGTAATCATGTGGCCGCCGGTTTCGGTTTGCCACCACGTATCGACGATCGGGCAACGGCCGCCGCCGACGTTCTCGTGATACCACACCCATGCTTCCGGATTGATCGGCTCGCCCACCGTGCCGATGATGCGCAGCGACGAGAGATCGTAGCTTTTCGGATGCACCTTGGCGTCGGCTTCGGCTGCCTTGATGAGCGAGCGGATGGCCGTGGGCGCCGTGTAGAACAGCGAGACCTTGTGCTTGGCGATCATGTCCCAGAAGCGGCCCGCGTTCGGATACGTGGGCACGCCTTCGAACACGACCTGGGTGCCGCCGAGCGCGAGCGGCCCGTAGGTGATGTAGCTGTGCCCCGTGATCCAGCCGATGTCGGCGGTACACCAGAACACGTCCGTGGGCTTCCAGTCGAAGGTCCACTTCATGGTCTGCGCGGCCCACAGCAGATAGCCGCCGGTGCTGTGCTGCACGCCCTTCGGCTTGCCGGTCGAGCCCGACGTGTAGAGGATGAACAGCGGATGCTCGGCGCCCACCCATTCCGGCGGGCATTGATCCGACTCGGCCTGCGTGAGTTCGTGCATCCACAGGTCGCGGCCTTCGTTCCAGGCAATCTTGCCGCCGGTGCGCTTGTAGACGATCACGCTCTTCACCGCGTCGCAGCCGCCCATCGCGATGGCTTCGTCGGCGATGTTCTTGAGCGGCAAGGCCTTGCCGCCGCGCATCTGTTCGTCGGAGGTGACGAGCGCGACCGCGCCCACGTCGACCAGCCGCTCGTTCAGCGACTTCGACGAGAAGCCGCCGAACACCACCGAATGCGTGGCGCCAATGCGCGCACACGCCTGCATCGCGACGATGCCTTCGATCGACATCGGCATATAGATCACGACGCGATCGCCCTTCTTCACGCCACGCTTTTTCAGCGCGTTGGCAAAGCGCGATACGCGTTGCAGCAGATCGCTATATGTGACGTTGGTGACGGTGCCGTCGTCGGCTTCGAACACGATCGCGACGCGCCCGCCGTTGCCGGCCTCGACGTGACGATCGATGCTGTTATACGAGGCGTTGATTTCGCCGTCTTCGAACCACGTGTAGAACGGTGCGTTCGACTCGTCGAGCACCTTGGTGAACGGCTTGTGCCAGCTCAGCGTTTCGCGGGCGAGGCGCCCCCAGAAACCTTCGTAGTCGCGTTCCGCTTCGGCGGTCAGCGCCCGGTAAGCGTCCATGCCGGAGATCGCGGCGCCCGCCGCGGCTTGCGCGGAGGGCGGGAAAACACGGCGTTCCTGAAGAACCGATTCAATCGCAGACATCGACAACCCCTTGGTGAAGATGAAACGTAAAACCTTGCCGACGCGCCTCTGGGCGCGCCATGTAGTGTGACGCCGCCGCGCATGAACGCGTCATGCGCAGGGAGCGGCGTAGTGTCTCCAGACTTCGCGCGTCGAATTGCAGAGCATCGTGCCGCTGTCCGAGAGCGTTGCGCGACTTCATGCGGCAGCGCAGCATCGGGCAGTCTCGCAGACGGACCGCGCGAAGGTCCAACCTCGTGTTCAAACATAAGCGCTGCAACTTACCGGCCACTTACGTGACCGGCTCGCGCATGCCAGCGAAAACCCTTAGGCGGCCGCATTGGCGATGCGTGGGCAGCATGCTACGCGCTGCGCGTCATTCGTGTGGCGAAGACGGCATCCACAAGGCATGGCGTGTTTCGCGGAACGGCGGCGCAAGCGCAATGCCACGGTGCCACGGTGCCACGGTGCACACAGCTGCCGCTGTGCGCTCCTTGCGGCGCCCCTTCAACCCGCTTCGCGTTGCCTTTGGGTTACCCGCTCCGTTAGCTTTACGCTGGCTCGACGGCGCTCTTACAATGCTAACTGAACTAGCCGTCTGGATTCCAGCTTGAATCGTTACTCCCTGCTTCTCATCACCTCGATGCTGCTGGTCGGCAGCAATGTCGGAATCGGTAAATCGATCGTCGAGTTCGTCCCCGTCCCGCTCTTCGCGCTGCTGCGTTTCGTGATCGCGATCGCCGTGCTGTGGCCGCTGCTGCGCGTGTCGAAAATGCGCCGGGTCAGGCGTGGCGAATGGGTGAATCTGTTCCTGCAGGCGCTGTTCGGCACCTTCGGGTTTACGCTGCTGATGCTCAACGGCGTGCACCGCACCAGCGCGGTTGCGGCCGGCGTCATCACGAGCACGATCCCCGCCGTGGTCGCGCTGTTCTCGTGGCTGATCCTGAAAGAGCGTCCCAATGGGCGCGCGCTCGGCGCCATTGCGCTGGCGATCGTCGGCGTGGTGGTCATCAATCTCGCGCATGTGGATCGCGGCGCGAACGGCGAGACGTCGCTCAGCGGCAATCTGATGGTGCTCGGCGCAGTGTGCTGCGAATCGCTTTACATCATCCTGTCGCGCCGCCTGACACAAACCCTCGCGCCCATCGACATCTGCGCCTACACGCATCTTTTCGGCCTGCTGCTGATGTTGCCGCCGGGCGCGAGCGCGCTCGTCGATTTCGACTATCGCGCGGTGCCGGCCGGCATCTGGACGCTGGTGCTCTGGTATGGACTGTCGGCCAGCATCTTCTCCTTCTGGCTCTGGATGAAAGGCATCCGCCACGTGCCGGGCAGCCTCGCCGGCGTATTCAGCGCCGTGCTGCCGGTGGCCGCGGCGATCTACGGCATCGTGTTTCTCGGCGAGCGGCCCACGCTCGCGCATGGCGTGGCGCTCGCCTGCGTGGTGGCGGGCATCGGGCTCGCGAGCCTCAAACCCCGACGCACGCCGCCGCTCGCTTCGTGACCGCTGCGCGCGTGGGCGCCGTCGTGTTTGCTCCGACGCCGCCCTCGCCCGCTGCGGCCCCCGTCCAGGCCCTGCCCGCCACGGCGCAGCGTATCCGGGCGACGCTGTACAATAGCGCGCCTGACGCGAGCTTCACCGGCCTGTCCGCGTCGGCGCCGCTGGCCTGCATGCCCGATCCGCGCGTGTCTGCTGTGCGCGCCGCGCCGGCACGATGAACCCGCGTTCCGTCACTCGCGTTTCCTCTGACTCTTGCCTATGTCCGCCTCGCGCCCCGACCCGACCCGTCCGCGCCGCCCGATGGGTCCGCTGCCCGCCATCATTTTCATGAGCCGCTGGCTGCAGGTGCCGCTCTATCTCGGCCTGATCGTGGCTCAGGGCGTGTACGTGGTGCTGTTCCTAAAAGAGGTCTGGCATCTGGTCACGGCCTCCATGACGCTCGACGAAACCAGCATCATGCTGGTCGTGCTCGGCCTGATCGACGTGGTGATGATCTCGAACCTGCTCATCATGGTGATCATCGGCGGCTATGAAACCTTCGTGTCGCGCCTCGGTGTGGAAGGCCATCCGGACGAACCGGAATGGCTCGATCACGTGAACGCGGGCGTGCTGAAGGTGAAGCTTTCCATGGCGCTGATCAGCATTTCGTCGATCCATCTGCTCAAGACCTTCATCAGCCCCGACCAGAACAGCACGCATACGATCATGTGGCAGGTGATCATTCACGTCGCCTTCCTCGTCTCGGCGCTGGTGATGGCACTGGTCGACCGCATGACCACGCATACGCATCCGAAACATTTTCAGGAACCCGCGGGTTTGCATCCGCTGGGTTCCGGCAACGGTTCCACTCCCCTGAAGACGCACGACTGATCGCATAGCCCTGCGATTGGAAAACAAGCGTCCATTGTCCCCACTGAGCTAGCCATGACCGTCATCAAACAGGAAGATCTGATTCAGAGTATTGCTGATTCGCTTCAGTACATCAGCTATTACCATCCGCTCGACTACATCCAGGCGCTCGGCCGCGCGTACGAACTCGAACAGAGCCCGGCCGCGAAAGACGCCATCGCGCAGATTCTGACCAACAGCCGCATGTGCGCCGAAGGCAAGCGCCCGATCTGCCAGGACACGGGCATCGTCACAGTGTTCGTGAAGGTCGGTATGGACGTGCGTTGGGACGGCGCCACGATGGGCGTCACCGACATGATCAACGAAGGCGTGCGCCGCGGTTACCTGAACCCGGACAACGTGCTGCGCGCGTCGATCGTGAGCCCGCCCGAAGGCGGCCGCAAGAACACGAAAGACAACACGCCGGCCGTGATCCACTACGAGATCGTGCCGGGCAACACGGTCGACGTGCAGGTCGCGGCCAAGGGCGGCGGCTCGGAAAACAAGTCGAAGTTTGCGATGCTGAATCCGTCGGACTCGATCGTCGACTGGATTCTCAAAACCGTCCCGACCATGGGCGCGGGCTGGTGCCCGCCGGGCATGCTCGGCATCGGCATCGGCGGCACCGCTGAAAAAGCGATGGTGATGGCCAAGGAATCGCTGATGGACCCGATCGACATTCAGGACGTGATCGCTCGCGGCCCGCAAGACTGGATCGAAGAATTGCGCGTCGAACTGCACGAGAAGGTCAACGCGCTGGGCATCGGCGCGCAAGGCCTCGGCGGTCTCGCCACCGTGCTCGACGTGAAGATCATGGCCGCGCCGACGCACGCCGCGTCCAAGCCGATCGCGATCATCCCGAACTGCGCGGCAACGCGTCACGCTCACTTCACGCTCGACGGCTCGGGCGTGGCGAAGCTCGAAGCGCCGTCGCTCGACGCGTGGCCGAAAGTGCAGTGGGAACCGGACACCGAAAAGAGCAAGCGCGTCGATCTGAACACGCTCACGCCGGAAGAAGTCGCTTCGTGGGCGCCGGGCCAGACGCTGCTGCTGTCGGGCAAGATGTTGACGGGCCGCGACGCCGCGCACAAGCGCATCGCCGACATGCTCGCCAAGGGCGAAAAGCTGCCGGTCGACTTCACCAACCGCGTGATCTATTACGTCGGCCCGGTCGATCCGGTGCGCGACGAAGCAGTCGGCCCGGCAGGCCCGACCACCGCTACGCGCATGGACAAGTTCACCGAAACCATGCTGTCGCAAACCGGCCTGATCTCGATGATCGGCAAGGCCGAGCGCGGTCCGGTCGCCATCGAGGCAATCAAGAAGCACAAGGCCGCATATCTGATGGCCGTGGGTGGCGCGGCATACCTCGTGTCGAAGGCGATTCGCAGCGCCAAGGTGCTTGCATTCGAAGACCTGGGCATGGAAGCGATCTACGAGTTCGACGTGCAGGACATGCCGGTTACGGTTGCCGTCGATTCGAACGGCACGTCGGTGCACCAGACCGGGCCTAAGGAATGGCAAGCAAAGATCGGCAAGATTCCGGTCGCGACGGTCTGATTGCTATTGACATCAGTTTAAAAAACTGAAAAGCCGGGGCCCTGTGCCCCGGCTTTTTTATTACGAAATGAGAACGGTACGCAACACGCAAAAAACCTTGCAAATCAAGGCGAAAAAGTGTTTTTTTGCCTTGGCTTTTTGGCTTTCGCCGTTTATTGTTCTGGGAAATTCCAAATGCCCTACAAGGACAAATCATGCAAGGCGATAAGAAAGTCATCGAGTATCTCAACGCCCAGTTGAAAAACGAACTCACTGCAATCAACCAGTACTTCCTGCACGCGCGGATGTATCGCCACTGGGGCCTCGAAAAGCTGGGCAAGCACGAATACGACGAATCGATCGGCGAGATGAAGCACGCAGATTGGCTCATCGAACGTATTTTCATGCTCGACGGTTTGCCGAATCTGCAAGACCTTCACAAATTGCTGATTGGCGAAGAAACCAAAGAGATTCTCAACTGCGATCTGAAGCTCGAACAGATTTCACAAAGCACCTGCAAAGAAGCAATCGCCTATTGCGAATCGGTGCGTGATTACATTTCGCGCGAAATCTTCACGAAGATTCTCGACGACACGGAAGAGCATATCGACTGGCTCGAAACCCAGATCGATTTGATCGACAAAATCGGCATTCAGAATTACCAGCAAACGGCAATGGGTCCGATCGAAAACTGATCGACGTTGCAAGCATCACCTGGCCCGCGCCGCCGCACGATCGCAACATGCGTGGAAACGAGCGACGCGCGGGCGATATACTTGCGCACCTCCCTGTTCTTCTGACTTTTCGTTGAGCATCGTGCCGCCTCTCTCCGCCTCGCCCACGCCTGCCGATATCGCCTCGTTATCCAACGCGGGCGGCGATTCGCGCGCGCCGGTCGGCATATTCGATTCGGGGCTGGGCGGTTTGTCGGTGCTGCGCGCCGTGCGCGCCCAGTTGCCGGACGAAGCCATCCTGTATGTGGCCGATTCGCTTTACGCGCCGTACGGCGAACGGGACGACGACTTCATCGCCGACCGTACGCTGGCAATCGGCCAGTGGCTCGTCGGACAAGGCGCGAAGGCGCTGGTCGTGGCGTGCAATACGGCCACGGCGCAATCCATCGCCCTGGTGCGAGAGAAACTGTCGATTCCACTGATCGGCGTCGAACCGGGCATCAAGCCGGCGGCGCTACAGTCGAAAACCCGCGTGGCAGGCGTGCTCGCCACTTACTCGACGCTGCGGAGCGCCCGCTTCCAGACGCTGCTCGAGCGCTACGCCGCCGACTGCCGTTTCCTGTGCCAACCCGGTCACGGGCTCGTGCAGGCGGTCGAGCGCTGCGATGTGGGCTCCACGGAATTGCGCGCGCTCCTGCGCGGCTATCTCGAACCGATGCTCGACGCCGGCGCGGACACACTCGTGCTCGGCTGCACCCACTATCCTTTCCTCGACGCCGCCATTCGCGACATCGTCGGCGACCGGCTGATGCTGATCGATACCAGCGTCGCCATTGCGCGCCAACTGGAACGCGTGCTCGCGCAGCACGGTCTGCGTGCCGACCGCCCGGCCGAAACTGCCGCGCCCGTTCTGCCCCGCTTTTATTCGACCTCCGACGGCTGCCATCAGCAGCAACTCACGCGCTCGCTCCTGCAAATAGAGGCCGCCGTCGAACGCGTGGTCATTCCTTCGCGCCGCACGGCGGCGCCGGATTCCCAAGCCGCATAAACGGCCCGATCTACGGGTTTTGCAGCGCTCCAGCGGCCTCCACAGGCACTTTTCGGTCAGTTTCTCGCGCGTTCTCGCTGGTCCACGGCATGCCGCCACCCTCACGAAACCCTTCTAACAGTCTGGTTTTGTTACAAAAAATGATTAAGGGTGCTTGCCAAACGGCCCAAACAAAATGATAATAATTCGCATTAACGTTAGCTATGACGCCACGCCATGATTGTCTGTGTCTGCAAGTCTGTTTCTGACCGAAAGATCCGTGCCTCGATCGCGGAAGGCGTCGATTCGTTCGACAAGCTTCAGTTCGAGCTGGGCGTCGCTTCGTGCTGTGGCAAGTGCGCGGATTCCGTGCGCGACGTCATGATGCAAAGCGGCGTGTGTGCGAGCCGTTGCGGCTTCGAGCATCAAACCCAAGCCGTGCCGCTGACGTTCTACGAACGCAAGGCGGCCTGAGGCCGAATCCCAGGACGCGGCCTCGCCGCGTCGAGATGGCTGCCTCGGGCGTTTCACACGCCTGGTGTCCAATACCACTGCCGTCAGCAAGCCAGTATCCGTACCAGCCAGCTACCCCGCTCACCCGTTAAAAGGAGTTCGAGATGGAATTGCTGATTGGTTTCGTGACTACTTTGTGCATTTCGCTGCTGATCTTCCGAACATGACGCTGCCTTGTCTGACGTGCCGCATCGACGGCACGACGCCACGCTAATATGCAGGCCTCGCATCCCGTTTCAGCCGGCGCCCCGCCGGCCTCGTCCACCCGAATGAATTCCCGCACCCTGGGCGCGACTGCCGCGGTCGCGGCGATTCACGTCGCCTTGCTTGCCGTCATCCTGACGTTGCGGCACGAACCCATCCAGCCGGTGATCGAATCGAAGGTCATGACCGCGGAGTTGCTGGCGCCGGCGCCTGTCGCCGCACCGGTCGCCGTGCAATCGATCGCCCCGCCGCCGCCCAAGCCAACGCCGCCGGTCCACACCAAGCCGAAGGTCCAGCCCAAGCCGACACCCACGCCGAAGCCGACTCCGACGCCCTTGCCGGTCGCTGCAGCGCCGTCGCCGACGCCGGTGGCCGCCGCCGAGCCTACGCCCGCGCCGCCGGCTCCCGCTGCGCCGCCCGCTCAGGCTGCACCGGCCGTCGGTCGTCCGACCATGGACATTACGGTGCCGAAGAACGTCTCGCACATCGACTGCAGCATGGTGACGCCGGAATATCCGACCCTGTCCAAGCGCCGCGGCGAAACCGGCACGGCCTTCGTGACCTTCGTCATCGGGCCGACCGGCAAGGTCGAGAGCATCTCGCTCAAGAAGAGCAGCGGCTTCAGCCGTCTGGACGATGCCGCCATTGCCGCCGCGCATGCCAGCGCGTGCAAGCCCTATCTCGAGAACGGCCAGGCCATTCGGGCCACCGCCACCCAGCCTTACAACTTCAATCTGAACGATTGAAGCCGCTTTTATAAAAAGGAATTGCAATGCAGAACTACGGATTGGCGCACGTGTGGGCGCAAGGGGATTTTGTGACGCGCGGTATCGCACTGGCGCTGTTGATCATGTCGGTCATGTCCTGGAGCGTGATCGCCATCAAGGGCTGGAACGTGATGCGCCTGAACCGTCTCACGAAGAATGCCGAGCAGTCGTTCTGGCATTCGGACGATCTCGCCGACGGCGTAAAGAAGTTGGGCGCCGGCAGTTCGACGCCGCAGGACAATCCGTTCCTCGCGCTCGCGCTGTCGGGCCAGGAAGCCGCCGACCATCATCATCAGACGCAACCGCATCTGCACGACCGCATGGACGTGTCGGACTGGGTGACGCGCTGCCTGAAAGACACCATGGACGAAAGCGTGTCGCGCATGCAGAGCGGCCTCGCGATTCTGGCTTCGATCGGCAGCACGGCGCCGTTCGTCGGCCTGTTCGGCACGGTGTGGGGCATTTATCACGCGTTGCTGGCGATCGGCGCGAGCGGCCAGTCGTCGATCGACCAGGTCGCGGGTCCGGTCGGCGAAGCGCTGATCATGACCGCGTTCGGTCTGTTCGTCGCGATTCCCGCCGTGCTCGGCTACAACGCCCTGACGCGCGCCAACAAGGCCATCGTCTCCAAGCTGAGCCGTTTTGCACATGGTCTGCACGCATTCTTCGTGACGGGCGCGCGTCTGTCGTCGTCCAAGCGTGGCGACGGCCTGCGCCTTGCCACCCGCGTCAACTGATCGACGAGGCAATCCGATGGCAATGAGCCCTTTCGCCGGCGACGATGACGACGGCCTGATGAACGAAATCAACATGACGCCGCTCGTCGACGTCATGCTGGTTCTCCTGATTGTTTTCATGGTGACGATTCCGGTGATCCGTCACGCAGTCAAGATCGACCTGCCGCACGCGAGCAGCCAGAAGGAAGACACCAAGCCCGCGCAGGTCACCGTGTCGATCGACGCGGCCGGCGACGTGCTGTGGGACGACCAGAAGGTCGACGACGTCGCGCTGCAGGCCAGGATCGCGCAGGCTGCGCAAGCCAATCCGCAGCCGGAATTGCATCTCGACGCGGACCGCAAGGTGCCCTACGAGAAAGTGGCCGAAGTGATGTCGGCGGCACAGGCGGGCGGCCTCACGAAGATCGGTTTCGTGACGCAGCCGAAAGCGAAATAAGCGCGCCGCCACGCTCGCGAGAAACGCAAAACAGCCCTGTTTCAAGGGCTAAAATCGAAGTACAAAGTAAAAGGCCTTCATCGTCAGATGAAGGCCTTTTTTTGTGCGCACTCGGCGCCTTCGGGCGGCGGGATCACTTGCCATCGGTCGAAGACTGATAACTCGAATCACCGCATGCGGCAGCCGTGATCGACACGGACAGCGCGGTCAGCCCTATCAGGCCGACTATCATAGCGGCCATGAGTTTTCGCATAAGAGACTCCTTAGCGAAGGGATTTCAATATAGGTCCGTGAGCGCGCGCACGCAAGCAAACCGCCATTGAAAGTACTCATGACAGGCGACGCTTAAATGCTAAAAGCGATGTTGCGCCGCGCAGAAAATGCTATGACACGATGGCCAGTTTCGGCTGCGCGGCCGCGCGCTCTTCAGCGCGCGTCGGACACTCCCCCATGATGTGTTTGCCCTCGTCCGGGTCGAGCATTTCCACCAGATAATCCACGAACGCCCGCACCGCCGGCACCATGCCCTGACGCGACACGAACACGGCGTACAACTGCGGCGTCGGGAAGGTCCAGCCCGGCATCACCGGCGACAACTGCCCCGCGCGCAACGCCGCGCCGTACATCATCTCCGGCAACGCGGCAATGCCGACGCCGGCCAGCGCGGCCTCGCGGATCGTCATGAGATCGGCAGTCACGAGGCGCGGCTCGTGTTCGTGCACGTGGCGCGTGCCGTCGGGCGCGATGAGGTTATAGACGTGCCGGCCGTCGCCGGTCGGCACGTCCAGCGTCTCGAAGCCGTTCAGGTCGGCAGGCGTGAGCGGCGGCGCATTCTGCTGCAACAGACTCGGCGCGCCGACCAGCATCTGCTGCGTGCGCCATAGCGGGCGCACGACGATGTTGGCGTTCTCCGGCGGCGCGGACCGCACGCGCAGCGCAACGTCGATCGAATCCTCGAACAGATCGACCACGCGGTTGGTGACGCGCATCACTACGCGCACTTCCGGATAGCGATGCATGAATTCGGGCAGGATCTGCGACAGGATGGTCTGCGAGATGGTGACCGGCACACTCACGCGCACGGTGCCGCGCGGCGACGAGCGCAATTGCTGCACCACGTTGACCGCCGCCTGCGCCTCGCTGAGCATCGCCTGACAATGCTGATAGAAAAGCTGACCGGCCTCCGTCAGCGCCAGCTTGCGCGTGGAGCGCTGCAGCAAACGCACGCCGAGCGACGCTTCCAGTTCCGTCAGCCGGCGCGACAAACGCGACTTCGAAATGCCGAGCACGCGCTCCGCCGCCGAAAAACCACCGTGTTCGACGACCTGCGAAAAGTACATCAGGTCGTTCAGGTTGTGTGAATCGATCTTCATCTCATCGTTCCAGTAATAGAACAATCCATTGCGTGGCGGCGGCTGGCACCGCGTAAAACGGTCCCTATAATAGCTCCATGTTTCAAAAATAACGCTATTCCCGATTTTCCGAGGTGACTTTGATGAACACGACACGCACGATCGAACGCACCTTTCCCGCCGTTCGCACGACCGAGGGCGGCGGCTTCATCGTCCACCGGCCGTTCCCGACCCGTCTATTGATGGACTTCGACCCGTTCCTGCTGCTCGACGAAATGGGCCCGATCGACTACGCGCCGGGCGAGGCGAAAGGCGCGCCGGATCATCCGCATCGCGGCTTCGAGACCGTCACGTACGTGCTGGAAGGCCAGTTCGGGCACAAGGACTCGGCCGGCCATTCCGGCACCTTGCATGCCGGCGACGTGCAATGGATGACCGCGGGCGCGGGTGTCGTGCATAGCGAAATGCCGGACCCGTCCTTCGTCCGTACCGGTGGACGCGTGCACGGTTTGCAGTTGTGGGTGAATCTGCCGCGTCGCGACAAGATGATCGCGCCGCGCTATCAGGAAATGCCGTCCGCGAGCATCCCGGTGGCGACCTCGGCGGACGGCCGCGTGCGCGTCAAGGTCATCGCGGGCGAAGCGCTCGGCGTGAAGGCGGCCATCGAAACGCGCACGCCGATTCTGTATCAGCATTTCTCGCTGCAACCGGGCGCAACGATCACGCAACCCGTGCCGCCGGAGTATCGCGTGTTCGCCTACAGTCTGTCGGGCAAGGGCTTTTACGGCGAAGGCGAGGCCCGTCAGGAAATCGACGCGCAGAAGATGGTGGTGTTCCACAACGACGGCGACGCCGTGACGCTGACGGCGGGTGCCGAGCCGCTCGAAGTGCTGCTGCTCGGCGGCGTGCCGCTCAGGGAGCCCGTGGTGCGTTATGGCCCGTTCGTGATGAACACGGAAGACGAGATCCGTCAGGCCGTCGTGGATTACCAGGCAGGACGGATGGGCGCGATCACGCATTGATGCGGGCTCGGCAGGCAGGCCGCGAATGCCGTGAATTTCGTTCACAATAGCGATTCACCCCGCGCGTTGCGCGGCGACTTTCGTCCCTGTTCAGGAGCGCGCATGGCAGACACCCCCGTCACCGCCCATATCGGTTCGACAAAATTCCAGGTTCTTCTCGACGACGGCAAGCACACGTGGCTCGCCGACGAACCCGAATCGCTGGGCGGCGGTGACCGCGGACCGTCGCCGGTGGCATTGCTGCTGTCGAGCCTCGGCGCATGCACGTCGATTACGTTGAAAATGTACGCGGAACGCAAAGGCTGGCCGCTCGCGGACGTGCGCGTCACGCTGTCGATCGAAACCGGCGACGCGGGCGCCACCATCGACCGCAAGATCGTGCTGGAAGGCGATCTCTCCGCCGAGCAGCAGGAACGTCTCTTGCAAATCGCCAATGCGTGCCCAGTTCACAAGATCCTCACGCATCCGATCACGGTCCGCTCGGGTCTCGCCGTCGCTTGACGCTCTCGCCGGGTTCACCGGGCTCGCCACGCGTATTGCCATGCTTTCATAGGAAGCCGTCGTCTTGAATTTCGAACACCTCATCCAGATCAACGACCCGTTGAATCCTTTTGTCGACTCGATGACCCGCGAGCAGTTGTGGGAAGGTCTCGTGCTGCGCGCCGAACAGCCGCAGCTGTTCGTGATCGGGCTGGACAGCTGCACCATCCTCTCGCGTCAGGACAACGTGCTCGAGCGGGAATTGCATTACGGTCAGGCGACCGTCCGCGATCGCGTCACCTTGCTCGAAAGCCAGAGCGTGCGTTACGACATCCTGCCCACGGCCGACCACGTCGGCGGCTCGCTGACCATGACGATCGAGCAGCCGGACGAACTGCAGCTCTTCCTGCGCTTCGAATACGCTACCACCCTGCCCGTCTCCGACGATCAGGACGCGGTGCAGACGCAGGAGATCGTGAAGTCGGCTTATCGTGAAAACGACATCGACACCGTTCGCCTGATCCGCCAGTTCGTGCAGACCAAACAGGAACCGGGCTCGCTGCACTAAACCGCGCGCGGGCCTCGTCCCGCGCATGCGGCTATCGAAACCAGAATTCGATCAATTTCTTTGCTTGTAAATAGGAATAGTTATCATTTAGAATTAGTCCATCGAATCGACGAACAGCAAGAACGAAATGACCGATCTGAACCGCTCTTCCACTCTCAGCCTGCGCCGCCCGGCGGCAGCACTGACCAGCCGTCCGAAAACATCGTCGACGGCGGTGGCGGACGCCAAGCCTGCCGCGGCTCGCAACAGCGCGACAGAACAGCCGGATCGGGTCGTACGCAGCGATGCCCTGCTGCAAGGACACAGTCACGTCAGCATCTCGCACAACGGCGAGACGTATCAGCTCCGCGCAACACGTCTCGGCAAGCTGATCCTGACGAAGTAAGCAGCAACGAATGAGCAGTTAGTACCGGGTATTGTGGGGACCACCTCCTCGAGAGGTGTTCGGCATTAGCCAGCCACGACGGCTTGCACGTGAGAACTAGACCCCTTCGTGCAGACACCAAGCCAGCCGTCGAGCAAGCCACGCCACTTTTTTTGGTTCCCATCCAGAGCGGATGCACGAGACGAAGCGTCTTGCATCGCAAGCAAAATTCAGCGTTGAAAACAGAAAAGCCGTGGAACGACATTCGTTCCACGGCTTTTTTGCGATCTGCGACGCCCACCCGCTGCGCCAGATTCAGCGCATTACTTCGACGCCCAACCCCAGAACATCAGCCACCACGCGCTATCCACTACGGCGAGCGCCGCCACGAACCACAGCATCGCGAGACCGCGTTGAATCAGACGTTCGCTATAACGGCGCGTGACGAGCCACGCGAGCCAAGCGCTCCACAGATTGGCGATCGCGAGTATGGCGATACGCATATCAGACGCCCACCACAGCGACACATGCTCCGCGCGCAGCAGCGACAAGGTCGTCGCGGACAAACCGAGAAACACGCCGGCGCCGGCAATCGGAATCAGCCCTTGCGTCAGGTGATGCAGACGCACCGTGCTGAAGCGTCCGAGCATACGGGTCGCGCCCATCAGCAGAAGCAGCAACGCGGTGCCGTAGACGAGCGCCGTCGCGAGGATGTAGCCGATCACCATGGTGCCGTCGAGCCACGAGAACACGTCGTTCTGCTCGGGGTAATGCGTGAACAGGAACCACGGCGCGTTGGTGTCGAGCGGCCAGATGATGTCGTGATCGACCAGCCACGTGGCCAGAAACACCTTGAGATCGACGAACCAGCGCGAAGCGGTCCAATGGAACGCGCCGATCGCGATGCCGAGCAGGCCGTACAGAATCAACGCGGTGTCCCACGGGTTCGCCTGTTTGTCGCCGAGCTGCACGACTTCCGACGACGGCGCGCGCCACGTCAGCGAGATCGCATCGCGATGGCCGCTGCAACGGCCGCACATATGGCAGTCGGCGGCGCCCTTCATATTGCGCAGCGGCACCAGCGGCGCGCAATTGATCGGAATGACACGATGACCGTGCTCGCCGTCTTTATACGAGCGGCGCCACGCGTCTTCGTCGACCTTGTAGTGGAACGGCGCGAGCCGCGCCAGAAGCGAAAAAACCCCGTTGACGGGGCACAGATACTTGCACCACACGCGCTTCTCGCGCCCATAGAGCAGACCGATGATCATCGCGGCGAATGTCGAGCCGCCGAGCACCAGCAACACCGCTTTCGGGTACTGATAAACGCTCACCATCTGACCGTAGATGGTGGTGATCCCGAACGCGACGAAGGGCCAGCCGCCCCAACGCATCCAGCGCGGAATGGCGCGGCCGCGGCCGTATTTGCTCGCGAATTCGGCGAGCGCGCCTTCCGGGCACAACACGCCGCACCAGACTCGCCCGAGCATCACCATGGAGAGCAGCACGAACGGCCACCAGATGCCCCAGAACACGAACTGCGCGGCAAGCGTGAGGTTGTTCCACAGATGCGCCGTGTCGTCGGGCAACGGCATGGCTGCCGGCACCAGAATCAGAAACGCGTACACCGCCACCACGACCCACTGAATGCCGCGAATCAGTGCGCCGTGACGTTGCATCCACTGCCCGGCCGCCGCGAGGCGGCTCGGGCGGCTCATCGCGGTACTCATGCCGCGCGCCCTGCCGCCTGCTGCGCGGGTTTGCGACCGGCGCGCCGCACCAGCAGATAGACCACGCCCCAATACACCGCATACGCGATCAGGTTCATCAGCGCCGGATGCGCGCGATAACCCGTCAACGTCGAGACCAGCGAACCGAAGGTGCTCGAGTCGTCCAGCAGCCACGACGAGTTCCACATCTGGTCGACCAGGGTCGGCAGGATTTCCTTGTCGATCAGCTTGTCGACGCCGGTCTGGAACAACCCCGCGCCGAGGAACAGCAGCATGATTTCAGTGACACGGAAAAACAGCCGCCACGAGAAGATCTTGCCGCCGAGTTGCAGCAGGTAGAAAGTCAGCAGCGCGAGACCGAGACCGATCACGACGGCGAGCATCTGGGCGCCGTCGACGTGACCGGACTGACCGAAGCCGAGTCCGTACAGAAAGATCACCGTCTCGCTGCCTTCACGTGCGATGGCGAGCGCCACCAGCAGCGCCACGCCCCACCAGTTCGAATCGCGCTGGCTCTTTTGCAGCGACTGTTCCATGTCCCGCTTGAGCGTGCGGCCGTGCTGCTTCATCCAGAGCACCATCTGCACGATCAGCACGCAGGCGACCAGCACCATCGCGGTCTGGAAGTAATCCTGCGCGTCGCCCGAGAGCACCTCGGTGAAACCCACCAGCGCGGCGCCCAGCGCCACCGCCGCGATCAAACCCGCGACTACGCCGCCCCACAGGTACGGCAAGCCGCGGCGCGCATCGTCGTCGCCGTTTTTCAACCACGCGTACAGAATGCCGACGACCAGCAAGGCCTCGACGCTTTCCCGCCACACGATGAACAAAATCTGACCCATCTGTTTCTCCTTCCACTGCGGGGCGTTTGTGCGCCCGTGCCTGCGCTACTTGGCGACGATCACGCCTTGCGCCTGCTGGTGAAAATCGTCGAAGAACTTGTATTCGCCCTTCTCGAGCGGCGCGATCACGACGAACGAATCGCCGCCCGGCGCGAGCACCTTCTCCTTGCGCAACTGAACGCTCTCGAACTCCGCCGCGCCCTTGCCCGTGTTGCGTATCGCGATCTTGATACGCTGCCCGGCCGGCACTTCGATGCGCGCGGGGTTGAGTTTGCCGTCGTTCATTTCCAGGTTGAACGTCGGCAGGTCGGCCGCGTGAACGGCGCCGGCCAGCGACGCCAGCATGGCGAACACGGCGATCTTTCGGTCGATTCTCATTAGCCTTTCCAGAAAACGCGGCGCCAGGCGGCGAGCCTGGCGTCGTCTACAGCATGGATTCGCACCCGCTTCATGCGCGCCGCCACGCGTTCAGTCGCAGCGAGGCGCATGAAGCGCGCCGATCAGTAACCGCCCTTCTTGCCGATGCCGGCGTAAGCGAAGTCGTATTCGAGCGTGATCGGCTTGAACCACGGACCCACGCCGGTTTCCTTGTCGACGTGACGGCCGAATGCCATGTGACCGGTTTGCGCCGGCGCTTCGATCGTCATCTTCAGATGGTATTTGCCCGGGCCTTGCAGCTTGACGTTGTCGCCGTAGTGCGGACCGTCGTTGGCGACCATCGCCATCATGTCGCCCTTCTGGGTCTGGTTCGAGCCGACCTTGGTCAACTCGTAATGCACTTGCAGATACGGCATCCAGTCGCCTTCGGCGAAACCGGTCGGATTGTTCTTGACTGCGTGAATGTCGGCTTCCAGATGGACATCAGAATCCGACGCCTTGCGCATCATGCCTTCGGGTTCCATCGTGATCGGCTGCAGATACACCGCGCCGATTTCCATGCCGCCCTGGATCTGATGCTTGCCGATCGGGTATTCCGCTGCCGTCGCCGAAAACGCCGCCACTGCGGCAACTGCCGCCGCGCTACCGCGCACGAATGAAGAAATCCGCATTGATGCTCCTTGTTTTTATCTGCCTGGAATTGGATTCACTGGAATGGCGCCGCCGGGCTAGGCCCAGACGTTCTTACGAACGTTAATGCGAACCATTCTCAATATTGAGGCAAGTTTAACATCGATCGACCAGGAGAACAATTGCGTGGCCGCGCCCTATCGGCTCGTCAGCCTTGTAGTAACGGGCCTTGGCGGCAACGATGCAACAGCGCGCTGGCACGGCTGCGCCGGGCGGTGCAGCCGGCCGGGCGGCTGAATGAAAAAAGGGCGCGGCAATGCGCCACGCCCTTCAGACAGACTGGAAAAATCGCTCGCGCCGGAGTGGACCAGACAAGACCGGCTGCGAGCGATCAGGCGCCCGACACGTGGTCGCCCACGTTGGCGCCAAATACCCGCTGACGCAGCAGCGCCAGTTGATCGCGCGTCTGCGCGGCCTTTTCGAACTCGAGATTCTTCGCATGCTCCATCATCTGCTTCTCGAGACGCTTGAGTTCCTTTGCAAGCTGCTTCTCGGACATGTCCTCGAATTTCGCGCGCGTCTGCTGTTCCTTCAACTCCGCGCGCGCGTCGTCCACGTTGTAAACGCCGTCGATGATGTCGCGAATACGCTTGACCACGCCGCGCGGCGTAATGCCGTTCTCGACGTTGAAGGCAATCTGCTTGGTACGCCGACGTTCGGTTTCGTCGATCGCGCGGCGCATCGAATCCGTGATCTTGTCCGCGTAGAGAATAGCCTTGCCGTTGACATTGCGCGCTGCCCGGCCGATGGTCTGGATCAGCGAGCGCTCGGCGCGCAGGAAGCCTTCCTTGTCCGCGTCGAGAATCGCCACCAGCGACACCTCCGGAATATCCAGCCCTTCGCGCAGCAGGTTGATCCCCACCAGCACGTCGAAGGTGCCGAGGCGCAGGTCGCGGATAATTTCCACCCGCTCGACCGTGTCGATGTCGCTATGCAGATAGCGCACCTTCACGCCGTGGTCGGACAGGAATTCCGTGAGCTGCTCGGCCATCCGTTTGGTCAGCACGGTGACCAGCACGCGGTCGCCCACCTTGACGCGTTCGTTGATCTCGGCGAGCACGTCGTCGACCTGGCTGCGCGCGGGTCGCACCTCGATTTCCGGGTCCACGAGACCGGTTGGCCGCACCAGTTGTTCGGCCACCTGCCCTGTCGTTTTCTTTTCGTAATCGGCCGGCGTGGCCGAGACGAAAATCACTTGCCGCATCTTGCGCTCGAACTCATTGAACTTGAGCGGCCGGTTGTCCAGCGCGGACGGCAGCCGGAAGCCGTAATCGACGAGATTTTCCTTACGCGCGCGGTCGCCGTTGTACATGCCGTTCAGCTGGCCGATCAGCACGTGCGACTCGTCGAGCAGCATCAGCGCGTCGGGCGGGAGGTAGTCGACCAGCGTCGGCGGCGGTTCGCCGGGCGCGGCGCCCGAAAAGTGCCGCGAGTAGTTTTCGATGCCCTTGCAAAAGCCCAGTTCCTGCAGCATTTCCAGATCGAAACGCGTGCGCTGTTCGAGACGTTGCGCTTCGACGAGCTTGCCGTCGCCATAGAAGAATTCGAGGCGATCTCGCAATTCGGTCTTGATCGTCTCGACGGCGCGCACCACGGTATCGCGCGGCGTCACGTAGTGCGACGACGGATACACCGTGAAACGCGGAATCTTCTGCCGTACGCGGCCGGTGAGCGGATCGAACAGTTGCAGGGTTTCGATTTCGTCGTCGAACAATTCGATGCGCACCGCCATTTCGGCGTGCTCCGCCGGGAAAATGTCGATCGTGTCGCCGCGAACGCGGAACGAACCGCGCTGGAAATCGGCCTCGTTGCGGTTGTACTGCATCGCGATCAGACGGGCGATGATGTCGCGCTGGCCGAGCTTGTCGCCGGTGCGCAGCGTCAGAATCATCTTGTGATATTCGGACGGATTACCGATACCGTAAATGGCCGACACCGTGCCGACGATCACCACGTCGCGCCGCTCCATCAGGCTCTTGGTGGCCGACAGCCGCATCTGCTCGATGTGCTCGTTGATCGACGAATCTTTCTCGATGAAGAGATCGCGCTGCGGGACGTACGCTTCCGGCTGATAGTAGTCGTAGTACGAAACGAAATACTCGACCGCGTTGCGCGGGAAGAACTCGCGGAATTCCGAATACAGCTGCGCGGCGAGCGTCTTGTTCGGCGCGAACACGATCGCCGGGCGGCCGAGCCTCGCGATGGTGTTGGCCATCGTGAAGGTCTTGCCGGAACCGGTCACGCCGAGCAGCGTCTGGAACGACAGGCCGTCTTCGACGCCTTCGACCAGCGTGTCGATCGCGGTGGGCTGGTCGCCGGCGGGCGGATACGGTTGATAGAGCTGGAACGGCGAGCCGTCGAACGTGACGAACTTGGATTCGTCCAGCGTATCGTCGACTTCGGTCAGAGGTTGTTCGGACATGGGGACGGCACCGGGCCTTGGGCAAAGAACTATTCTAACGGGTTGCGGCAATCGCCGATGGAGCGGGTCTACGCCGGGTTGGCGCTGGGTCTGCGTTGGGTCTGCGTCGGATGGGCACACGGTTGAAGGCCGGCCTTGCGGGCGCCTTGCAGCGCGCCGATGGCCTGCTCGACGGTTGGCTTGCGGTGTTGTTCGCGATTTGCGCACCGGCATATCCGGCCGCCGTCGCGGACGCTTCCGCTCACTGCAAGTGGCGCCGCAGTGCCTGTTTTTCAAGCAAATATTTCAGGATAGCCATGCGTCCGGCCCGAAAAAGGCCCGCGAATTCGTTACAATGCCAAGCTGCGCTCGTTCGCCGCCGCCCGCCGTTTAGCTGCCTTTTCTCCGCCAGACGCACCGAGCCGGGCCGCCCCGCGCACGAAGCCGCCCTTCTTTTCACTACTGCTGCCGACCCATCATGTCTCTGTTCTCCGCCGTCGAACTTGCTCCCCGCGACCCGATTCTGGGCCTGAACGAAGCTTTCAACGCCGATGCGCGCGCCACCAAGGTCAACCTTGGCGTGGGTGTCTACTTCAATGAAGAAGGCAAGATTCCGCTGCTGCGCGCCGTGCGCGACGCAGAGAAGGCACGTGTCGAAGCTGCGCTGCCGCGCGGCTATCTGCCGATCGAAGGTATCGCCGCCTACGACGCAGCCGTGCAGAAGCTGCTGCTCGGCAACGACTCGCCGCTGATCGCCGCGGGCCGCGTCGTGACGGCGCAGGCACTGGGCGGCACGGGCGCGCTGAAGATCGGCGCCGACTTCCTCAAGCGCCTGAATCCGTCGGGCAAGGTCGCGATCAGCGATCCGAGCTGGGAAAACCATCGCGCGCTGTTCGAAGGCGCCGGCTTCGAAGTCGTTTCATATCCGTACTACGACGCGCAGACGCACGGCGTGAATTTCGACGGCATGCTGAGCGCGCTGAACAGCTACGCGGCCGGCACAGTCGTCGTGCTGCATGCATGCTGCCACAACCCGACCGGCGTCGACCTGAACGTCGAGCAATGGAAGCAGATCGTCGAGGTGGTGAAGGCGCGCAATCTGGTGCCGTTCCTCGACATCGCCTATCAGGGTTTCGGCGACAACATCGATTCCGACGCTGCAGCAGTGCGCCTGTTCGCGGCAGCGGAGCTGAACGTGTTCGTGTCCTCGTCGTTCTCGAAGTCGTTCTCGCTGTACGGCGAACGCGTCGGCGCACTGTCGATCATCACGGCGAGCAAGGAAGAATCCGCTCGCGTGCTCTCGCAACTCAAGCGCGTGATCCGCACCAACTATTCCAACCCGCCGACGCACGGCGGCTCGGTGGTCGCGGCAGTGCTGGCTTCGCCGGAACTGCGTGCTACGTGGGAGACGGAACTCGGCGAAATGCGCGATCGTATCCGCGCAATGCGCAACGGCCTCGTCGAGCGTCTGAAGGCAAGCGGCGTGGATCGCGATTTCGGCTTCGTGAATGCGCAACGCGGCATGTTCTCGTACTCGGGTCTGACGTCGCCGCAAGTCGATCGTCTGCGTGAAGAGTTCGGCATTTACGCAGTCGGCACGGGCCGCATCTGCGTGGCTGCGCTGAATACGCGCAACCTCGACGTGGTGGCCAACGCAATCGCTCACGTTCTGAAGTAAGGCTTTGCGGCGCGCGTGCAACTGCCACGTGCCGCTCGAGTCTGCTCGTAGAAACGGCGCCCTTTCGGGCGCCGTTTTTTATTGCCGACGTCGATTGAAAGACCTGCTCGACGATCAGCGCGAATCGCGATGAATGTCGTGCGTGACGAAACCCGCATCGTTGTCGGGCATTTCCAGCCAGTCGGGTTGAGAGAGCGAATGGCGAATGTCGTCCAGACCGCTTTCCCAGTGCTCACGCATGGTCGACAGACCAAACTGGAAGTCCTTGTAGTGCCCTTCGTACTCTTTGTGACGATAAATCAGGTGGATCACGTTGTAGCGCTTCGAGCACGACAGGTCCTCGGCCAGCTTGCACCACGGATCTTCGCGCTGCTCGGACGGCACACGGTCGAGCACTTCGCGCAGCACGTGCCTGAAACGCTGCGAGCGCTGCAGCATGTCGGTGACGAGACGCGTGCGGCTCGAATACTGAATGTCTTTCATGCGCCCCTGAACGTCGGTGATGTTGTCCGGCACCGGCCCGATCGCGCTCCACAAATCGACCTGAAAGGCGAGCGTGTCGCGACGCGGCGTGGACTGAATCACCTCGTAGAGCGGCGTATTCGACATCAGGCCGCCGTCCCAGTAGTACTGCCCGTCTATCTCGACAGCCGCGAAACCCGGCGGCAACGCACCCGACGCCATGAAATGCTCGGGCCGCAGCGTGGTATGCGTGTTGTCGAAGTAAGCGAAATTGCCCGTGCCGCAATTGACCGCACCCACCGACACCCGCATCTCGCGCGAGTTGATGCGATCGAAATCGCATAGCGCTTCCAAGGTCGCCTTCAACGGCGTGGTGTCGTAGTAGCTGGCCATTTGCGGCGGTCCGGACACGGTCGGCAACGGCGGCGGAAAACGCGGCACGAAGAAACCCTTCTGGCCTTCCACGAGTGCGCCGATTGCCTGCGTGGCCGTGAAGGCTTTGCGGATGGCGTCGCTGGAATTGAAAAGCGCGTGTTCGATGAACGCCGGCAACGGCGGCCCGAAGGCAGGCTGGCAGATCGTCTCCCAGAACTGCAGCAGCCGCTCGACGCGCTTTTCCGGCGGATTGCCGGCAATGATCGCCGTATTCAACGCGCCGATCGAAATGCCGGCCAGCCAGTTGGGCTCGATGCCGGCTTCGTAAAGTCCCTGAAAGACGCCGGCCTGATAGGCGCCCAGCGCACCGCCGCCTTGCAGCATGAGCGCAACGGTTTCGTATTTCGGCACGTGAATGTGCCGGCTGGGGCGTTCGGCGGGTGCGGCACCCGCACCGTCGCCCCCATCGCCGGGCGCACCGGCGCGCGCCCGTTTGAGATTGCGTTGCGCCATGCGTGCCTCCTTATTGCATATACCAGCCGTGGCTCACGATGAAGGACTGGCCGGTCAGCGCGGCGGTCGGGAACGTGGAAAGGAACAGCACCGTTTGCGCGACGTCTTCCACCGTGGTGAAAATGCCGTCTACCGTGCCGCCCAGCATGACGCGCTTCACGACTTCTTCTTCCGGAATGCCGAGTTCCTTGGCCTGCTCGGGAATCTGCTTGTCGACGAGCGGAGTGCGCACGAAACCCGGACACACCACGTGCGAGCGCACGTTATGTTTGGCGCCCTCTTTCGCCAGCACGCGCGAGAGACCCAGCAATGCATGCTTGGCCGTGACATACGCCGACTTCAGCGGCGAAGCTTCGTGCGAATGCACCGAGCCCATGTAGATCACGATGCCGCCGCGGTCGTCCTTGTACATGTGCTTGAGCGCGGCCTTGGTGGTGAGGAAGGCGCCGTCGACGTGAATTGCCTGCATTTTCTTCCAATCCGAAAACGAATAGTTTTCGATCGGATTGACGATCTGAATGCCGGCGTTGGAAATGAGAATGTCGATCGAACCGAGTTCGGCCGCGACCTTGTCGATGCCCTGGTTGACGGCGTCTTCATTGGTGACGTCCATCGCCACGCCAATTGCCTTGCCGCCGGCTTTTTTTATTTCTTCGGCCACGGCGTTTGCGCCGTCCTGGTTCAGGTCGGCGATCGCGACCGCCGCGCCGGCCGCGGAAAGCGTCAGCGCGATCTGCTTACCGATGCCGCTCGCGGCGCCGGTGACCACCGCGACCTTGCCATTCAGATTCGTGTTCAATGAGGACATCCAGAACCTCCATGCAGTTGATGAGCAATAAGACCACGGGCCGCGGGCGGCGTGAAGTCGGCCAGACGGCATAGACCGTCCGGCCGAATGCTGCACTGCGGCCAACGCTGCTATTGTGCATGAACCATGCGGCAATTCAGCACGTCGAATCCAATCTCTTTAAACTGGATGTTTCAGCGGGATTCGGGCAGCACCCCATTCACAGGAGGAATGCATGAATTATCGACGTCTGGGCCGTTCCGGCCTGCAGGTCAGCGAACTGTCAATCGGCTCGTGGGTCACCTACGGCAACCAGGTGGACCATCGCGCGGCGCGTGAGTCGCTGGCCGCCGCGCGCGATGCCGGAGTCAATTTCTTCGACAACGCCGAGGTCTATGCAGCCGGCCAGTCGGAAGAAATCATGGGGCAGGCTCTCAAGGAACTCGCCTGGCCGCGCGTGAGCTACGTGGTGTCCACGAAATTCTTCTGGGGCCTCAATGAAGCGCCGAACCAGTACCACACGCTGAACCGCAAATACCTGATGAACGCGATCGACGCATCGCTCAAGCGGCTGCAACTCGATTATGTCGATCTCGTGTTCTGTCATCGTCCTGACCCGAACACGCCGGTCGAAGAAACGGTCTGGGCCATGAGCGACATGATCGCGCGCGGCAAGGCGTTGTACTGGGGCACGTCCGAGTGGAGCGCCGACGAAATCCGCGCAGCTTACGAAATCGCCGAGCGCCATCATCTGCATAAGCCCGTGATGGAGCAGCCGCAGTACAACCTGTTCCATCGCAAGCGCGTCGAGGAGGAATACAAGCGTCTTTACGAAGACATCGGGCTGGGTCTCACCACCTGGAGTCCGCTTGCTTCGGGACTGCTCACCGGCAAGTATCGCGACGGCGTGCCGTCCGATAGCCGCGCGCAGTTGCAAGGCTACGAATGGCTGCGCAAGCAGGTCACGGATGCCGGCAAGAACAATGTGGTCGGCAAGCTCGGCGAGGTGGCGGACGAACTGGGTTGCACGATCGGGCAACTCGCGATCGGCTGGATTCTCAAGAACCCGAATGTCAGCACGGTGATCACCGGCGCATCGCGTGTCGAACAGATCGCGGAAAACATGAAGTCGGCGGAGGTGGCCGAAAAAATCACGCCGGAGATCAAGGAGCGTATCGAGGCGGTCATCGGCGACGCGCACGACTGAGCGCCGCTCCATGCGGCCATGACGAACCCGGCCCGGCGTACCGTCGGGCCGGGTCCTGCAGGAGACGCGCGGCAGTGGGCGGCGCGGCGTCGCGTACAATACGCGACCGCGCCGCACACCGCTCTCGTATTGCGTCGTGCAGCCGCCCTGCTTTCGCGTCGCCGGCTCCGTCCCGGACCAGCGCGCCCTCTTTCAGCGTCTCCTCATCATGCTCAGCTACCGCCACGCCTTTCATGCAGGCAACCACGCCGACGTTCTCAAACATGCCGTCGTGTTGCAGCTCCTGCGTTACCTCGGCCAGAAGGACAAAGCCTACTGGTATATCGACACGCACGCGGGCGCCGGCGTCTATTCGCTGAAGGAAGGCTATGCGACCAAGACCGGCGAGTTCCAGACCGGCATTGCCCGCCTCTGGGAACGGAACGACCTGCCGCCGCTGTTTTCGGACTACGTCGAAGAAGTGAGCGCGCTGAATCCGGACGGACAGTTGCGTTTCTACCCGGGCTCGCCGTATATCGCATGGCGGCAGATGCGCGAACAGGACCGCATGCGTCTGTTCGAGCTTCACACTACCGAAATCGACGTGTTGCGCCACAATTTCCGCGACGCGGGCCGACGCGCCATGCTCTATGCCGGCGACGGCTTCGAGGGCATTCTCGCGCTGCTGCCGCCGGCGCCGCGCCGCGCCCTCGTGCTGCTCGACCCTTCGTACGAAGACAAACGCGACTACACGCGCACGTTGCGCTGCGTCGAAGAGAGTCTGAAGCGCTTCCCCACCGGCACGTACGCGGTCTGGTATCCGCAGGTGCGACGTCCCGAATCGCAGCGCTTTCCCGAACAGTTGAAAAAGCTGCAGGAGCGCAACTGGCTGCACGTCAGCCTGACCGTCAGCAATCCGCCGGAAGACGGCTTCGGCCTGTTCGGCAGCGGCATGTTCATCCTCAACCCGCCGTACACGCTGGCCAAGATGCTCAAAGATCAGATGCCCTGGCTCGTCAAGACGCTCGGCGAGGACAAGGCCGCGCAGTTCAAGGTCGAGTATCGCGGCGATTGAGCCGTTTGCCGGAGCGCGCAGCACGCTGCGCGCTCCAGTCCGCTCACTTGATTTGCGCAGCGGCCTTGCGGGCGAAGTCGTTGGTATAGGTGGCGTTCAGATCGATCTTCGACGGATCGAGACGGTTATCGAACGACGACAGCGCGCGCAGCGAAGTGGCCGGACCGTCCGCGGGCATCAGGCCGTCCGGTGAATAGGCGTCGCGCACGTTGTGAAACGCTTCGACGTAGAGCGCCGAGTCGTTGAGCAGATAGGCCGGCGGCACCATTTTCAGCAAATCGGCGTCGCTTGCGGTCTGCAGCCAGCGGTCCGCACGCACGATCGCGTTGGCGAGGGCCTGCGTCGTCTTCGGATTCTTCTGGATGAACGACTCCGGGGCGTAGAGCGTCGCCGCCGGCATGGTCCCGCCGAATACCTCCTGCGTTCCTTTTACGGTCCGCGTATCCACCAGCACTTTGATCGAGCCGCTGCGGGCGAGCTTGGTCATCATGGGATCGACGTTCGAGAGCGCGTCGAGTTGACCGCCGCTCACCGCGGCCAGCACGGTGGCGCCGCTACCCACGCCGATCGCTGAGATTTCGTTGCGCTGCACGCCGGCCTTGCGCAAGGCAACGGTCAGAACCAGATCCGTCGACGACCCCGGCGCGCTCACCCCTACTTTCGCGCCCTTGAAGTCCGCCATCGTTTTGAGCTGATCGGCCTTCGATTTGAGTACCGCCACCACGATCTGCGGCGCGCGTCCCATCAGCGCGAACGCACGGTAACGCTGGCCCTTGGCCTGCATGAACAGCGTGTGTTCGAACGCGCCCGCGCCGACGTCGGCGCTGCCGCCCACCACCGCTTCGAGCGCTTTCGATCCGCCCGCGAAATCTTCCAGCGTGACGTCGAGACCTTCGTCCTTGAAATAGCCCAACTGATGCGCCGCGAGCACCGGCAGATAGTAAAGGCCGGGTAATCCGCCGACGGCCATGGTCAGCGTGGGCTTTTCCGGCACGTCCTTGGCATTCGCGACGCCGGGCAGTACGGCGGACGCGGACAGCGCGACCAGCGTGGCACAGGTGATGGCGGCTCGGTGCATCCAGTGAATGGGCATTTCCATGTCTCCTTGTTCTGTTTTCGTTCTACGCGGTGACGAAGCGCGCCGTGCCGGACTCACTCCGGCGCCGGCGAAAGATCGCTCGACGATTGTCGTCGGACGGTTTCGCCCACGCCATGCGCCGAAACCCGAATGACACCGCAGATGTGCGCCGCCCCCGAGCGAAGTTTTGCGCGCGCGACGACGCGCGGCGGCCACGAGGTTCGCCGCGTTAGATCGAGGAGTTGGAAGACCGGCCGCCTGCCGGAAAGGGCGAACGGCGGCTTATTGGGGACGCGGAGCCGGATAAGGACGCGGCTGCGGTTGAGGTTGCGGCGAGCCACCGCCGACCGGCACCGGCACATACGGCGCCACCACGATGGGAATCGACGAATTCGGCGCGAGTTCCGCGGGCGCCGCGATGGGCTGCGCGCCGACGATCGGCTGGTGCGAAAGCGGCGCGGTTTGCAACACGGTGCCGCTTTGGCCGTCGCTGATGCCGCTTTGTGTGTCGAGGACGAGCGGCTTACGCGTATTGCTCGATGCAGCGAACGCGGACGGCACGACGAGCGCCGTAGCGAGAAACGCGGCCACGGCGGCAGCCGGCGAGAAACGAAGCGAGCGGAAAGAAGGCATGAGCGGACCGGTTAGATTTGGAATGCCGATGACGCGAAAACACTTTACCTTACCGCGACCGCGGTCCCGAGGCTAGTCGATATCGGCCATGAACTAACGCCAAGTATCGGCTGCCGCGCATTTTGCAGGCTCCAGATGCGACAAAGCCCCGCTTTGACGGGGCTCGACACTGACTGCTATGGCTGCGCGAAACGCGCTGCCGGGTCAAACGTGACGCAATGGCTGCTTACAGCGAGTAGCCGTTGGTTTCGAGCGTACGAATGCGTTGCTCGAGCTGAACGATATCCGACGACGATGCCAGGTAGGCTTCGCGGCGGGTGCGTTCTGCGGATTCAAACCAGGTGCTCAGCTTTTCAAGTACGTATGCAAACATGATGTTCTCCAAGGATCAGAAATGAATCCCCGGTGAGTTGTGCATCAGGGATTTCCCTTAAAAAGGGTTAACCCGAATTATAGACTTCCGGTGCAACCTCGCTAGTGAAATGCACGCATGACGTGCATTCCGTTTTGGAATGTCGCACTCGTTTGGTGCATCTAAGTTGTTGATTTAATTTGTTTCAATTTGTCATTAGAAATGAAACCGATGCGGCACTTTATAAATTTGCACCATTATTGTGCTCTTAGACGCCGCAGCGCAGCCTGTCGCAGGCGGGTTGCACCTGGCACCATTAAACCGGATGACATCCGTGGCCCGTGACCAGATCGTTGTCAGCCAGGCGCTCGATAATGGGGCAATCCGGGCGGTCGTCGCCGTGACAATGGTCGGCGAGATGGGCCAGGGTATCGCGCATCTCGGTCAGTTCCGCGATACGCCGGTCGAGGTCCGCCACGTGTTCGATCGCAATGGACTTCACTTCCGCGCTGGCGCGCGAGCGATCGTGCCAGAGCGCAAGCAGGCGGCGAATGTCTTCCACCAGAAAACCGAGCCGGCGCGCTTGCCGGATGAAGCGCAGCGAATGCACTTCCGGCGGCCCGTAAACCCGGTATCCCGCGCTCGTCCGCGTGGCCGGCGCGAGCAGACCGACGCTTTCGTAATAGCGGATCATCTTGGCCGTGACGCCCGAGGCACGGGCCGCTTCTCCGATGTTCATCATGGTGTCCAGAGAGGTAGTTCGATCGATAAGCAGATCGTACGCCTTCCCATGGTGGGAGGGTCTACCACTCAATTACGCATCGACGGGCATAATTCAACCATCGCACCCGCACATTTTCGAGGTATTCCCGATGACGATCGAATTCCAGGTTGAAGGCATGAGCTGTCAGCATTGCGTTGCAGCGGTCACCAACGCGATCCGCGAACACGACGCAACGGCGCACGTTCAGGTCGATCTTGCCGCCGGCCGCGTATCCGTGGACTCGACCGAAGCGGTCGAGTCGCTGAAGGCAGCAATCGACGAAGCCGGTTATACCGTGACCGGCGTCGCCACCAGCGCCGCGCGCTAGGCGGGCGCCGGTATGTTCAAGGTTGCCGTGATTGGCGCGTCCGGGCTGGTCGGCCGGGCGCTCGTCGACGAGCTGACGCAGCAGACGCCCTGGCAGGTCGTCGCCACGACTTTCAGCCGGCCGCGTCCCGATACGGTCGCGCTGGACATTCGCGACGCCGGAGCCGTCGAGCGGTTTATGGAGCGCGAGGCGCCGAACGCGCTCGTGATTGCGGCGGCGGAACGCCGGCCAGATGTGTGCGAGCACGATCCGGCGCTGGCCCGCGCGCTGAATGTCGACGCGGTCCGCACCCTGGCCGCCGCGGCAAACCGGTGTGGCGCCTGGACGTTGTCGATCTCCACCGACTACGTCTTCGACGGCCGCCATCCGCCGTACCAGCATGACGCCGAGCCTGCGCCGCTGAATGCCTACGGCCGCAGCAAACTCGAAGGCGAACGCGCGCTGGCCGACACGACCGAGTTGGGCTGCGTGCTGCGCTTACCGCTGCTGTATGGGCCGATCGTCAGCTGGTCGGAGTCGGCGGTGACGAGTCTCGTGCCCGCAATCGCCGCGTCCGCCGCAGCGGACGGCAAGGCCGCGCCGATGGACGCCTGGGCGATCCGTTACCCCACCTTCACGCCGGACGTCGCTTACGTGATACGGCAGATGCTCGAACGCCACGCGCACGGCGAGGCGCTGCGCGGCATCGTGCAGTGGTCGGGCGACGAACCGATGAATAAGTACGAGATCGCCGTGCGTCTGGCCGAGGCGCTGCAACTCGATGCGCGACTGACTCCGCAACCCACGCCGACCGACGCGACGCCGCGGCCGCACAACTGTCATCTGGCTTCGAGCCGGCTGGAAGCGCTCGGCATCGGCCGCCGCACGCCGTTCGACACGGCGATTCGTCAGGTATTGAGCGCATTTCCCTGGCGAGGCTGAACGGCGGCCTGCCCGACGGCTTGGGTTGAGCTTGGGTGGATAGTGATCGGGCGCGGTGGAGTCGGCATCAGACGGCATCAGTGAAAATCGCGGCTCGTGGTCGCGAGTTCACCGAGCCATTCGCTGTGATCTTCCAGACGATGCGCGACGAGGTGGATCACTTCGCCCTGGTTTTTTCGCAGACGCTTGCCGCCGCTATCCGCATGGCCGGTCGCAACACCGTCGTCGCGTTGCAAAACGCCGTAGACCGCCAGCAACGACGCCCCAAGCAGCACCTTGCGCTGCTTTTCCACCAGCGACGGCCACACGATCACGTTGACCGCGCCGGTTTCGTCTTCGAGAGAAACGAATACCGTGCCGTTCGCCGTGCCCGGCCGCTGCCGCACGGTGACGATGCCGCACGCGCGCACCAGCGTGCCATGCCGGCACGCGGCCAGTTCGGCCGCCGTGCGAAAACGCTGCTTGCTCAGACGCGGCCGCAATAGCGAGAGCGGATGACGATTGAGCGTGAGGCCGATGCTGCCGTAATCGTCGACGATTTCGCGGCCTTCGGCAGCCGGCGGCAGAACGAGTGGCGCTTCGGCGATCGGCGCATCGCGCAGCAAGCGAGGTACGGAATGCTGTGCGGTCACGGCCCACCATGCTTCGCGCCGATGCCCCGCGATGCTGACCAGCGCGTTCGCTGCCGCCAGCGCTTCGAGGTCGCGCCGGTTCAGTACTGCGCGCCGCGCCAGATCGTCGACGTCGGAAAATGGCGTGTCGTTGCGAGCTGCCATGATGCGCTCCGCTGCCGCTTGCGATAGTCCCTTGATCAGATGCATGCCGATACGCACCGCAGGACCTCGCGCGCCATACGTGCTGGACGCCTGAAAAACGCGAGCTCTCAGGCGCTGTGCCGCGCGCCTCACGGTTCGGCTCAAGCTCAGCCGACCCAGCGCCAGATCGCGTAACTGCTGCGCCGACAGCACGGACTGCTGACGCCGCAGACAGGTCTCGCTCGACGAAATGCGCTGCCCTTCGCACGCACTATTTTCGAACGTCGTTTCCCAATCGCTCAAGGTTACATCGGGCGGCAAGACTTTGACGCCATGACGTCTGGCGTCCTGCACCAGTTGCGACGGCGAATAAAAACCCAGCGGCTGACTGTTCAGCAATCCTGCAAGAAATGCCGCCGGCTCGTAGCGCTTGATCCAGGCGCTCAGATAAACGAGCAAGGCGAAGCTCGCGGCATGACTTTCAGGAAAACCATATTCGCCGAAACCTTCGATCTGATTGCAGATGCGCTCGATGAACTCTTTTTCGTAGCCGCGCGCCGACATGCGGTCGCTCAGATCCTTCTGGTACTTCGCGAGGTTGCCGCTGCGCCGCCATGCGGCCATTGCGCGGCGCAACTGGTCCGCCTGCTCGCCGGTATATTGCGCCGCGACCATCGCGAGGTGCATCACCTGCTCCTGAAAAATCGGCACACCGAGCGTGCGTTCGAGCACCGGACGCAACTCGTCCTTCGCGTAATCGATGGGCTCGAGACCCTGCTTGCGACGCAGATACGGATGCACCATGCCGCCCTGAATCGGCCCCGGCCGCACGATCGCGACTTCGATCACGAGGTCGTAGTATTTGCTCGGCTTCAGGCGCGGCAGCATGCTTTGCTGGGCGCGCGATTCGATCTGGAATACGCCGATCGTATCGGCATGGCCGCACATCTCGTAGACGGCCCGGTCTTCACGCGGAATATCCTGCACCCTGAACCGTGGAAAGCCGCGACGCAATGCGACGAACTCCAGCGCGCGCCGGATCGCGGACAGCATGCCGAGCGCCAGCACGTCGACTTTCAACAGCTTGAGCGCGTCGATATCGTCCTTGTCCCACTCGATCACGCTGCGGTCTTTCATCGTCGCGTTTTCGATCGGCACGAGCCGCGACAGTTTGTCTTTTGCGATCACGAAGCCGCCGACGTGCTGCGACAGATGACGCGGAAAAGTGCGCAACTCCTTCGTCAGGCGAATCAGATTCTGCGTGATGTGCGAGGTGGCGTCGAAACCCGCTTCCGCGAGATATTTCGCGACGGCCTCGGGGCCGTCCCACCACTGCTGCGATTTGCTGATGCGCTCGATCAGCGACACCTCGAGTCCCAGCACCTTGCCGACGTCCTTCAGCGCACTGCGCGCGTGATAAGTAATCAGCGACGCGGTGAGCGCGGCACGATGACGGCCATACTTCGCGTAGATGTACTGAATCACTTCTTCGCGGCGCTGATGTTCGAAATCGACGTCGATATCGGGCGGCTCTTTCCGTGCGCGCGAGATGAAACGTTCGATCAGCATGTTCATGCTCACGGGATCGATTTCCGTCACGTGAAGGCAGTAGCACACGATCGAATTCGCCGCCGACCCACGCCCCTGACACAGAATATTTCTCGACCGCGCGAAGCTCACGATGTCGTGCACCGTCAGAAAATACTTTTCGTATTTCAGGTCGGCGATCAAACCCAGTTCTTTTTCGATCTGGTCGATGCGCTTCAAATCCATCCCGTTTGGCCAGCGTTCCACCGCGCCGGCCATGACCAGTTTGCGCAGATAACTCGACGGCGATTCGCCGGCCGGCACGAGTTCTTCCGGATACTCGTATTTGAGTTCACTCAGACAGAAATGGCATAGCGCGGCGATATGCAGTGTTTCTTCGAGCGTGTCGTGCGGATAGAGCTGGCCGAGCCGCACGCGATTGCGCATGTGCCGTTCGGCGTTGGCTTCGAGCGCGTGACCACATGCCGCGAGCGGCGTGACGAGACCGATTGCCGTCAGCGTGTCCTGCAAGGGTTTGCGCGAACGTGCATGCATCAACACACCGCCCGCGGCGACCAGCGGTAAGCCGCTGGCTTTTGAAATCATGCGCAGGGCGTCGATCTGAAGTTCGTCGCTGCCGGTTTGCCAGAGTTCCAGCGCGAGCCACGCGCGATGGGGCGCGAACGACGCCAGCCAATGCGCGCAATGCAACGTATGCGCGAGCGTAGCCGTACGTTGCGGCACGAGCAGCAGCAGGCAATCGGGCAAATTCTTGAGGTGCTCGAGATGCGGTAGCGCCTCGGTGAAATCCGACGGCCCCAGTCGATAGCTGCCTTTGTCCGCTCGGGAGCGGGCCAGCGTGATCAGTTCGGACAGATTGCCGTAGCCGTTACGATTGGTCGCCAATGCGACGAGTGTGCAGAACGGCTGGTTTTCTTCGTCGGTCAGATTGAGTTCGCTGCCGATGATCAGATGCGGAATCGGTTTCGGCGGCTCCTCGTCGGCGTACTTCTGCCTGATTTCCTGCAACGCCGAGTAAGCGCGCACGACGCCCGCCAGCGAGCATTCGTCAGTGATCGCGAGCGCGCTATAGCCGCGCGACATGGCCTGCTCGATCAACTCGTGCGGATGCGAAGCGCCGCGCAGAAACGAAAAATTGGTCAGGCAATGCAATTCCGCATATGGCGGCAGATGAGTGGAAGGCGGCGCTTCCGGCGGAACTTTCGACGGTGACGATGACGTTGTCATGAGCTTCAGCCGAACAGGCCCTGCAAATACCACTCGCCAGTCCGGCATTCGCGGTACACCCAGAACATATGTCCGCGGTCGTCGGCGGCGACGTAATAGTCACGCTCGACGCGCTCACCGTCCCACCACCCTGCTTCGATCCGCTCGGTGCGAGTCAGCATTTTCAGGGGACGGCGATAGATCGGGCGTTGGTCGCGCATCAGCAGACGCAGCGGCTTTTCCAGCATCCACACAGGTCGCGGTTGCGACGGCAACACGCTAGCCGGCAAGTCCAGCGCAGCCTGAGATTCGTCCGCTTGCGCCGAAGCCGCGTGAGCCTGTCGAGCGAGCGCCATTTCTTCGAGCCAGCGCGGCATCTGGGGAGATGGCTCGGGTATGCGGGTAGCCGCGTGGTCTTCTTTCGACGCCGCCTGCTGCAACTCATCCGTCAGCCAGGTTCGATCCGCCTTTGCTTTGCCGCGGGTTTTCGCGGCCCCCCGCTTCTTGCCCGAAAACGCTTGTGCCTGATACGCCTCCACACGCATGGCTCGCTCGGGCCGGTGATCGTCCTGCACCGACATCTGCAATACGTTCTCCGGCCCCAGCCGTGCGCTCAAGCGCTCAAGCAGACGCGCGACCGATTCGCCGTCGGATTCCGGCATGGGAAACAAGGTGTCGGATTGTCCGGAAAACTCGCTGATCTGATCTGCGACCAGCTTCAGTTCGATCACCGGCGCCACCAGCACCGTCTGATTCAGCTTTTCGCGCAACAGCCAGATCAGATGCTCGGCATCGCGCGATGGAATTGCCCACGCGACCTTCAGACTCGACGTTTTCGGTGCGTGACGGGACGCCAGTTCGTGTTCGAGCAGCAGCGTATAGCCGCTGAGCGCCGCATGATGCGCGCTCAACCAGCCGGCCAGTTGCACGATCAGACGCCGTGCGGCGAATAGCAGCGCGTCGGCGTTATCGACCCGCGAGGGCAACTCCAGTTGCGCATGAAACGATGCCGGCGCACGAAACGACTCGCGCGGATCCGGATGCGCGCCGTATGCCTGCGCGAGCAAATCGAGGATACCGCCGCCGAAACGACGCACGACACCCGCGCGCGGCAACTGGCGCAACTGCTCCAGCGTCTGACAACCGACATGCACGAAGGCATCGCGATGTGCCTGCGCAACCGGCAGCAACGAAACCGGCAAGCGATCGAGCATGCGCGCCAGCGAGGTGTTTTTCACCACGCGCCAGCAACGTCCCTGTCCAGCAACGCGCGCTTGCGCCAGCAACCATGCACCCCACGCCGTGGGTGCACAGGCGATGCGCATCGTATAGCCGAACTCTGCCGCCGTGGCCGACACGCGCGCCAGCAGCTTGCGCAATCCGCCGAACAGCCGCAGACCCGAGCCGACTTCGAGCAACAAGGTATGCGCCTCGGCCAGCGATACCTTCGGCGTGTAGGTCAGCAAGGCAAGCGCCATCGCTTCGAACGCCTGAGTCTCGCGCTGTGTATCGGCGACGAGCATGTTGAGACCCGGCGCCAACGCCAATGCATGCGAGCGCGAGTGACCGGCCTGAACGCCGGCGCGCGATGCGTCGAGATCAGGCAGCAGGATGTGCGCGTGATCGGCCAGCGCATAGCAGAGCCGCCCGATGGCGTTTTCACCATCGGGTTGCTGCTCCGCCTGATCGTCCGGCTCATGCCGATTCGATTGCGCGGGCAAACCATCCGGGAACGGGACGAGAGGCTTCACCGCTTCCAGTGGCAAGAGTGGCAATGTGACCGCGATCCACAACATGTTTAATCTCTCGTTGTTGTTTGCTACCGGCTCCGTTTTCCGGCAACGAGACACTTTGTAACGGCAGGAGGAGTTGCACAGGTTCGGCGAGCGGTGGCCCGCGGCGTTTGAAGATGTCGATGGACATGCCGATCTCCTTCAGCCACTGACGACGGTTGATCGTCTGCGCATTGGCTGGCAAGATCGGCGCGCAAAGCATCCGCAGCGGAGCCGGCGAGGATTGCGTCGCCGCCTCGCTCGGCCTGATCACGAATGCCAGCGACGCCGACTCCTGAGCCGCGACTTGCAGACGCCGGACCTTATCGGCACGGGCATTGCGCAGCCATACCAGCACCGCGCCGATGCCACTTTGTTTTAAAGCTTGCGTGGCAGCCCAGATAGCCTGGTCTTCGCCCGAACGCACCCATAAGACGCGCTCGATATCGACGCCCCATGCGCGCAGCGCCGACGCGCATGGCGCATAAGGCGGCGCGACCAGCATGACATGCCGTCCGGTTTGGGCCGTCAGATGCCGAAGGGTGTGAGCCAGCAGGCGCACTTCGCCCACACCTTCATGCTCGATCAAAAGCTCCGTCAGCCCACCCGCCGACCAGCCCCGCCCGGGCAGCGACTGATCCAGCTCGGCGTAGCCCGTAGGGATCACTCTCGCATCCGACCCGGCGAGTTCATTGCCCTGCCACACCTGACGCCGTAATTGCGACGACAGCGTAGTCGTTGCAAGCTGAATTGCTGCTGCCATAGACACGCTCTTTCAATAGGGAAAGCTCCGCCCTGCCCGGCATCAGGCAAGCAAACGGCAACGAGTTTTACTGTATATTTATACAGTATTTTGGGGTGAATGTTAAGGAAACGGCGAGGTGGTGGGAGCGGATTCGGCGAGGCGTTGTAGCTATTGGCAGGTTGCCTGACGAGGTGGGCGTGAAGTGGGTCTGCCGACGATTCAGGATGAACGGGGTGCTTGAGCAACGCGGATCTCTGAACGGATTTAGCGCAAATCTGTGCGACGCGCTAACTAGCTGTAGTGCGCCTCACCGAGTGGGCGGTGAACGCAGAAGCATGAGAATTTTTGACTAGCTATGTGGCGGATTGAAGGCCTCCATGCCAAAGGAGGCTAGTGGGAAGAGTTCTAGTCGAACGTGTTTGTCATGGCTGTGCTATTGCCGCGCAATAGGGGCGGCCGCCGCACCAATTATTGGCAGACTACGACTGCAGTGCTATCCAAAGCCTATGGTATTGGCGACAAACAAATTTGCTTTGTGCCACGCGCGGCTTCAGGGGCCGGTTTGACAGACGTGCGCTTTGCTTTGTTTTTGTGCGTCCCAAACGCAAAAACCCCGCCTTTTGGGGCGGGGTTTCTGTCTGCTGCTAGGGAGCCTGACGATTACCTACTTTCACACGGGAATCCGCACTATCATCGGCGTGGAGTCGTTTCACGGTCCTGTTCGGGATGGGAAG